>CAVTEU010000006.1:0-519978 GCA_963733905.1 uncultured Actinomycetes bacterium | reverse complement strand
CTCGACCCCGATCGGTTCAACCAGGTGCTCGCCGCCGAGGGTCTGGTCCTGGCGGGCCAGTCGGAAAGCCTCGTCCCCGCCGACAGGCGGCTATATGCGCTGCGAGACGCCACCGGCACCGTGCCCTCGATCCCACTGATCGCTTCGTCGATCATGTCGAAGAAGCTCGCCGAGGATCTCGACGCCCTCGTGCTCGATGTCAAGGTGGGGTCGGGTTCGTTCATGGGCGACATCGAGCGCGCCCGCCTGCTGGCCGACCACCATGGTCGGGCTGGGGGCGGCACACGGGCTGACCGTCGAGGCGGTCCTGACCGACATGAGCGAGCCGCTCGGGGCTGGAGGTGGGCAACGCCAACGAGGTCGCCGAGTCGATCGAGGTGCTGCGCGGGGAAGGGCCCGACGACCTCGTCGAGTTGGTCACCGACCTGGCCGCCCGGATGCTCATCGCGGCGGGCATCGACCGGCTCGCCGGACGAGGCGGCGCTCTCGGTCGCAGGCGCCATCGAGTCGGGTGCTGCGCTCGACGCCTTCCGCCGTGTCGTCGCCGCCCAGGGCGGCGACACCTCGGTGGTGGACGATCCGGCCGGCCTCCCGTCGGCACCCGAGATCGCCGAGGTGACGGCCGGAACGTGCAGGCTGGGTGACGCGGTGCGATGCCCGTACCGTCGGGGTGGCTGCGATGCGGCTAGGTGCCGGCAGGGAACGCAAGGAGGACGAAGTGGACCATGGCGTCGGGATCACGCTCCTCGCCAAGGCGGGCGACCGGGTGGACAAGGGACAGCCCTTGGCCAGGGTGCGCTACCGCTCCCAGGAACGGTGGGAGGACACGGCCTCCGTTCCTCGCCGGGGCATGGCAGATTGGTGACGATGCCCCGAGCACCCACCCTCTCGTGATCGAACGGGTCGGCTGATGCCACCCGAGCCACACCCGGCGGCACGATTCGAGACGGTCCGGGCCGCCGCCGACCTGATCGCCGAGCGCACCGGGCGCACCAGGCACGATCTCGCCCTGGTCTTGGGTAGCGGACTCGGCGGCTATGCCGCCACGCTGTCCGACCCGATCGAGTCGGGTTACGACGAGATTCCGGGGATGCCGGTCCCCGCGGTCGAAGGGCACGGCGGTGTCCTCGTGTCGGCGATGGCAAATGGCTACCCGGTGCTCGCCTTCACCGGGCGGGTACACGCCTACGAAGGGTGGGACCTGGCCGAGGTGGTCTTTGGGGTGCGGGCCGCGGTCCTCGCCGGTTGCCGCACGGTCGTCCTCACCAACGCCGCCGGCGGCATCGGCGAAGGGCTCTCCCCGGGAGACCTGGTCGTCATCCGAGACCACCTCAACCTCACAGGACGCACCCCGCTCCAGGGCCGCAACGACGAACGGCTCGGGCTGCGGTTCCCCGACATGACCGAGGTGTACACCGCCGGGCTCCGCCAGCGGCTGGCGGAAACCGCGGCGGGCCTGGGCGAGCCACTCGGCAGCGGTGTCTACGCCTGGCTGCTCGGTCCCGCATACGAGACGCCCGCCGAGGTGGAGATGGCACGCCGTCTCGGCGCCGACCTGGTGGGGATGTCGACGGTGCCCGAGGCGATCGCGGCCCGTCACATGGGTGCGCAGGGTTGTCGGTATCTCGCTGGTGACCAACCTCGCCGCCGGGATGTCGGCAAACCCGCTGTCACACGACGAGGTGCAGGAAACCGCCACCGCCGCCCAGAGAGCGGTTCACGCGGCTGCTCGACGCCGCCCTCCCCGTCCTCGTTCCCTGATCTCAGATACCGAGCACCTGGTCGAGCCCCACGGCCACGCCGGCGGCGCCGACCACATGCCGGATGGAAAGAACCGCGCCCAGGGCGAAGGACGCATAGGTGGTGCTCTGGTGGATCACCGAGAACAACTCACCGCTGTTGGAGAAGGCGACCTCCTGATACGAGATGACACCTTCCAGGCGGACCGAGTGGACTCTCACCCCGCCCACGTCGGCACCCCTCGCCCCGGCGACGAGTTCCGAGGAGGCGGTCGAGGAGGACCCCCCTGCAGCGGCGATCCGTGAGGCGGTGTTCAAAGACGTGCCCGACGGGGCGTCGGGCTTGTCGGCGTGGTGGCGCTCGATCACCTCGGCCTGCTCGAAGTGGGGCGCGGCCAGCTCGGCGAAGCGCGCCATCAGCACCGCCCCCACCGAGAAGTTGGGCACCACCAGACAGCCCGGTCTTTCGTCCCCCCAGAGCCGGCGCAGCTCGTCGAGCCGTTCCTCGGTGAACCCAGATGTCCCGACCACGGCTCCAAACCCACGCCGGCGCCAAGCGCGGAGGTTGTCCATGACCACCGTCGGGTTGGTCGACTCGACCACCACGTCGGCCTCGACCTCATCGGGGTCGGCAACCACCTCCAAACCGGCGAATGGACTGCCCCCGCGGTTCGGGTTGTAGGCGCCGGTGAGCTCGAGGTCGTCGGCGGCCTCGACGGCCTCGGCCACCGCGGTGGCGAGACGACCGGGCGCCCCGGAGATCGCGACACGTATCAGAGAGGAGCCCCCATCGGCGGCCGACAGTACCATCCGCCTCCCTCCTCACCCGGAGCCTCGCTGTTGCCCGATCTCCCCCAAACCGCTGCCGTCGTCGTCGTCGGTGGGGGCGTGACCGGTGCCAGTGCCCTCTACCACCTCACGGCGGCTGGATGCCGGGATGTCCTGTTGTTGGAAAGGGACACGCTCTGCGCCGGCTCCACCAGCAAGGCGGCTGGGGGCATCCGCGCCCAGTTCTCCGATGAGCTCAACATCAGGATGGCCCTGGAGAACATCCGCCGCTTCGAGCGATTCGGCGACGAGATCGGCGTGGACATCGACTTCAAGCAGTGGGGCTACCTGATCATGGTCGGTTCGGGCTCGCTGCCGCAGTTCCGGGAGGCGCTCGAGTTGCAACACCGGCTCGGTGTCCCGTCGGAGATGCTCGGTCCCGATGAGATCGCCCGCATCGTCCCCCAACTGGCCACGGACGACCTGGCTGGAGCCACCTTCTGCCCGATAGACGGCTACGCCACCCCCGAGAGCGTGGGCCAGGGATATGCCGGAGCCGCGACCCGCCGCGGGGCTCGGGTGATCCAGGGGTGCGAGGTCACCGCGGTGACCGTCGAGGAAGGAAGGGTGACCGGGGTATCCACCAGATGGGCCCGGTCTCGTCACCGCTGGTGATAATCGCCGCCGGTGTGTGGTCGGTGGATCTGGCCGCAGCGGTGGGGCTCCACCTACCGGTGACACCGGAGCCGCGCCATGTCTGGCTGACCGAGCCAGGCGATCCCCTCCCCCACGAGTTGCCGCTGACCATCGACTTCGACACCGGCTTCTACTTTCAGCGCGAGGGCAAGTCTTTGCTCTTCGGTGGGCGGCAGACGACCCTGGAGGAGCTGGCGCCTTTCGCCACCCACCGTCTGCCGCTGCTGGCGGACCTCGGGATTCGCCCCGGCTGGTGGGGGTACTACGAGATGACCCCCGACCACAACGCAGTCATCGGCGCCGCCGCCGAACCCAAGGGTCTGCTCTACGGCACCGGGTTCTCGGGTCACGGTTTCCAGCAGGCGCCGGTGGTCGGCGAGTATCTGGCCTCGCCTGGCGCTTGGATTGGAGCCGCCGCTCGATCTCAGCCCACTCTCCGTGGATCGATTCGCCTCAGCCGCCGCTCGTCCGGAAACCCATGTGATCTGAGCGCCCAACCCAGGGTTGGGGACTACCCGTGCGTAGCTGGCAACCCTGGGTTGGCGTGTCGAGCTCACAGGTAGACGAGGGGGTCCTCCTCGAACCGCCGCTGGCACCCGGCCGCGCAGAACCAATAGGTGATCCCCTCGTGCTCCGCCGAGAACCGGGCGGTCGCCGGGTCGACCTCCATCCCGCAGACCGGGTCGATTGCCACCTCCGGGAGCACCACGGCGGGCGACGCGGCACCGGCTGGCGGCCCGCAGCGCGACCAACTCGGCCAGCACGGCCACCGCCACCTCCTCGTGGCTGGTGTGACCCAGATCGAGACCGGCGGGCGCCCGGACCCTGGCCAACGACTCCTCGTCCACGCCCTCCGCCCGCAACGCCTCGAGCACCGATGATGCCCGCTTCCCCGATGCAACCAAGCCGATGAAGGCGGCCGGTGAAGCCAGCGCTGCCACCAGCGCCGGCTCGTCGTAGTGGCCCTGGGTGGCGACGACAACGAACCCGCCCTCGCCGACCGCACCGATGGTCGGGGCTGTCGACCGAGCGTGATCGCCATCCCAGCACCGCGGCCATCTCGACCAGGGCTCCGACCATGGGTGAATCGCCCACCACCACCAACTCGGGTGTTGGCAGGACCGGCTCCAGATAGACCTCCATGGCACCCTCCGACTCGCACGCCATCGGCACGACCTCGACACCCTCCCGCGAGTCGTGCTCGCCGAGCACGAGAACACGGGGCTTCCCGTCTTCGAGCGATTCGAGGGCGCGCCTCACCACGGTTGGAGCGGCGCATGCCCCCCCGAGCCACCCCTCAACGTCCCCGGCCGGACTGATGATCGCTTTGGATCCCTGTCGCCCGGATGACGGTGCCCGCCGCCACACGACCGTGGCGAGCACGAACGGCTGACCGGTCTCCTGCAACTCGGCGGCACGCCGGAGTGTGCTCAAGGACCGAGGTCTGGTGTCCGCCGTCCGCCGCTCAAGGGCCCACCTCGACGCCGTTGATGGCGCCCCACACCCGGTGTGGCAGAACAGGCATGTCGATGTTCTTCACCCCCGATGACCATAGGGCGTCGATCACGGCATTGACGTAGGCGGCGGGCGACCCCACCGTGGCCGACTCTCCGACCCCCTTTGCCCCGATCGGGTGGTGCGGCGACGGGGTCACCGTCGCCCCCAGCTCGAACCGTGGCGTCTCCCAGGCCGTCGGCACCAGGTAGTCGAGGAAGTTGGTGCCGATGCAGTTGCCCTCCTCGTCGAAGGTGATCCACTGGTTGTTCGCCTTGGCGAATCCCTCGGCCAACCCGCCGCGGATCTGGCCGGCGACGATCATCGGGTTGATCCGCACACCGCAGTCGTCCACCGCAACCATGCGGAGGACCTTCCAGGTGCCATCGCCCGGGTCGACCTCGACCACGACGACGTATGTGCCGAAGGGGTAGGTCATGTTGGGCGGGTCGTAATAGTGGACCCCCTCCAACCCCGCCTCCATCCCGTCGGGGAGGTTGGTGTAGGCGGCGAAGGCGATGTCCTGGATGGTCACGCCCTGGTCGGGCGAGCCCTTGACGAAGAACCGCCCCGGCTCCCACTCCAGGTCCTCCTCGGCGGCCTCCAGCAGATGGGCGGCAATCGTCTTCGCCTTCTCCCTGATCTTGCGGGAGACCACCGCGGTGGCGGCGCCGCCGACCGGCGTGGAGCGCGAGGCGTATGTGCCCAGCCCGTACGGGGTGTTGTCGGTGTCCCCCTCCTGCACCATGATGTCGCTCGCCGGGATCCCAAGCTCCTCGGCGACGATCTGGGCGAAGGTGGTCTCGTGACCCTGCCCCTGGCTCTTCACCCCGAGCTTGAGGATCGCCTTGCCGGTGGGATGGACGCGGAGCTCGGCCGAGTCGAACATCTTGAGCCCGGCGATGTCGTACTCCTTGGAGTGCCCGGCGCCGACCACCTCGGTGAAGGAGGCGATGCCCACCCCGATCAGCTTGCCATCGGGATGCGGCTCGGCCTTCTTCTGCTGCCAGCCCTCGTAGTCGGCCATCTCCAGCGCCAGGTCGAGCGCGCGCGTGGTAGTCGCCCGAGTCGTAGACGAACCCGGTGGCCGACTTGTAGGGGAACTGGTCGGATCGGATGAAGTTGCGCCTTCGGAACTCGGCGGGATCCATCCCCAACTCGTAGGCGGCGTTCTGCACCAGCCGCTCGACCAGGTACGACGCCTCGGTCACCCGGAACGAGCACCGATAGGCCACTCCCCCCGGCGCCTTGTTGGTGAACACCCCTTTGGCGGAGACGTGCGCCACCGGGATGTCGTAGCTCCCGGTGCAGATGTGGAACAGCCCGGCGCGGAACTTGCTGGGCTGGGCATCGGCGTAGAAGGCGCCCTGGTCGGAGAGGATCGATGCCCGCATCGCCAGGATCCGGCCGTCGGCGTCCAGCGCCAGCTCGCCCCGCATGTGGTAGTCACGGGCGAACCCGGTCGAGATGATGTTCTCCGAGCGCGACTCCACCCACTTCACCGGCTTGCCCAGCAGGAGCGAGGCGGCGGTGGCCACCACGTACCCCGGGTAGATGGGCACCTTGTTCCCGAACCCGCCGCCGATGTCGGGGGAGATGATCCGGATGTTCTGCTCGGGCAGCCCGGCCACCAGGGCGAAGAGCGTCCGGTGGGCGTGGGGCGCCTGGCTGGTCAGGTAGATGGTCGCCTGCCCGGTCGCCGGGTTGATGTCGGCGAGCACCCCGCATGTCTCCAGAGGCGCCGGGTGCGACCGCGGGTAGAAGGTCTCCAGCGTCACCACCTTGTCGGCTGCGGCGAAGGCGGCGTCGGTGCCCGCCTTGTCACCGGTCTCCCATGTGTAGGCGACGTTGTCGGTCTGGCCCTCCTTCTCGTCACGGATGAGCGGGGCATCGGGCTCCAGGCCGCGCTGCGGGGTGACGATCACGGGGAGCTCGTCGTAGTCGACGTTGATGAGCGAGAGGGCGTCGCGGGCGATGTACGGGTCGGTGGCGATCACCGCCGCCACTTCCTGCCCCTGGTAGCGGACCTTGTCGGTGGCGAGGACCGCCTGGGTGTCGCCGGACAGCGTCGGCATCCACGCCAGGTTGTGCGCCGCCATCAACTCGCCGGTGACGACGGCGATCACACCGTCGAGCGCCTCCGCCTCGCTGGCGTCGATCGAGACGATCCGGGCGTGGGCCAGCGGAGATCTGAGGATGGCCATGTGGAGCATCCCGGGGAGGACGATGTCGTCCACATAGCGACCGGCGCCCTGGATGAAGCGGTCGTCCTCCTTGCGACGAACCGAATGACCGATACCCCCGATCTCGGCAGTGGTGCGAGGTTCCATGGTGGTGGTCATGCCATCTCCTCGATCCTCGTGGCGGCCATCGTCTCACCCGCCGCCTGGATGGCGGTGACGATGGTGGTGTAACCCGTGCAGCGGCAGATGTTGCCCGAGATCGCCCACCGCACCTCATCGTCGGTGGGAGATGGGTTCTCTTCGATCAGGGCGGTGCCGACCAGCATCATCCCCGGGGTACAGAAGCCGCACTGCAGCCCGTGGTGCTCCTTGAAGGCGGCCTGTATCGGGTGAAGCTGGCCGTTCTGCTTGAGGCCCTCGACGGTGCGAAGCGAAGATCCGTCGGCCTGGACGGCCAACATGGTGCACGACTTCATGGGAACCCCATCCACCAGGACGGTGCAGGCCCCGCAGTTGGTGGTGTCGCAACCGATGTGGGTCCCGGTCAGGCCCAGATCGCTCCGGATGAAGTCGACCAGGAGCTTGCGCGGCTCGACCTCGCGCTCGTATGCGGCCCCGTTGACAGTCACCGAGACCTGCATCACGCCACCTCCTGCTGCGCCGTGACCAGCGCCTTGGCGAAACCCCGCTCCGTGTAGGTCTTGACCACCGCCCGCTTGTACTCGGCGGGACCGCGCACATCGTCCTCGGGACCGCACATCATCGAGGCGAGGTTGCCCACCTCGGAGAAGAGTTCCGGCGGTGGGCTCCTCTCCCGTCATCATCCGCGGGGCCTCGGAGACTGCGATGTTGATCGACCCGACGCTGGTGAGAGCCAGTCCGGCCGAGGCGATTTTTCCCGCGTCGTCGAGGTCGATCTGGGTGGCCACGCCGACGGTGGCGTAGTCGCCGATCTTCCGCTCCAGCTTGAGGTAGCTCCCGCCCGACCGGGGGCCGTCCTTTGGCACCTCCACTCCAACCACCATCTCCCCCGGCTGGAGCGAGTTGGTGAAGAAGTCGACCGCGAACTCGGAGATCGGGATGCGGCGCTCGCCGTCGGTCGAACGGGCCACCACGGTGGCGCCGAGAGCCAGCATCACCGAGTTCCAGTCACCCTCGGGGTCGCAATGCGCCACCGACCCGCACAGGGTCCCCCGGTTCCGCACCAGCGGATCTGAGATCCAGGGGGCGGCGCTCGCCATCAGCGAACTGTGCTCCGATACGACGTCGGACGACGCCATCTGGGCATGCCGGACCAGTGCCCCGATGCTGAGGTGCCCGTTGTCGACGCCGATCTGATCGAGATCGGGGATACGGTTTATGTCGACCAGGTGTGCCGGCTCGGCGAGCCGCAGTTTCATCATCGGGATGAGGCTCTGACCGCCGGCGAGGACCCGCCCCTCCTCGCCCACCTCCGCCAACTGCGCCAATGCCTCGTCGAGGCTCCGTGGCGCCGAGTACTCGAACGGCGCGGGATACATCCCTACCTCCTCCTCACCGCGGGCCCCTCTCCCGGCGACGATAGCGGCGCATCATTTTCGGCGTATGCGAAGTGCCGGTGGTCGCCACGAGTGCGGCCCCGTGGACTTCATTGCTTGCGGTGAGAACCGAAGCGATACGCATGACCCCTATGTTTCCGTTCACTCAATGACAGGAGGCACGAGTGAGCAGTCTCATTTCCCCCCCGACTTCATCTGGGGGGCGGCCACTGCCTCCTATCAGATCGAAGGGGCGGTCGAAGCCGACGGCCGCGGCGAGAGCATCTGGGACCGATTCGCCCACACCCCTGGGCGGGTTCGTGACGGGCACACCGGCGACGTCGCCTGCGACCACTACAACCTCTATCGCGAGGACGTGGCCCTCATGGCCGACCTGGGTCTCAATGCCTACCGCTTCTCGGTGGCCTGGCCCCGGGTCATCCCCGACGGAACCGGGCCGGTGAACGCCGCCGGGCTCGACTTCTACGACCGGCTGGTTGACGAACTGCTCGCAAACGACATCGAGCCGTTCATGACGCTCTACCACTGGGACCTGCCCCAGGTGCTCGAGGACGCCGGGGGCTGGCCGGTGCGCGCCACCGCAGAGGCCTTCGCCGAGTACGCCTCGGTAGTGGCTGGCAGGCTGGGAGACCGCGTCCACCACATCATCACCCACAACGAGCCGCACGTCGTCTCCAACCATGGCTACCGGGGAGGCGAACATGCCCCCGGTCGCACCGACTCGATCGGCGGCGGTAGCCGCCTCACACCACCTGCTGGTCGGGCACGGCCTCGCCGTCGAGGCGATCAGGGCGGCGGCGCCGCAAGCCCAGGTCGGGATCGTGCTCAACTTCACACCCAAGCACCCCGCCACCACTGCACCTGCTCGATCAGGAAGCTGCGGCGGTGGCCAACGACCAGGAGAACCGCTGGTACCTCGATCCGATCACGGGGCGCGGGTACCCCGAGGATGGGCTCCGTGACTGGGGATGGGACCGCAGCGAGATCCTCGACGGCGACATGGAGTTGATCGCCCGTCCGATCGACTTTCTCGGTGTCAACTACTACACGAGGAACTGGGTACGGTCGCCGCTCCTCCCCGCACTCGACATCGAGCAGCATGGACCTGACCTTGATGGGGTGGGAGGTCTACCCGGAGGGACTCACCGAGACCCTCGAGTTCGTGGCCTCGCGTACCGGGGACCTGCCGCTCTTCATCACCGAGAACGGTGCCTCCTACCCGGCTGACGACAACGAGCCCACCAAGGACCCGGAGCGGGTCAGCTATCTGCGCAGCCATCTTGGCGCCGCCCTGGATGCGATCGAGCGGGGCGTGCCGTTGCGCGGCTACTTCGTCTGGTCGCTCATGGACAACTTCGAGTGGGCGCACGGATTCCACCAGCGCTTCGGGATCGTCCACGTCGACTACGACACGCTCGAGCGCAAGGTGCGCGACAGTGGGCGGTTCTGGGGCTCGGTGGCGCGCAGCGGGGAGCTCACCCCGGTCTGACCTCGCCGAAAGGCCCGCTCGACGGGGCAGTTACCATCGCCGCCCGATCCAAGGAGCGATCCATCGATGCAGGTGGTGGTGTGCGTCAAGCAGATCCCCGACCCGGCGAGCCCCTCGAGGCTCGACCCTGAGACCCATCTCCTGGTCAGACCGAACGACCAGGTGCTCGATGACACCGACCGCTACGGGGTGGAGATGGGCCTGCAACTCGCGGCCGCCACCGAAGGCACCCTCACCCTGCTGAGCATGGGCCCGGCGGGATCGCTGCAGGGGATCCGCCAGGCGCTGGCGATGGGCGCCGACAAGGCTGTGGTGATCGATGACGAGGCATTGAAGGGCGCCGACGCACTGACGACCGCCAGGGTGCTCGCCGCCGCGGCGCAGCGCGAGGGATTCGACGTGCTGATCGCCGGCACCGAGTCGACCGACGGCTACTCGGGCGTCGTCCCCCAGCAGATCGCCGAGTTGCTCGATGTTCCCGCCCTCACCTACGCCAACCACGTCGAGGTCGAAGGAGAGGCGGTCCGGATCCACCGCCAGACCGACCGCGGCTACGACCTGGTCGAGGCCTCCACACCCGCCCTCGTCTCGGTCACCGCCGGAGTGGTCGAGCCCAGATACCCGACCTTCAAGGGGATCATGGACGCCAAGAAGAAGCCGATCGATCAACTCGCCGCAGCCGACCTCGATGTGGAGATCGACGTCGAGCCAAAAGGTCGTCGAGGTCTCTGCCGCGCCGGAGCGGCAGGCGGGCGAGAAGATCGAGGACGGAGGCGATGCCCACCTTCGCATCGTCGAATTGCTGGAACGGGCCAAGGTGATCTGAGGTGGCTTTGTCAACCGTCTGGGCTTTCGTCGAGGAATCCGATGGTGCTCCGGGCACGCTTGGGCTCGAGCTGCTGACCAAGGCTGCGCAACTCGGCGACGAGGTCGCGGCGATATACCTGGGCACCGGCTCCGACGAAGCTTTCGCCGCCGTCGGCGCCCACGGCGCCTCGCGTGTGTTCCACATCGACACCGGGGACTCCCTCCCCGCCGCACCCGTTGCCGCCGCGCTCGCCGAGCTGGTCGAGCAACACCGCCCCGACCTCATCCTCTTCGGCCAGGCGTACACCGACCGGGATGTCGCCGGCCGGCTCTCGGCCCGGTCTGGGCAGCTCGGTCATCTCCAACGCGGTCGACGTCTCCCAGGGCGAAGACGGCCGTCACCGTCACCAACGAGATCTTCGGTGGCACCCAACTGGTCACGACCCGCTTCACCGGGGAGTCGCCCTACCTGGTGGTGGTCCGTCCCAAGTCGTTCCCCGCCCAGCCGGGCGAGGGATCTGCCCCCGAAGTCGTCGCCGTCGGACCTGCCGGACACCGGTCGCTCAACCGGGCGGATACTGGAGAGCCATGTAGAGGAGCGCGAAGGCCCTCAACTCGAGGACGCCGCCGTCGTGGTCACCGGCGGCAGGGGTCTCGGCTCGGCCGAGGGCTACCAGTTGATCGAGGACCTGGCCAAGGTGCTCGGCGCCGCCAGCGGCGCCACCCGGGCGATCGTCGACTCCGGATGGGTCCCGTACGCCAAGCAGGTCGGCCAGACCGGGAAGACGGTCAAGCCCGACGTCTACATCGCAGCCGGTGTCTCCGGGGCGATGCAGCATCTCGTCGGGATGAAGGACTCCAAGATCATCGTGGCCATCAACAAGGACCCAGAGGCCCCCATCTTCGGGATCGCCGACCTGGGGGTGGTGGGTGACGTCCACAAGGTCGTCCCCAAGCTGATCGAGGCACTCGGACAGCGCTGACCGCTGTTGCTCAAGGCTGGTTGGACAGGTACTCGACGCTTGCGCCACCCGAGGCCCGGACGACACGGGAGGTTGCCTCCAGCCCGGTCGCCAGCCGATAGCGGGCGGCGATGCGCTCCCCCAACGCCGGCGGCGCCATCGGCGTCGACCAACGCCACGATGGCTCCGCCGAAACCGCCGCCGGTGAGCCGGGCGGCTACCGCCCCCTCACTCATTGCGATGTCCACCAGCAGGTCTATCTCGGGGAGTGACACCTCGTAGTCGTCCCTCAGGCTGGCGTGGCTCTCCTCGAACAGTCTGCCCAGCTCGGCTCGGTCCGGACCCCCTCCGGCTAGTCCAAGGCCGCCACCGTCTGACGCACCCGGTCGTTCTCGGTGACCACATGACGCACCCGGCGGTAGAGCAGTTCGGGTACGCCGCCGGGAGGGCTCGGCAGGTCGGCCGGTGACAGATGCGAGGGCGGTCGATCCCCAAGGCCTCCAGACCCTCCTCGAGCTGGCTGCGCCGTTGGGCATAGCCCGATTGCTCGAGTTGCCTGGAGATGCCCGAATCCACCACCAGCACCGCCAGCGTCGGCGGCAAGGGGACCAGCCGGTGCTCGAGCGACCCGCAGTCGAGCAACACCGCATGCCCCTCGCGACCGAGGATCGACGCCGCCTGGTCCATCACCCCCACCGGCACCCCAACGGCCCGCTGCTCGGCGCGCTGGCACAGCAGCGCCATCTCCATCGGATCCAGTTCCTCGCCGGCGGCGGCGCACAGCGCATAGGCGACGGCAACCAGGAGCGCCGCCGACGAGGAGAGCCCGGTGCCCTCGGGAAGGTCGGAACTGATCTCACCGGTGAAACCGACGGCTGGCCGGCCGGCACTCGGCCAGCTCGGCGACCACTGCCGCCACGTAGCGGCCCCACCCGGTCGGCGCCGTGTCCCCGCCACCAGCCGCGGGCAGCCGGACGTCGCCGGCATGATCGCGGGACCGAAGCACGATCTCGCTCCCTCCGGAGTCGCCGACCACGGTCACCCCGAGGTCGATCGCCATCGGGAGGACGAGGCCGCCGCTGTAGTCGGTGTGCTCGCCGATCAGGTTGACCCGCCCGGGGGCATGGGCGGCGAGCTGAGCCATCAGGAGCTGGCCTGAAGCCATGCGGCGAAACCGCCGAACGGTGCCATCTCGACATCGATGGCCCCGCCTGCTTCGACCTCGCTGGCGGCGAACCCAGTGGCCATGTCGCCGAGCATCGTGCCCGAGTGTCCGTCCATGAACCCGGTGTCCAGGCGCAGGTGCTGCGGTGCGTCCTGGCCGTTGACCCCACCGATCCACCAGTCGCCATCCCTCCGGCGCGCCACGACGGCGAACCGCCCGGGTTCGCCGGCGAGGACTCGGGTCTCGTCCCAGGCGGCTGGGACGGCGGCGAGGAAAGAGCGCGCCCCCTCCGCCAAACCAAGGTAGACGTCGGCCCTGTCGGCTAGGTGGAGCAGACCCGATTCGAACACCACCGTCAGCGCCAGTTCGTGGGCATCGGTGGTCCTGCGGCCATGGGCGTGGTGGCTGAACGTGACCGGCGTGTAGTCCATCGATCCCACCACGTTCCTGGTGAAAGGCAAGATGGTGTGCTGGCGGGGCGCCTCGGCGGCGAAGTCCGGGTCGAAGGTGTAGGCCTCGGCACCGCGCACCGCCTCCATGGTCATCAGGTTGGGCCACGTACGCGACCAGCCTCGTGGGATGGTGCAGCCGTGGAAAAGGACCATCAGCCGGTGCGCCGCGGCGTCCTCGAGTATGCCGAGATATCGGCTGATCGAATCCTGCTTGTCCGAGTGGAAGAAGTCGACCTTGATCCCCGCCACGCCCCAGTCGGCGAGCTTCGACATCTCGCTCCTTCGGATGTCGGGCTGGTGCATCCGGTCCCTGGGGCGCTCCCCGACCGTGTTGTGCGGGCCCCCCGAGTTGTACCAGAGCAAGACGCCGACACCACGGGACCGGGCATCCTCCACGAAACGGCGCATCTCCGCCTCGGGGTGACTGTCCCAGTTGGCGTCGACCAGCGTGTACTCCCAACCCATCCGCTCGGCCAACTCCAGGTAGAGGTAGAGACTGGTGAGGTGCTTGGGGCTGTCATGGTCCGACCACCAACTCCAGGAGACCCGCCCGGGGCGGACCCAGCCAATGTCGTCGAGACGAGTCGGTGTGGCGAGGTCGTCGACCAGGTCCGATTCGGCGACTTCGCCGGGCGTCTCCCCAACGATGATCACCCGCCACGGCATCAGCCAGGGGAGCCGATGCGCCGGCTCCACGGCGCCGATCCCTTCGCCCTCGGCGGGCAGAGGCGGCGTCACCCGGTACGTGTTGTCCGTCGGTTCCGCAGCGAGCCTGCTCCCGACATAACCGGCATCGAGGTCCGATTCTGTGATCAGCAGCCACTTTTCTCCAGTGTTGAACAACGCCGGGAAGCACCAACCGGGCGAGGTCGTAGCTGTGCCGATGGGGATCCCATCCGCAAAGAAATTCTCATACGCCGGGGCGAACTGCCCGGGTGTTTGGCATGGCTGCATCCATGCCTTCCCCCCCCGTGCCAAGGAGAACGTCGTCACTTCACCGGTGACCGTTACGGGCCCAGGCGTCATCTCGGGAAATCGATAGCGGAAGGCGACGCCGTCGTCGTGCGCCCGGACAACGACATCGAGCAGACCGCCCATCTTCGCCTCGAACTGGAAGATCCGCTCGACACCGTGCTCCCGCCGAACTCTCTTCTTGCCATGGGGAAGCTCGTAGGCACGGTCGATGGTCGTCGGATCGGATACTCCGACCAGCCGCATCCCGGATTCGAAGGTCGCATCTGCCCGCGACACGCCCAGCCGGGAAGGGGCGATCAGTTCGGCTCCCTTATGGATGACCCGGTAGCCGGGCGCTCCATCCAGCAGCAATGAGATCTCGAGCTCGCCGCTGGGCGAGCTCACCGAGCCGATGTCACTCATCGGGCGGGAGCCAAGACAGGCAGAGCCGCCTCCCGCAACCGGGTGGCGGCGTCTTCTGGGGTCAGGTCACGCTGCGGCTCGGCGAGCATCTCGGGCCGTATCAACTGTCGAGCTTGAATCCGTGAGGGAGCAACTCGTCCAGCGAGTGCTCCCGAACTTCGCCCTCGGCGGTGCCCACCAGCACACGGGGTACCCCGAACTCGAGCAGGATCTGCCTGCACCGTCCGCATGGGTAGGCGCCCTCCACCGTGGTCGCATCGATGCACGCCACCGCCACTGCGCGGAACTGGCGCGCTCCTGCGGAGACGGCGGTGCCGACCGCCGTCGCCTCGGCGCACGATGACGACGGGTAGGCGGCGTTCTCGACGTTGGCGCCGGTGTACACGGTCCCATCCTCGGCGAGCAGCGCCGCCCCCACCCTGAAACCGGAGTAGGGGGCGTAGGCGCCGCTCCGCAGCCTGGCGAGCTTCGTCCATCAACGGATCGGTCATGCTTCCGCCAGGAGGGCGTCGACATAGGCGCCCGGTTGGAACCTGACCAGATCGTCGATCCTCTCCCCCACCCCGACCAGCTTCACCGGGACACCAAGCTCCTGCTCGACGGCGACGGCGATCCCGCCTCGCGCCGTCCCGTCCATCTTGGTGAGCACGATCCCGGTGACCCCCACGGCCTCGGTGAACACCCGGGCCTGGGCGAGCCCGTTCTGACCGGCGGTGGCATCGAGGACGAGGAGGACCTCGTCGATCGACCCGGCCTCGCGCTGCAGGACCCTCACCACCTTGCCCAGTTCCTGCATGAGGTTGTGCTTGGAGTGGAGCCTTCCCGCGGTGTCCACCACCAGCACGTCGGCGCCGCGTCCCTTGGCGGCGTTGTAGGCATCGAAGGCGACGGCGGCCGGATCCGATCCCGGCTGACCGCCGACGACATCGACCCCCACCCGGTCGGCCCAAGTCCGCAGCTGGGCATCGGCGGCGGCGCGGAAGGTGTCGGCGGCGCCGAGCAGGGCCCGCCGGCCGTCGTTCCCGACGAGAGCGGCCAGCTTGGCGATCGTCGTGGTCTTCCCGACACCGTTCACCCCGACGACCACGATGACCGATGGCTTGGAGAGAAGGCGGAGGTCCCGGTCGTCGGACTCGAGCGCGGCGAGCAATTCGGCGCGCACCGCCTCCAACGCCTCCTGCGGGTCCTCCGGCTTCCGCTCCCGGGCCCGCTCCACGACACCCACGCTGGGGGCCACCCCGACATCGGCGGCGATCAGGGCATCCTCGACCCGCTGCCAGAAACCGTCGTCGAGATCGCCGCGACGGAATACGCCCCCAAGAGCGTCCCCCAGGGCACGGCTTGCCTTGCTGAGCCCGCCGGCCAGGCCAGCCCGCGGGGCTGTGGTGACGACCGGTGCCGGTTCTGGTGCAGCAGGTGGCCGTCGGCGTCGCCACAACAGATAGCCGATGGCGACCACCGCCACCACCAGGACGACCCCGGCCACGACGTAGAGGATGGGATCCACCTGGTGCCGAGTCTACGGAACCACCGGCGCCCGTTCTGGCGCTGCGATGCCGATCGGTACATCATTGGCACCCGCGACGACCGAGGTGCACCAATGAGCGTCTTCACCCCAGACGAGATCGCAATACCTGGAGAAGAACACGTTGGGGAGGCTGGCCACCGTCGGGTTCCGACGGTCAGCCACATGTCATCCCTCTCTCCTATCGGTTCAACCAGGACGAGGACACCATCGACCTGGGTGGCATCGCATTCGGCGAGGGGAAGAAGTGGCGCGACGCCACCAACCATCCGCTTGTCACCTTCCTGGTGGACGACGCCGACTCCGAAGGGGCACGGGCGGTCGAGGTCCGCGGGACCGCCGAACTCCACGAGGAGGGTGGAGACTCGATCAACCCGCGGTTCCCCAACTTCGCCCCCGAGTGGCTCCGACTCCGCCCGACGCACATCGTCAGCTGGGGTGTGGACGGAAGCGGCGAGTTCAAGCCCTATTCACGTCCGATCGAGTCTTGAATGCCCGTGTCAAGGCCTGGGTTGGTGACTTCAACGCGCATCTGACGGGAGACCACGGATGACGACCCACCCGGTTCCATGGTGACCCCGTAGAGGGTGTCGGCCACCTCCATCGTCTGCTGCTGGTGGGTGACTATCACCAATTGGGCCCGGTCACGGAATCGGTCGACCATGCGGAGGAACCGCCTCAGGTTGGCGTCGTCGAGCGCCGCCTCGACCTCGTCGAGCACGTAGAAGGGCCCGGGGCGGGCCTCGAACACCGCGAACAGGAAGGCGAGCGCCGCCAGCGACCGCTCGCCACCGGATAGCAGCGACAGCCGCCCCACCTTCTTCCCCAATGGCTGGGCCTCGATCTCCACCCCGCTCCCCAACGGGTCATCGGGGTCGGTGAGACGGAGCCGGCCCCTTCCTCCGGGGAAGAGCACGTCGAAATGCGCCTCGTACGCCCCCCGGATCTCTTCGAAGGCGGCGAGGAACAACCCGGAGATCTCCTCGTCCAGCGCCGAGATCACCCGGCGTAGCTCACCCCGGCTCCGTTCCAGGTCGTCCACCTGCGAACCGAGGAACTGGTGCCGCTCGGACAGCTCGGCGTGCTCCTCGACGGCCAATGGGTTGACCGGACCGAGACGGCGCCGCAACGCCTCGAGCGCGGTGAGCCGCTCCCCCGGATCCGTGTCGTCGGGGAGCGTGGGCTTGGCCGCCGCCAGTGCCTCTTCCTCGTTGGCATCGGCATCGCGCCGCAGCGCCTCGGCCACACCTTCGAGCCGGACCGCCAATTCGGCCGTCTCCACCGCCAGGCGCGCTTTGACATCGCGGTTGGCATCGATCACGTCCCGCGCCGCGCTGTGGCGTCGCCGTTCCTCGCGGAGGCGACCCACCACTTCGGCCAGCGCAGACCTTCCTTCGGCCTGTCTCGTCCGCAAGCCGCTGATGTGATGGCGGACAGAATCGAGCCCGCGCCGAGCGGAGTTCTCGATCCCCTCGAGACGACCGACCTCGAGGGGATCGTCGGGAGCGGCGAGCATGGCGGACAGCTCCTCCCGAACCTGGTAGAGCCTCCGCTCGATCTGGCTGCGGCGCTCCTCGACCGCCCCCCGCGCGGCGGAAGCGGCGCCTTTGACCCGCTGCGCATCGGCCCGGCGAACCGAAGCCTGCCGCCTCATCTCGGCAAGTCCTTCCCACGCAGCCACCCGGTCGGCCTCTTCCCCTTCGAGTGCGTCGAGTCGGTTGCGGTGCGACTCGATCTGTCTCTGCCGATCCTCCTCCTCGGTGGCCATGGCGGCGAGCCGCTGCTCGAGACGATGTCTCTCCTCCGACCGGACGCCCCGGGCGTGCTCCAGCCGCTGCGAAGCCTGTGCCGCACCGGCCAGCCGGGTCTCGATCCCCTCGAGCGCCTCGAGGGCGGTCCGCTCGTCGTGTCTGGCCAACTCGAAGTCGCGCCGCGCCGAGGTGTGCAGGCTCTCCGCTCTGGCCAATTCCACATCGGCTTCCTTGGCGGCTGCGGACGCCGCGGCGAGAACCGCCGGCGATGCGCCTTCGGGGAGAGCCAGGTCCACACCGGCCGCGGTGACCAGGTCGCCGGCAGGGGTCACCGCTCGCAGTTCGGGGTTCTCGGTCACCAACGACCAACCTTCCGACCACGTCCCGACCAGCATGACGTCGCCAAGGACGGCGCGGGCCAGTGCCTGATCGGCGGTCGGGCCGAGACGGCTGGTGAGCGGGGTGGCGCCGGTCGGGGTCGTCACCGGGGACGCCTGGCCATCGGGGCGACGATCGCCAAGCCGCCGAGAGCCGCGGCGACCAGATCTCCTACCACCGCATCGACATCTGCCGGCTTCGCCGACGGCGACTGCATCGGCCCATCGCCCCAGCGCGGCACCCACCGCCGCCGCCAGCGGCGGGGGCACATCGAGCCGTTCCAGCAGCGGGCCGGTCACCTCGGGGCGGTTGATTGCCCGGGCCCTTGCCTGGGGATCGGCCTGCCCTTCGACCACCGCCTGCAGAGCCTCGACCCGTGCCGCCGCACCGGCAGCCGCCACCCTGGACTCGGCCAGCCGCTGTTCTGCGGCCTCCCATGCGTCCTGGTCGAGCCGGCTTCTCGCCCGCGCCTCCTCGTACGAGGCTTGGGCTCTACCGGCTTCGGCGTCGGCCGACCGGACCTCGTCACCCAACTCGGCCAATTCCTGGTCGATCGAGACGACTTGGGCGGCTATCACCTCCAGAGCGGCGTCCGATGTCCTCGGTCTCGCGCCTGTCGCGGTCGGAGGCCGCGATCAGCGCCCGGAGGTCACCGCGCACCACGGCTGCGGCGCCCTCGGCGGGCAGATCGCGCTGCTCGGCGAGCGAGCGCTCCTCGGCTTCCAGCGCCACCAGCAGCATCCTCGGCTCGCGCCTCCTCGACCGCGGGCCTCATCGAGTTCGGCGGTTGAAACCTCCAACGACACGGCAAGGTCGGCCGCCTCCGCCTCGAGGTCGGATCGTCGCTCACCGGCGGTCTCGAGCCTGACGACCAGCGCCCGCTTCCGCTCCTGGGCGACCTGGGCAACCCTCCGCAGTCGCTCGACGGCAGTTTCCAGCCGGGCGGCCGAAGCGGTGTCGACCTCCACCGATGCCCGCAGGTCGGCTTCGGTGGCACCGAGCGCCTTCGATCTCGGCGGCGGACGGCGTCGAGCTCGACCTCGGCATCGGCTACCAGGACCGCCGCCCGCTCTTGCTCCTCAGCGCACTCGCGCCTGCCGGCCGGAGAGGCGCCGCAGGTCCTCGCCACCCATCCAAAGCCTCAGCGCCTTGATCTCGGCCGCCACCTCCTCGTGACGCCCGGCGGCCTCGGCCTGACGACGCAGCGGGCGGAGCCGTCTCTCGATCTCCCCGACCAGGTCGGCGAGCCTCACCAGATCGGACTCGGTCCGCTCCAGCCGTCGCAGCGAACGCTCCTTGCGGAGCTTGTGCTTGAGGACCCCGGCTGCTTCCTCGATGATCGCCCGGTGCTCCTCGGGGCCGGCGTTGAGGATCGAGTCCACTTGACCCTGCCCGATGATGACGTGCTGGGTTCGTCCGACAGAAGCGTCGGCCAGGAGTTCCTGGATGTCGAGCAGCCTGCAGTCGACGCCGTTTATCTCGTAGTCGCTTGTCCCGTCGCGGTAGAGGCGGCGGGTGATGGCGACCTCGTCGAGGTCGAGCGGCAATTGGCGTGAGGCGTTGTCGAAGGTCAGCGTCACCTCGGCCCGACCCAACGAGGGGCGGGTGGCGGTCCCGGCGAAGATGACGTCGTCCATCCGCTGTGTTCGGAGGGCGGACGGAGCCTGGGTCCCCATCACCCATGCGATGGCGTCGACCAGGTTCGATTTTCCGGTGCCGTTGGGACCCGACCACGACGGTGACGCCCGGCCGGAACTCGAGCCGGGTGCGGTCGGCGAACGATTTGAACCCGACCAGGCGGAGTGATCGCAGGTACATGGGGAATGACACCGGTGTGATTCGAGCCGTGAGGCTATCAGAGCGAGGGCCATCGGCCGGGTTCCCCGGTGGCGGGAAGTTGACGGACTTGGTTGAGTTGTAGACAACGTGCAACTTCCGGTGATGCCCCCGGTGAAGCCGATGCTGGCCAAATCGCAGCCGGCGATCCCCGAGGGAATGTCCTACGAGCCCAAGTTCGACGGGTTCCGGTGCATCGCCTTCCGGGACGGTGACGAGATCGAGTTGGGGAGCCGCAACGAGCGACCCCTGACCCGCTACTTCCCGGAGGTGGCGGACGCCTTGCTCCAGCAGTTCCCCGAGCGATGCGTGGTCGATGGTGAGATCGTCGTAGCGCTCGATGGCGAGCTCGATTTCTGGTCGCTGCAGCAGCGGATCCACCCGGCCGCGTCGCGGGTGCAGATGCTGTCGCGGAAGACGCCGGCATGGTTCATCGCCTTCGACCTGCTGGCGCTCGATGAGGTCTCGTTCATGGGATCTCCCTTCTCCGAGCGGCGTCGAGCCCTCGAGGCGGCGTTCCGAGGTGTGACCACCCCGGTGTACGTGGCGCCGATCACCGACGACATCGATCTGGCCCGGCGCTGGTTCGAGCGATTCGAGGGCGCCGGGCTCGACGGGATAGTCGCCAAGCCCCACGACCTTCGCTACGTGCCGAACAAGCGGCTCTGGGTCAAGGTGAAGCACGAGAGGACGGCCGACTGCGTGGTGGCCGGGTTCAGGTGGTACCGGAGCGATCGTGTCGTGGGCTCGCTGCTCCTCGGTCTCTACGACGAGGACGGTGACCTCCATCCGATCGGTGTGATCGGGGCGTTCAGCGCCCTGCGCCGCCGCCAACTGCTCGACGAGATCGCTCCCTATCGCGTGGCGGAGGGCGAATCGCACCCTTGGACCGCCAACCCCGAGTGGCAGCAGGGCGCCGGTCAGCCTGGATCACGCTGGAACTCGGACAAGGACCTCTCCTTCGAGCCGCTCCGCCCTGTGCTGGTGGTGGAGATCGCCTACGACTGGATGGAGGGTGACCGGCTCCGCCATACCGGTCAGTTCCGCCGCTGGCGGCCCGATCGTGATCCGGAGTCGTGCACCTTCGACCAACTCGACCGGCCACAGCGCTTCGATGTGGGCGACGTGTTGTCGCCACCAACGGGCGGGTCATGACCACCGACGCCCTCCCCTCGGCCGGCCGGGTCCAGTTCACCTATCTGTTGCTCACCCTGCTCTCGACCCTCGCCGCCTCGTTCATCTGGGGAATCAACACCCTGTTCCTGCTCGATGCCGGGCTGAGCAACACCGCGGCGTTCGCCGCCAATGCCTTCTTCGCTGTTGGCCAACTGGTCTTCGAGGTCCCCACCGGGGTGGTGGCCGATGTGTGGGGGCGACGGGTCTCGTTCCTGTTGGGCTGCGCCACCCTGCTCGTCTCGACGCTGCTCTACCTCTACATGTGGGACGTGCAGGCAGGGATGTGGGGATGGGCCATCGCCTCGATCCTGCTCGGGCTCGGGTTCACCTTCTTCTCCGGGGCGGTCGAGGCATGGCTGGTCGACGCTTTGGACGCAACGGGCTTCACCGGCCGCCTGGAGTCTGTGTTCGGACGGGCCCAGGCGGTGAGCCGGGGCGGCGACCCTGATCGGATCGGTGGCCGGGGGCTTCATCGCCCAGGAGACCAACCTCGGTGTGCCCTACATCCTGCGGGCGGTGGTCCTCGCCATCACCTTCGCGGTGGCGTTCTTCCTGATGCGGGACGTGGGATTCACCCCGCAGCGCGGCGAGAGGGTTTCAAGCGAGGTGCGTCGCGTGGTCAGGGAGTCGGTCGACAGTGGGCTGCGCAACCCGCCTGTTCGCTGGCTGATGCTCACCTCACCGTTCATCGCTGGGGTCGGCTTCTATGCCTTCTATGCCTTCCAGCCCTATCTGCTCGAGTTGTACGGCGACGAGGGCGCCTTCGGGATCGCCGGGCTCGCCGCTGCCATATTCGCCGTCCGCCCAGATCGTCGGTGGTCTCGCCGCGCCTTGGGTACGCGGGTTGTTTGGCCGGCGCAGCACCGGGTTGA
Organism: uncultured Actinomycetes bacterium; assembly: GCA_963733905.1. Classification (GTDB taxonomy): domain Bacteria; phylum Actinomycetota; class Acidimicrobiia; order Spongiisociales; family DATADW01; genus DATADW01. The sequence continues at coordinate 497,770 of CAVTEU010000006.1, read as the reverse complement.
TCGTCGCCTCGGTGGTTGGCGTGGCATCGCTGTTGATCGTCGGGTCGACCAGCAACTTCTGGGTGGCGGTGACGATCTTGCTGCTGTGGAGTCTGGTCATCGCGGCGACCATCCCGCTGCGGCGGACGTTCCTCAACGGGATGATCCCGTCGTCGCAACGGGCAACCGTCCTCTCCTTTGACGCCCTGCTCGGCTCAGGCGGGTCGGCCGTGCTCCAACCGATCCTCGGGCGGGTGGCCGACGTGTCTGGCTACGCCGCCTCCTACCTGGTCAGCGCAGTCGTCGCCGCCGCCGAGCTCCCCTTCCTCTGGCTCGCCCGCCGCGAACAGGACCCGGCCGATGTGATCGAGGCTGACGAGGAGAGTCCCGGATGAGGCTGCTCAGCTGACTCGGAGCTCCCTGCTCAGGATGGCCTCGGTCTGATCGGACTGGAGGACCGCCAACTTCTCGTTGTATTGCCCCACGGCAATGGGCGCGTAGATGGCTGCGCCGATCATTGCCAAGAACCACGCGACTCCATCGGTGCCCGCACCGGCGAGGAGGGTCCCGAGGACGATGAGGATCACCTTCCCGGGCGTGGTCACATAAAAGAGCCCGAGCGGTCCGAAGAAAAACCCGAGAGCGAGCGCGGCAAGCTTCGACTTGGGGCGGCTATGGATGGTCGGTTCGATCATCGAGCCACCGCCAACGCCTTGTTGACGCTCGAGCCGGCGTTCATGGCAGCGAGCCGCTCGTTGTACTCGCCGGCGGCGATCGGGGCATAGATGCAGACACCGAGCGCAATTGCTATCGCAGCGAGCCCACCTGTGAGTACGGCGAGACCGACAGCACCGACGAACGCGGCGATCACGACACCTGGCTTGAGCACATAGAACAGTCCGAGTGGCCCGAAGAGGAAGGCGAGGGCGAATGCAACGCCCTTCGACTTGGGTTTCCCACCGGCGATGGGATCGATCATTTGTCAGTTTCTCCTATTTGATGCGAGGTCCGATCTTTCGGACATCACGGCATCATCGATGGAGGGTGTGACAAAACAGCGCCGTTGTAAGCGAACGAGTTGCAAATGAGTCGATCGACCTAGGACCAGCGATGGGACGGTGTTGCACCCCCGCTACGGGTTTTCAGGGCGGGTCGGGTCCGGTGGTGTAGGTGTGTCCGAGGGGACTGGTCCAGGTGGTGGTGCCGTTGGGTCCGGGTTTCAGTTTCCATCCGGCGTCTTTGAGGCGGTGGTCGTGGCGGCACAACGGGTTGAGGTATTCGACCAGGGTCGGTCCCCCCTTGGAGTGGTCGACCCGGTGGTCGATGTCGGAGCGGGTGGCCGGCATGCGGCACCCGGGGAACACACAAGTGGGAGAGCGGGCCTCCACATACCGGCGTTGGGCGGTGGTGGGTCTCCGTTTGGTGGTCCCGTCCCAGAGCACCGCTCCGCTGTCGGGGTGGGTGACCGCAACCCGCCACTGCGAACCCACCTGGGTGGCGGCCACCCGACGGGCGATGTCGGCGATCACCGGCCCGTACCCGGGTATCTCCCCCGGATGCTCGGTCAGTTCCGGCGAGGGTGGCCAGGTCGACCCGGAGGTCGATGACACCTCGCCGCCCCGAGCCGTCCCCACAGTCGACCAGGTCCAAGAGGACGTCGGCTCGTACCTGATCGAAGCTGCGGGAGTCGTCCTCCCTTGGCCGCTTGGGCGAGGTGGTCGAGGCGGTGGTAGGCGGCGTTGGCCCGCTCGGCGGGGAGCGACCAGGCGATCAGGTTGGCGGTCCCGTCGGGGTTAGCCGACAGCTCCACCCGCCGACCCTCCACCCCCTTCTCGTAGCGTTCCTTGGCGGCGGCGGGTTCAACGGAGAGGACCAGGCGGCGCACCCGCGCCCCCAACTGACCGGTGGTCTGAGTGGAAGCCCGCTCCAACACCAGGGAGACCACCTGTTGGGCTTCCTCGTCGTCCAGGGTGGCCACCTCGTCGCAGACCACCCGGGCCCGGGGGAGGTCGACCACCCCGCAGCGGAGCGCGTCGGCCAGCTGCGGGGAGCCTTCGCAGCTCCCGGGCCAGTTCCAGCAGCAAACGTCGCCGCCCGCCGGGTGAGACAGAGCGCAGCGCGGATCTCGTCGGCGGCGAACTCCCCGTCGTCGTCGGCAACCAGCCCGCTCGCCTCGGTGGTGGCGTCGGCCACCCGGGCCACCACATCCAACAACCCGGCTTGGTGATAAGCCACCATCCGGGCCTGGGCGGCCATCACCACCACCAGATCGAAACCAGGGAGAGAATCCACATCGATCCCGGCCAGCACCCGGGCCAGTTCGGGACCGGGGGCCATCTCCTCGAGACCGTCAGGGAGCAGAGAGGGTGGCGGTGGTGGCCACAACTCCGAAACGGCTTCCCCAGCAAACATGACAACTCCATGGTTCACGGTGGGGAAGTAGCCACAACGTACCACCAGGGTGCGACAAACTGGCGAACACATGTTCGATTCGCTGCCCGGCCGAGGCTAGGGTCGCTGCTTGATCCCCTGCTCGAGAAGGCTCACCACCTCGGCGATCCGATCGACCCTTAGTTCGGGTCGTCGCTTTGTCGAGTCGATCCAACGCAGATAGGCATTTCGATAGAACTGCGCCAACGAATCGAAGAACGCGCCGGCCTCAGGTGACGCGTCGAGGGCCGCCTGGATGTCGGGGGCCAATCCCTGTCGCTGGGGCCCTTCCGGGAACAGCGCCACCTCGACGAGGTCACCGGGGCCGATCCCACAGTCCCGCCGCCATGCCGGACCGAGTGCGACGCCCTGCCCCTCTCCCAGCGGTTCGACCACTCCCCGATACCCCATTCCACCGATCGTCCCAGCAACATGGTGTCTTGGCTTCTTGCCCCACACCTCGTCCGGATCGAATGGCACGGGGACCATCACCCGTCCTTTGCTGTCAGTGGTCACCTCTGTCGGAGTACGACCTGACATTCAGTGAGATCGGGCATCGGGGCGATGTGCCACGCGAGGTCACGGGGCGCTGTTACGAAGGACGGATCGGACCTCGGGCACCGGGTAGGACGATCACCTCCGACAGCACCGCCTCCCCCACCATCGGCTCCACACCCGACCAGTCGGCACCATCCCACCACCGGAATTCGCCGACCCAGGTCACGTCCACCCCAAACGGGTAGCCCTCAGCCAACCCGGCGTCGTCGTGGCTGGTCTCATAGGTGTGACGGGCCGGCGGGTCTGCCCTCCGAACCCGCCGCCCCGGGAGCGTCCTCGAACCGGTAAGCCACCGACCCCCCAACCGCGCCATCACCGAAGTCCCATTGGTAGGTGGTGATCCACGCCCACGCCTCCACCCCGATCGACAGACCGGTCAGCTCGTCGGTCACCTCGAACCCGAAGGGTTGAATCTGGGTGTCACCCTCGTACCAAGCCCACGTCTCCAACCCGGTGAGACCCCGCACGTGAGGGCTCTTCGACAGCTCCGCCTCAGGGATCAACTCGGCCACCCGGCCCCACACATCAGCCGCCCACGTCTCCGAGACACATGTGTCATCGTGGACGAAACCATCCAACCCGAATACTCGCACCCGGCGGGCCACCAGGAACCGGTGGCGTCGGGACCCAGGGAGCCGGGGAAGTGCGGAGATGTGAACCCGCTGACCCGCCCAGGCACCATGACCCAATAGAGAAGCCGAATTGCAAGGGGTCGGCGCGATATCGGAGTCCGGGCAATCACCTACAAGATCCCATGCTCCCCAGTTCATGATCTCGTCCGTCAGCTTCGTCGAGGACTCCGTCTCGGACGGTCGTCGCGATCATCGTCGTCACCTCGCACAGAGCGAGGTTCGGGATCGATGGAGCACGGACCGGGAGCTCGCTGAGTGCCATGGAGTCACGAGCTCGCTGACAAGCCAACAGAACAGCAGCGATGATCGCCAGTGAGGTCTCAACGCTGAGGCAACCTCCAGGTCCCACACCAGCCATCGCCCATCCTGCACTCGCCGGAAATCGATGTCCGAAGTCCGAGCGATCCCATCCCGGCAATTCGCTCAATAACCTCCCCGTCGCCGTTGATACGACGCCACCTGCCGATCGTCGTGGTCGCAAGCACGACGAACACGTCCGTCATCGAGCTCATCAGACTCGCTCAAGCGACCTAGGAACAGCAGACTCTCCCGGGCCGGCATTCGAGACCGTCAGACCCTCTCTCGCAAGCTGCGCAGACCCTCCTGCACGATCGTCGAACCGTGGTCCATCGGGGTGATAGATCGCTTCGAGGGTCTCTCGATCGTCGGTGGGGTTCTCGCCCAACCAGTCCTCGTACCGACTGAACTGGCGGAAGATCCGCTCCCACTCCTCGATCACGAATGTGTCGGAACGGGGACGCATGTTCACCCGGGGAGGACCCGCCTCGACCGTCACGGTTGTCGCCGGCGGCACCGTCGTGGTCGGGAGCGACTGTCGTGGACGGAGCCACCGTGGTGGAGGTGGCCGGCTCAACCGTCGTCGAGGGGGCATCCGTGGTCGGAGGGCAGGACCGTGGAGTCGACGTAGCCGGGTCGGAACAGCGCCACCGCCAGAGCCACCAACACGACAGGAAGCACCTTCTCACCTTACGAACGACCGTATCACTCGACGTTGTTCGCCGCTACGGAGCCGTACGCCAAGTTTTCCCGAACCGAACCGACGAGAACTCCCGGGCGCTTGAAACGTCTTCTGATTGTGTCCGCCCAGGTCTTGGCCGCTCCTCGTCATGTTGGCGCTGATCGTTGCGTGCAGCAGCGCTCCCCCGCCCGTGGCGGCACCGCCGCTCGAGCACAACGACAACCGTCGCTCGGGGCACATCAACCTCCACTCGAGCCGAGCACCACTACCACCACCGTCGCGCCAACGACGACACGTCCAAGACCAACGACCACTACGACCTCTGAGTTCGCAGCCCCCGATTGGCTCGGGACGAGGGTCCTCGAGATCGGCCCAAACGGCTACGGCCTACCCCAGCCGACCCCGCCGGAGCTCGTCAATCGGCGGATCGCCACCGAGGACCTGCTCGACCCGCCCAAGGGCGATCGGTTCGTCGGGACCGTCGAGCCGGTCCCGCGCAGCGTTGCCCGCCGCTCCACCTGGAAGGAGGGGTGCCCGGTCCCGCTCGAGGAGTTGCGCTACCTCACCGTCTCCTTCTGGGGGTTCGACGAGCGGTTCCACACCGGTGAGTTGATCGTCCATGAGTCCGCCGCCGAAGAGATGGTCGAGGTGTTCCGGAAGCTCCATGAGATCAGGTTCCCGATCGAGCAGATGCGGGTGGAAAGCCTCTCTGATCTCGAACGACCACCGCACCGGCGACGGCAACGAGACCAGCTCGTTTGTGTGCCGAGCCGCCACCGGCTCCACCGGATGGTCGATGCACGCCTACGGGCTGGCGATCGACGTCAACACCTTCCACAACCCGTATGTCAAGGGCGACCTGGTGCTGCCGGAGCTCGCCAGTGCCTACCTCGACAGAGAAGATGTCCGTCCGGGGATGATCCTCCCCGGCGATGCGGTCGTCGACGCATTCGCCGCCATGGGATGGGAATGGGGCGGCGAGTGGAACACCCTCAAGGACTACATGCACTTCTCCAGCAACGGTCGGTAGGCCCCCGGCGTTACCCGACCCCTTATCTGTTGCTCTGGGGACCGAAGACCTCAACGTCCTCGACTGTTGTGATCTCGTTCAGGCCGAAGGTCACATCTCGGTTAGGCGCGTGTCTCTCCACGGCCAAGGTGTCGTCAGCGGTAGCCGCCGTAGTTGACACCACGGTGGTTGCGGGCGCCACGGTGGTTTCCGGAGTGGTTTCTGCAGCAGTAGTCGTCTCAGACACCTCTTCGGGTGCCGTCGTGCCTGTTGGACCGACCGTGGTGGCCGATTCAGGTGACGTCGTATCGGAACCTGTCCCACTGTGGTTCCGGTTCCTGTATCGGTCTCTCCACCGCCACTCATCATCAGCCAGACAACCAATACACAAGGGCAATCACCGCCAGAACGATGAACCAGGGGCGGTTCCAAATCCGTGGCTCCGGTGGGGGTGTCGTAGGTTCCGTTCCGGACTCAGTCATCGGACCCTCCTTAGATGCCTGACCGATCCCTCGTCGAGACTACGCAATCGAACGGCGCTGACCCAGCCAGTCGGAAATCCCCCGGCCGGTGACCGCGGTCCGCGTCACACTGACCGCCATGGGTTCGATCATGTGGGACCGAGACATCGCCGAGATCTACGACGCCAACTCAGCGGCGCAGTTCGAGCCGTCGGTCCTCGATCCAATCGTTGATTTCCTGGCCGATCTGGCGCGGGGCGGGTCCTGCTCTCGAGTTCGCCGTCGGGACGGGTCGAGTGGCACTGCCGCTGAGCGAACGAGGGATCGCCGTTCACGGGATCGAGCTGTCGCCGCACATGGTGGAGCAGCTACTCGCCAAGCCGGGCGCCGAGAAGGTTCCGGTGACCGTCGGCGACATGACGTCAACTCGGGTCCCGGGCACGTTCAGGCTCGTCTACCTGGTGGCGAACACGATCATGAACGTGACCACACAAGACGAGCAGATCGCTGTCTTCGCCAACGCAGCCGCCCACCTGGAGCCGGGCGGGTGCTTTGTGGTCGAGGTGGGCGTCCCTCAGCCCGGCAAGGAACCGAGCGTCTTCGCCCTCGAGCCCGACCATGTCGGGGTCGACACCTATGACGACTTGGTCGGGCAGATCTTGTCGTCGCATCACTGGATCGAGGAGGGCGGTCACATGGTCCGCCACTCCGCCCCGTACCGCTATGTCTGGCCGTCCGAGCTCGACCTGATGGCGAAGATCGCCGGGCTCCGGCTGCGGGAGCGCTGGGCGGGATGGGACCGCGCACCGTTCACCTCGGAGAGCACGACCCAGGTCGTCGTGTACGAGAAGCCTTGATACTCAACCAGCACGCCATCTCGGCGAGTTTGAGGACGGTTCGCCAGTTGCGGGCGGTCCCGGTGATCCCGGCAGGGTCCTTGGCCATGGCGGCAGCCAGCGGGCTCCGCCCGAACCCGTCGGGGGTGTTGAGGTAGAGCTCCTTCCCGACCGACTTCACCTCGTCGGACCCGGTAGCTGACGCGGCCAACTTCTTCACCGCAGCGGCGTTGGCCGCCTTCTCGAGGAAGACGACGTGGAGGAGCCGCGGATCGGTGGGCTCGGGGAAGGGGTTGGCGGAGATCACCGCGTCGAGTTGCTTGCGAGTCCGCACGATCACCGGGACCGCGAACCCGAACCGGTCCTCGATCACCTTCTCCAGTTCGGTGCGCAGCCCCGCGGCCGACTTCCCGCTGTCGAGCACGAGGTTGCCGCTCTGGATGTAGGTGGCCACATCCTCGAACCCGGCCTCGGCCAGCGCTTCGCGGAGTGCGGGCATTGCCACCTTGCGGCGTCCCGCCAGGTTGATCCCCCGCAGCAGAGCGATGTAGGTGGTCACCATCACCAACCCTGTCCGATGATTCGCCTCCTCGGGCACAGTCGTACGCTCTCAACGTAGACGGAAGGGTGATTCGGAATGGCGAACCTGATCTACTCGACGAACACAACGCTGGATGGCTACATCGAGGACGAGACCGGCAAGTTCGACTGGTCGGAGCCCGACGAAGAGGTCCACCGCTTCATCAACGAACTCATAAGCAGCACGGGAACCCATCTGTACGGCCGCCGTCTCTACGAGGTCATGTCGGTGTGGGAGACCATGGACACGATTCCGGGGCAGCCGCCCTACATCGTCGACTTCGCCCGCATCTGGCAGGCCGCGGAGAAGATCGTCTACTCGAGCACGCTCGAAACGGCCTCAACCGCCAACACCAGGATCGAGCGGGAGTTCGACCCCGAGGCAGTGCGCCAGATCAAACAAAGCGCGTCCTCGGACCTCCTCGTCGGTGGCGCTGCGCTGGCCGCCGACGCACTCAGAGGCGGGCTTGTCGACGAGATCCACCTTTTCGTGGGACCCATTCTGGTGGGAGGGGGCAAGAAGGCCCTCCCGGACCGGTTCCGACAGAGACTCGAACTGGCAGACGAGCGTCGCTTCGGTAACGGGACGGTCTACCTCCGCTACCGCACGGTCTAGCCACGGATCTCGAACGACGAGAGCGCCGGGTCGGTAGCCGTCGGTTCCACCGCCACCGATCGCACCAAGCGCACCGGGCGGGCCGGATGCAAGCCATGCGGTCAACTCGTCCACGGCGGCGTCCTCACCCTGCGCCATCACATCCACCGACCCGTCCCATCGGTTGCACACCCAACCGGTGACCCCGAGCCGGCGAGCGGCCCGGCCGGTGGCCACCCGGAACCCGACCCCCTGCACCTGACCGGAGACAACGGCTCTTATGGCCTTCACCGCTGGCAGACCGGGCACCAATGGGTGGAGCGGTCGCGCAGCACCGCCCTCTCGATCGGGGTGCCGCAACGATGGCACGGCTCGCCCGCCCTGCCGTAGACGGCGAGGCGATCGAGGTGCTCGCCGGCCCGGCCATCGGGGAGCAGGTAGGCGAGGTCTCCGAGGCTGGTCCCCCCGTCGGCGAGCGCAGCCGCCACCACCGGAGGGATCGCCTCGACCAATCGGGCGACCTCCTCCTCGTCGAGCGAGCCGCCGGGTCGATGGGGCCTGATCCCGGCACGGAACAGCGCCTCGTCGGCATAGATGTTCCCCAGCCCGGCGACGATTCGCTGGTCGAGCAACAGCGGTTTTATCGGAGCGGTGCGGCCCGTCCAACCGGGCGCTCAGCTCGGCCGCGGTGAGCGGCTGCTCCCAGGCGTCGGCCCCGAGCAGCCGCAACGGCGAGCCGGCGATCTCCTCGTCGGTGTAGACGGCGCTGAAACCGAAGGTGCGGGGATCCACCAAGCCGCAGCTCGATCCCGGTGTCGAAACCCACCACGAGATGGGTGTGCGGGGCGCGCTCGGCGTCCGGCGGATCGAGCGAGACCCGGCCCGACATCCCCAGGTGGATGACCCAGGTGAAGTCGCCGACCTCGATCATGAGGAACTTGCCCTTCCGCCCCACCCTTTCGACCCTCCGCCCCACCAACCGGTCGACCAGATCGGCCGGGTTTGGCTGGCGGCGCGCCGTCCGGGGGTGTCCCACCTCCACCGAGGTGACGGTCGCTCCCTCGATGCCCTCGGTGAGATGACGGCGCACCGTCTCCACTTCGGGGAGCTCAGGCACGTCTCTCCGCGGTGCTCATCCCTCACCCTGGAGGGCTTCCAGGGCGCGGCGGGCGGCCTCCTGCTCGGCCTCCTTCTTGGAGTGACCCTCGCCGACGCCCATCACCCGCCCCTCGGCGCGGAGCCGGGCGCGGAAGCTGCGGCGGTGGTCGGGGCCCTCACCCTCGACCAGGTAAACCGGTCGCGAGCCGCGGAGCGCCAGCACCTCCTGCACCCGGGTCTTGTAGTCGCGCCTACCGGGCTCCGAAGACCTGTCGTCGACCCGATCCGCCCACCGGGCCACGATGAAGCGGCGGGCCGCCTCGATGCCCCCATCGAGGTAGAGCGCGGCGAGAATCGCCTCCATGGTGTCGGCCAGGATCGACCCCTTCTCCCGCCCACCCGAGGCGTCCTCACCCCGGCCCAACAACAGGTGCTTGCCGAGACCGATCACCGCCGCCACTTCGGCCAGTTCGTCGCGGTTGACGGTGGCGGCGCGCACCTTGGCCATCTCCCCTTCGACGAGGTGGCGGTAGCGCGAGAAGAGCAGGTCGCTCACCACGAGGGACAGCACGGCGTCGCCGAGGAACTCGAGCCGCTCGTTCGATGCCTCATCGGGGTGCTCGGCGGTATAGGAGCGGTGGACCAGGGCGCGGTGCAGCAACTCGGGGTCGTGGAACCGGTGACCGAGCAACGCCTCGAGGGGGTGCCCCCCGGTCGGGGACGGGCTGGTCACCGGGCGGCGAGTCGGGTGGCCACCCGTCCTACGAGATCCTGGTCGGCGCCGGTGCGCGCCAGGGCGAGGGCGTTGAAGATGGCGGTGCGCGAGGAGGAGCCGTGGGCGATCACCGCGACCCCTTTGAGCCCGACGAGGTGAGCGCCGCCGGTGGACTCAGAGTCCGTCAGATGACGCACACGACGAAGAGCGGGGAGCACCGCCTCCAGGTGGGTCTGCTCCAGAGTGGCCAGCGCCTCCATTGCCAGACCGATCACCCAGTAAGCGGCCCCCTCGGCGGTCTTGAGCAAGACGTTCCCGGTGAACCCGTCGGTGACGATCACATCCGCCTTACCCGCCGCCAGGTCGCGGCCCTCGATGTTGCCCACGAAGTTGATGGGAGCGGTTTCGAGCATCGCAAAGGCCGCCTTCTCCAGGTCCCGCCCCTTCGCCTCCTCCTCACCGATGTTGAGGAGCCCGACTCTTGGGTTCTCCAGCCCTACATAGACCTCGGAAACCACCGAGCCCATCACTCCGAACTGGGCGAGATGGTCGGGCTTGACCTCGGTGTTGGCTCCGGTGTCGAGGACAACCGTGGCGTTACCCGGCGTGGGGAAGATGGTGGCGAGAGCGGCCCGTTGCACGCCCTTGGCCCGCCCGATCACAACAGATGCCGCCGCCATGGCTGCGCCGGTGGAGCCGGCCGAGACAAAGCCGGCCGCCTCACCTTGACGAACGAGGCGGGCACACCGCACCACGGATGCATCGGGCTTCTCACGAACTCCCTTGCCCGCGTCATCCCCCATCCCGATGACCTCGGAGGCATGGACCACGGGGAGGGTGGCGCCGTGCTCGGCGAGGAGGTCCTTGCATATGACCTCGTCGCCCACGAGGACAATCGTCCATGCCCTCAGCGGCTGCGGCGACAGCACCGGCGACGATCTCCTGTGGGGCGTTGTCGCCCCCCATGGCGTCGAGAGCGATACGCGCCATCAGCTAGCCGATCGAGGCACCTGATCAGGCCTCGGTTTTGACGACCTCACGGCCGCGATAGCTGCCGCAGTTCCGGCAGGCGCGGTGGGGCTGCTTGGGGGCATGGCACTGAGGGCAGGTGGAGAGGCGGGGCTTGTGCAGTTTCCACTCGGCCTTCCGCCGCCGGGTGCGCATTCGCGACATCTTCTTCTTGGGCACCGCCATTGGTGCGTGCTCCCTCGACTAGTCGGTCGGTGAACCAGGACTCAACGGTCCAATAGCTGCCCGAGCGCTGAGAACGGCGACGTCGGATCGGGAGGCGATTCGTCGTCATGACCCGAGCAGGGCTCCATATTCAAGTCGGTTCCGCACACGGGGCAAAGTCCCGCGCAATCGGGCCGGCACAGCGGGGCCATTGGCAGTGCCAGCGCCACCTCGTCGTGAACCACATCGGAGAGGTCGATCGACCCGTCGGGCTGGATCGGGCTGGCCTCTTCGTCGAGTCGATCGGCGAAAACATGGACGAACCGGGCAGGCAGCAGCTCGTCCCACTCGGTGAGACAGCGGTTGCAGGTCAGATGGATGGGGACCGCCACATCGACCGTGGCCACGACACCGTCGACCATGGCCTCGAGGACACCGGTCACGGTGACGGGGCCGTTCACCCGGGCTGCCTCCAGTGCAACATCGACATCCGCCTCGGCCGAGATGTCGCGCCTGGCGCCGACCCGGTGGAGCAGATCGCCAACCGGGAAGTGGAGGGAGGAGTTGGCCTGCACGCTCACTCCGGTACTTCGTCGACCTGCCTCGCCTCGTACAACTCGGCACGGGCATCGCGCAACTGGTTGACCACCCCGGTGAACACCGAGTCGAGGCGGACGAACCAGCGGTCGATCTCATCCTCGGCCTCGAGCCTGATCCGGCTCCCCTCGGCTTCCGCCTGGCGGATCAGGGCGTTTGCCTCTTCCACGGCCTCGGCCATGATGCGCGATTGGGAGACCAACTCGGTCGCCCTCGCCCTTGCCTTGTCCATGACGTCGCGCGCCTTTTCGTTGGTGCGGCCGATGAAGGCCTCACGCTCGCGCACCATCCACCTCGCCGCCCGCATCTCGTCGGGCAAGTCCTGGCGGAGTCGCTCGAGGTTGGCGAGGAACTGCTCGCGATCCACCAGCACGTTGCTCGACAGCGGGACCGTCCGGGCCTCGCGCAGGGCGACGACCATCTCATCCACGAGTTCCTGTAGCTCGCCCACCGAGGTGAGGGGCTCGCGCTCCTCCTCGGGATCCTCGGCGATGATGTCTTCGTCAACCATTGGCCAGCTTCTCTTTGAGAGCCTTGGACACCACCCGGGGAACGAGGTCCTCGATGGACCCGCCGAGCCGGGCGACCTCGCGCACCAGCGATGACGAGAGATACCCGTACTCGGGGTTGGTGGCGATGAACACGGTGTCGAACTCCTCGAGGCGGAAGTTCATCTGAGCCATCTGCAGCTCGTAGTCGAAATCGCTCATGGCTCGCAGTCCCTTGACGATCACGTCCGCGCCCCGATCCCGGGCGAACTGCACCAGGAGCCCTTCGAATGAGGCTACCTCCACTCCGGGGGTATCAGCGAGCACCTCCTCGAGGAGGATCACGCGCTCCTCGGTGGTGAACAGCGCCGACTTCGACGGATTGCGGACCACGGCGACGATCACACGGTCGAAGATGCTGGCGGCGCGCTGGATCACGTCGATGTGCCCGTGGGTGGGTGGGTCGAAGCTCCCGGGGCAGAGGGCACTGGTCAAGACGAGGTCCCCGGTCGAGCCGCCCTCGTGGCAGCGGATGAGATGCTCACCTCGTCTCCTTCAGGAATCGGAGGACCCGGCTGTCGCCGATGCGTCGATCATCGTCCATATGGAGGGATTGTGGGATGACCGGCAGGTCTCCCCCCACCCGGCGGTGGAGGATCACCACCCCGTCCCGGTCCAACTTGAGGTCCACCAGACCGATGACCTGCTCGACCGAAGCTAGCGAGAGGGCATAGGGAGGGTCAACGAAGACCAGGTCGTAGGTTTCCGACGTTCTTTCGAGGAAACGCACCACGTCGTCAGCGACGATCTTCCCGCCCAAGCGGGTGCTATCGACATTGCGCCGGAGCACACCGACAGCCTCCCGTCCCCGCTCTACGAACTCGACCGACCCTGCGCCCCGGCTGAGCGCCTCGAACCCGAACGCTCCAGAACCCGCGTAGAGGTCGAGCACCCGGGCGCCCAGCACCCGGTCACCCAGAGAGGAGAAGATCGACTCCTTGGCCCGGTCGGTGATGGGCCTGGTGTTCGAGGTCCGGGGTGCCTCGAGCCGCCTCCCCTTGGCCGACCCGGCGATGATTCTCATGAGCCGGAGCACGGAAGACGGAAGACGGAAGACGGAAGACTGCTGCGCTCACGACTTGAACAGCCATTGGACGTCTTCGCCGAGGAAGGCGGTCACTTCGGCCTTGAGTTCGGGGTTGTCGTCGAGCTGAGGGTCGGCGCCTACCAGGCGGAAGGCTTCGCGCCGTGCCGTGACCAGGAGGTCGGCGTCGCGCAGGATGTCGGCGAGCCGCAGATCTGGCAGACCGGACTGACGGGCGCCGAAAACGGTCCCCTGACCACGGATCTTCAGGTCCTCCTCGGCGAGCACGAAACCGTCGGTGCTGGCCACCATGGCCGCCACCCTCTGCTCGCCCTCCTCGGTGGTGGGCTCCGACATCAGCACACAGGTCGAGGGGAACCCGGCCCGGCCGACCCTGCCTCGGAGTTGGTGGAGCTGGCTCAAACCGAAACGGTCGGCATCCTCGATCACCATCACGGTGGCGTTGGGGAGGTCGATCCCGACCTCGATCACGGTGGTGGCCACGAGCACGTCGATCTCGCCTGCTCTCATCGCCCGCATCACCGATTCCTTCTCGACCGACGGCAACTGCCCGTGGATCAACCCAACCCTCAGCCCGGTGAGCACCCGTTGCAGCCGCTGGAACTCGGTGGTCGCAGAAGCAGCCTCCACCTTGGGGCTGTCCTCGACAAGCGGACAGACGACAAAGGCCTGGTGGCCCTCGGCAACGTGTTCGCGGATCAGCTGCTGAACGCGTGCCCAATCTGGCGATCCCATGCCGACGTGGACGGTCGTCACCACGGCACGGCCCGGTGGCATGGCATCGAGCAAGGTGACATCCAGATCCCCGTAGAGGGTCATCGCCAGAGTCCGCGGGATGGGCGTCGCCGTCATGATGAGAAGGTCGGGGTCGACGTCCCCCGCCTTCTCCTTGAGGTCGACCCTCTGGTGGACCCCGAAGCGGTGCTGCTCATCGACCACCGCCACACCGAGCCGGTGGAAGTGCACTCCCTCCTGGATGAGCGCATGGGTCCCGATCACCAGATCCACATCGCCGGCGGCGATCATGTCGAGCAGGTCCCGGCGGCGTACCCCGCCGCGCGGCCGGCTGGTCACCTCGGCGCTCGAACCGGTGAGCAGCGCCACCACCACCGGCCGAGCAGAGCGCTGGTCGGAGGGCCCGGCGAACAGCGAGTCCATGCCGAGACGGCTTTCTTCGCCCTCGACCTCGGGAGCCATTCCCGCCAGATCGAGCAAGGCCGTGATGCTGAGGAAGTGCTGCTCGGCGAGCACCTCGGTTGGTGCCATCACCGCCCCCTGGTAGCCGCCCTCCACCCCTGCCAGCAGGCTGGCCACGGCCACCACCGTCTTCCCCGATCCGACCTCGCCCTGGAGCAGCCGGTGCATCGGGTCGGCCGATGCCAGGTCGGTCTCGATCTCCTCCAGCGCTCGGACCTGGGCCGACGTGAGCCGGAAGGGAAGGTGGTCGACGAAGTGCCGGGCGAGCGTCCGCCCGGCGTCGTGGACGATCCCCTTGCTCGTCTCGCGCCGATGGCGCTGCTGCGCCGCCAGCGCCACCTCGAGCCGGAACAACTCGTCGAAGGCGAGCCGGCGCCGGCTCGCCGCCACCTGGTCGAGCGTCTCGGGGAAGTGGATGCCCCCGAAGGCGGCGTCCCGCTCCATCAGCCCCAGCTCGGCCAGTATCACCTCGGGGACCGGGTCGGAGACCGGCCTCGCCACCGCCAGGGCCTCGAATATGGCGCGCCGCAGGTGGCCCGAGCTCACCTCCTGGACCGATGGGTGGATGGGGACGATCCGCCCCGTGACCAGGCTCTCCTTGCCACCGAGCATGTCGACCGCCGGGCTCTTCATCTGCGGCGCCCCCCGGAACCACTCGATCTTGCCCGACAGCGCCACCTCGGCACCCGGGCTGTAGCTGGCGCTCACGGAAGGCCTGGTTGAACCAGGTGGCCTTCAGGCGGCCCGTGCCGTCGGTGAAGACCGCGTCGACCATGACCAGGTTGCGCCTCGGGCGGCGCTTCGACACCGAGATCACCTCGGCGAGCACGTGACCTCGGTGTCGCGGGGGAGGTCGGCGATCCGGACGCTGTTGCTCCGGTCGATGTAGCGGCGCGGGACATGGAGGATCAGGTCCGCCACCGTCTCGATCCCCCCCTTGCGCAACAGCTGGGCGCGCTTGTCTGACACCGTGGGGACACGGTCCACCTCGACAGTTGCGAGGTATGCGAGAGCCCTGCCTGGGCCGTCGAAGGGTGGGTCCGGCATCGGCCGACACTGTACGATGCGGCCCTGACGACGGGTGCTATCCTTCCCGACCCACCCCCACGAGGTCTGTCCACCCATGTCCTACCGCTGTGAAGTCTGCGGCAAGCAGCCCGGTTACGGGAACATCGTCAGCTTCTCGCACAAGCGGGCCAACCGCCGCTGGCTGCCCAACATCCAGCGGGTCCGGGTCCGTCACGGCTCCAACACCAGGCGAGCCCGGGTGTGCACCTCGTGCCTCAAGGCAGGCAAGGTCGAGAAGGCCTGACCGAGATGCAGGGCGTGGTCAAGGTCTACGACCCCAACACCGGCGCCGGCATCGTGGTACTCGACAGCGACCGCTCCGAGGTCTACCTCCGCCCCGGCTCGTTGCAGGGGAGCATCTTCCGCACCCTCCGCCAGGGGCAGCGAATCGTCTTCGACCTCGAGGACGAGGAGGACCGCAGCTTCGTGACCGGCGTCCGCATCGGCTCCGACGGGTACTGACACGGCCCACCTCGGTTGCTGACACACGCGAGACGCCCCGTCGGTAGAGTCGCCGCCACGCTGCAAGTGAAGGAGGGCGCGTGGTCCAGGCGTACGTCTTGATCCAGACCGAGGTCGGCAAGGCCGCCATGGTCGCCGACGAGGTCCGCCGTATTGCCGGCGTCGAGGCCGCCGACGACGTGACGGGTCCCTATGACGTGATCGTCAAGGCGACCGCAGACGACGTCGATCAACTGGGCAAGCTGGTGGTGGCCAAGATCCAGGCGGTCGAAGGGATCACCCGCACCCTGACCTGCCCCATCGTCCATCTCTGACCCAATCAGCCGCCCAGCTTCTGGGCGATGCTGGAGGCGCTGCGCAGGGCGCTGCCATCGGCGCCTGTGGTGACGAATCTACGAACCGGATCGCGCCGCGCCTCTTCCACCATGTCGAGCAGCAACCGATCCCGTGGAACCGGAGGATCTACCCACAGGTAGTGGGCCAGGCTCCCCGGGATGGTGTTGACCTCGTTGAGCCATACCTCGCCATCACGGTGGAGGAAGTCGATCCGGGCGATCGAGCGGAGCCCGAGCAGATCGGTGATCTGACGCGCGATGTCGTGCACCCGCTCTTCCACCGGTGCCGCCAGCCCTGACCCGCCACCCGGGTTGGCCTGGCCGCCCCAGTCGAGATACTTCTCCGAGTAGGTGTAGATGGCGTCGCCGCTCCGCTCGGGGGCGCGGATCGCCGAAAGCTGCAGCTCGGGGAAGGTCCGCACCCCGATCTCCAGATCGCCTCCGCCCTCCAGGAACGGCTCGATCACCGCGCCGCCTGCCAGATGTGGCGACACCTTGAGCAGGGCCCGGGCGGCGTCGAGGTCGGCGACCACCTCCACACCGATCGACGACCCGCCGAAGCGCGGCTTGACGATGAATGGCGGGGCGAAGTCGGGCGCCGTGGCCGGGGTGAGGTGAAGCCGGGGAAGCACCGGCATCCCGGCAGACGCAGCGACGGCGGCGAAGGCGAGCTTGTCCATCCCCAGCGAGGCGCCCACCATCCCCGGCCCGGTCGCCCGCAGCCCGACAAGTTCGAACACCCCCTGGAGGGTGCCGTCCTCGCCGGGACCGCCATGGCAGCAGTTGACCACCACATCGATGTCGAGCGGGCGGCGCCGGCCCACGAACCCGCCTCCGGGCGCAGCCACCAACTGCACGTCCCGGGCCTTGCGCGGTACTCCCTCGACGAAGTCGGATGCCTCGAGCGCCGGGTCGACACCGTGCCAGGACCCCGACTTCGCCCAGTAGAGCGCCTCGACAGGCACCCCAGCTTCGGAGAGCGTCCGCGCCGCCTGGAGCCCGGTGAGGATCGAGATGTCGTGCTCTGAAGACGGGCCTCCGAAGACCACGGCAACGCTCATCGACCCGAAGCTCCGGACCGTGGCTGCCGTCTGCCGTCTGCGGTCTGCCGGCTCATGGATAGTGGTCGGGGAGGTCGTTCTCGTAGAGAACGGCGTCGCCGTCCCCCAGGTTGGATCGGGCCCACTCCACCGCCTCGTCTCGAGTGGCGAGGGCGACCACATTGGCGGCGGATCCCTCTGCACCCCTCAGCAACGCATCCCGGTTGGTGTGCCCAACCACGACCAGGTCGGTCGCGATCCCCGACCGCAGCACGGGCGAACGCCTCGTTCTCGGTCTGCTGTGTGTCTCCCAACTCGACCATCCCCGGTGTCACCACCACCTTTCGCCCGCCGTTCTCCCCGAGGTCGGCCAATGTCTCGAGGGCGGCGACGGCACCGGCCGGGTTGGCGTTGTAGGTGTCATCGACGATCGAGATCCCTCCAGAGGTGTCCACCACGGTACGGCGGTGATCGGGACCGGCCAGCCGGGACGCTGCCGCCCCGATCTCCTCGGGCGACATCCCAACGGCGAGAGCCGCACCGATCGCACAAGCCAGGTTCCCGGTGAAGAGCGAGGAGGAGTCCACAGTGGCGACGCGGTTGCCATCGACGCAGATCGTGCCGTCGGGTTGCACGACTACATCCGCGTCGCTGTCGAGCGAGGAGCAGCGCACTACCCGGCCGCGGAACGTCGCAGCAAGCTCGGCGAGACGTGGGTCGTCGACGTTGAGGACGGCGACATCGGCGGTACCCAGGATCTCCTGTTTCGCCCGGGTGGTCGCCTCCAGCGATCCGAACCGCTCGAGATGGACCGGCCCGATGGCGGTGATCACCGAAACGCTGGGCCGCACCCACCTCACCAGGTCAGCGATCTCGCCCGGCCCGTATGTGCCCATCTCGGCGACGAAGATCTCGACACCCGGCGAAAGCTGCTCATTGACCGTTCTGGCCAGGCCCATGGCATTGTTGAAGCTGGCGGGCGTGGCGACGGTGTTGAACCGGGTCGAGAGGAGCGAGCGGAGGTACTCCTTGGTTGTCGTCTTCCCGTATGAGCCGGTGATTGCGACAACCAGAGGCGCGACGGAACGCAACCGGGCTGCGGCCTGATCGACGAACCGCCGGCCGAGTCGGCGCTCCAGCGGCGCCAGCAGCCACAGCGCCAGGTCGAGGAGCAATGGGAGGAGCATCGCCACGAGCGAGCCAACCGCAACTGCCACTTCGACCCCGAGCGGCAGCACAGCAGCGGTGACTCCGATGGCGAGCACGGCGGTCAGCGCGGCGAGACGGCGCAACCGGGAGGTCCAACGCAAAGGCGAGGTCCGGCCGCGCAGCCCGAGGCCCAGCGGGCCAATCCCTCCGACGAGCATGGCGCCGATGCCCGCGGCAGGCCACCAGAAGCCGGCGAGCCCCGCTGCCAACCCGATGACGAGGAGGACCGGGTTGGCCGGCGGCACCCGCCACCAGCGGATGGCGAACCGCGTCGCCGAACCAGCGAGATAGTGCTCGCGCTGCGCCACGCGCAGCCAGCGAACCGCGGAGAGAGCGGCGGCCACCGCAGCCGGCACCAGCAGCCAGACGATCACTGGCGCAGCCAGGCGATCACTGGTGCACTCCGACGAGCGCCGAGCGGAGGACGTCCGGGTGGGTGGTTGGCAGGTGGTGGCCGGCACCGGGAACCACCTCGAGGCTGACGTCGATCCCGCGGTCCTCGAGCATGGCCGCGGCGCTTCGGGCGACGGACACCGGCACCTCGGTGTCGTCCTCGCCCCACACCAGCCGAACCGGGCAGCGCAAGACCGCCAACTCCGCCTCGTAGCTCTCACCGACGGTCTCCACAAGAACGGCGCGCATGACCCCCTCGGCCGCCCGGTAGTCGGCCGAACCGAAGCGTTTGCGAGCCAGTTCGAGCCTCTGCTCGGAGACCAAACCGGCGCGTCGCAAAGCCCGCACCAAGCGATATCGCCATGGGACCGACCGACGAGGGCCGGCCCTCAGTAGCGGGGTACCGACGAGGACAAGACCGCCGACCCGGTCCCCATGGGCGGCAGCCAGGCACACCGCCACCCTGCCCCCGAAAGAGTGACCCACGAGAGTCACCGGTGAACCGATCTCATTCAGCACGGGCGACAGCAACTCGGCGTAGGCGCGGGCACCGCCCGGCTGTGCCGGCGCCGGAGAGGCGCCAAACCCGGGGAGATCCAGGGCGATGGCATCCAACCCGGCGAGGGCGACGGCGAAGTCGGCCCGACTCCTCCCCCATCCGTGGAGTGCCAGGATCCGAGGAACACCATCACCGAACCGATCCCCGAACACGGTGCCGTCGCAGAAGGCCTTGAGTGCCATGCGACCCCGAAGGGTACCGCTAGAGGCTCGCTTCGCTCGCTGTCATGGCGCTTCGCTCGCCGTTATGGGTTCTGGGTTCGTGGGTTGGTCGGCCGTCTACTCGGTGGGTGTACCGGTGGCCACGGCGTGGAAGCCACCGTCCACGTGGACCACCTCACCGGTGGTCATCGGTGCCCAGTCGGAGAGGAGCACACACACCATGCGCGCCACCGGACTGGGATCGGCGAGGTCCCAACCGAGCGGCGCCCGCTCCCCCCAGACCTGCTCGAAGAGGGCGAAGCCGGGGATCGACTTGGCAGCCACCGTGCTCAGCGGTCCGGCGGATACGGCGTTGACGCGGATGCCATCGGCACCCAGGTCCCGGGCGAGGTATCGGGTAACCGACACCAGCGCCGCTTTGGCCACGCCCATCCAGTCGTATGCGGGCCAGGCCTGGCGGTTGTCGAAGTCGAGCGTCACCAGCGCCCCTCCCCCGGCCCTCCGCAGCAATGGGAGCAGCCCAACGGCGAGCGTCTTGTATGAAAACGCCGAGGTGACGAACGCCGTCTGGGCGCTCTCCGGCGGGGTGGTGAGGAAGTTGCCTCCGAGCGCGTCGTCGGGTGCGAAGGCGATGGCGTGGAGGGCGCCGTCCACCGCCCCCCAGCGAGACTCGAGATCTCCGGCCACCCGCTCCATGTCGGATGGGTCGTTGATGTCGAGGGGAAGGACGTCAGCCGGCCTGGGAAGACGCGCCACCGCCCTCTCGGTGAGCCGCATGCCGCGGCCGAAACCGGTGGCGACGATCTCGGCTCCTTCCTCCTGGGCGATCCGGGCGGCGTGCCATGCGATCGAGTCGTCGGTCAGGATCCCCGTGACGAGTAGGCGCTTCCCCTCGAGCAGCACGGTCCCTCCTCGCAGTCAGACGGTGCCCGATGCTACGAGGCAGCGACGTCGAGACCGTGCTCAACCGGCAAACGTCTGGATCGCCCTCAGGCCAAGGCCCATCACGAACAGGAGCAGGAGCCCGTACCCGAGCGCGGGACGGGTGCGGATCTGAGCGCGGTAGGCATAGGCGACGGCGAACGTGGAGGCGATGACCACCCCGTAGAAGGTGTGCAGCCCCACCGGCCGGGCACCCTGCGCATAGAGCACCAGCCCGCTCGCAACCTGGATCAGAGCGGCTGCGATCGCAAGCGCGACTCCCCATGAAAAGACCGGAGGCGGTGTGCGCTTGGTGATCGCCAGGGCGATCCCCCACAAACCCACCACCCCGGTCACGGCCACCGCCACCCAGGCGGAGGTGGCGTGGAACCCGCTCAGGTGACCTCGACCAGCTCGCCGCTCAGCAGGTCGAGTACGAATTCCTTGTCGGAATGGGCGTCGGCGATCCACTCCGCAAGGGGCGACCCCTCGGCGCGCACCACCCACCATGCGAAATCGCGCCGGCCGCTCCTCCGGAACTCGGCACGGGCACTGCGCGCCGCTTCCGCTGCCGCAACCGGAGTCTCGAAGGCGCCGAGGACGCGTGGCCGGGCAACCGCCGGGGTGCCCCCCACACGGCCCCACACCTCGACGAACTCCACCGCTTCATACATCGGGCTCTCGTGGCGAGTGTATCCCCGCCCGAGCCCGATCCATGGCGGGCGGCCAGGTCAGTCGGACTGGTCCTCCAGCAGATCGGAGAACTGGTCGCGCACCACCTTCTTGTCGAACTTGCCCGTCCCGGTCTTGGGTATCTGCTCGACGAATACCACCTTGTCGGGGAGCCACCACTTGGCGACCCGCGCCGCGAGGAACTCGATCAGCTCATCCTCTTCCGCCTCGGCCCCGGGTCTGAGCACGGCCAGCGCCACTGGTCGTTCCTGCCAACGCGGGTGCTTGAGCCCGACGACGGCGGCCTCGGCGACGGCGGGGTGGCCCATCAGGGTGTTCTCCAACTCCACCGACGAGATCCACTCGCCACCCGACTTGATCAGGTCTTTGGCCCGGTCGGTGATCTTGATGTAACCGTCGGGTGTGATCTTGCAGACGTCCCCGGTCCTCATCCAACCGTCGGCGAAGGTCTGGGCGCTGCGCGGGTCGCGCAGGTACTCGGCCGCCACCCACGGACCACGGATCAGCAACTCGCCGAACGCCTCGCCGTCCTGGGGAAGCTCATCGCCCATCTCGTCGACGATCTTCACCTGGAGGCCGGGCAGCGGCCGCCCCGCGGTCTCCAGCCGGTCGAGTTGCTGCTCGAAGTCCCAATCCTCCATCTCCGGTGTCAGCGTGGCCGTGGAGGCGACCGGGTTGGTCTCGGTCATGCCCCACCCCTGGATCACCCTGATGCCCCGGTTGCGCCAGTACCAATCGATCATCGCCCTCGGGACCGCCGACCCGCCGCAGAGGAAACCCTGGATGCTCGACACGTCCGCCTCGGGGTGGTCGGCGAGGTACTGGGCGATCCCCAGCCACACCGTGGGCACACCGGCGGAGAAGGTGACCCGCTCTCCTTCGATGAGGTCGACGATGCCCTTGGGGGACAGATCTGGCCCCGGGTAGGTGATCTTGGCGCCGGCAGTCGTGGCGCAGAATGGGTAGCCCCAGGCGGCGGCATGGAACATGGGAACGACCGGGAGCACGTTGTCGGCTGGGCCGATGGGAAAGTTGGCAAGCCCAGAGATGGTGTGGAGGTAGGTGGAGCGCTGGGTGTAGGCGACGCCCTTGGGGTTGCCGGTGGTCCCCGACGTGTAGCAGTACATCATCGGGCTGCGCTCGTCGAGTACCGGCCAGGTGCCATGCGGCTCCACTCCGTCGATCAACTCCTCGTATGCGATCGCATTGGGCAGGCCAGAGGCGTCGTCGCCCATGACGACGTATTGCTCGACCGTCTCCAACTGCGACGAGATCGGCTCGACCAGTCCGACGAGGTCGGGGTCCACGAAGAGCACCCGGTCCCCGGCGTGGTTGACGATGTAGACGATCTGGTCGGCGAAGAGCCGGATGTTGATCGTGTGACAGATCCGCCCGGTGTTGGCGGTGCCCCAGTAGAGCTCGTGGTGACGCTGGTTGTTCCATGCGAAGGTCCCCACCGGCTCACCGACCTCGACGCCTAGGCGCTCGCCGAGAGCCGTCGCCAGCCTGCGCACTCTGTCGTCGGTCTCGCCGTAGGTGGTCCGCCT
Organism: uncultured Actinomycetes bacterium; assembly: GCA_963733905.1. Lineage (GTDB taxonomy): Bacteria > Actinomycetota > Acidimicrobiia > Spongiisociales > DATADW01 > DATADW01. The sequence goes on along the minus strand of CAVTEU010000006.1, from coordinate 474,951 downwards.
GATGCTCCGGTCGGCCTCGACCGAGACGATCTCGCGCTCGGGGTAGAGACGCACCGCCCTCTCGTAGAGCGTCGAGAGCAGCAGCGGGAAGTCATCCATCATGTGCGGCATTCGTCTCTCCCTGGCCTCGGATCGCCGATGCTATTCCGCCCGCCTTTGCCAAGACCGGCCAGACGCGGGAGAACCCCGAGTGAGCATCGGCGCGAACGCCGCCACCCTCTCGGGGCTCCCGGTCCCGCCCGCCTCCGACCGGGCGAACCCGGCCATCTGGCTGGCGGTGCGGTCTTTCGACCGCTGTCGCCTCCGGGGTGAGCCTTCGGCGACCGGGGAAACATAGACGGGACCGGCTGCTCACCCGGCCCGAAGCCAGGGGCGCTTTTCGCGACTCAACCCGGATTTTCGCGGCCGGTGTCGCATGGGGTGGCCGTTCTCCAGATAACACGGGGAATCCCCGGCGCCGACGGCGAGCGCAGCCTTCATCCTCTTGCGCAAATCGGGTTCGACCATGTCGAGCGCCTCGGCGGGGTCGAGGAAGGCGTGGCCCTTCAACTCGATACGGGGTAGCCGGATCCGGGAGATCTCATCGGGTGTCAGGACGCCGCCATCGAAGATCATCATCACCGCCTCGCTCCTGGTGCCTATCCGCGGCGATGTAGTCGACACAGAGCAGGCGGCCCGGCGCACGGCGAAGCCCGACCTCTTCGTCGATCTCGCGTTCCAGGGCGCGGCGGGGCGACTCGTTGCGCCCGATCATCCCCCCAGGAATGCTCCACCCACGCCGATAGGTCGGGTTGACGATCAGCAGCCGGCCGTCGCCGTCGTGGAGCAGCGAGCCGACGGCCATCCTCTTGCCGGGGAATGGTCTGGCGACGCGCCTGACCAAGTCGATCATGGGCATGTGGGGAGTTTCGCACCTGCGATGCCCCGAGAAGCGGGTTCCGGCCGATGCACCCCGACAGATGCACCCAGACAAATGAGAAGCCCCGAGGGAGCTCGTAGCCGAAGCTACCAACCCTCTCGGGGCTCTCCGCCGGTCGTAACTCCGACCCGAAGGTCGTTCTTCCGACCGATCTCCCGGCTGACCCTCTCAGGTCCTCCGTTTCCTCCGGGGGTTGCCCCCCAGCGGCAAGCGGAAATGTAGGGCACCCCCATGGCCCCGTCAACCTCCAGGCCATGTTTGGTTTCGCGATCTGTCACCTTTTTTCGCGCTCCGCTCTCGAGGGTCCTGAGCGTCGAGAATCCCAGGCGTGTCATTCCCATGTCGTAGAGTGCCCGCCATGGGGCTGGAGACACTCTCACCGAGCCGAGCGAGCGATTTCAAGGTCTGCCCGCAGCTCTTCAAGTTCCGCGCCATAGACCGGCTCCCCGAGCCGACCACCGTGTGGCAGGCGCGCGGGACCACCGCTCATCTCGCCCTGCAGCGGTTGTACGACCTGCCCTCCGACGAGCGGAGCCCGGAGGCGCTTTTCGACCTGTTCCGGGCGGCGTGGACCGAGTTGCGCACCGAGGACGAGTTCGCCGGGCTCTTCGCATCGCTCGAGGAGGAGCGGGCCTGGGGCCTGCAGAGCCTGACCGTCCTCGCCAACTACTTCGGGCTCGAGGACCCGAGCGCTCTGCAACCGCTCGACCGGGAGCTCGACATGATCGAGGACCTCGACGGAATGACCATCCGCGGGATCCTCGACCGGATCGACGAGCTACCAGACGGCAGCCTGGTGATCACCGATTACAAGTCGGGCAAGGCACCGCCCGAGATCTTCGCCCTGCCGGCGTTCTTCGCCATGAAGATCTACGCCGTCCTCATCAGACGGCGGCTGGGCAAGACGCCAACGGAGCTGCGGCTTCTCTATCTATCCGGTCCCACCATGTACCGGCTACGGATCGACGACCGCCAGCTCGACGCCATGGAGCGGCAACTCCGGGCGCTATGGCAGGCGATCGACCGCGCCATCGACCGCGAGCAGTTCCCGCCCCGCCCCGGGCGGCTGTGCGATTGGTGCTCGTTCCGCTCGATGTGCCCGGCGTGGGAGGTCGTCGAGGTGGCCGAGCCCGCTCTGCCGCTGGTGGTCAACGGGTAGGCGGAAGCCGGAAGTCGGAAGACGGAAGACGGAACCGGGCCGCTGTTCTTGCGTGGCTGAAGAGTCCGAGACGGCAACTCAGCCACGCAAGAAGTCGGGACCAGGCCGCCCTGGTCAGGCGGCTTGGACTGCTCCCGTCGCCGGCTCCAATGCCAGCTCGATCACCGTCCCGACCTGGTCCACCGGGTGGAAGGTCATCTCGGCCCGCACCGTTTCGGGGACGTCGTCGAGGTCATGCTCGTTGCGGAGCGGGAAGATCACCTCGCGGATCCCGCCGCGATGCGCCGCCAGCACCTTCTGCTTGAGGCCACCGATCGGCAGTACCCGGCCCTGGAGCGTGATCTCGCCGGTCATGGCCACGTCGTGGCGCACCCGCCTACCGGTGAGGAGGCTGACCAGTGCGGTGGTCATGGCTATCCCCGCCGACGGGCCGTCCTTGGGGACGGCGCCGGCCGGGACGTGGAGATGGAACCGCCTCTCCAGCGCGGCGGGGTCGATCCCCAGATCGATGGCGTGCGAACGCACGTAGGAGAGGGCGATCTGCGCCGACTCCTTCATGACGTCGCCCAGTTGTCCGGTGATGGCCAAACCGGGTTCGCCGTCCATCACCTGTGCCTCGACGAACAGGATGTCGCCGCCGGTCCCCGTCACGGCGAGACCCGTGACCACGCCGGGAGCCTCGGTGCGGTCGGCGGCTTCCTCCCGATACACGGTGGGCCGGCCGACCAGGTCCTTCAGGTCGTCGCGATCGACCACGACGGGGATGTCGTGGCCGGCAGCGACCTTGGTGGCGACCTTGCGGACGAGCTTGCCCAGCACCCTCTCCAGACCGCGCACCCCGGCTTCGCGGGTGTACCCGTCGATGAGGGCGTCGAGCGCCCCGTCGGTCACTTCGATCTCGTCCGAACGGAGCCCGGAAGAATCGATCTGGCGTCCCAGCAGGTGACGCCGGGCGATCTCGACCTTCTCGACGTCGGTGTATCCGTCGATCCGGATCACTTCGGTCCGGTCGAGCAGCGGCGCAGGGATCGTCTCGAGCACATTGGCGGTGCCGATGAAGAGGACATCGGAGAGGTCCAGGTCAACCTCGAGGTAGTGGTCGCGGAATGTGTGGTTCTGCGCCGGGTCGAGCACCTCGAGCAGGGCCGACGAGGGGTCGCCCCTCCAGTCGGCGCCGACCTTGTCCATCTCGTCGAGGAGGAAGACAGGATTCATCGTCCCCGCCTCGACCAGGGCTCGCGCGATGCGGCCGGGTCGAGCACCCACATAGGTGCGCCGGTGACCGCGGATCTCGGCCTCGTCGCGGACTCCACCGAGGGCGACCCTCACAAACGAACGCCCCATGGCCCTCGCCACCGACTCGCCGAGCGAGGTCTTCCCCACCCCAGGCGGCCCGGCGAGAAGAAGGATGGCGCCGGCGCGCCGGCCCTCCTCGGGCTGCACCCCGCGCTCCTGGCGGAGCTTGCGGACCGCCAGGTGCTCGAGAATGCGCTCCTTGACATCCTCCAGACCGGTGTGGTCGGCGTCGAGCACGCCCTTGGCGTCTTCGAGCTCGAGGTGGTCCTCCGAGGTCTGGCCCCAGGGAAGGTCGAACATGGTGTCGAGCCAGGTGCGTATCCAGCTGTGCTCGGGGCTTTGCTCACCGACCCGCTCCAGCCGGTCGATCTCTCGGGCGACCGCCTCCTTGACCTTGTCCGGGAGGTCGGTCTCCTCGAGCTTCGTCCGGTACTCACCGGCGACGTCGCCGTCGTCCTCGCCGAGCTCTTTCCGGATGGCGGCCATCTGCTGGCGCAGCACGTACTCCCGCTGGCCCTTGTCGAGCCGTTCCGCTGCGTCCTCGCGCACCTTCTCGCGGAGGCTGAGCTCGCCGAGGAGCGAGCCCATCCAGTCGAGCAGCATCGTGAGCCGCCGCTCGACCGAGAGGGTCTCCAAGAGCTCCACCTTCTGGGCGAGAGTCAGGTCGGGCGAGTATGCGGCGAGGTCGGCCAGCTCACCGGGATCGTCCACGGCCAGCAACCGCTCCGCCAGGGCGGCAACCCCGCGGTGTTCGAGGATGGCGCCGATGACGGCGCGGTACTCGGCGGCGAGCGCTGCGATCTGCTCCGGATCCTCGACAAGAGGCTCGTCGAGGATCTCGATCTCCACCAAGAGGGCGCCCGCATCGCCGATCTGCCCGGCCCCGACCCTGGCGCGGGCCAGGCCCCTGACCAGCGCGCCACGCACCGAACCGGAGTTCTCGACCTGCTCGAGAGCGGCAACGGTGCCGACCTTGGCGTAATCGCCATCGATCCGAGGCACCAGCAGGACCCGCCCGGACCCGTCCTCGAGCGGCTGCGACGGCGCGTCGCGCCTCCGAGGACTCGAGGGCGATGGTCACGACCATCCCCGGGAATACGACCCCGTTGCGGAGAGGCAGAACAGGCAGCGTCAGCGTCGCCGAGTCCGACATGAGTGTCCTTCCATCAGATTTGCAGCTTGCAAGTTACTAATGAAAGCGCACTACCTGGGACGGGTATTCCCGAGGAGCAGCAGATCGGCTGCTCGGAAGTAACGGGTACTGAGTACTGAGTACCGGGTACTCGAGTACTCGAGTCTTAGGCGCGCCGGACTCACGTCAGCCCGCGCATCTCGAACGTCCATACCGTACCCAGCACGCATTACGCCGTTTCTTCCGTCTACGCCGCTGCGAAGCAGCGGCTCGGTTTGTCACACCCCCCCGATATGTTGTCCCTATGAGCACTGAACGCACCAACACCGAAAACTGCTCGCTGCGCAAGGGTTGGAGGCCACCGAGATCTTCTCGGGCGATGCATCCGCCTGCCCGCACTGCGCGGCGGGTCGACAGTGCTCGCCGCCTGAACAGACCGCCCCCGGCCCTGCTCCCTACGCTTGATCCCGTGGCCGAGACTGCGAGAGAGTGGCGGGTCGGCCCCAGTGATTGGCCGCAGGCGGTGGCCGATGTCGAGGGCCCCCAGTTGGTCGTCGCCGGGCCGGGAACCGGAAAGACCGAGTTCCTCGTCCAGCGAGCCCTCCACCTCATCCGAAGCGGCTTGGCCTCGCCCGACCAGGTCCTCCTGCTCACCTTCTCCCGCCGGGCCGCCGCCGAGCTGGGACGCCGTATCGCCGAGGGGCTGGAGCGGTCCCATCCGGGCGTTGCCGCCTCCACGTTCCATTCCTTCAGTTACCGCCTGCTCGAGACCCACGCCCCTGCCGCCCTCGGTTGGTCCGACATGCCCTCGCTGCTCACCGGGCCCGAGCAGGTGGCTCTGGTCGGCGAGCTGTTGAGCAAGGAGAGGACCCGAGGACTGGCCGGCCTCTCTGCGCGGCCTCCTCGACACCCGGACCTTCGCCGAGGAGGTGACCGATTTCCTCCTCCGTTCCCGCGAGTTCCTTCTCGATGAGTCGGCGCTCGCCGCGAGATGCGCCGCCAACGAGGACTGGTGGCGCTCCCCGCTTTCGACAAGCGGTACCGCGCGGAACTCGCCGATCGGGGCCGGATCGACTACGGCACCCTGCTCGAGGCGGCGGTCGAGACCCTGCAGCAACCGGAGATCCGCGCCGCGCTTGCGGAGCAGCACCGGTTCGTCCTCGTCGACGAGTACCAGGACACGACGACGGCCCAGGCGAGGATGCTGCAACTCCTCACCGCCGACCATCGCCGGCTTACCGCAGCGGCCGACCCCTACCAGTCGGTGTACAGCTTCCGGGGCGCCGAACTCCAGAACGTGGATCGGTTCACCACCGACTTCCTGGATGGCGAGGGGCGGCCCGCCCGGAGATTGGTACTCACCGATTCGTTCCGGGTGCCTGCGCAGATCCTGGCGGCCGCCGAGCGGATCACCGCAGGGGGCGAGTTGCCCGGTGCGGCGGGACCGGTGACCCCGGCGCCGCATGCCGGAAGGGTCGAGGCCTATCTCTTCGCCCAACAGTCGGAAGAGGCCGAGTGGGTGGCGCGCGAGATACACCGACTCCACCTCGTCGAGAGGATGCCCTATGCCGACATGGCGGTGCTGGTCAGGACCAAGCGCCGCTTCCTCCCCGAGTTGTCACGCGCCCTGCGCCGCAGCGGCATCCCCCACGATCCACCCGATTCCCGCCTGGTGGATCACGCCGCGGTGCGTGTCGTCTTCGACTGCGCCTTCGCCGCCCGCCATCAGAGGTCGAATGCGCCCGGCTACTGCCGACGAAGCCGACCGGGCGATGCGACGGCTCCTCCTCGGCCCACTGTTCACGCTCCCTCTAGGCGTGGAGCGTGAGTTGCTGAGGGAGCGGGTCCGCTCGGGCCTCCCTTGGAGCGACGTCCTCAGGGCGAACCTGCCCGAGGGCAGCACGCTGGCTGAACTTCTGGACGACCACTCCTGGCTCGACATGCAGGCAGCCGAGGGCTTCTGGCACCTCTGGACCACTCTCCCCCAGTTCGCGATGGCCGTGACCGACCCTGCCCGACGCGAGGAGAGGCGGGCGTGGGCGTCGTTCGCCCAGGCTCTGGAACGGCAGGCGGAGCGCGACCCGAGCTCACCCTCTCCGCCTATCTGGATCTCGCCGAACAGGAGGACTTCGAGGCGACGCCGCTCCTCAGCTACCGGCCCCATGGTGAGGACCGGCTCACCCTGACAACCCTCCATCAGGCGAAGGGACTCGAGTTCGATGTCGTCTTCCTCGCCGATGCGGTCGAGGGGGTCTTTCCCGACCTGAGACGGACCCGGTCGCTGCTCAGACCCCATCTGCTCTCACCCGACCGATCGGACGACCCGGCCGATGTGGTCCGGTTCCGGCTCCAGGAGGAGATGAGGCTGGCATACACCGCCATGACCAGGGCACGGACCCGGGTGGTGTGGACCGCCACCAGGGCGGGGATCGACGAGGGAGAGCGACGCCCGAGCCGGTTCCTCATCGCCGCCGGCGATCTCGAGGACACCGATGCAGCGGTTTCGCCGCCGCAACTCGACCCGATCACCCCCGCCGAGCACGAGGCTGTGCTCCGGCGGCTGCTGCTCGACCCGTCGGAGCCCCCGTCCGTCGCGGCTCGCGGCGGCTCGGTGTTGGCCACGGCGCCCCACCCCGGGATGCGGCCCGCCACCGAGTTCGCCTTCGTGCGTCCCCGCGGTCCCGACACCGGCCTGGTCCCCGACGATCTCCGGCTCTCGCCCTCGCAAGCGGACTCCTACGTGCAGTGTCCCCGCCGATACGCCTTCGAGCGGCGGCTCGGAGTGGGCAACGAGTCGTCGATGTACGCCGCATTCGGCACGCTGATCCACCTCGTCCTCGAGCGGACCGAAGAAGCGGCATTGGAGGCGGGTCTGCCGCACGGGACGCGTGGAGGAAGCGATGGAGGCAGCTCGATCGGGCATGGCCCGCCGTGGAGGGCGACTTCGGTGCCGCAGCGTTCGCCGCTGCATGGCGGCGGAGGGCCGAGGTGCTGATCGAGTCGATGTACGCCGACTGGATCCGGCCGGATGGACGCGGTCGTCGCCAACGAGCGCTCGGTGGCGCTTCGGATGGCCGGGGTCGATTGGATCGGGCGGATCGATCGGATCGAAGCCATCGGCCCGGGCCGGCTGAGGTTGGTCGACTACAAGACCACGAAGTCTGCGCCAGACCTATGAACGAGGCCGCCGAGGCTATGCAGCTCGGCTTCTACCTGTTGGCGGCGCAGTCCGACCCGGCAACTACCGCACTGGGGGAACCGGTGGAGGCCGAGTTCTGGTACCCGGCGACGACGGATCCGCCAAGAAATCCGGCCATTCGATCCCGAGAGGTTGGAATCGGTCGGTGAGTTGCTCGCCGAGGCCGCCGAGGGGATCCGAGCCGAGGACTGGGAATGCCCAGTCCGGGCCCGCACTGCCAGAGCATGCCGGGTCAGGGTGGTCTGCCCGGCATGGCCCGAAGGTCGGGAGGCCTACGCCAGATGAGCGGCCACAGGAGTACTCCTTCACCCCAAGCGCCGAGCAGTCGGCGGTGATCAACCGGCCGATGGAGCCGCTCCGCGTCGATGCCGGTGCGGGGACGGGGAAGACGGCGACGCTCGCCGGCAGGATCGTGCACCTGGTCGAGAGGGGCGAAGTCGAGCCCGAGCAGGTGCTCGGCATCACCTTCACCAACAAGGCGGCAGGCGAGCTGGCCGATCGCATCCGCACCGCCCTCGGTGACCGTGTCGGTCCGGGCCGCGAGGTCGAGGTGCACACCTATCACGGCTTCGCCGCCCGTCTCCTCGAGCAGTACGGATCGCTGGTGGGCGTGGAGCGGGATGCACGGATCGTCACGCCGACGTTCGCCCGTCAATTGATGGAGGACGCCCTGGCCGGTGGCAGCTACCGGCTGCTCGACCTGACCAACCGTGCCCACACCGTGCAGAAGCTCGCCAGGCTGGCCGGTCAGCTCGGCGACAACCTGCTCACCCCCTCGATGGCGATGGACGCGGTCCCTTCCGAGCCCGACGACGTGTGGGAGGAGCGGCGCGAGCTGCTCGAGACGCTGGAGCGGTACGGGAGCGAGAAGACCCGGATGAGGGTGGTCGACTACGCCGACCTCATCGAGAGGGCGGCGAAGTTGGTCAACAGCCATCCCGAGATCGCCAGACGGGTGGCGGACCGCTACCGGGTCGTCCTCCTCGACGAGTACCAGGACACCAACCCGGCGCAGCGGGAGATGCTCCGGGGGCTGTTTGCCGGCGGGTACTCGGTGACCGCGGTCGGTGACCCCGACCAGACGATCTACGAGTGGCGGGGGGCCTCGTCTGGAGAACTTCGCCGGATTCCCCGGGCACTTCCCGCTCCCGGATGGCGGCGAGGCGGCGACGCTTCCCCTCACTCTCAACCGCCGCTCGGGGAGCGCCATCCTCGATCTGGCCAACGAGGTCAGAGAGACAGATCGACAACCGCGCGTCGGACGCCACTCCAGCCGGTGCCGGGCACCCCACCGGGCATAGTGACCGTGAGTTGGTCGGCCAACGCCATCAGAGAGGCCGAGACGATCGCAACGATCATGAGGTCGCTCCATGACGAAGGGATCGCCTGGCGGGACATGGCGGTGCTCTTCCGCAAGAACAAGGACATCGCGCTCGTCCACGACGCCCTCGAGGAGCACGGGATCCCTGTCGAGGTGGCCAACCTGGGCGGGCTGCTCGGCATCCCCGAAGTGGCCGATGTCCACGCCTGGCTGCGCATCCTCGGTGACCCCGACGAGACCCCTTCGTTGGTGAGAATCCTCACCGGCAGCCGCTTCCGGCTCGGGTTGGGGGACATCGCCCCATTGGCGCGGTGGGTTCGGGCGCACCGGCCAACACCCTCACCCGAGGGCGAGCCCGAGGGACCGCTCCCCCCCGCCGGGTTGCTGGAGGCGGTGGATCACCTCGAGGAGATCGATGGCCTCCGCTCCGGGCCATCGAGTCGCTCGGAGAGTTCAGAGACCTGTTCCGCGACCTGATCCGGGCCGCCCAGGGTGAGAGCCTGGTCGAGTTGACCCGTCAGATCCTCGACTCGACCGGCGCCTGGCAGGAGGTCGAGGCGATGGCCGACGCTCACCGGCTCTCCGCCCGGCTCAACCTCTACCGGTTCCTCGACCTCGCCGAGGAGTGGTCGCCGCTCGAGGGCCGCCCCTCGCTCCATGCATTCCTCGACCACCTCACCCTGATGCAGGAGGACCAGACCGAGGAGCTCGACACCGCCCGGCTCAGCGGTGAGGACGCGGTGGCGTTGCTCACCGTCCACCGGGCAAAGGGTCTCGAGTGGCCGGTGGTGTTCATCCCGGCGCTCTACGAGCGCAACTTCCCGAGCAGGTCGGCGGGCTTCGACGATCCCTACAAGTTCGCCTCCCTGCTCCCCTACCAGCTGCTCCTCGACTCGTCCTCGCTCCCCCCGATCACGCCCGACATGGCCGTGAAGGACCGGTCCGACCTGCTCCGCGCCCGACACACGGCGCAGGAATGGCGAGTCGCCTATGTGGCCGTGACCAGGGCCAAACAGCGGCTCCATATGAGCGGCGCCCATTGGTATGGGTCGCCCGAGCCCACCAAGAACCCGGTGAAGCCAAGCCCGCTGTTCCATCTGGGATGCACCCACGCCGGCGACAGACGCCAACGAGCTGGTCGGTGAGCCAGCGCCACAGGCCCGATCTGCTCAGATACGAGAGGAGCGGCGATGGCGCCCCCGACCCCGTATTCCCGGATGGGTGGGACGAGGGCTTGCGCGCCGTGATCGATCGACAACCGATGGGCGGCGGACCGCGCCGCCGAGTTGGGCGTCGACCGCAGCCTTCGACCGCGATCTGGAGGAGTTCCAACAACGGCTCTTCAAGCTCCCAGAGCCTGCCCTACCCGATACGGCGCCCGGTCCGTCGCAGATGAGCGTCTCGGCGCTGGTCACCTATGCCGAATGCCCGCTCCGCTACTACTGGTCGGCTGTCGACCGGCTCCCCCGGCGCCCGTCGGCGGCGGCGCGGCGAGGGGTCGATGTCCACCGGCGGATCGAACTGCACAACATGGGTGCGGTACCGCTCGACGAGCCCGGGATCGAGAACTACGACATCACCCCGGCCGACCTCGAGATGGGCGACCGGCCCACCGACCCCTACGAGTCCTTCCGCTCCTCGCGCTTCGCCACCGACCGTCCCCTGCTGGTCGAGGCGCCTTTCGACCTCAGACTCGACGATGGGACCATCGTCCGCGGCCGGATCGACGCGGTGTATGGCGACGACTCCGCCTGGGAGGTGGTCGACTTCAAGTCGGGGCGGCCCCGGTCCGACCCGGCCCGCCGGGTCCAGCTCCAGGCGTACGCGGTGGCGGTCCGTGACGAGGCGGTGGCGCTCAATCCTCCGGGCAGCTCGCCGTCACCTTCGCCTATCTGGGTGATGGCCTCACCGAAGTGACCGAGCAGGCCGACGACGAGTGGGTGACCGAGGCACGCCAGCGGATCGACCTGATCACGAAGGGCATCGCCGAGGAGGTGTTCGACCCGATCCCGTCGGAGGCGTGCGCCCATTGCGACTTCCTCACGTTCTGCGCCACGGGTCGGGCCTTCATGGCGGAAACCGGATGATCCTCGCTGGCGGCTGCCCTCGCCGGGGCGCTTGCCGGATCCGCCCCGTCGATCGCCGTCCACCTGACCCACCGCCAGCAGAGCGGAGCACCCGACCGGTCGATCAGGCCGATGTTGTGGGCGGCGCTCGAGGTCGCCGGGGGCATGGTCGCCGCCTTCGCCGGACGGCTGATAGCGGGCGACGTCGGTGGCTTGGTGGCGGGTGCTGCGGCGGTGCTGGCCGACATCATGGTCCCGTCGCTCTGGCCGAGGGACGACGACCCCCGCGCCTCTGCCGGTCCCGGCGGGGGGCTGGGGATGGCCGGTGGTGCCCTCGTGGTGTTGTGGCCGGTGGGCGCTCTGGTGTGGGCGGCAGCGCTCACCCTGACCTACCGGATGACCCACAACCTGTCGCGGGCGGTTGTGGCGAGCGCCTTGCTGTTGCTGGCGGTGGTGGCGGCCTGGGGCTGGTTCGGCCTGGCCAACTTCTGGGGCGTCGAGCCCGGTCCCGGGCTGATGCTCGCCGTGCTCACGATGACGATGCTGCTCGGCTTCCGGTTTCTCCGCGACCCGCGTACCGGTGAGCCCGGAGAGGGTGCCTCCGACCCGATGGGTTGGTCGACACCCGAATAGCTCCTCGCCGGCCACAGTCACTGGACTCGGCCGTCGTCGACCTCGATCACCAGCGTCACCGGGCCCTCGTTGACCAAGCGGACCCTCATGGTGGCGCCGAATACGCCGCTCGATGTGGGGACACCTCTCCGGCGGAGACCTTCGACCACCGATTCCACGATCCCCCGGGCCTTCGCCGGTGGGGCGGCGGCGTCGAAGGACGGGCGCCTGCCCTTTCGCACCGCCCCCAACAGCGTGAACTGGCTCACCACCAGAGACCGACCCGCCGGTGTCGAGCAGCGACAGGTTCATCCGTCCCTGCTCATCGGGCATGACCCTCAGGTTGGCCAGCTTTTCCGCCAAGGCGTCGGCGTCGGCGTCGCCGTCGCCATGCTCCACGGCGACGAGCACCACCAGGCCGGCGCCTATCTCGGCGACGGTCGCGCCATCGACCTCGACCGCCGCCTCCGAGACGCGCTGGACCACCGCCCGCATCGTGTGATGTTGCCACCCCCGGACCCACGCCCCGTCCCGGCCGCCGCCGACCACCGGGGCATACACTCATTCGCATGGTCGCCACCACCGGCAGGGCACTGGAGGGCTCCGTGCCCGAGCCGGGCTGGCCGGCCGAGGTGACCGACATCACGGTTTGCCTGCTCGACGCCTCCTCCGAGTTCGAACATCGGCTGCTCGAGGCCTGGATCGATCGACACCGCCCCGACGGGTCCCAGGTCGAGGTGATCGACCTCCCTTCGTCACGCCGCCGGCGGTTCCGGCGGATAGACCCCCGACTCGAGGCCCGGCTCAATCGGGATGACGACCCGTGGCTGCTCCCGCTGCGCATCGCCTGGCTGCCGCCCCTCCGGCGTGGGAAGCGCACCTCCAACATGATCGACGCACTGAAGCTGGGCGACCCGCGGGACCCGGACTTCCTCAGGCAACGGGTCATCTATGCGCAGCACCCGGACAGATGCGTGGTCGTCGTCGCCGAGCCGGCGACGGCCGGGAGGATCCGCGCCGACCATGCCGAAGCGGTCGAGCCCGAGCACCTCGACCGTTACGTGGTCAGGCGCGCCATGCTGGCATTGGAGCGAGCGGAGCGCCGGCTCCGCGGCAACCGGTACAAGGTCCCCAAGTTCGTCATGGAGGACATCACGAGTCGTGGCTCGTTCCGCGACGAGTTGGTCCGGCTTGCCCCATTGGCGGGGATCGCACCGGAGCGGGCGATCGGGCGCGGGGCGCGGTACCTCAGGGAGATCGCCGCCTCGCACAGCCCGTTCCTCATCGACATCATCGCCAACGGCAATCCACTGGCTCTACCGGCAGGGCTACGGACGCATCGACTACGACACCGAGCAGTTCCGCCAGCTCTACCGGTTGGGAGAAGAGCACCCGCTGGTCTTCCTTCCCTCGCACAAATCCCAGCTCGATCGGCTTTCGCTCCAGTACTCGCTGTGGGAGAACGACCTCCCACCGAACCACACCGCCGGCGGGATCAACATGAACTTCTTCCCGATCGGACCGCTCGTCCGCCGGACCGGTGTGTTCTTCATCCGCCGCAGCTTCAAGGACAACGCCATCTACAAATGGGTCCTCCAGAGCTATCTCGACTACCTGGTCGAGAAGCGGTTCTCCATCGAGTTCTACATCGAGGGGGGCCGATCTCGATCGGGCAAGCTGCTGCCTCCGCGTTTCGGGCTTCTCGCCTACCTCGTCGACTCTTGGCGGCGGGGCAAGAGCGAGGACATCTACCTGATCCCGACGTCGATCGCCTACGACCAGATCCAGGACGTCGGCTCCTATGCAGCCGAGCAACGCGGCGGCGGAGAAGAGGGCCGAGAGCCTCGGTTGGGCGCTCGGCGCCATGCGGCAGCTTCGAAGGCGCTACGGCGACATCTACATCAGGTTTGGCGAGCCGGTCTCCGTCGCCAAGGAGCTAGCGGGAGCCGAGGAGACCGCCGAGGGTGACATCGACCTGCAGAAGCTGGCCTTCGAGGTGATGGTCCGGATCAACCGGGTGACCCCGATAACCGCCGCCTCGCTGGTCACCACGACGCTGCTGGCGCTCCAGGACCGTGCCGCAACGCTGGGTGAGATCACCGCCGAACTCGGCGAGTTGGTCGCCGACGTGGAACAGCGCTCTCTGCCGACCGCGGGCACCATGCGACTCGGGGAACCGGACGAAGTCCGCAAGGTGCTCGACCTGCTGGCGGAGCACGACCTGGTGACGAGCTTCGCCGAGGGGACGGAGCCGCTCTACCTGATCACCCCCGAACAGCACATCGCGGCCGCCTTCTACCGCAACACGATCATCCACCACTTCGTGAATGGGGCGATCGCCGAAGTCGCCCTCTTGGGTGCAGACGAAGCCGCGCCGTCATCCGGCTTCTGGGACGAGCGCACTCGAACTGCGTGACCTGCTCAAGTTCGAGTTCTTCTTCCCGCCCAAGGAGTCGTTTCTCGAGGAGATCCGCCAGGAAGTCGAGCGCCAGGTGCCCGGGTGGGAGCGGGCGCTCGAGGACGGAGCATCGGTCATCGCCACGGTCGACCGGATGGCTCCGCTCAGGGCGCACTGGGTGCTCCGGCCCTTCCTCGAGGCCTATCAGGTGGTCGCCGACGTCCTCGTGCGACACGACGCCGAGCCTGCGCACCGACGAGAAGCAATTGCTCCAGGAGAGTCTGGCGCTGGGCAAGCAGTACCGGATGCAACGCCGTATCGCCGCCGAAGAGTCGGTCTCACAACTGCTGTTTGGCAACGGGCTCAAGCTGGCGGCAAATCGGGGCTTGACCGAGGCTGGGCCCGACGTCGCCGAGAAGAGGCTGGACTTCGCCCGCCAACTCGCCGAGGCGCTCGACCGAGTGGACAGGATCGCGGCGTTGGCGGCGGGAAGACGCACCCGGGCATCCGGCCCACCCCGAACCTGAGTCCCCTCGGCTGGAGACGAATCCGGTCCCGCTGATTAGGGTCGGCGTCATGATCGACCAGGAACTGATCAAGCTTGCCCAGGACAAGAACTTCGCCGTGCTGAGCACCCTGATGCCGGACGGACATCCCGCGACCCAAGTGATGTGGGTAGACGCCGACGAGGAATCCATCCTGATCAACACCCAAGTTGACCGGCAGAAATGGCGCAACGTCCAGCGTGAACCGAGGGTGACGGTGACCATCTGGGACCGCACCGACCCCTACCACTTCGCCGAGGTGCGGGGCACGGTGACCGGCATCATCGAGGGGCAGGAGGCACGGGACCACATCGATCATCTCTCGATGAAGTACCACGGTCACGAGTACAGCAACCCGATCACGGCTCCCCGGGTGGTGCTTCGCGTCAGCCCCGACAAGGTGATCTGGCACTGAAAGGGCTCAAGCCCAACACTGCGGCGGGCAGTTGCCCTTCGATCCCCGTCTGGAACCCACATACTGCCCGGGGCAGTGTCGCTAGCTTCGCGCTGGGAAGCGCCCCAACAGGGGGCGCCGCTACGGAGGGAGATGCCATGGCTTCGCGTGATGATTCGTCGCGCCGCATTCCGCTGCGCACCGCGATGCTGCTTGTCGCGGTGAGCGTGTTGGTTGCGGTGCCAACCGCTGTACTCGCGGCCCATGTCTTCGACGACGTGCCCGACAGCAACACCTTCCACGACGACATCGCCTGGTTGGCCGACAACGAGGTGACGCTGGGTTGTGTCCCGGACGGGAGCCTCTACTGCCCGAGCGAGGCGGTCACCAGGCAGCAGATGGCCGGCTTCATGAGGCGTCTCTCCGCGACATCTGGAGTGGCCGGTTTCCAGGTAGAGGACTTCAACAGCGATGTCGCAGATCACGTCGGACACGTTGGTCGAGCTGGGCGCGGTCACCGTCGACGCCAAGGGGCCTTCAGACGTGGTGCTCACCGCCCATGGGTACCTGGAGAAGCCCGCCAGCGCCATCGCCGCTACCGAGCTGATCATCGCCCGCGATGGGTGCGACGGCGAGGTTGTGGGCGCCACCTTCCACCGCCCGCCCGACACCACAGGGATGGGTTTCACCGCTTTCACCATCTCGCTCACCGGGTTCGACAGCGGGGTTTCGGGGAGCGTCGACTACGTCTTCTGCGCGGCCAAGTACGAAGGTGGTCCGGACGTCAGCATCAACCAACGGGGGCTGATCGCCACTTGGGCGCCGCAGCCCTGAGTCGACCAGTCGGGCTGACCCCCTTGGGCCGCCCGGCCGGGCCGGCGGGTGGGACCGGGTCCGGACGGGCGGCCGATCAGGGGGCCTTTGTCAGCCGGGCTGGGTCGGCTGACCGAGTTCAGCCGAGTTGGCCGCGCACCGCCCCACCGGGGAACGGTGTGGTGTGGACGTTGACGTAATACCCGGCGGGGTTGGCGATGATCTCTCCGATCAGCGCCGGGTCAACCCCACTCACGCATCCCGACAGCATCCCCATGAAGTCGACCACCACCGGGCCGTTGACCCCTGCGGGAGCCGGCGTGGATGTGCGCCAGGATCACGTCGTCGATGTTCGACACCCGGATGATGAAGCACACCTGGCCCCGTCCCTGGTGGAGGAAGACGCGGGCCGTTCCGGTGCCGTCGGGGTCACCGGCGCGGAACCTCGTTGGCGCCGCTGAGCGCCACGGTGAAGCTTCGCTCCCCGATGGTTGGTGGGGTGGCAGTCGCGGGAGCGGCGAGCACTCCCACCAGCAAAAGGGCGGCTAGCCCAGCTCGGACAACACGGCGCATGGAGGCCTCCTTCCCTCCCCCGATGATCCATTACGCAGAACGCCGTACCGGCGGTTCTCGATCAATGGGTCAGGGTCGCCCGCAGCCGCCAGGTGGCCAGGCTGAGAAGAACCACGGCGAAGCCGAGGAGCACGCCCAGTTCGGGGAGGATGTCGACGATGGTGCCGTTGTTGCGCACCAGTTCGGCGAAGGCGTCGAGTCCCCAGGCATGAGGGGTGAAGTGGGCGACCGTCTGCAGCGTCGGCGAGAAGAGCTCCAATGGGAGCATGCACCCACCGAGCGCAGCCAGACCGAGTCCGAGCATCACCCCGACGCCTCCTGCCTGTTGGTCGTTGCGCAACACCGCCCCCATCAGCAAGCCGGCGCCCGCCCCCACCAGGGCAAATGCCACAACGACGGCGAGCGCACCGACCGGGTCGCCCCAGTTCACCTGGAAGAGCAGCAGGGTTGCCAGGACGATGTAGGCGCCCTGGACGAACACGACGGCGAATCTGCCCATTGCTTCCCCCGCCACCACCTGACTCATCGGGGTCGGCGTCGACAGCATCCGGGTGGCGACTCCGAACCTGCGGGTCTGGATGATCGCTGCCGAGCCGGTCAGCCCGGTGAGGAACATGAACAGCAACAGCTGCGACGAAGCGCCGAGATCGAACTGGCCAAGGGTTGTGGGGAAGAGGGCGTCACCGGTCGTCGTGGTCGTCACCTCCAAACCGGGGAGCGACGACGCCATCGCCTGCGCCTGGCCAACCATCTGATCGAAGTCGCTGCCCGTCTCGCCGGCAGCAAATGCGGCCGCGGTCACCACCGTGTTCTGATCAGATGCTGCCGCAGCCACCAGCGCCTGGAGTTGCGGCTGACCCATCGGGGCGGCTGGTGAAGAGGAGCTCGACCGGCTGGCCGCTGCGGAGATCGGCGTCGTACCCGGCGGGGACGACCAGCCCGGCATCGACCTGGCCCCGCTCCACCGCATCCACCATTGCCTCATCGGAGTCGTAGTGGACCACCTCGACCTCCTCGGCGAGTGCGGCCACCAACTGGTCACCCAGTTCCCCGACATCCTCGGCATACACCCCGAGGGCGGGGGCGAATCCTCCCCCGCCGAATGCCAGCCCGATGACGAGCACGATGGCGAGGGGGAAGATGAAGACGAAGAACAGATTGCTCCGCTCCCTGATGAACCGGCGCAGATTGACGCCGGCAACCGCAAGCGCCTTCACAGCGTCACCTTGCGGTAGAGCGTCACAGCCCCGATCGACCCGGTGACCAGGGCGAAGAGCAGGATGGCACCCACGGCGGGGAGCACGGCGGCGGCGCCCTTCCGCCACGTTGTCTCCGAGGCCGCGGATGAACCAGGCATTTGGGGTGAGCAGCGACAGGTCGGCGAGGATGCCGCGCCTGGCGAACTGGAAGAACGACCCGCCGAGCAGCCCGAGGACGACGGCCACTATCCCCTGGAGCGCGCCGGCCTGCTCGACGGTCTTGGCGAACCCGGCGACCAAAGACATGATCCCGACCGCGGCGAGCGACAAGGCGACCATGAGCAGGAAGGCGCCGAGTGGGTCGCCCCAATCGGCACCCAGGAGCAGGGTGGTCGCCACTCCGAGCACGACGAGGCTGGCAAGGCCGAAAATGAAGCTGGTGAGCGCCTTCCCTCCGACGATCGAGAACCGGGAGATCGGTGCAGCGAGCAGCCTGGCCATGGTGCCCTCTTCCTTCTCCTGGAGCAGACCGGTCACCCCGAACGAGACGGTGAAGAAGAGAAAGAACGACGCCATCCCGGCGGCGAGATACGTCGCCTGGTCGAGTTGGCGGGTCTCGGCTGACGCCTCGCCGATGGTGATCGTCGGCGGCTGTTGCGCCGCCTCGGCGGCTATTTGACCCAGCTGGTCCTGGCTCACGCCACCCCCGGATGCCACCAGAGCCACGGAGAGTTGTGTCGTCTCGATCCGCGCCGCCAGCGCCTCGCCGATAGCGGCGGCGACCGCGGTGGTGGTGGGGGCATCCACGTTGCCGACAACCTCGATCTGCGCCGGCGAACCCTCCTGGGCAGCAGCAGTGAGACCCTCGGGGAGCAGGTAGAAGGCATCGAGATCACCATCATCGACGCGCTGGCGTGCCACCGACTCCTCGAGCCCGGTGGATACCTCCATCCCCAGTTCCTCGCCGGCCGCCTGGATCCCGGTGACCATCTGCTCACCGACGACACCGCCGTCGAGATCGACCACCCCGACGGTCGCCGAGAACTGGCCGGCGATGGTGTTGCCGAAGATGAGGTCGAATATGAAGGCGAGCACCAGCGGTGCGACGAGGCCGAGGATGATGGCGGAGCGGTCTCTGATCCGCTGTCGCAGGTCCTTCCAGGCGATATCGAAGGTTGCCCGCATCGATCAGTCCCGGAGCGCCTTGCCGGTGAGGTGGAGGAAGACCGCCTCGAGGTCTGGCTCCTCGATCTCGACACCCCGCACCGTGACCCCGGCACCGGTCACAGCTTCGAGGAGCGCGGGAAGGAGCGTGGTCGCCTCCACCGCCACCACCTGGATGTCACCTTCGCCCGACGACACCGTTTCCACGCCTTCGAGGGCGCCGGCAGCCTTGACCGCGTCGTCGAGCCTGCCATCGGCCACCAGCCGGACGCGGTCTCTCTCGCCGACGATCGACACCAGCTCCCGCCTCGTCCCCTCGGCCTTGACCTGGCCCTGGTCGATGATCGCCACCCGGTCGCAGAGGCGCTCCGCCTCCTCCATGTAGTGGGTCGTGTAGAGCACGGCCATGCCCTCCCGGCTGAGCTGTTCGACGCTCTCCAAGATGGCGTTGCGCGACTGCGGATCGACCCCGACGGTCGGCTCGTCGAGGATGAGAAGCTGTGGCTGGTGGAGCAGCCCGATCCCGATGTTGAGCCGGCGCTTCATCCCGCCGCTGTACTCCACCGTCTTGTCGCCCTTCCGATCGGTCAGTCCGATGACATCGAGGACCTCGGAGACACGACGTTCCAACTCGGGCCCGCCCATGCCGTAGAGGCGTCCGAAGAAGACGAGGTTCTCCGCCCCGGTCAGGTCGGGGTAGATCGCCACCTCCTGTGGGACCAGACCGATCGCCGCCTTGGCGCGCACGCTCCGGGTCGTCATCGCCTCCCCGGCGACAACCACCTCCCCGGCATCACGTTCGAGCAGCCCGGCGATCATCGAGATGGTGGTGGTCTTGCCCGCTCCGTTCGGCCCGAGCAGCCCATATGTCTCTCCGGTGTGGATTGTCAGGTCCACCCCGTCCACGGCCACGAGGTCGCCGAACCGCTTGCGCAGCCCTCGCGCCTCAAGCACGACTTCGGGCATCGATGACACTCCTTGAACCATGGGGGATCGGGTCATGACTCTTGCACATCGCCGCCGCCCCCGATGAAGCTTGAACCGGAGGCACTGCTGCGTTTCATCGACCGTGTAGACGCGGGTAGGCGGCTCGGCGCCGCCCTGACCCATATCGCCGACGAGCATCCCGTGGTGCTCGGCCTCCCCAGGGGTGGCGTGGTCGTCGCTGCCGAGGTCGCAAAGGCGCTCGACGCCCCGCTCGACGTGATCGTGGTCAGAAAGCTCGGGGTGCCAGGTCATGAGGAACTGGCCATGGGAGCCCTGGCCGAGGGTGGGGCCATGGTGGTCAACGAGGATCTCGTCCGCCGTCTCGGCATCAGCAAGGCGGACCTCGATGCGGTCCGCCGCCGCGAGGAGGCCGAGATGGCAAGGCGGCGCAGCGCCTTCCGCGGAGACCGCCCGGCGGTCGACCTCACCGATCGGACGGTGATCGTGGTGGACGACGGCATCGCCACCGGATCGACGGCACGCGCCGCCCTCGAGGACGTTCGCCAACGACGCGCCTCGCGGATCGTGCTCGCCGTCCCCGTCGGCGCCGCCGAGTCGCTGGCCTCGATGGACGCGGCCGCAGACGAGGTCGTCTCGCTCCTCCGCCCAATGGAGTTGTGGGCGGTCGGGCAGTGGTACCACGACTTCTCGCAGACGAGCGACGACGAGGTCGTCACCCTCCTCTCGTCGGCTGTCTGACCGCCGGCAGTAGTCAGGGTGTGGTTATCCGCCCCTCGCCGCCTTCGGGGTAGTCGGCGGCGGTGATGAGTCCGCCGAGTCCCTCCTGGATGTAGTTGGAGAGCGCCTGCTGATAGCTGGCGCCCAGGATGACGAACTCCTCACCGGCCAGCGGATAGAAGTCGCCGCCCCTCGCCAGGAAGTCGATGGTTGAGACGACGAGTGGGTCTCCCGCCACGACCTGCCCTCCCTCGATGATCGGCGTGCCATCGTCGAGCGTGGCGCTCACCACCCGAGACCCCGGATCGATGATGTTCCCTTCGTCGTCGAAGGTCATCGGTGGGAGAGCCGGGTCGTATACGAAGCTGAAGCCCGAGATCTGGGCGAAGCGCCCGTCGGCCCCCGGGCTCCCGTCTGCGGGAACCTGGGACACGGCGTTCTCCAGCACCAGCTTGAACTGCTCGCGCTCCACAGAAGGCAGCACCGCCACGAAGTTGGGGAACGGGAGTATGCTGAAGGTGTCGAGCTCGCTGATCGGCCCGGCCGGGATGACGCTGTTGTTGCGGATCCCCCCGCCGTTTTGCAGGGCGACATCGGGTAGCGGCGTGCCGAACTCATCGGCCAGCTGCTCGGCCTGCCACTTGAGCGAGTCGGCGACCAGGTTCCCCAGATTGGTCTCCTGGCTGCGTACGCCCGGGCTGCGCTGCCCGTCGAGATCCACCTCGGAGGTCCCTATCACCGTCTCCGTCAAGTCCGGCGACGAACGCCGCCACCGGGTCGACGACCGCCGCCTGGACCTCCGGGATCGGGAGCGACCGCGTCGGGGTTGCTGCCACCGGCCACCCGGACCGGGCCGCTCACCCCCTCGTTGACCGACACCAGCTTCCCCCCTCGGTCGAAGGTCGCCACCAGCCGCCCCACGTAGCGGTAGTCACCCTGGCCGGTCACGAGCGGGACCGATCTCCCTATCGCGTCCTCGACATACAACGGGTAGGGGCCGAAGGGGACGTCACCTGGCACCAGCAGGTCGTCGTCGTTGGCCAGCACCTCGCTGCCTCCACCGGCGACCCAGAGGTCGACACCACGCAGCAGCGGAGCGAGCGCGAAGTCGTCATCCAGACCCTGGAGGTGGGGAGCGAAGATGATGATCTTGGCCCCTCGGTTCATCACCCTGTCGATCTCGGCCTGGACGGTGGTGACCAGATCGGGGTCGACCACGACGTCGCGCGGGCTCGAGATGAAGGGGAGATCGGGCGTGGTGGCGGCGACGATGCCGATTCTCCGGCCACGTTCCTCCACCACCGTGCTGCGGACGATCGTGCCCTGATCGGCGAGAGCATCGAGGCGGGGCTCGGCGCTGACATCGAGATTGGCGCTGATGAAGGGCGGTGAGTCGGCGCCGAAGCTCTCGATGAAGTTGGCGAGCACGTCAGGACCGAAGTCGAACTCGTGGTTTCCGATGGTCATGGCGTCGAGCCCGATGAGGTCGAGCGCCAGGGCGTCGTAATAGGGGACGCCCTTTTCGAGGCTGGCCTGGAACTCGGGCCCGGCCAGGAAGTTGTCCCCGGCGCTGAGCATGACCATGCCACGGTTGCGCCGCCCCGAGAGCGCCTCTTGCTTTGAGTTGGTCGGCAACGGTGGCGAACCTGGCCACGCCCCCGAAGTCCTCTAGTCCGGTGCCGGCGTTGATCAGCTGCGACTCCGCGTCGTTGATGTGGAGCAGCGTCAGGGTGAAGTTCTGCTGCCTGAGGCGGTGGCTGCTCCTGGGCGCCGACGGGAACGGCAGATGCCGCAAGTGCGGCCAGCGCCGTCATCAAGATCGCCAATCGCCAACCGGCGAGGGATCGTCTCAGCATGGGTAACTCCTCCATGGCACGGGTCTGCCGAGAGTACCGCGCTCACAGAAAACGGGGCGATGCCGGCAGGTGAACCCTCGCCCACCGTTGGCTGAGAAGAGATCAGGCGGGGATCACGGAGGCGAGCCGAACCGGGTCCCAGGTGGCCGGCTCCGAACAACAGAACCACGACTCGGTGAGCCGGGGAGCGGTGGACGGAAGCGGGGGCATCGGTCCGAACCGACGTCCGAGCGCCGACCCGAGCGTGGATCGGATCCCCTCCATCGTCTCGATCGGGTCGGCGTCGTCGCCGGCAGCCCGATCCACCAGACCGGCCAGTTCGCGCTGCAACACATCCAGATCGGGGTCGTCCGACACCCAGCGATAGCCGAGGTCGTCGGGGTGATAGCCGCGCAAGTGCCTCTCTATGCCGGGGAGGCCGAGTACCAGGCTCCCGTCGGGGATGAGCAGTCTGATCGTCAGTTGGATCGGGTCGATCGCCCCCCACAGCAGGTTGTCGTCGAGGAACTCGATGAGCGATGCCAGCGAGGCACGATCGGTCCAGGGCGTGAAGGGGAGCCAGGACGGCCGTACCGCAATGCCCGCACCCGACAGGATCCGGCAAGCCTCGGCCATGTCGGCGATGGTGTGGCCCTTGTCGAGGCGTGTCAGCGTGGCGTCGTCGACACACTCGAACGCCGAAACCACGAAGAGCACCCCGAGCTCTCGGAACTCGGGCCACAGCTCGCGGTGGGCGAGCACGTGCTCGACCTTGACGGTGATGTCCCAGGTGAGGTCGGGGAAGGCCGCGTGTGACTGGTGGAGAACCCGACGGGCATGGGCGGGCCCGTTGAGGAAATCGGGGTCGCCAAGCGTGATGTGGCGCGCTCCCAGCCCCACGAGTTGCGCCACGTCCTCGAGTACCACCTCGGGCTGGACTACGCGGAACCTCCCGTCGTACACGACCGGGATCGGGCAGTGAGCGCACCGGTGCCTGCAGCCGTGGCTCGCCTCGACGTACCCGGCGAGTCGCATCTCCCCGTCGACCGCCAATCGGGCGTACCGGTCGAGTGGTGGTAGCAGCGAGCGGTCGGGTCGGTGGAACGATCCCGTTGGCGATGTCGCGCACGACGGCCTCCGCAGGGCGACGTCCGTCCCCGAGTTCGGCTGCCCAGGCGAGGAGGCCCGGTTGGTACTCGCCGACCAGGGCGCGGTCGGCCAGGTCCCCGACCGTCCGATCGCTCCCCACCGCGGCGTACAACCCGTAGAAGGCGATCGACACCTCCGGGCGGTCGGCGCGCACTCTCCGGGCGACCGGGACGGCGAGCCTCATCGCGGTATGCATCGGGACCGAGAACGCGATCCCGTCGGCCCACCGAGCGGCCCCTTCGTCGAACTCCTCCACCGAAAGGTCGAGACAGCGAACCTCGTGACCCGCCGCCTTCAGCGCCGCCGCCGGCGACGCCAGGTGGAGCGGTTGGTGACCCAGTTCGTATGTGGAGACAAGGAGCAGGCGGGCCATGTGAGGACGGTACAAGACGGAAGACGGAAGGTGGATAGGACGGCAGACGGCAGATGCACCCCGTGGGAGGGTCACCTGCGCGAGCAGCGGGTAGCTCGTCCCCCTGCGGGGGAGTACCCGATTCGCTCGCAGCCGCTCGCGCGTCCGCCTCACCGGGGGACGGCTATCCGTCGCCGTCGTCGTTACCGCGCGATCAGCACCACCAGATCGCCATCGACCACCGAGGGCATGGCGAAATCGAAACGGTCGATGTCGAGGCACAGCTCGAGATCGTCCGGGTCGGCCCACGCCAGCCGAAGCCAGACGGCGGGCTCCCTGCCCGTCGGCTGCTCTCTGCCGCGGATGAGCTGGGTCGGCACCGTTGCCGGCGAGCAGGGAGGAGATCAGGTCGGCGCACGCCTCGTCCTCGTCTGCGGGGGCGACACCGTTCCAGCCCGATACAACCAGCGTCACTTCCCCAGCACCGGCCAGCGACGCAGCGGTGGCTGAGGCCACGACCAACGACCCGGCCAGCACCGGATCCGCCCCGGAGCGGCGGGCCGCCAGCAGAGAGCGCGTCCCGGCGCTGGTTCGCAGCACGAGGATCCGTCCGTCGAGACGGCCGAGTCGCAGCACCTCGGCGGGCGAATTCCCCAGGTCGAAGCCGTCGGGACGGGCACCTCCGACCTCGCCTGCGAGCAGCGAGTCGTTGATCGTGCCGGCGAGGGTGCGAGCCTCGTCGACCTCGGCGGCGAGCACCACCCGGTCGGCTCCGGCTTCCAGGGCGAAAGCGGCTGTGGTGAAGGCGCGGAAGACATCGATCACCACCGTGGCACCCCGGGCCGTCGCCGCCCCATCGAGGTATCGGAGGCGGCGGATGCGGTTCATGCGGCCGGCGAGTCTATGGGCGGTCTCCCAACCTTTGGAGGTCAGGGCTAGCCTGCCCGGCCCATGGCCGCGCCGACCTTGGGACCGAGCGGTCTCACCGAGGCCGAGGCCGCGGCGAGGCTGGGACGCCGCGGACGGGCCGCCCCTCGAACGGGCCGGTCATACGCCTCGATCATCTGGGCCAACACCTTCAACCTCCCCAATGTCGTGCTCGGGGTCCTTGGCGTAGTGACCCTCGCCGTCGGCGAGGCGGCCGATGCCCTCTTCCTGGGCATAGTCGTACTCAACGCGGTGCTCGGGTCGGTCCAGGAGATCAGGGCCAAGCACGCATTGGAGAGGCTCTCCGCTCTTGATCCGGCCCTTTGCCCGCGTCGTGCGATCGGGCATTGAGCGCGAGGTTGCCGCCGCTGAGGTGGTGGTGGGTGACCTGGTCCATCTTCAACCCGGCGACCAGGTGGTGGCCGACGGCACGGTGCTTTCCGAGGACCATCTCGAACTCGATGAGTCGGTGCTCACCGGCGAATCGGAGCCGGTGAGACGGGCATCGGGCGAGGAGGTGAGGTCGGGATCTTTCGTCGTCGACGGGAGCGCGCTCACCACCGTGACCGCGGTAGGCACCGAGAGCTACGCCGAGCAGGTGGCCGGGACAGCCCGGGCTTTCCGCCACCCTGCATCCCCCTTCCAACAGGGGCTGGGACGGTTGATCCTCGCTCTCCTCGGCGTCGCCATCCCGACGGCGCTGGTGCTCATGGTCGCTTTGTGGATCAGGGATGTCCCCTTCCCCGATGCCCTGCAGGCGGTGGTGGCTGCGATGGCGGGGATGGTCCCCGAAGGGCTGGTGCTCCTGACGTCCGTGGCCTATGTGACCGGAGCACTCAAGATGTCCCGCCGCGGGGTCCTGACCCAGCAGCTCAACGCGCTCGAGTCCCTGGCGTCGGCGGACACGCTATGCCTCGACAAGACGGGAACGCTCACCGAGGGCCGTCTCAGGCTGGTGACGCTGGTCCCTGCGCAGGGAACCGACGAGTCGGAACTGGGGGTCCTCCTCGGTCGCTACGCCGCCTCATCGTCGCTGCGCAACGCCACTCTGGAGGCGATCGCCACCGCACTCCCCCAGCCGGCCTCGCTCACCGAGGGCCAGATCCCGTTCTCGTCGCGATGGAAGTGGAGCGCCATCCGCCAAGACGGCGCCACCACCGTGATCGGTGCACCGGAGCTCTTCCCGCTGGCCGCCCTGGAGGAGGAGGCAACAAGAGAGAGCGCCAATGGTCGCCGGGTGCTGGCGGTGGCGGGGTCGGCCGCCTCGCTCGACGGCGTCGACCCCCGGGTAGGGATGCCTCCAGATCTCACCACGCTCGGGCTTGCGGTGTTCGGCGAGGAACTGCGGGGCGACGCCGATCAGACCGTCCGCTTCTTCACCGAACAGGACGTGGAGTTGAAGGTGATCTCGGGTGACGCCCCGGCGACGGTGGCGGCGATCGCCTCCGACGTCGGTATCCCCGTCTCTTCGCCTCCTCTCGATGGCCGAAACCTCCCCATCGACGACGCCGAGATGATCTCATTGATGGAGCGCACCTCGGTCGTGGGGCGGATCACACCCGATGGGAAGAGGCGGGTGGTCGAGGGGCTGCGCAGTGCCGGCCGCTACGTGGGGATGGTCGGCGACGGTGTCAACGACGTTCCGGCGCTCAAGGCATCGCAGGTGGCGATCGCCCAGGGGAGCGGTGCCCAGATGGCGCGCACCGTGGCCGACATGGTGCTGGTCAACGGGGAGTTCTCAGCCGTCCCCCGGTTGGTCGGCGAGGGCAGGCAGATCCTGCGCAACCTGCAGCGGGTCTCGAAGCTCTACGCCACCAAGTGCCTCTTCACCGCCCTGCTCACCCTCACCGTCGGTCTGGCGCCACTCGCCTTCCCGCTGCTCCCCCGTCAACTGACCCTGGCCAACCTTTTCACCACGGGGATCTCTGCCACGGTGTTGGCGCTGGCGCCGAGCAGGGGACCCTGGAAGATGGACGACTACCTGCGGCAGGTGGCCGGGTTCGCCATCAGAGCGGCGGTGGCGCTCGCCCTCGGGGTTGGGGCGGCATACGTCACCGCCACCGCCATCGGGTACCCGCTCGCCGCGGCGCGATCGGTGGCGACCACCGCACTGGTTGCTGGGTTCCTGCTCATCGTCTGGGTGCTCGAGGCGCAGGAGCGGCGCCGGGCACTCTGGGTGGGCCTCTTCTGCCTGACGCTCCTGCTGGCCTACCTGGCAGTCACCGCCATCCCCCTGGCGCAACAGTTCTTCCAACTCGACCCGAGCCCGGCAGGGCTGATGCTCGGGCTGGGCGGGATGGTGGTCACCGGGATCGTCCTCGCCATCCTCGGCATCCGGCCGAAACTGCGACACGAGCCGGAGGCCGCCACCGGCTGACCGCGATGTAGCTGCCAACCCTGGGTTGGGGAGTACCGCCTGGGTAGCTGCCAACCCTGGGTTGGGGAGTTCAGTCCGGGTGCCAGGGGCGGCCGAATTGGTCGGAGTGGGCGAAATCTGAAAGCGGCTTGCGCCCGCCGCCGGCGAACGGGCGGGTTCCCTCGGCCGGGTGACCGATGGCAATGGCCCAACGCACCCGGTGACCGCTGGGGAGACCGAGAACCTCTGCCGCCTTGGCATCGTCGTGCAGCGTGACCGGGCAACTCCCCAGCCCCCGGCCGGAAGCAGCCAGCATGAGGTTCTGGGCGAGCCTCCCCTGGTCGAAATCGTTGCCGCCCGGGAGGCGCACCAGCGCAACGGCGACCGGTGCGGCGACGATCGGTGCGGCGTACCGGCCGGCGCCGGCAAGTTCCTTCTTCCTCTCGGGGTCGTCGACAACTACGACGGCCCACGCTTGATCGTTCTTCGAGCTACCCGTCCACCGGCCCGCCTCGAGCACCGCAGCCAGGTCCTCGGCACTCACCGGATCGGGGAGGAACGACCGGACCACCCGGAGGCGGCGTATCTGCTCCACGAAATTTTCGGATCCCGCCATCGGCGTCACCTTCTCGTTGTCGGCGTCGGCTGCCGCCTCGTCGGCCAGCACCCGGAGGACTCCATCGACCCATCTGCGGACCCGCGGCACGATGAGGTAATCCGAGTGCACCTGCACCACGGGGAATGGCTGTCCCGCATGGTGCCACCACCGCCACGGGTCGGCGACCAGGTCATCGCCGTCGAGAGACGTGGCGTCCAACTCGTCCTCGCCGGTGAATATGGCGTCGGCTATCGGATCGGTCTCGCGGTAGAAGTTGCGCCAGACCGGTCGCTCCCCACCGGCGCCCATCCGGTCGAGCAGCGAGCTGGCCCACCCCGGGTCGAACGCGATGGTGAAGTAGGGGCGGTAGAAGGTCGCCAGCGGGCTCCCATGGGTGACGAGCACGCAACGACTGACCACGGGCTCCTCCAACGCGGTGAGCGTCGCCGCAGCCAGCACCGAGCCCTGGCTGTGCCCGGCGAGCAGCACCCGACGCCCCGCCGTTGTGGCGGCGCGCACCCGCTGCGCCAGCTCCGGGACCGCCCGGTCGGCGTATGTGGGCGGGGCCCACGGGTGGAATCGACGCGGCCAGAAGGTCGCCACGTCCCAGAGCGTCCCAATCCGCCGGCGAAGCCGCTCGTCGCTGTAGGCGCGACGCACCAACAACATGGCGCCGAGGGGGAGCGTCGTCACCACCCAACGCGATGCGGTGGCGAGCCACGACCAACTCTCCGGGACCGGCTGGTCGGCCCATTGCACGAGCGGCACCTGATGGCGGAGGAGCCAGCCAACCCCTGTGAGCAACCCGAGCACGATGAGCCCGGCGAGGGCGGTCACCACCAGATCGGCCGACCGGGCGGCTGCCGCCACGGCCCTGAACCTTCGAACCGACCCCTCCATCCGTGCCGCCGGCTCGCCATCGACCATCTCCACGTCCTCACCCACGGGTGGTGGCTCGCCGTCGCGTCCAACCGGTATGGCACGCTGCTCGCCGACCAGTCGCACCCACAGCGCCACCACCGCAGCCACCGTGAGGACCACCGCCGAAGCAAGCCCAACGGCGAGCCACTGGCCGCCGGGCGGCGTGCCGACCACGATCACCGATCCCTTGGTGCGAAGCCTCCCCGATACCGCCTCGAGCACCTCGGAGCCGACACCTATGGCGGTCAACTCCTCGATGACCACCCTCTCGGGAAGGGTCAACCCGTCGGAAGCGAGAAGCGCCTGCTCTATCTGTTCCGATGTGACTCTGTCGACGCCGGCGTCCTCCACCTCCTGCGCCAGCTCGCGTGGCGATCGGTCGCGGTCGAGCCAATCCGAAACCAAGCCGGTCAAACCGGAGAGCGAACCGGCGAGCGTTGCCAGCCCGAGGACCGAGACCACGGCGGGACCCATCCACCGGAACCCGATCCCCGGGACCGAGTCGTGCTCGGCGAGCAGCAGACCCATGGCGGTGCCCAGCATGGCAACCGCCACACCGAGGTAGGCGAGTTCGCCGGTGGCGATGGTGAGGACGGCTCCGGGGGCGAGCAGACCGACGACCACCCACACCAATTGACCGGCACGTTCGCCCGAACTGCGCCAAAGGAATGCCACCAGCCCGGCCGCCGCCAACCCGGCGAGAAGGCGGAGCGAAGGGAACACGGCGAGCACGAGACCCGCCACGGTGATCGACACCGCCGTCCAATTGATTCGTCGCCCCCGTGGCCTCATCAGCACCTGGACCACGGCGACGACACCGATGATGGCGGCGGTGAGTGCCAGCACCGCCATCGGTGCCCGTCCGAATCCGGGAGCCGGTCCCCTCTCGTTGACGCCGGGTGAGATCCAGGCGAGCACGGCCGCCGCCACGAGGAGCCCAGCAGGCAGCCACCAGACCAGCCTCTTGATCCACGGGTCCAGGGAGCGGTCATCCTCGAGCCCGGGGCTTGCCCTCCAGGCGAGAAGGCATGCCGCCGCCGCCACGCTCATCGTCCCGACCACCACCACACCCGCGGCGACCGCGCCGACCACAGAGCCGGCGGCCCACCCGAACACCGCCCATCCAAGGAGCAGGGCGAGCATCCCCAGCGAGGCTCCCGCATGGAGAAGCGCCATGTCGCCGCTGAGCGTCGGCCGGTACCAGAAGGACAGTTCCTTGGGGGTGGCATCCTCGCCCGGCTCGACATCGACCATGTCGCTCAGGGCGTACTCCTCGAATTCCCTCCGGCTCCTCCGACCCAGCATCGCCAGCAGGACGAGCACCCCGAGCGGGGCGAGCAGCCCGATGACCATCCGCCTCCCCGGCGACGAAGCGAGCAACTCGTTGTCGAACAGCGCCAGCCACCATCGATCCTGCCGGCAGGCGGCCGAGCCCCCGCACTGGTAGGCGATGAGGTCGATGCCGATAACGGCAGCCCACAGCACGTAGAGCAGCGACAGCCCCATCCCGGCCACCCGCAGCAACCGGGTCTGAAGCCCAACGAGCCGCTGGTGGTGTGGTCGCTCGGCCAGCCACCCGGCGACGTTCACCAAGGCGAATGGAAGGACGAGCAACCAGAGCGCCTGCGAGGCGCCCCGCGAGGTGAGACCGCCCCAGACGTACGCCTCGGTGGTGACGGCACCATCCACGCTGGCGCGGGCGGTAGAAACCGGCGATGTGATCGCCCGCCACCCGTTCCACGTCGGCGGTGCCGAGCAGATCGGAAGGTGTCGATCCACCCACCCCATGTACCAGGATGCGGGTCACCCCCGGGTTCGGCGGGCGGAATCCGGTGGGTTCGTCCACGGTGAGCCAAGCTAGACGAGCCCGTTGCGCCCGTTACCCTGACCTGGAGGCTCGGGAGTGGACCGCACCATCCTGGTGATCGAGGACGACCCGTCGATCCGGGAACTGACCCAACTCGGGCTGTCCGCAGCCGGCTTCGAGGTGGTCACCGCGTCCGACGGTTGGTCCGGTCTGGGGCGCTTCCGCGACGAGCGGCCCGATCTGGTCGTTCTTGATCTGATGCTTCCCGGGATGGACGGGCTCGAGGTGTGCCGGCAGATCAGGATGGTCTCGGTTGTGCCCATCGTGATGCTCACCGCATTGGCCGACAGCAGCAACGTGGTGGCAGGGCTCGAGGCTGGCGCCGACGACTATGTGACCAAGCCGTTCGAGCTACCCGTGCTGGTGGCACGGGTGAGGGCGGCACTGCGCCGTGTCCAGCTCACCATGGAGGAGCTCACCCTGGGCCCGGTGCGCGTCGATCTCGCCGGCCACACGGTGCACCGCAACGGCGATGAGGTTGTCGCTGACCGCGACCGAGTTCCGGCTGCTCTGCGTCCTGGCCTCGGCGCCGGGAAGGGTCCTCACCAGACAAATGCTGCTCGACCAGGTTTGGGGGTACGACTACCTGGGCGACTCGCGGATGGTCGACGTGGCGGTGCAGCGCCTCCGGGCGAAGATCGAGAGTGACCCGGCCCACCCCGAGCTCATCCAGACGGTGCGGGGCGTCGGCTACCGGGCAGCCCGTTGACCCGCCTCGGCTTCCGCTCCCGCCTGGTCGTCACCGTCCTGGCGATGGTGATCCTCGTCACGATCGCCCTCGGGGTCGCCTCCTGGGTGTTGGTGCGCGGCTCGCTCCGCTCGGATCTGGTCGACTCGGCGACGGAGCAGGCCGCCTTCGTCGTCGGGGTTCTCGCCCCGGAGCGGTTCGACGACGACCCAACCGCAGAGGAGATCGCGGCCAGCCCCTTCCTGGCCGATGTTCGGCTCGGTCCCGACGATGGTCTGCTCGTTGACCTGGAGGGAAGCGGCGACTTCTCGTCTGGCTTCGCCTTCACCGGTCCCCCGCCCCCCGACCTGGCGGCGCTCGTCGCCGAGGGTCAACTCGCATACGAGTGGGTCGACATCGGTGGGAGCCCCTATCTCGCCGTCGGAGGCAGTTCCCCGGCGGGGCCGCCCATCTACCTCTACTACTCGGCGGCGTCGATCGAAGACACTCTCGGCGACCTGTTGACGGCCGAGGTGATCGCCGGCCTGGTGGTCGTCGCCATCGCCGGCATCGGTGTCGGGTCGCTGGCGCGTCGCGTGCTCACCCCGGTTGGGGCGGCCGCCGATGCCGCCACCCGTATCGCATCTGGTGACCTGTCGGCCCGGCTCGACGAGGGCTCGGGGGACGAACTGGGGAGGATGGTGGCCGCCTTCAACCAGATGGCCGGCTCGCTCGAGGAGAGCATGGGACGGCTGCAACGCTCCGGCGATGCGCAGCGCCGATTCGTCGCCGACGTCTCCCACGAGCTGCGCACCCCGCTGACCGCGCTGGTCAACGAGACGGCGATGCTCGCCGACCACGCAGACGATCTACCACCGGGAGATCGGAGGCTGGTGGAACTCCTCGAGGCAGACGTGGCGCGCATGCGTCTGCTGGTTGACGATCTGCTCGAGATCTCCCGCATCGACGCCGCCGACTCGGGGGCGCTCCAGCACGAAAGCCTCACCATCGACCTTCGCAGCCTGGTGGCGGGGGTGGTGGAGGCCCGGTCTCCCGGCGCAGTCGTGGTGCAACCACCGGAGCCCGTGCCGGTGTCGGTCGATGCCGTCACCTTCGACCGCATCCTGGGCAACCTGCTCGACAATGCGGCACGTCACGGAACGGGGCCGGTGGAGGTGGGTTTGTCGTCGTCGGAGGGAATCGCCCGCCTAATCGTTGCCGACAGCGGCCCGGGCGTGCCTACCGACCAGTTGGAGCGGATCTTCGAGCGTTTTGCCAAGCTCGACCCATCGCGCTCGGGGTCGGGCACCGGGTTGGGTCTCTCGATCGCCCGGGATCACGCCCGCCGCCTCGGCGGAGAGGTCGACCGCGACGCCGCGCCCCGGAGGCGGCCTTGTGGTCGAGGTGATCCTCCCTGTTTCCGGATCGTTACCCGACGGCGATGTGGCGGTGACATACAGCCCTCACGCATGGTGGGGTAGCCCGAGAGGAGTAGCCATGCGAAGGATCGGCGCCCTGTTGATGCTGGCGGCTCTCGCCGCCTGTGGGAACGGAGCATCGCCGGTGGCGACCATCACCAGTCCCACCACCACCGAAGTGAGATCACCTACGACCACCGCGGCCGCCGAGCCGACAACGACCGCGACCGGCGCTCCTGCGACCACGGTCCCGAGCGGGACGACGTCACCCCCGACGACTGTCGGCTCCACGACCACCGGGCTCACCGTGTTCTTCCTCTCCAACCAGGGAGGCAACGAGGCCCGTCAGGGGCCCTTCCTCATCCCGGTGCACCGCACCGTGGCGGAAACCCCCGGGCGTGGCGCGGGCCGCCATCGAGGAACTGCTCGGAGGCCCAGAACGTGACGAAGCAGCCGCCGGGATCGACACCGCGGTGCCCGAGACGACCCTGCTGCTCGGGGTGAGCATCGCCGAAGGGGTGGCGACCGTGGACCTGACCCGGGACTTCGAGTCGGGCGGGGGAACCACATCGATGTTCGCCCGGCTGGCCCAGTTGGTCTACACGGTGACCCAGTTCCCCACGGTCGATGCCGTCGAGTTGCTGCTCGACGGCGAGCCGGTCGAGGTGTTCTCCGGCGAGGGGATCGTGATCGACGGCCCGCTCACCAGGGAGGCCTTCCTCGACTACGTGCCCCAGATCATGGTCGAGACGCCAGGCTGGGACGGGGTGCTTGGCAACCCGGGCCGGATCGCCGGGATCGCCGCCGTCTTCGAGGCCGTCTTCCAGGTGAGGCTCAGCGACGCCGCCGGCGAGGTCGTCTACGAGGACTTCGCCATGACGAGCGAGGGCCAGGGCTGGGGCACCTTCGACACCACCATCGAGTACACGGTCGACGAGCCCCAGACAGGAACGCTGCGGGTTTGGGCGGATTCGCCAGAGGACGGCAGCGAGACTGGGGTCAGCGAACTGCCGGTCGAGATGGTGCCCGCCGGCTGACGCTCAGAGGGCGGGGCGCACCATCGCCGTGTCCATCGACACGATGAAGGTCGCCGGATCGGGGTCGAGAGCCTGCCGCTCCGGGCTGTGGTAGTAGCGCTCGACCGCCTCGTCCCAGTCACCGTCGCCGTGGTAGGTGGTGAGCCAGACGAAACGGTCCTCCCCGTCCACCACCCACGCACCCTCGATGATGAAACCGTACGCGGAGCGCGCCGTCACCACCTGCGCGGAACGACTCGATGAACTCGTCCATCCGCCCCGGCTCGATCTGGTACATCCGCAATTGGGTCCGAGCGGCATCCGCCATGATGAATCTCCTCTTTGCTTCGATTGTGCCCGCCTCAGCGCCGGCGGCGCCGCAACAGACGGTCGACCGTGGCCTCGTCCGTGGTGGCAGGCGGCTCGGGGACCGGCTCGGGCGGAGGCGGTGGAGGTGGCTTGACCCCCGATGTTGCACTGCCACCCACCGGCGCCGGGCGGTCGGTGGTCAAAACCAGACGGCGCAGCGCCACGTCCAGACCGAACAACGCCAGCGCTGCCACAGCCAACCACGGCCAGGTGTCGACCTGCGCCCTGCCACCGGCAGGTGCGCGGTCGAAGCTACTGGCGGGCGCCGGGTCGACCCTGCCACCCGTGGCCTCGGCGACCGTCGTGGCCAATGCGGGGTCGGGGTCGCGGAAGGCGAACTCCTCTTCATAGCTGGAGACCGCACCCGAGCTACCCATCACCCGACCCCCGTCCGCACTCTCCACCGCGACCGATACCCAATAGGCCCCAGGGCCGCGCAGCGGGAGCGAGCCGCTGAAGGTGGTGGCGTCGGTGCGGCGGAGGGCGAGCAGGGCGGTCTCGCCGTCGGGGAGCCTGACACGTGCGGTGCCGGCGGCGTCGAGGGGGACATCACCGGCATCGAACGAAACCTGGAGCCGTCCACCGGTCGCCGTCACCTCGGGCGGGGTGTCGAGCCCGGCGGGAAGAACCTGACGCACTACGTCCCCCCAGAAAGCCACGTAGCCGTCCCACTCCACCCAGGCCGATGACCACCTGCTGGTGGCATCGGAGGTCCAAGCCGTCACCCTCCCCAACCCCCTCTGCCAGGTGCTGAGCAAGGGGTCGGCCGGGCCGACTTCGAGGGCGGTGGAGGCCGTCGCCTTTGCCTTGGTGAGCACGTACCCGAAGAGCGCCGGGGCGTGGGTCAGACCATCGGTGACCGGTGAAGGCGCCGCCAGAGCCGGGAGGAACTCCCCCTCGGATGCCAGCGATCGCGCCACCGTGAGCGTCTCCTCCACGAAAACCTCGGGCACCGCCTCGAGGTCGGTCCCCGGGTAGTAGCGGCCCCCACCCACCTCGGAAATGCGTTCCAGCGTGTTCCCCGCCCCCTCCCCGGTCCCGAGCACGGACAGAGTTATCCCGGCGTCGGCGATCTCGCGGGCGATCGGCAGCAACCCGGCCTCGTTTGGATCCCAGCCGTCGGTGAAGAGCACGATGTGGCGCAACCCGGCGGGTGCATCGCGCAACTCCTCGAGCGCCGCGGTCAGCCCGTTGGCCAACTCGGTGTCACCCTGGGGACTCAGCGTGGCAAGAGCCGCCTCCACCTCGGTCGGATCGGGCGTTGGCCCGACGGGAAGCACCCACCGCGTCCCCGAGCTCACCGCCACCACGCCAACCCGGTCCTCCGAGCTGAGCGCCCCGATGGCCAGTTGGGCTCCGGCGCGTGAGATGTCCGTCTTGTTCACGCCACCCTCGACAAAGGTCTCGTCCCGGCAATGGCACGCAGCCATCGAGCCCGAGGTATCGATGACAAGCACCTCGGTGAGCGGCTGGCGCCTGATCAGGTCGTCGGGGTTGCTCTGGACCGGGAGCAGGTCCTCGAGCGGGGAGTCCTGGTATTGGCCGAGGCCATACGCCTGATCTCCACCGACGACGACCAGCCCGCGCCCGAGGTCTTCGACGAACCCCCGCAGTGTCTCGGACACCTCGGCCGTTGGAGCGGGCACGTTGACCAGCACCGCGGCGTCGTAGCGGAGCAGGGTCTCGGCGCCCGGAATGCCCCCGAGGACATCGGCTTCCAGGTTCCCGGCCTCGAGCGCATCGGCCAGCTCGGCGCCTTCCCCGGCCCGACCCTCCACCACCGCCACCCGTGCGGGGCCAAGCACCCTGGTGAGCCCGACGGCCCGGTCGTTCTCCGACCTGGTGTCGAACCCGGCGATGATCTCGGCGCCCACGGTCATGAACCCCGGCTGGTCCGCCGGGACCTCTACTTCGATCTCGTTGCGCCCCGGCTGTAGCTCGACCGCCAGGCGCTGCTGTTCGCCCCCGGCATCCACCACCAGCTCCGCGGGACCCGCCTCGGTGGACCTGACCGACACGGTCACCGGCACCTGGTCACCGCGCCTCGCCGTGGCCGGTGCCTTCACACCGTCGAGCACGGCATCGGCCGATCGTGTCGCCCCCGACCGGCACGACGTCCACCGCGATCCCCTCGGCGGCGAGCTCGTCGGCGACCGCTCCGACGTCCCCCGTGGTGGGGACGAGGTCGGAGAGCACCACGACCCGTCGGGAACCCTCGGTCGGCAGCAGCGTCGCCGCGGCACGCATGGCGGTGGCCATATCGGTGGCGCTGTCGTCGACCTCGGTGCGGATCGGCCCGGGCTGCCGTCCCGCTGCCAGCGGGGTGTCCACCTTCGCCTCTGCACCGAACACCATGACACCTGACCGGTCCTCCGGCCGCGCCCGCTCGAGGGCATCGGCGATATAGGCCTCCTGCTCCTCGATGGCCCCCGGCCCGATCGACGCCGACCGGTCTACGAGGAAGAGCGTGGCGTGGGTGTCCACCGGCCTGGCCCACACCGGCTGCGCCATGGCGGCCACCAGCAGCGCGACCATCCCAACCCGGGCGGCCACGGCCCAGCGGTGCTGACGGGCCGGGACCGACCTGCTCCCATGACGGGCGGCTGACCAATACAGCGAGCACCACCAGAGGCAGCGCCAAGAGCCACCAGGGCGAGCGGAGGGTCATCGTTCCCCCCGCCCTGCGCCGGCCATTGCATCATCGGGCGACCCGACTTCCCGGCCCACCGCCGTGGCTCGGCGCCGGGGTCGGCGGTGGCCCAGCAACCACTCAGCCACGGCGAGGAGCAAGAGCGCGCCGATGACCCAGGGTGCCCACTCGCGCACCAACGAACCGGACGACACATCGGTACCGGGTGCTTCCACCGTGGCGATCTCGCGTGTCGCCCCCTCCGACTCCCCCGCAGCAAAACGCCGCACGACCACAGGTCCCGGCGCCTCAGAGCCGTCCGCCCGCAGGTAGGTGACCCGGTAGACACCGGGAAGGTCGGTGTCGGTGAAGAGATCGACCGTGCTACCGATGTCCCGAGACTCCCCGTCGGGGAGGAGCACGCGGCTGGTTCCTCCGGGCGGAGGGACGAGCGTGATGGGAACACCCGCCGTGTCCACCGCGGTGTCTCCACCCACCCCCGTACCGGACAGCCATTCGAGCAGACGGGTCCCGAGGATCGGGTAGGCGACCTGGACCGGGAGGTTGGAGTGGGCGACATCGAAGGTGAAGTAGACGACGCGCCTCCCACCGACCTCGCCGAGCAGGACGAGCGGCACGTCGCCCGCCCGCACCAGCGGCAACCAGCGCGGGGCGTCCACCACCTGCGCCTCCCCCACGACCGTCTCGCTCAGGTCCACCCCATCGAGCAACGGATCACCGGGGCGCTGCCAGGTCACGGCCAGGTTCTGAGCGAGCTCCACCACCTCGATCCCTTCGGGAGGCTCGGCTGTTCTGATCACCCAAGCCGGACGGTCGAGCGAGGTCAGTTCCCCACCGTCGATGAGCAAGCAGGTCGGCGTCTTCATCACCATCCGACGGACGGAACCCGGGGGCGGCATCGACGAGCGCCTCGGTGAAGAAGGTCGGAGCGCCGGCGATCTCGACCACCTGCTCGGGTGCCGCCCCGATCACGAGCGCCGCGGAATCATCTGCCGGCAGGGCGTCGCTCGCTTGGACGAGGCGGGCGGTCACCACGTCCCCCGGTCCCGCCTCGAGAGGCACGGTGACCCGCCCCCTCTCCATCGGCGCCAGCTCGAATTCGCTGGTACCGATGGGCAGCCCGTCGACCTCGAGCTGCACTGTGGCGTTGCGTGCCTGCTCCGAGACGTTTGAGACCTCGAGGAAGGCACGCGGGATCCCGGCGGTGGACGACTCGGTGGAGAAGGCGGTGATCGCCATGTTGTCGCCCACGTCGTCGAACACGATGTGCTCTGCACCGACCACCGGCTCCTCCAGGGTCGAGTCCGCCGGTCCGCCGTCGCTGAAGATGAGGATCCGTGTCGGGCGATCCGGCGTCTCCAGCCCGCGGGCCAGCCGGAGCGCACCCTCCAGGTCCTCGACACCACCCCCGGCTTCGAGTGACCCGAGCGCCTCCTCCACCGCCTCTCGATCCTGGGAGAAGGCCACCAGCACCCGCGGAGTCGGTCCGGCCTCGACAACGGAAACGAGGTTGGCTTCGGAGATGTCGGCAGCCAGCCCCGTCGCCTCCTCGACCGCTCTATCCAACCGTCCGGCCATCGCCATCGAGCCCGATGTGTCCACCACGAAGACGGTGTGAGGGCCGAGAACGGTCTCCTGGAGGAAGAAGGGCCGTGCCAGGAGCAGCGTGAACAGCGCCAAGACGGCCAGCTGGGCGAGCAACAGAGGCGTCGGGCGGAGCCGTTGCCAGGGCACCGCCGACGACACCGGGTTGCCCACCTGATCCCAGAGATAGACGCTCGAGACCGGCGTCCGCTGGCGACGGCTCCTCAGCATGTAGAGCGCCACGAGCGGGATGGCCAGGGCCGCCAACGCCGAGCGCACCGGGAACGAGGAACCTCACCGCAGCACCCCGGCGCCAGCCAGCTCACGCAGAGCCGCCTCCTCCGCCCCGGCGATCGCCGGGACCATGAGGTGATCCATCCCGGAGCGGCGGGCCCGCCCCGCCACCGCGGCGAGGAACTCGTCGAGCCGTCGCTGGTACCCGTCGAGCGCCTCGACCGAAGCCGAGAAGGGCAGACGCACCCCGGTCTCACCGTCCACCAGGTCGAGATCTCCCACCAGTGCCGGATCGAGCTCGCCCTCACCGAGCACCTGGAGCACCAGCCCCCCGCCGGTGGCACCGAGCTGGTCGATGGCCGCCTCCCATCCCGGGTCGAGCAGATCGGACACGAGCACCGTCAGGGCGCGTGCCGCAGCCGGGGCTGCCGGAGCGGATGGCAGCGTCCTCGAGTGCGGCGGCGCCGCCCGGTTCCAACCCTTCGAGCCAGCGCTCCACCTGGGGCCACGATGAGAGGTGGCGGCCGAGCGGGCCGGTCACCGATCGGGCACCGCCCGCTCCGGCGAGGGCAACCGGTTGCACCCGGTCGCCGCCGGCCAATGCCAGGTAGCCGATCATGGCGGCGAGACGGAGCGCCGTGTCGAACTTCCCCTCGTACGCCATCGATGCCGAGGCGTCGAGGACGAGCCGCAACGTCAGCTCCTCCTCCGCCTGGTAGCGCCGGACCAGTATCACCCCGAGGCGCGCCCACAACTGGTGGTCTATCCGCCGGAAGTCGTCCCCCGGCGAGTACTCCCTGTAGTCGGCGAAATCGAGGCTCTCCCCGAGCCGCATCGACGAGTGCCTGCCCGACCACATGCCCCGGATGCGGCGACGCGAGACCAGTGCAAGCCGCTCGAGCCTGGCCCTCAGTGCCGGCTCGAGCAGCACCTGAGCATCCCGGTGGAGAGCAGACGTGGGATCACGAGACGGGTCCGGGTGAGGGGTGGGCTGCCGCCACGTCGGCGATGAGGTCATCGGCGGTAACACCATCGGCGACCGCCTCATATCCGAGGACGAGGCGGTGCCTGAGCGCCGGCTGGCGCCAGGGCGACCAGGTCTTCGGCGGCAAGGTTGGGGCGGCCGTCGGTGAGGGCGCGGGCCTTTCCGCCGAGCACGAG
Organism: uncultured Actinomycetes bacterium; assembly: GCA_963733905.1. Lineage (GTDB taxonomy): Bacteria > Actinomycetota > Acidimicrobiia > Spongiisociales > DATADW01 > DATADW01. Next base: position 435,392 of record CAVTEU010000006.1, on the reverse strand, counting down.
CGCCTGGGCGCCCCGCGGGCTGGCGCCATGCCGGACGTAGCGGCGTACCCGTTCCGGGGCCAGTTCGCTCCCCGGATGGGTGGCCGCCACCAGGGTGGCGGCGAACTCGAGCAGGTGCGATGCGGCCGGCAGGTCGCGCACCACCTCACCCATCTCCAGCAAGGTCGGCCCGTCGGCGGCCGGGTGGGCGGTGGCGTCGTGCCCGGTGGTCGTCCGGCGGAGTATCTCGACCATGTCCGCCGTGCCCGGGAAGGGCACGAGCGCCTTGAACAGGAAGCGGTCGAGTTGGGCCTCGGGGAGCGGATACGTGCCCTCCATCTCGATCGGGTTCTGGGTCGCCATCACCAGGAAGGGCCGGGGCAGCTTGTGGGTCTCGCCGCCGAGGGTGATCCGTCGCTCCTGCATGGCCTCGAGCAGTGCCGACTGGGTCTTCGGGGTGGCGCGGTTGACCTCATCGGCCAGCACCAGGTTGGCGAAGATCGGTCCCTCGTGGAACTCGAAACGGTTCTCGTGGAGCACCTTGGTACCCAGGATGTCCGCCGGCATCAGGTCGGGGGTGAACTGGACCCTGCCAAAGGAGACATCCAGTGCCTGACCCAGCGTGGTGAGGAGCCGGGTCTTACCGAGCCCGGGGACACCCTCCAGCAGGAGGTGCCCCTCGCACAGCACGGCGAACAGCACCGAGGTGACCAGCTCGTCCTGCCCGACGATGACCTTTCCCACCTCGGTGCGGATCCCGTCGAGGGTCTCGGCAAACCGCTCCGGTGTCATCTGCGAGACGCTCATTCGCCGGGCTCCAACTCGGTGAAATAGGTCCGGACCAGATCGCGCAAGGCGGGCGGAACCGTGAGCCGGTCCAATGCCTCGAGCGCTGCGCTCTGGTACTCGGCGAATCGCTCGGTGTACGGAGCCAGCGGCACATTCCTCAGCCCTTCTCCCTCGACCCGTCCCCTCAGCTCGCCCGGTTCGAGACCTTCGAGACGCACCCGCACCTCTTCGCCTTCCTCGAAGCCAACCGGGTCGAAGACGCTCACCCGGTCGGGCTCCTGGGCGGGGTCCTGGTCCCCGGTGCCGCCCTGAACAGTGCCGTCGCCGCTGGCGGGATCGGGGGTTCCCGGGACCTGTGAGCCCCCGGCACCCTGCCCGCCGCCCCCTCCGCCGGCACCCTGACCCTGTCCTTGCCCCTGACCCTGTCCCTGTCCCTGACCTTGCCCCTGGCCCTGTCCTTGTCCCTGGCCCTGGCCCTGTCCCTGACCCTGACCCTGTCCCTGACCCTGACCTTCGCCTTGGCTCTCTCCCTCGCCCTCTCCTTGTCCTTCGCCCTCGGCATCACCGGTTCGCTGGCTATCCAACCGCTCCTGTGCGTCGCGCACCGCCGAGCGTGCCTGCGACTCGGCTTCTGCCTCTGCCGCCTCCGACGTCGCCCTCTCCAACTCGTCGGCGGCATCGCTCAGCGACTGTTCGGCGCCGGCGCCGCCCCGTCGCAAATCGTCAGCCGCCCCTTCCAACGCCTCGGCCAGGTCGCCATCAATCCCTTGGAAGTCCTCGGCACGTTGCGCCAACTCGTCGGCTGCGGTCTCCAATTCGGCGGGGGTCATCTCGCCCGCCCGGGAGGCGAGGTCGCGGAGTTGGTCGGCCGCCGACTCGCCCTCCCCGAGCGGCTCCTGCTGAAGGCGGCGTTCCATCCCGGCCAGCGCCGTCCGCCTCGCAAGCTCGGCCGGGTCAGATTGGGCGGCGAGCCTCTCCCGTGCCTCGCCGAGGCGGGCCAGCGCCTCATCGATGTCTGCCGACTCACGCAGCCGGCGAGCAGTGTCCTCGAGTTGGCGACGCACCTCCTCGGGGAGGTCCGCCGCTTCCGCCTCGAGGCGCTGTGCCTCCCGCTCGATCGCCTCGGACTGCCGATTTCTTTCCTGCAGCGCCGCGTCCGCCGGCGACGGGATGAGTGCCAGGGCGAGAGCAGCGGCGACCCCGAGCGCAGCCAGCCACGGCAAAGCCCCGCCGGTGATCACCGGACCGAGCGCCGTGGGATCCCGTCGCTCGGCCCATGCTGCTGCCGCGGTGACCTGGCGCCGTTCGGGCTCGCTCAGGTCGGGCCGGTCGACCAGCTCGAGGGCGGTGGAAACCCGGTCGTAGCCGCCGAGGCGGCGGTCCGCCTCGAGAGCGGCCCGACCCAGCGAGGGGCGGCGTATCAACGTCACCAATGCCACGACCACCAAGCGCCGCCGCCAGGGTGGCGAGCGCAGCCGCCTCGGCCCAGGGGAGGATCACCATGCGACCAACGGCGAACACAGCAGCCGCCGCCACTGCCACCACCGCCACCGTGGTCAGCAGGCGTACCCACAAGGCGGCGAAGGTGAGCCGGCGACGAGCCACCGCCAGCAGGGATCTGATCGACTCAGGCAGCGGCATGCGTCACCTTGCCAGCCCTTTTCGATCCGTCCGGTGCGGTTACCCGCCTGGTTGCTGCGAACAGCGCCAGCAGCGAAATGGACCCGTAGAGGACCGCGGTACGGACCCACACCGGACCCCTCCTCGGGCGGAGCGGCGGAAGCTCGACCTGCGTCCACTTCGTCCAGCTCGTCGTCACCGAGGACAACCACCTCCGGGGGAGCCACTCCGCCGCCGGCACTCTGGTCGGTGAACGGCGAGAGCCCGGCGCGCAGTGAGAGCAGAGCGTTGGGCGGGCTGAAGACGGCGACGTCGTTCAGCGGATCTGCATCCAACGGCTCCTCCACCGCAGAGACCATCCCGATGTACGGGTTGATCCACGAGGCGTAGATCTCACGCCCTCCCACCGGGAAGAACACATCCTGGGAGGGGCGGAAGGCGATGATCTCCGCAGCCATGACGCCCAGGCTGAGAAAGGCGATGAGGGCCGTCAGCGCGTATGCCCCCGCCACTGCGCCGCGGGTGCTGCGCGCCCTGGCCGAGACCCAGAGCGAGATGCAGCCGAGGGTGAGCGCGGTCAACAGGATCATTCCCAGCCCCGCAACCGCCTCGCGGAGCGATACACCACCGAAGAGGCTGGGCAGGGCGACGATCGGGGCGACCGCCACCAGAAGCAGCAGCACGTAGGACATCGACGACATGAGCTTTCCACGCACCACCTGGCCGGCGCTCAACTGGCTGACCTGGAGAAGGGGGAGGGTGAGCCGCTCGCGCTCCCCGACGATGCTCAGCGCCACCCCTCCGGGCACGACCATGACCACGCCGGTCATGAGGAGCACCAGGAGAGATTCGAACATGAACCTGCCCATGGTGGCCGCGGCGACGAAGGTGCCCCCGGTGCCAAAGATGTTCTGGGCGACGAGCCGGGACAGTTGGTAGACGAGGTAGCCGAGCAGACCGACGGCGAGGATCCACAGAGTGAAGAGGACCGCCGAACGGGGCCGCCGGAACCTCTCGGTGAGCTCGCGGCGGGCAACCGGGTTCATGCCGGCTCCGCCTCGGTCTTGGCATCGTCGGTGATCCGGAGGAAGAGCTCCTCGAGGCCGGCGGACTCGACCCGCCACTCGGCAACGGCGATCCCTGCCTCGACCATCTCGCGCAACAGCGCAGCCGAAAGCGTCCCATCGCCGCCGATGGTGAAGCGGATCATTCCCTGCTCCACCGACAGGTCGCCGACCTCTGGGTGCTCCCTCATCAGACCGTCGGCGCGATCCACCTCGGAATCGGGGATGCGGGCCGTGACCCGTCTGCTCCCCACCAGGGCGGCTCGGATGTCGTCGATCGAGCCCTGGGAGATCACCTTGCCCTTGTCGACCACCGCCAGGTGGCTGCAGATCCCCTCCAGTTCGGAGAGGATGTGCGAGGAGATCACAACGGTCTTCCCCATGCGAGCCAGCTCGGCGATGAGCTGACGGAGTTGAACCCTGGCCCGCGGGTCCAGCCCGGATGCGGGCTCGTCGAGGATCAGCACCTGTGGGTCGTGGACCAGTGCCCGTGCCAGCGAGAGACGCTGCTTCATGCCCCGGGACAGGGTGTTGACGTCGGCGTCGGCCTTGTCCTCGAGATCGACCAGAGCGAGCAGGTCGGTGACGAGGGCGGCTCGGGCTTCGGGGCGCACCCCGTGAGCGGCAGCGAAGAAGTCGAGGTACTCGGTCGAATCCAGGCTCTCGTACACGCCGAAGACGTCCGGCATCCAGCCGATCAACCGCCGAACCGACTTCGGATCGACCTCGGGATCGACTCCGCCGACCCGCACCGACCCACCGTCCCGGGCGAGGAGGCTCGACATGAGCAGCATGGCCGTGGTCTTCCCCGCTCCGTTCGGGCCCACGAGTCCCATCACCGCCCCGTCGGGCACCGCCAGGTCGGCGCCGTCGAGCGCCCTCACCTGTCCGTACCTCTTGTCGACGCCTTCCAACTCGATGATCATGCCCCCGCCACCTCCCAGCTGAGGAGATGCTCGTACGGCAGGAAGGGCCCGCTGAGACGGCTCAGCCTGGCCATCACCTCGCCGCCAGGTGAGAGCAGTCCGTCGGCCACGTCGTCGCCGCGCTCGGGTCGAACCCACTCGCCTCGATCCCAATCCCACAAGTCGACGGCTTCCAGACCGCCGTCGAGGCGGAGACGACCCACCCCATCCGGGACCCGGTAGCGCAGCGCCAAGGTCCCCCCCTCGACAAAGAGGATCCCATCGGTCCGGCTGACGAAACCGGCGTCGTCCACGTCGATCACCTCGGGCAGGGCCGTACCCAACCCTGCGGTCTCGGCATCGTCGAGGAACAGCGGGAGGAGAAGCAGCGATGGCCCCGATGCTGCGATCGTCCGCTGGTCCACCTGCATCTCCGGTGCGAAGTCCTCGGTGAACCCGAACACGTAGAACCCGGCGAAGACCTCAGGGGCGAAAGCTGCCCCCGACGACGCCAGCGGGTAGACCCGGTCCCACATGGTTGGGTCCTGGCCCGGGATGGCGAGCACCGCATCGGCGAGGGGGTTGCCTCCAAATCCCGACACATCGGGTATCGCCAGTTCGATCACCTCTTCCTCGCCGGGTTCGAGGGGATCGCCTGCCGGGGTCGCCCACCCCGGGCCTCCGGCTCCCCACGACCAGAAGGTCATCGGGGAGTCGTTGCGCACCCGGACGGTGAGCATCCCAGCAGCGGTTTCCAGCTCCACCGCAGGCATCGCCACCTGCTCGCTCCACCTGGAATCGACCGCAGCCACCCCGAGCCTGGGGAAGTCGAAAGCGAGGCTGTGACCGTCCCCTTTGCCCTGGACCAGTGATCCGGACGGGCCGAACCAAACCTCCTCGGGCAGCGATGCACCGAGCCAGCCATCGGGGAGGGTCATGACACGCTCGCCTTCGCTCCCCGATGCGAGCATGACCACCGATCCGCCGCTGGCGGTCTCGGCGTCGGCGACGACCACCGAAGCGTGGCGGACCACCTCCTCGGAGACCCTGCTCCTACCGGCGAGCCAGAAGCCGGCAACGGCGAGCACGCTGATGACCGGGACGGTGACCCAAGCCAGCTCGGGGCGCCCCATGCGACGGAGGACCAAGAGGTTGACCGGCCCGACGATGACCGCATAACCCAAGATGGCCACAAGCAGCCATGAGATGTCGGGCACCAGCGCCTCGGAGGTGGCCATCGCGGCGGGAAGGAGGTTTGTGGCGGGCTGTGCGAACTGATCGCGGCCCAGCCCGGCGGTGGGGACGTCGCGCAGCAAACCTGCCCAGGTGGGCGCATCCAGACCGGCGATGCTCTCCACCGAGATGAGCTCGCCGCGCCCGGATCGCTGCAAAGAGGAATCACCGAGCGGCGAGACCGTGTCGGCCTCGAGCTCGAGCGCGGAGAGGTCGCGGTCCTGGCCGATTACCCGGCCTCCCCGACGGACCCAAGAAACCACCCCTGACCGTTCTCCTGGACCGAGAGCCGCGAGATCGCCCGGGCCGGCTATCAGATACCCGAGTGGTCCGGGGTCGGCGAGGTCGGCGGCAGCGACCTCGATGGGGATGACGGGCCTCCCCAGAGGGGTGGAACGCACCGAGCCGAGGACCGCCGCCGTCTCCGGGGCGCCGAGCAACCCAACGAGCAACTCGTCATCGGGAGCGGACACCTGCACGTCCTCGGAGACGATCTGGTCGCCCCCGTCGGCGACGAGCGAGATGCTGACACGGCCTCCATCGGAAGGGGGCATGTAGATCTCGTAGACCTTCGTTCCATCGCCGGGAACCTCCACCGGGACCTGCCGGGTGAGCCCGTCCAACTCCACCACGATCTCGCCAACCAGCAGCGCCGGAGACGTCACCTCGACCACCACCCGCACCGGCCTGTCCGGATGGACATACCCGGAGACGCCCGCTGTTGCGGTGACCGTGGCCGCTTCGGCCGGCGGCTCCCCTTGGGTGAACAGGGCGGCGAGGAGCAAGGGCGCAGCGAGTAGGCGCACGTCGATCAGACGCCTGCCGTAGCCCGGTGGTTCCGCTCGCCTGCGGAGCCCAGACCCGACCCTGCGCCGAGCAGTGGCAGGCCGGTCTTGCGGCCGGGTCATCCTCATGCGGGCCGGGTCTCTCGCACGGCTTCGAGTGCCTCCCCGGCGACCAGGATCCCAACCACGTCGTCCCCTTCGACGACCAGGAAGACCCGGTTCCCGGAAAACTCCTTTTCGAGCACGCTCTCGAGGTCCTGGTCGGGCCCGATGATGTCGTCGGGACCCATCCGACGCATCACAGCCGCTACGGGTGTGGATCCCCTCACTTGCTGGGGGAGGCGCCGGGCCGACGCGAGGCTGACCACGCCAACCGCCCGTCCCCACGGGTCTACCACCGGGTGAAGGTCGCCGGCCGACTCATCGGCCAGGGCGAGCAGCCCATCGATGGGTAGCGCCGGCGAAGCCGACCAAGACCGGGGCTCCATGGCGACCCGGACGCTCGTACCGCGTCCCCGCCTCGCTCCGGCCGCCGGGCTCTCTGCCACCGAGGCCGCCTGCCACAGGAATATGCCGATGAAAACGAGCCACAACCCGGTCAAGCCGTGGGCCGTCCACATCCAGGCACCCGCCGGCCACCAGCAGTGCCGCCACCACCCTGCCGGAGATCGCTGCAACCCTGGTTGCCTTCCGCAGGCTCCCCGTCCACCGCCACACCACCGCCCGCAGCACCCGGCCGCCGTCCATGGGAAAACCGGGGAGCAGGTTGAACAAGCCCAATCCCAGGTTCACAGACGCCCAGCCAATCGAGGATCGACACCGCCAGGCGTGGCCCGGGCACAACCGCTGCTGCACCGAGGAACACGAGACCGATCACCACCGAGGAGAGAGGCCCGACAACGGTCACCAACAGCTCCTCGCGTGCCGTCCGCGGCTCCTCCTCCAACTGGGAAACCCCGCCGAAAACGAACAGCCGGATCGAGCTGACCCCGAGACCGAGCCGGCGTGCCATCGCAGAGTGGCTCGCCTCATGGATGACGACCCCGACGAAGAAGAGGAGGGATGCCAGGACGGCTGCACCCCACAGGGCGGCCGACGACGATGTGGGGTTGGCCCGCTCGAATGTGGCTCTGAGACTGAGGGTGATGAGGCCCGCGATCACGAACCACGACGGTGACAAGACCACCGGGATGCCAAAGACGCGAAATACGCCGGTTTGTGTCATGCGCGTCCCGCCACGGTAACGCCGCGCCGGGGCTCTCAGGCTCCGAACCGCCTGGACCCGATGGTGCGTACAGCAGCGTGCTGCTCAAGGGAGGAACGACCAATGCGCACTATCCGGACCGTCATCATCGCCGCCCTGGCCCTGGCCCTGGCAGCTTGTGGTGGGGCCGCCACCGATACCACTGCAGACGCCGGTGCCCAGGAGGCCACCACCATCGCCGCCGATACAACCGCGGCGGCGGACACCACGGCTGCAGCCGATACCACCGCGGCGCCCGACACGACCATGGCCGCCGAGACCACGGCAACCTCGACCGACGACACGACCGACGATTCACGGACGACTCGACGGACGACTCGGCCGGGGCAGCCATGGAGATCGGGACGGCGGAGAGCGACCTCGGAACCATCCTGGTCGATGCAGAGGGCCGGACGCTCTACGCATTCCTCAACGACGCCGATGGTGAGCCCACCTGCGCCGGCGACTGCGCCGAGTCCTGGCCGGCTCTCACCGGGACCGCATCGGCCGGCGAGGGTGTGGACGACTCGCTGATCAGCACCGTGGACGCGCTCGAAGGCGGGACGCAGGTGAAGTACGGCGACTGGCCTCTCTACTACTTCGCCGGGGACGAGGCGGCCGGGGACGTCAACGGCCAGGGTCTGGGTGAGGTCTGGTACGTGATCGGCCCGGACGGCGAGCCCGATCGCAGGGCTAATCAGCCGACCCGGGTCACTTCTTGGCGGACTCGTAGTAGGGATCGTCGCCGGAGGCGTGGTCGGTGACATCGACCACGCCTACCAACTCGGGGATCGCCTCGAGCAGGATGCGCTCGATCCCGTGCCGGAGGGTGACCTGGGCCATCCCGCAGCCCTGGCAGCCCCCCATCATCCGCAGGTAGACGGTGTCGTCCTCGACCGAGACCAGTTCGGCCGCCCCGCCGTGGGCGGCGATCGCCGGGTTCACCTGGAGTTCGAGGACCTGACGCACCTGCTCGACGAGCGGACCGCTCAACTCACCGGTCGGGACCGATCCCATGGTCGGGCTCCCCGGTCGGTTCGGGTTGTCGATGGTCAGACCGGGCGCGGCGGGGTCGGCGGACATCGCCAGGGTGGCGCCTTGGAGCTTTGTGGTGTCGCCCGCAGGGATCACCACTGCCAGCCCGTCGTGACGTTCGATGATGTCGTCGGTACGGGCGTCGCTCAGCGGGATGAAAGACAGCTCGTATGCGAAGGCGGGCCACTTGATGCCGCTGACCTCGATCGCCAGCGCCAACTCCCCGTCTTCGTCCTCCTCCTCGGTCATCACCTCGCGGACAAAGGCGATCGCCTCGTCGGTGAGGGTGAGGATGGTCTCGTCGGCCATTGGGGAGGATGCTAACCCCCGGAGGGCACATTGCGATGAGAGAGGGCCGTCACCACAGCACCCGTGGCGGACCATCATGGCGAGGTGCCGACCGCTCTCCTCGTCCTCCCCACCACCGCCTACCGGGTGAGCGACTACCTCGATGCCGCCGCAGCTCTCGGTGTGGAAGTGGCGGTCGCCTCCGAGGAGGACCAGGCGCTCGCCGACCAGATGGGCGAGCGCTTCCTCCGCATCGACCTCCACCGCCCGGAGTGGTCCGCCGACCGAATCGTCGAGCGCTCACATAGCCAGGCGATCGACGCCATCGTCCCGGTGGACGACCAGGGTGTCCTGGTGGCGGCGCTGGCCGCCAGGCGGCTCGGGCTGGCGCACAATCCGCCCCATGCGGTGGCGCTGACACGAAACAAGGCGGGGATGCGACGCGCCATGAAGCTCCGGGGCGTGCCGCAGCCCGACTTCAGGGTGGTGGAAGGCGGAGACGACCCGGCCGCCCTGGCCGGTGAGATCGGCCTCCCCGTGGTCATCAAGCCGCTCTCGCTCAACGCCAGCCGAGGTGTTATCCGGGTCGACGAGCCGTCGGCCGTGACGGCTACCGCCGAACGGGTGCGCCGGATAGTCGCCGTGGCCGGTGGCAACCCCCAGGAGCCCATCCTGGTCGAGGAGTACGTCCCCGGCCAGGAGGTGGCGGTAGAGGGGTTGCTGCGCCGCGGCGAGATGGAATCGCTCGCCGTGTTCGACAAGCCAGACCCCCTCGTTGGCCCCTACTTCGAGGAGACCATGTTCGTAACGCCCTCGCGGCTCCACCCCGAGATGGTCGATGAGGTGCTGGCGGTGACCCGGATGGCTGTGAGCGCCCTCGGTCTGCTCGAGGGACCCATCCACGCCGAACTCCGCGTCGACGGGAGCACGGTGCGTCTCGTCGAGGTCGCCTCCCGGCCGATCGGCGGTCTCTGTGCCCGCTCGCTCCGCTTCGGGATGATGGGAACGACGCTCGAGACCGTCTTGTTGCGCCACGCCCTCGATCTCCCCGCTGCCGGAGTGCGCCGCTCGTTGCAGGCCTCAGGTGTGTTGATGATCAGGATCCCGCGAGCGGGGCGGTTGATGGGTGTCGAAGGCGTGGACGAGGCTCTCGGAATCGATGGGGTCACCGGTGTCGAGTTGTCGGTGTCAACCGGCACCTACCTGATGCCGGTCCCAGAGGGGGGCCGGTATCTGGGCTTTGTGTTCGCCTCGGCCAAGCGCCCCGACGAGGTCGAGGCGGCGCTGCGGTCCGCCGATGACCTGATCTCTGTCCGGATCGAGGGCTGAGTCAGTGTTGGCCCGTGGGGGGGACGACCCCCCTACACCCCCCCGCCGGCCCGCAGTGCGCTCGCTGCCACTGGGGAAGGCGGGAGCGCGTCGCTTGACCTCTCGATCGACCGGCGTTTCGAAGGCAGGGCCTGCCGCAATGTTGGCCCGTGGGGGGACGACCCCCCTACACCCCCGCCGGCCCGCAGTGCGCTCGCTGCCACTGGGAAGGCGGAGCGCGTCGCTTGACCTCTCAGTGTTGGCCCGTGGGGGGGACGACCCCCCACACCCCCCGCCGGCCCGCAGTGCGCTCGCTGCCACTGGGAAGGCGGGAGCGCGTCGCTTGACCTCTCAGTCGACCGGCGTCTCGAGGGCCGGGCTATGCCGCGGGCCCCATCTGCGGAACACCGTACGACGCTGTCCGGGTGCGGAGCGGTCCGAGGTCCACGGGGCGTATGGCGCCATGGTCAATTCGGCCAGCGAGAGAAGCACCGTGTCGTAGTTGACCCGCCACCCGGCGAATGCCGCCCAGGCGGCGTCACGATCGTCGCGCAGCGGGACGCCGGCTGCGGCCAGGGTTTCAATGGCCTCGTCGAACTCGGCCCGCGTGATGCTCACCGGGTCGGTTGGCGACGGGATCGGGGTCGAAGACGATCCCAAAGAAGGCGGCCACATGGCGGAGGGCGATGTAGCCGGCGCGCAGGCAGATGTCGGCGGAGGGATCGTGGGGGATGTCGAGCGCGGCGTTGATCAGCGCGGCCGTGTCGAGCACCGCGCCCCCGGCGGTGATCCACGAACGATCCGGCTGGGGAGAGCGGAAGAAGACCAGCGGGGGGTATGAGGTGTGGGTCTCGTCCACCTCGGCGAACCAGCGCTCCCAGTCATCCCATAGCGCCGAGTAGGAGTCGGCCCACCCGATGCGGTGGAACCTGATGAGCAACTCCACCGCCGAGGGCGGGCTCCCCGCCCTGACCTCGAGCAGCGCCACCTCCCGCTCCCGCCGGCTGAAGGCGTTGTACATCGTGGGCAGATAGCTGATGAGCAGGGCGACGATCCCAAGCCCTGCAGTCGCCTCGGCGAAGACGAGCACGTGGTCCCAGAAGGACTCGGCACGGACGAACCCCAGAGTGAGCAGCGAGGACCCGCTCAACGAGAAGGCCTCGAACCCTGTCCTCCCACCGAGCGACCAGAACATGAGGGTGAACCCCATGGCAACGGTGAACGCCCAGGCAAAGGGGAGCAGGACGAGGCTGACCGGGGCGTAGAGAGCCATGACCCGGTCGCGGGCGACGTAGTCGCGCCGCTCCGATGCGAGCAGACGGAAGAGCCTCCCGGTGGTGAAGAACACCGCTCTGGTGAGCAGGTTCACGTCGCCGCGGGGGAGAACGACGGTCCTGCACCGCGGCCAGCAATCCCCAACCGGCGACCAGAAGGCCGCCGATGAAGGTCACAACTCGCAGGGCGGTCATCACGGGGCGGGGACGCTACTCGGGATAGCAGGCGGCTCCCTGCCAGGATGGATGGATGGACATGCCGCGCTCCTCCGGGGTCCTCCTCCATGTCACCAGCCTCCCCGGACCCGACGGGATCGGTGACCTTGGACAGGCGGCATTCGATTGGGTGGACAGGCTGGCCGCCACCGGCTGCCACTACTGGCAGATACTGCCCCTCGGGCCGACAGGCTACGGCGATTCGCCCTACCAGTGCTTCTCTGCGTTCGCCGGCAACAGCTACCTGGTCGCATCGCAGCTTCTGCTGGAGGAGGGGCTCCTGGTGGCGTCGGACCTGGGCGACCGCCCCCAGTTCTCTCCCCATCACGTCGACTACGGCCGGGTCATCCCATGGAAGCTCGATCTGCTCGATCGTGCTTTCGACCGCTTCACCCCTGACGATTCGTACCTGGAGTTCCGCCGGACCGAGGCGGCGTGGCTCGACGACTTCGCCCTCTTCATGGCGCTCAAGGACCAGTACGGCGGCCGGCCTTGGGTGGACTGGCCCGCACCGTTGCGCGACCGGCACCCAGGTCAATTGGAGCGGGCGCTCGACGCCTACCGCCAGGAGGTCGAGCGTCACGCCTTCCGCCAATGGCTTTTCCACCGGCAGTGGGAGGAGGTCCGGTGGCGCGCCCACCAGCAGGGACTGGAGGTGATCGGCGACATCCCGATCTTCGTCGCCCACGACTCGGCCGACGTTTGGGCCAACCGTGACCTCTTCTTCCTCGATGATGAGGGGCGGCCCACCGTGGTGGCCGGTGTCCCTCCGGACTACTTCTCCCCGACCGGTCAGCTCTGGGGCAACCCCCTCTACGACTGGGATCGGCACCGGCACACCGGGTACGAGTGGTGGCTGGGGAGGCTGCGTTCGGTGCTCTCGCTGGTCGACGTGGTCCGGCTCGACCACTTCCGCGGTTTCGCCGGCTACTGGGAGATCCCCGCCGACGCCGAAACCGCCATCGCCGGCCGCTGGGTGCCCGGACCGGGTGCCGACTTCCTCCAGCACGTGCGGGCGGTGATGGGTGACCTGCCCATCATTGCCGAGGACCTCGGGGAGATAACTCCCGATGTCCACGAGCTGCGCGACCGCTTCGAGCTTCCCGGGATGGCAATCCTCCAGTTCGCCTTCGACAGCGATCTGACCAACCCCTTCCTCCCCCACAACCTGCGCGAGCGGAGCGTCGTCTACACCGGGACCCACGACAACGACACCACCTGGGGATGGTGGGCGACGGCGCCCGAGCACGAGCGGAGGCTGGCCATGGACTACCTGGGATCGGACGGGACCGACATCGCATGGGACCTGATCCGCGCCGGTTGGCGCTCGCCGGCGGCGACGGCGGCGGCTCCGCTGCAGGACATCCTCGATCTGGGGACGGAGGCACGGATGAACTTCCCCAGCCGGCCGGGAGGCAACTGGCGGTGGCGGGTAGGGGTGCCCCCTCTGCCAGACACGATGATCGATCGTCTGGCACGGCTCAATGCCGAGAGCGGACGCCTTGTCGTGGCCGGGTAGACACCGCCGCCACGTCTTGGGCGGCCAGCTCTTGTTCAGCCAGTGGACGATCGGGGTGTTCGCTGACCGCGGGGTTCGTCTGACAGCCTCAGGACAAGACGGTCATCACCTTGGTCAGGCCTTGGCCACCAATTGGTCGGCCACGTCGGGAACCGCTCGGTACAGATCGCGCGGCGGCCGCTGATAGTCGCCACCAGGGGGTCGCGACGGCAGTTCGAGCGGTGCCGTGTGCACATCCGAGTACGGGATCTGGGCGAGCAGGTGAGAGATGCAGTTGAGCCGCGCCCGTCGCTTGTCGTCGGCCTCCACTGTGTACCACGGCGCCTCTGGGATGTCGGTGTGGACGAACATCTCGTCCTTGGCCCGCGAGTACTCGACCCATCGGGTGCGCGACTCGAGGTCCATCGGGGACAGCTTCCAACGCCTCATCGGATCCTTCATCCTCGAGGCGAAGCGGCGCTCCTGCTCCTCGTCGCTCACCGAGAACCAGTACTTGATCAGCCGTATCCCGTCCTCGACCAGCATCCGCTCGAAAACGGGGCACTGGTGGAGGAAGCGGCGGTACTCGTCCGGCGAGCAGAACCCCATCACCCGCTCCACTCCCGCCCGGTTGTACCAACTGCGGTCGAGCAGGACTATCTCCCCGGCGGCGGGGAGGTGGGAGACGTACCGCTGGAAGTACCACTGGGAGCGTTCCCGCTCGGTGGGGGCGGGAAGAGCGACGATGCGCGCCACCCGCGGGTTGAGATACTCGGCGATCCTCTTGATGACACCACCCTTGCCGGCAGCGTCTCTGCCCTCGAAGACCACCACCACGCGATCGCCTTCCTGGCGCACCCATTCCTTGAGCTTGACCAGCTCGGCCTGGAGGTCGAGGAGAGCGCGCTCGTAAGCCTTCTTGGGGAGCTTTGTGTGGTGGACGTGCTTGGTGCTTGCATCGTCTTTGGCCATGTGGTGGCCAGGCTAGGGGAACCGCCAGATTCGGCTCGGAGGATGTGCCTCCGCCCGGTGGCGGTACGTAGCATCCGAGTTGTGCCGCGGCGACTCCTCGGGCTCTGCACCGTTCTGCTCCTGGCCATGGCTTGTTCCGGCTCGGGTTCGAGCGGGACCACCACTGCCGGGAACGAGACCCAGCCCACCGCGACCAGCAGCGCCACCACCATCGGTACCGCCACCACGGCCGCCGAAACGGCGACCACTGCCGGAGCGGCGGGTGGGGAAACCGACGGTGGTCTCCTGATCCTCGACGGGTCGGGCAACGTGGCCGTGCTGGCACACGACGGGAGCGGGTCCAACCAGATCACCGACGACGCCGGTCCCGATCAGGTCTATCTCCAACCCACCTGGTCGCCAGACGGCGACCGGGTTGTGGTGACATCCCTCACGGCCGAGGGCTCCGCCGTCCTGGTGGCGTCGCTCGATGGCGAAGTAACTCCGACGACCACCGAGTTCGCCCCCTTCTATTACCAGTGGAGCCCGGCGGGCGACAGGGTCGCCTTCCTGGGGACGCCCGAGCAGGGAGGCATCGCCCTGGGGATGCTCGACACCGCCGCGGGGACGGTGAAGACGATCGACACCGGCCAGCCCTACTACTTGCATTGGTCGTCCGACGGTTCCCGGCTGGCTGTGCATGTCGGCTCCGACCGGCTTGACCTGATCGATCCGGTCACCGGGGATCTCACTCCGTTGGGGCAGACACCGGGCACGTTCCAGGCTCCTGAATGGCACCCTGATGGGTCCCGGTTGGTCGCGGTCCTCCGTGCCGAGCCCGGCGGGGTCAACGCGGTGTACAACTCGGCGCTGGCGCAGGGGTCCAGCCAGCAGCTTGCGGTGATCGAGGTCGAGTCGGGCGACGTCGATGAGGTTGCAACCATCGATGGTGCGGTCTCCTCGCAGATGTCGCCGGCCGGCGACCGCATCGCATACAACGTCGCCGGGCCCAATGGGGGTGAGGTCTGGGTGACCGATCTCGCTGGGGGGCGGCCCGAGCGGGTCGCCCGGGGCACGGTGGTGGCTCTCCAGTGGAGCCCCGGCGGCGATCGCCTGCTCATGCTCCGGCTGGCTCCTGACAACGTGGCTCCGGTGGTCCCCCTCGTTTGGGACGGGAGCGAGCGCACCGAGTTCCCCGGCTTCACCCCGACACGGGCCTTCCTCAGCGAGTATCTCCCCTTCTGGGAGCAGTACAGCCGCGGGCTGACGCTGTGGTCCCCGGATGGACAGGCGTTCGCCTACCCGGCTGCCGGCCCGGACGGCGACCGGATCCTCGTCCAGCCGGTCGGCGCTTCCGATCCCGTGGACGTCGGCGCGGGAACCGTGGTCGCCTGGTCACCCTGATCGCCGCATCGGCGTCGGTGTGAGAGACGGCAACGTGGCCGACGACAACGGCGAGACAGGCGTCGAGGGCACGGCCGTCCCGGTGAGGATCCGCCCCCTGGTGGATTTCCTACACACCGAGGCGGCGGGTGGCGTCGTGCTCCTCGCCGCCACCGTGGTGGCGCTGGTCTTGGCCAACTCGCCGTGGAGCGAGGCGTACCAGTCGTTCTGGCACACCTCGTTCTCGATCGAAGCGGGGCCGCTCAGTCTCACCCTCGACCTGCAGGAGTTGGTCAACGACGGGCTGATGGCGGTGTTCTTCTTCGTGGTGGGGCTGGAGATCAAGCGCGAGCTGGTCGAGGGCGAATTGCGAGGAGCACGCCGGGCGGCGCTGCCGGCGATCGCCGCGGTTGGGGGGATGGTGATACCCGCCGCTCATCTATCTGCTGATCAACGCCGGGGGCCCCGGTGAGCGAGGCTGGGGCATCCCCATGGCGACCGACATCGCGATGGCGGTCGGGGTGCTCAGTCTGCTCGGCAGCCGGGTGCGCCCGTCCCTCAAGCTGTTCGTCCTGGCACTGGCGATCGTCGACGACATCGGTGCCATCCTCGTCATAGCCCTCTTCTACAGCGGTGGCGTCCGAATCGCACCGCTTGTCGGAGCAGCCGGGATGGTCGTCGTGGTGTTGGTGATGAGATCGGTTGGGGTGCAGGCCATACCCGCCTACGTCGTCGCCGGGATCGTCGTTTGGCTGTTCCTCCACGAGGCCGGTATCCATCCCACCATCACTGGAGTGATATTCGGGCTGCTGGCGCCGACCCGGCCGGCACGGCGTAGCGACATGATCGACGAGTCCGAGCTCACCGACCTGTCGAGCCCTCAGGCGGCGAGGCAGACGGCGGCGGCGGCCCGGCAGTCCGTCTCGGTGGTCGAGTGGCTCGAACACGGGCTGCACCCGTGGACCAGCTTCTTGATCCTGCCCCTCTTCGCCCTGGCAAACGCAGGCGTCCCGCTGAACGCCGATGCCCTCACCATCGCCGTCGGGTCCCCGATCACCATCGGAGTGGTGCTCGGGTTGGTCGTTGGGAAGACGGTTGGGATCACTGCTTTCGCCTGGCTGGCAGTCAGAACGCGGGCAGGGGAAATGCCCGACGGCGCAACATGGCCATCGATTACGGGTGTGGCGGCAATCGCCGGCATCGGGTTCACCGTTGCCATCTTCATCGCCGGGCTCGCCTTCGAGGATCTCGGGCTGCAGGACCTGGGAAAGATCGGCATCCTCGTGGGCTCGCTGCTCGCCGCCGTGATCGGGGTGCTCCTGCTCCGCTTGAGCGGGCCGGCACGGACAGGACTGCCTCCCGGGAACTGATTCTCAGTTTGCCGTCATCCCGGCGACCGACTCGAGCGCCGCACCGAGCGGCACCGCGAGGCGGTCGATGTCCGCCCACGGGTCCCCGTCGGCGATTCTTGGTGCGATGGTGCCGACCCGCCACCGATCGGGTCTGCTCCTCCCTATCTCGTCCCAAGTGAGCGGTACCGCCACGGGCGCACGCGGCTTGGGGCGGACCGACCACGGGCAGACCGCCGACTGGGCGTACCTGTTCCGTAGCCAGTCGATGAAGACCCTGCCCTCTCGCTTGGCAATGCGGAACTCGGTCGTCAGTCGGTCTGGGTGCCGGTTCGCCAGAGCGGCCGAGATGGCTCTGGCGGTCTCGCCGACCTGCTCGATGGTGGCTTCGGGGACGAGTGGCACAACGACGTGATAACCCTTCGAGCCGGTGGTCATCGGGAGTCCCACGAGCCGCAGTTCTCCGAGGATGGCGCCGACCTGCCGTGCTGCCCAGCGAGCCGCCACAACGTCCCCTTCGGGGGGGTCGAGGTCGAAGATCATCCGGTCTGGTCGGTCAAGCGTCGGCACCCTGCTGGTCCAGACGTGGAAGGTCAGCGTCCCCTGGTTGGCCAGATAGGCCAGCCCCTCACCGTCGTCGACCACGGGGTGCTCGACGGTCCCGCCCTCCTTGGGGACCACGACCCGCCCGATCGACTCGGGGAAGTAATCGGCGGCGTGCTTCTGGAAGAAGCCTTGCTGGCCGATGCCGGTGGGGTACCGCTCGAGGGTGAGAGGCCGGCCCATGGCGTGCGGCACCATGACCGGGGCCACAGTCTCGTAGTACCCGACCACCTCGCCCTTGGTGATCCCGTCGTCGGGGAACAGCACCTTGTCGGGGTTGCTCACCTCCATGGGCCGATTCTGCCTAGTGGTGGCCGTTTACGACGGATCGAAACGGACCCGACGCCCCCTCCGTTCCAACTCCTCGACGAGCGCCGTCTCGCTGAACGCGGCGAGATCGATCGACCAGGGCCGCTCAGCGGGAGTTGGGGCACCCACTACTAGCCGGGCGACCTGGTCGCGCAGGGTGCGCGCCCATGCCCGCCCCTTGGCGCCTGTCTCGAAGCTGAGCGTGCCGTCCGAGTTGGCGCGGTAGACCCTCGCCTCCACCTGGGGGTTGGCGCGCGATCCGCGCTCTCCGTACACGAGGAGGATCGACCCGGCGGGGACGTCCTGGATGCCACCCGTGGCGACGAAGCTTCCCTCGTAGGCCCATCCCGAATCGAGTGAGCCGTCGACATTCGTCACCACCTTGGCCCAGTTCTTGTGGCGCTCGTCGCCGATCAGCGGTATCTCGACCGGGACGAGAACGACTTCGTCCATACCCCCGACTGTAAGGGCAGGGGATAGCGGACGGCAGATGTCCGCGGGGTGTGGCAACCTCGGTGCGTGGACGTGGGATCGATCACATACGACCTGGCCGGACGGGGGCTCCTCATCGGGACCTGCAGTTGGACCGACCCGACGCTCACCGGCAACACCTCGTTCTATCCGCGCAAGGAGATGACCGCCGAGGAGCGGCTCCGCCACTACGCGGGTCACTTCCCGATCGCCGAGGTCGACTCCACCTATTACGCACCGCCCAGCGAGATGACCGCCGGGCTGTGGGTGGATCGAACACCGGACGGTTTCACCTTCGACATCAAGGCCTTCCGGCTGATGACCCAGCACCCGACGCCTCTGTCATCGCTGTGGAAGGACTTCAGGGAAAAGCTCCCCGACGAGGCGAAGGAGAAGAAGAACATCTATGTGCGTGATCTTCCCCGTGAGCTCCAAGCCGAGGCGTTCTCCCGTTTCGCCGAAGCGCTCATGCCGCTGCACTCCTCGGGGAAACTTGGCCTGATCCTCTTCCAGCTGCCGCCATACGTCTATCCCAACCGAGGGAGCTTCGGCTACATGAAGTGGGCGGCGGCACAGCTCCCCGACTACCGGATCGCCGTCGAGTTTCGCCAGGCCAAGTGGATGGACGACGAGCACCGCGAGGAGACCCTGTCGTTCCTCGACCGACACGGCATGACCTATGTCGCCGTCGACGAGCCGCAGGGATTCAAGAGCTCGATCCCGGCGATAGCCGCCGCCACCACCGATGTTGCCGAGGTCAGGTTCCACGGTCGCAACGCCGAGACCTGGGAGAAGAAAGGGATCTCAGCGGCCGAGCGGTTCAAGTACGACTATGAGCGACCCGAGATGGAGGAGTGGGTCCCCCGTATCGAAGCCCTCCAAGAGCGGGCAAAGGAGACCCACCTCCTCATGAACAACTGCTACGCCGACTACGGCATCCGTTCGGCCCAACTCCTGGCGGGTCTGTTGGGCTGAGAGAACCTCCCCCGAGGGGAGACCGAGCGGACGGCGGACGGCGGCTATCCCCAACGGCCGACGGCGGCCTCACCTGGCAGGGGCCCCCCCCCTCTCCGGCGCGGGCTCCCCCGGGGGGAGCGGACGGCCGTTCCCCTTGGCAGCTACGGTCGACGGCCATGGCAAGACGACTCACCCCAGAGGCGCTGTGGGCCATCCCACGGGTCGGGGCACCAGTGGCCTCCGAGGACGGCTCCTTCCTGGTGGTCCCGGTCACCACCGCCGACACCGAGGCGAACAAGACGACCACCCGACTCTGGCGGGTGCCGAGCGAGGATGGCGAACCCGAGCCGATCACGTCGGCGGATGCAAGCGCCTCGGGGCCAGCGATCAGCCCTGACGGTGCCCATCTTGCCTTCGTCCGCAAGGACGATGCGGGCGACAACCAGGTTTGGGTGCTGCCATTGCGTGGTGGTGAGGCACGCAGGATCACCGATATGCCGCTCGGCGTCCTCGGGGCGAAGTGGCTACCCGACGGATCCGGTCTCGTTGTGCTCGCTGACGTCTATCGGGAGGCGCTCACCCTCGATGCGGCCCGCGAGCGCCGCAGCTCGTTGGACGAAGACCCTGTCAAGGCGCACGTCACCGAGGATCGCACTTATCGGTTCTGGGACGTATGGCTCACCGAGGGCAAGGTTCCTCATCTATTCCGTGTGCCGGTGGAAGGCGGTGAAGCCCTCGATTTGATTCCCGACTCGAAGATGTGGTGGCAATTCCCCTCCACCGATAACCCGATGGCGGACTTCGACATCGCTCCCGATGGCTCGGAAATCGCCTTCGCCGCCGACACCTCCGAGCCTCCCCACTTCGAGCCGCGCTGGGCGATATTCACGGTGCCGGCGAAAGGTGGCGAGGTGCGATGCCTCACCCCCGACCACACCGGGCACGACAGGCAGCCCCGCTACTCCCCCGACGGCGCCCACCTCGTCTTCGGGATGCAGCGCATCCTCCAGTTCTATGCAGACCGGGTGAGACTCGTTGCCATCGAGCGCTCCACCGGCGCTGAGACCGTCCTCACCGAGGACTGGGACGCCTCGGCCGGAGCGTGGGAGTTCGAGCCCGGTGGCAGCTTGGTGATTGCTGCCGAGGATTCGGGGCGTCAAAGCCTCTACCGGATGGGTGTCGAGGTGGGCGAGCCGGCCTTGTTCGTCGAGCGCGGAACGCTTTCCGACCCTGCTCCGGTCGCCGAGAACGAGGGCTATGTCCAGCACCAGAGTCTCTCCGAGCCACCCGAGGTCGCCCGCTACAGCGGCGCAGACTTGCGCCGAGTGACCTCGTTCACCGCCGAGGCGCTCGAGGGAATCGAGTTGGGGCAGGTCGAAGAGTTGGAGGTGACCGGGTCAGGAGAGGCCCCGATCCAGGTCTATCTGGTCAGCCCGCCGGGAGAGTCCACCGGCCCCTTGCCCCTGGTCCATCTCGTCCATGGAGGGCCCCACGGTACGTTCGGCGACGCGTGGCACAACAGGTGGAACGCCCATGCATTCGCCGCGCCGGGCCGGGCGGTGGCGCTGGTCAACTTCCATGGCTCGACCGGATTCGGTGAGGCGTTCACCACCTCGATACACGGTGCCTGGGGAGAGCACCCCACGGCCGACGTCCTCGCCGTCACCGACCACCTGATCGAGCGGGGCGTGGCGGATCCCGACCGCCTGGCGTTGGCCGGCGGTTCGTACGGCGGGTACCTCACCTGCTGGATCACCGCCACCACCGACCGCTTCACGTGCGCCGTGGCGCACGCTGCCGTGACTGACCTGCCGGCCATGTACGCCTCGGACTGGACCACCGACACCAGCCTCGCCTTCGGGGCGCAGCCCTGGGACGACCTGGAGCGGGTCAACCGATGGAGCCCGTTCGCCCAGGCGACAAAGATCCAGACCCCGACGCTCGTGGTCCATGGCGAACTCGATTTGCGGGTTCCGGTCACCCAGGGGCTCGCCTGGTACGGGATGCTCAAGGCCCGAGGAGTCGAGGCCCGGTTGGTCCATTATCCCGACGAGAACCACTGGATCCTCAAGCCGCGCAACTCGCTCCACTGGTACGGAGAGGTGCTCGGATGGCTGGACCGGTACCTAGGAGGTCAGACGGAAGACGGAAGACGGAAGACGGAATGAAGACTCCCCGGTCCTGCAGACTCTGGCTAGAACGGTGGTCTGTCGGCGTTCATTACCAGGAACGTCGCTACAAAGAGTCACGATCCGGCGCCCCACCGTTCCACCTTTGCCATAAACAAAGGGATTGGATCGCGTTCAGCCCGTGAGTGGGTCGTGGCTGTACTTTGGATAACGGCCCCGATAGCCCAAGAGCCGACCCAATGCCGCCAGCGGAATGAACATCGCTGTTTGTACTCCGAGCGGGGGGCTGGCGAGGTGGAGCTCGTCTTCGAATTCCCGCATCAGCACAGCGAGGTGGAGCGGATTCGGAAGCCCCTTGCGGTTGGTCTTGCCGTCGGCTGCCAGACCGAAGAAGGTTTCGAAGAACACTTCGGTTCGAAGTGCCGGTCTGAACTCGCCCAACACGTGGAGATCATCCTCCCCGGCGTTCCACCAGACATGGGAATGGCCGGGCGGTATCACGGCCACGTCCCCGGGCGATAGGACACGCTCCTCATCGTCGATCCTGAGCTTGAGCGTTCCCGAAAGCACTTCGAATCGCTCTTCCTGATTGGGATGGACGTGAGCTGCCGCGACATGCCCGCCGGGCTTGGCGAACAGGTCGCCCTGGAGCAGTTGGCCCTGCGTTTCGCCGGCCACCTTCCGCCAGATCACCTTTTCCCCAGTGACAGGATGCTCGAGAACATCTCCGGACTTTGCCATGGTCTCCCCTTCCTTGGTGCGAGGAAGGTACGGGTCCATTGGCAACGGATCTATCCCAGGAAACTGGGATTCTCGGTCTGTCGAAGGACGGACTGTCAGAATGGGTCCGTGACACTGGTTGGTCTCGAGCAACGCAGACGCTTTCTGCGGCTGCTCCACCGCAACCTGGATCTTGCCGCCTACTTCGTGGCGGCCGATCAAGCCCTGGCAGAGCTGATCGAGTTCGACAGTTCATGCTGGCTCAGCCTCGACCCTTCCACCCTGCTGCCCACCAGTCACTTCACCCGACAGATCGAGAGCGATCACTTGATGGAGCTGGCAGCCAACGAGTTCCTCGAGGATGACGTCAACAAGTTCGCCGACCTGGCCCGTGCCGTCCCCCCGGTGGGAATTCTCAGCGAGGCCACGGCAGGCAATCCCGAACAAAGCTCCCGCTTCCTCAGCGTGCTCAAACCGCACGGCTACGGAGCGGGAGACGAGTTGAGGGCGACCTTTCTGGATGGCGAGTCGGTGTGGGGTTGTGTCGTCATCCATCGTCGCGAAGGATTGTTCGACGACCGTGACGCCGAACTCGTCGCTCATGTGAGCCCCTACATCGGGGAGGGGATCCGCAGGGCCATACTTGTCACCGCGCTCACAACCGACACCGGAGCCGATTCGCCGGGCCTCATCCTCCTCCGCAGCGACAATTCGGTGGAGAGCATGACGCCCGCCGCCCGCCGTTGGCTGGATGATCTGATTGACACCACCGGCGACACTTCCGCCCTGCCTCTCGTGGTTATCAGCCTCGCCGAGAGGGCTCGAATGGTTGTGGACGGGGTCATCGACGAGGTGGCCAAGGTCCGTGTTCCCAGACGGAACGGCGGGTGGTTCCTGATGCACGCCTCGCTGCTCGCAGGTGACTCAGAAGGTCCCGTCGCGGTCGTGATCTCTCCGGCGACTCAGCCGGAGATCTCAACCCTGATCGTCGAGGCCCATGGGCTCTCGAAACGCGAACGGGAGGTCGCCCGCCTCGTCTTTGCCGGTCTCGCCACTCAGGAAATCGCCGACACTCTCCACGTCTCCTCGTACACGGTTCAGGATCACCTCAAGGCCATATTCGCCAAGTCGGAGTCCACAGTCGCCGCGAGCTCGTGGCACAGGTCTTTCTCCAGCACTACGTGCCAAGACTCGAGACCGGTGCTCCGGTCGGATCCGACGGCTGGTTCGCAGCGACATAACGCTCGTTCATGAGCACCGGCCCACTCCCGACGAGAACCCACTGGATCCTCCAGCCGCGCATCTCGCTCCATTGGTATGGAGAGGTGCTCGGATGCCTGGAAAGCACCTCGGGACGGCCCGCACCCTCAACCTGAACTCCACGTCGAGCCCTGGAACGCGAATGACAAAATCGTCTTAGCCTCTACTTGAAGGTAAGACGGCTGCCAACCCAAGGTTGGCAGCTACCTCCTCGGTACTCCCCAACCCTGCGTTGGCGGGAAAGCGCTAGCTGACGGGCATCACCGCCAGCAGGGTCCCGGTCCGGAGCCGCACCGAGGCGACGGGGAGGAGGAACTCGTTGCTCACTCCCCAGGTGGACCCGGGTTCGATGGTGGCCTCGTCCAACTCCCAGCGCAGCCCTTCGGTGGTGACTCCCTCGGCGGCGCCATGGAAAGGAATGAGGGAGACCAACCCTCCGACCGAGCCGTGGAGCCGGTTTGCGCTGTGGATGACCGTCGATCTCGCCCCAGCGACAAGCCACTCGATCTCAATCCCGGCATGCGCCGGCGCCGTCAACAGGTGGGCGTTGCCCAGCGTGTGATCGAGGCGGCCCCCGCGTCCGCCAACCACAACGACGCGATCGGCATCGGCGCGATGAGCCGCTCCCAAGGCGAGCTCGAGGTCGGTGGAGTCCTTGTCCTCGGGATGGCGCTCGACCGCCGCCCCGGGCATCGACGCCAACGCTTCGGGCGACACCGAGTCGAAGTCGCCAATCACCAGATCTACCTTCAACCCAAGGTCGAGGGCAAGATCCAGTCCCGAGTCGGCGGCAATGACCAACGCCGATGCGGGCAGATCTTCGATCACATCAGCGGGAACGGGGTCGCCGCCGGCGAATATCACCACGGTTACACCGCCCTCGGTGGTCATGGACCAGAGGCCGCCAGCCGCCTGGCGTAGTGGCTGACCCAGCTTTCGGATGGTGCGTCCAATCGGTGGGAGCGTGCCGCTTCCATCAGCATCGTGACCAGTCGTGGTCGGTCGAGCCAGCCACCCATCTCGACTCCGCAGTGCCTCCAAGGCGTGATCGGCATACCACAACGCCCACTCCGGGTCCTCGGTGTCGCTCATCGATTCTGTGTGGGCCTTCTTGGTCTCGTCGAGTATCCGCCCGATCCGCTCCTCGGCTGAGGCTCGGGGCGGGGAGGTCCCATAGACCTCGGGATTGGCGCACGCCGGCATCCTCTCCCCCGCCAGACCCGCGAGGAGATTCTCCACGGCAAGCTCGCTCATCCGGGCACGGGTGGTGACGGAGGCACTGCCGATGTGGGGGACGATCACGCAATTCTTCATCTCGAGCAACGGGTCGCCCGCGTCGATCGGCTCTGGGTCGGTCACATCGAGCCCGGCAGCGGCGATGACGCCGGAAGCGAGGGCCTCGGCCAGGGCCACCTGGTCGACCAGACCGCCGCGTGCCACGTTGACCAGCACCGCGCTCGGCTTCATCGAGCGGAGTGCGTCCCGGTTGATGATGTGCCGGGTTGCCTCGGTTAGCGGGGCGGTGAGCACCACGTGGTCGGCGAGCGAGAGCAAGTCCCCGAGTGGCAGTCGACGCGCACCCAACTCCAGGTCGGCTTCGGGGCGGGGATTCGGGCCGGCGTACACGACCTCCATGCCGAATCCGACGGCACGACGGCCGACCGCTCGGCCGATCCGCCCCATACCCACCACTCCGAGCACGGTGTGGTGAAGGTCATTTCCAAGTAAGAGGTTCGGCGCCCAGCGCTGCCATTCCCCTGCCGCCACCATCCGAGCGCCCTCCACGAGACGGCGGCCCGCAGCGAGAAGCAGCCCGATGGCGGTGTCGGCCGTGGTGTCGGTGAGGACATCTGGGGTGTAGCCCACCGGTATGCCGCGCCTCGTGCAGGCGGCGAGATCGATGTTGTCCAAGCCAACGGCAACCTGGGAGATGACCCGCAGCCGCGGGGCCGCGTCGATGAACGAGGCGTCGATTGGATCGGAGAGCATCGAGAGCAGGCCGTCGACCGCCGTAACCGAAGCCCGGACCCGGTCCGACGGCATGGGGTCGTCGCCATCCCACACCTCGACGACGGCCACCTGTTCCAATGGCCGGAGCGAAACGCCCCATGGCCTTCTCGTGACCAACACGACCGGTGGCGCAACCATCGTCACCCCCCGGCGAGATGAGCGTTGCTCAGGCGGTCGCTACCCCGCCGACCTCAGACACCTGCTTCTGGGCGCTTCTCACCGAGAACGACGTAGCGATGATCACGATCCCCCAGATGACGAGCCAGATGCCGAGCACCCATACGAGGGTCAAGAGCGATATCCCCGGCCAGATGAATACGACGGCACCCGCGATCACGCTGAGCACCCCTCCGAAGATCGTCCAGCCACGGGCCGGTGTCGTGTGGTCGGCGATTGCGTCGACCGTGCGAATTATCCCGGACACGACCCAGTAGATCCCAAGCAAAATGGCAAGGGCGCCAGCGGTAGCAAGGAGGTTTCGCAGAGCCCAAAGGCCGACGATGATCGAAAGAACACCGAGCAGGGCGGCCATGACCCTCATCCCGCCTGATTCCCCGTGGCGAAAAACCGCCACGATCTCAAAGATGCCCGCCACCAGCAGTTGGACCCCGAACAGGATGGCGATGGTGGCAATCGTCGCTTCCGGCCAGACGAGCACCATTATTCCCAGGATCAGGGTGAGGATGCCGTAGAAGAGCACCCACCCCCAGCTCTTGGCCAGGCCCTCCAAGGTGCTCGTGTCCGAACTGTATGCCATCTGCTCGTCCTCCCCGTGAGTCGGGCGCATGCTACGACGTCAACCTGCCGGAGGGTGGTCAAGCTCAGCTGCGGGGAACGTCCTTCCAGGGCAGATCCTTGTCGGCCCGGGGCTCACCAGGAAGCCCGAGGACCCGTTCGCCGAGGATGTTTCGCATGATCTCGGATGTCCCGCCCTCGATCGAGTTCGCCCTCGCCCTGAGGAAGTTGCGTTGCGGGTGAGCGGTTCCAATCCCCGCTCGCTCGGGTCGCTCAAATGTGTATCCGTTCGGATAGAGGAGCCCATCGGCGCCCAGCAGCGAGACGGTGAACTCGGTGATCCGCTTGTTGAGCTCTGCCCAGTGGAGTTTCGACGTTGAACCCTCCGGCCCGGGTGTCCCCCGTCGCCGGTTCTCGGTGGCCCGGAGGTTGGTCAGCCGGAGCACCTCGGCCTCGATCCAGAGTGCCATCAGTTCGTCGCGGCGCGCCGCGTCGGTGTGGCCCTTCTCCTTCCAGGCGGCGACAGCGGCCGAAATCGCCCCCGAGCCCCGAGGCTGGACCACGGAACCGATGGCGACCCGTTCGTTCATGAGGGTGGTCATCGACACCCGCCAGCCCTCGCCGACGTCCCCCAGCCGGTAGGCGTCCGGCACTCGTGCGTCGGAGAAGAAGACCTCGTTGAACTCGGCCTCACCGGTGATCTGGTTGAGGCCGCGCACCTCGACCCCTGGCTGGTCCATGTCGATCACGAAATAGGTCAACCCGCGATGCTTGGGCACATCGGGATCGGTCCTGGCGACGATCAGCCCCCACCGGGCTGTGTGCGCCAGCGTCGTCCACACCTTCTGCCCATTGATGACCCATTCGTCGCCGTCGCGGACGGCGCGGGTCGCCAACGCCGCCACATCCGAGCCGGCTCCCGGCTCGGAGAACAGCTGGCACCAGATCTCCTCTGCGGTGAACAGCGGACGCAGCCAGCGGCGCCTCTGCTCCTCGGTGCCGTGCGCCAGAACTGTCGGCGCACCCATTCCGTGGCCGATCACGTTGCGGGTGACGTTGTCTGAAGGCGCGCCGGCCGCGGCCAGCCTCTCCATCACTGCCTGCTGGTACCGGGGGCTCAACCCCAGTCCGCCGTCACCCTGCGGGAATGACACCCAGGCCAGGCCGAGGTCGAACTGCGCTCCCCAGAATTCCGGCGCGGCGGTGGTAGCCGGGTCGTACGTCTCGAGGAGTTCGTCGAGACGCGCCGCGATCAGAGTCTTCTCGTCGGTCGCACTGGTGGTCGTCGTCATGAGCGGGTCGGGACAGGGTACCCGGCTCTCGACGTGTCATCCCGGCCCGCGTCGACCATGATTTCCACCGATGGCGACGAAAGATCTGCACATACACGAACCGGAACCGATCCAGGCGGAGGGGAAGTCCGAGGCGGTTCCCATCACTCCTGTCGAGAAGATGTTCCGAAGGGACAACCTGCCCCCGCCGCCCATTTCGGAGAATTGGGAGCTGACGCTGGAGGGAGTTGCCCGACCGGCGAAGTTCACCCTCCCGGAACTGCGTCGATGCCCTGCAGCCGGTTGAGGTGACCGCGGTGCTGCAGTGCGCCGGCAATGGGAGAGGGCTGCTCGCCGGACCGCCGCCGGGGACTCCCTGGGGAACAGGAGCCGCGGCAAACGTCCGATGGAGCGGCGTCCGCGTTGCCGATCTGGTGGCTCTCTCCGGAGGCCCCGTGGACGGGACCAAGTTTCTCACCGCACTCGGCGCCGACGGGGCAGCCGGGGACCCGGAAAGGGTGGAACGGTCGGTTCCCCTCCGGGTCGGGCTGGAGCGGGGCCTGCTCGCCTTCGAACTCAACGGAGAGCCGCTCTCCCGCTCCCATGGCGGCCCCATCCGTCTGGTGATCCCCGGGTACTTTGCGGTCAACAGCGTCAAGTGGGTCGTGAGACTGGCGCCCACCGCCGAGGAGTCAGACGCCTCCATCCAGACCGTGCGTTACCGCCTCACTCCCCCAGGGTCGACCTCGGGGCCGGACGACCCTTCGTGCTGGGAGATGCCGGTCAAGTCGTGGGTGACCAGTCCGGAGCAAGCCGCGGTCGTGTCGGGAGTGCTCGAGGTCGAGGGGGTCGCCTTCTCCGGGGCGGGCCCGATCACCGCCGTCGATGTCTCCGGCGATGGGGGGAACACGTGGCGCTCGGCGGCGTTCGATCCGTCGGATGGTCCGGCGGCATGGAGCACCTTCAAAGCGACGATCGAGGTGGGCCCGTCCGGCGGGCTCATCGCCAGCCGCGCCCGCGATGCCGCCGGCAACGAGCAGCCGGCGAGGTCGGTCCCCGACATCAACGGGTACGCCCCCAACGGGTGGCTCGACCATGCGGTGCCGGTGTCGGGCGGCTAGACCACCCGCTCACCCGGCAAGAGTGATCTTCCCGTTGCTTATCACCGGTTTGCTCCTCTCGGCGGTCACCGCCGTCACCAGCAGGTGGTCCCCCTCGTCCCAGACGCTGGTGACCAAGGTCTCACCGGGATAGGCGATACCCGAGAACCGCGCCCGGTACCCGGCCACCCTGCTCACGTCGCCGTCGAGTGCCTTGTCCACCACCGCTTTGCACACCACTCCGAACGAGCAGAGGCCGTGGAGGATGGGCCGTTCGAAACCCGCCATCGCGGCGAACCCCGGGTCGGCGTGGAGAGGGTTCTTGTCACCGGAGAGCCGGTAGAGGAGCGCCTGTTGGGGCAGGGTCGGCGAGGTCACGACCACATCGGGGTCCCGGGACGGTGCAGCGGAAAAAGCGGGCGGGCCAGGCTCTCCCCCGAACCCACCCTCACCGCGCAGGAAGAGCGAGGCCCGATTGGTGAACAACGGCTTACCCGAACCATCGGTGGTAACCACCTCGACGACCGCCAGGGCCGCCTTCCCCTTGTCCCAAAGCTCAACGACCCGTCCCCGGTGTACCGCCGATGCCGCGGTCGGCACGGGACCGTGCAGCGTGATCTCGTGCTCGCCGTGGAGCAGCAGCGCAGGGTTGAACTCGAGCCCGTCCGCTCCGCCGATCCCGGCAAGTGCCGGGAAGGTCGGGACCGTGGCGAAACTGGGGAGGACCGCCAGGTTGCCCTCATACGTGTACCGGAGCTCGGCCGGATCGGTTGGGGGAACCCCGGCACCGATACCGAGGTGATAGAGGATTACGTCGTCCTGATCCCATCGACCCTCGATCACCGGTAGCTCTGAACCGAGCGCTCGCTGCGGATCGACCGGCATCTCAGCCGTCCTGCATCGCCGCCATCACCAGGCGGATTTCGTCGTTGCTGCTCAGCGGGATCTCGTATGTGGAGAGATCGCGCACCTCTTCGATGTGCTCGGCCAATTCCTCGACGGTGGGCACAACCTTCTGCCCGGCGAACCAACCTGGATTGGTGCCCACGAAGATCCTCCCGTAGCGGCCGCCCCCGGCTGTGAAGATCTCGTGGGTGTGCGGATTACCCTCCGAAGCGAGGTAGACCACCATCGGCGTCACCTGCTCGGGGTCGAGGAACTCGGCCATGGGGCCGAGCAGATCCTCGGTCATCCTCGTCCGGGCCACGGGGGCGATCACGTTGCTTCGGATCCCGTACTTGGCACCCTCGATGGCGAGCACATTGCTCAATCCGACCAAGCCCATCTTGGCGGCGCCGTAGTTCGCCTGCCCGAAGTTGCCAAAGATCCCGGCGTTGGAGGCGGCGAACACCAGGCGCCCGTATCCCCGCTCCTTCATCGCCCTGAACGCCGGTAATGCGACGTGGAATCCCCCGCGCAGGTGAACGGCGAGCACGCTCTCGACCTCATCGAGCGTCATGTTGGAGAAGCTGCGATCGCGCAGTATCCCGGCGTTGCTGACGAGGACGTCCACCGTCCCAAATGCGTCCATGGCGGTGGCGACCATCGCCTCGCCTCCCTCGGCGCTTGCCACCGAGTCGTAGCTGGCCACCGCCTCGCCCCCTGCCGCTTCGATCTCGGAGACCACGTCGTCGGCAGCCCTGGCTCCCGATCCGGTGCCGTCCATCGCCCCGCCAAGGTCGTTGACGACGAGGCGGGCCCCGCGCCGCGCCAACTCGAGCGCATACGACCGGCCCAGCCCGCCACCTGCCCCGGTCACGATGGCCACCCGGCCGTCAAAGGTTATGTCGGACATCGCCTGGGGCCTCCTGGAGTGCGGAACGAGGAGCGGCACCTTAGATCTGGGTGGTCGTTGGTGGTAGGTGGTAGGTGGTAAGTGTTAGGTGAAAAGACAGGCTCACGCCTCCCGAAGCAAAGCGGATACCGCCGATGACAGGACGCAACACGAAACCTGTAATGGCCCCCTACAACTGACCACTGACCACTGACCACTTACCACCTATCCATACATTTCATCGATCAGCTCGGCGTAGCGCTCGGCGACAACGCTGCGTCGCAACTTGAGGGAGGGTGTCAGCTCCCCCGTCTCCGCGCTCCACTCCTCGGGCACGAGACGCCACTTCTTTATCTGCTCGACCCGTGCCACGTGCTGATTGGCGGCGGCGACCGCCTGTTCGACCTCTGCCTTGACCGCCGGATCGCCAGCCAACTCAGCCAGACCGGTTCTTCCGGCACCTGAACGCTTCGCCCATGCGGTTGCCTCGTCGGGGTCGAGAGCCAGGACGGCGGTGATGTATGGGCGTCCCTCGCCGATGAGAGAGACATGGCCTATCAGCCGGTGTTGCTTGAGCAGCCCTTCCAATTTGGCCGGAGCGATGTTCTTGCCGGCCGCAGTGATGATGATCTCTTTCTTCCTCCCCACGATGGTGAGAAAACCCTCGGAGTCCAGCGTGCCAAGGTCGCCGGTGCGCAGCCATCCATCTTCGGTGAACGTCTCGGCGGTTGCCTCTTCGTCACGGTGGTACCCGGCAGCGACCACACCCCCACCGATCAACACCTCCCCATCGTCGCCGAGGGCGATCTCCACACCAGCGAACCGTTGTCCGACAGTGCCGATCTTGTTGGCGCCCGGCCGATTCGTTGTCGCCGGGCCGCAACTTTCGCTCATCCCATAGAGCTCGAAGAGAGGGAGGCCGACAGCATGGAAGAACTCGATCACCCCGGGATCGATGGGGGCGGCGGCGGTGATCCCCAACTCCAGATGGTCCATACCCAACCCATGCCGCACCTTGGTGAGGACGAGCCGATCGAGCACCCGCTGTCGGAGACGGAGCCAAATCCCGGTCCGCTCTCCCGCCTGCTCCCTTCGCACGACCTCCCGACCGGTCTCGACGGCGCTCAGCGCGATCCCTCGCCGGCGCGCGTTTGGCTCGGACTCGAGTCGGTTCACCAGCCCGGATTGGAACTTCTCCCAGATGCGGGGGACGCCGAGAAACAGTTGGGGACGGACGTGTTGTACCGCCCCGAGCACACCCGAGACGTCGGCGACGAGGAACACCTCGCCCGCCATCCACAGCCCGATGCAATAGTGCGTCGCCATACGCTCGGCGATGTGCGCCAGCGGCAGGTATGAGACGACCCGGGGCCGGTGGGGGAAGGTCAGGGTCCGCGACACGCTCTCTGCGGTCCAGGCGACGTTGCGCTGCGTGATCACGACGGCCTTCGGGGTACCGGTCGTCCCCGATGTGTAGATCAGTGTCGCCACCGAGTCGGGTGTCACCTTGGAGGCCGCGGCATCGACCACGTCGGGGTTCTCCGCCAACAACACGCGACCTCGTTCCATGAGGTCGTCCCATCGGACCGCACCCTCGGCATCACCCTCCATCACCACGACATGACGGAGCCAGGGGCTCTCGTCCCGCGCGACCGACCACCGGCTCACTGCGGAGGCGTCCTCGAGCACAGCCACTTTCACCTGGGCGTGATCGGCGACGTATGCGACCTGCGGCGCTGCCAGGGTCGAGTAGACCGTCAAAGGCGTGGCGGCGGCGAGCACCGCTCCCAGGTCGGCGATCACGTGCTCGGGGCGGTTGCCGGCCATGATCGCCACGGAGTCACCCGGCGCCAATCCGAGCGAGATCAGCCCGGCAGCGGCCGCCCGGGCGGCGTTGCAGTAGCCGGCCCAGTCGAGTGACCGCCAGCCGCCCTGGTCGCGCCAGTGGATCGCCGGTTCGTCGGGATATCTCACCGCGTTGCGTTCCAGGATGTCGATCAGGGTCATGCCGCCGATGGCGCTGTCGATGGAGGCGCGCTCGGCGGCGACGTTCGAGGACATTGCTCTCCTGTGGTCGGGCGGCTCAGCCGGCCGCCCCGGATCGGCGGAGGTTACCGATCTCGTCTCCCGAGTATCCGAGCTCGGCGAGCACGGCATCGGTGTCTGCGCCCGGTGTGGGCGGCGGTGTAGGCAAGGCCGTCGGTGTGGCGGAGAACCGGGGTGCCGGGGCGGGTTGCACCACCCCGTCGACCTCGATGAAGGTCCCCCGAGCCACGTTGTGCGGATGGGCAGGCGCCTCGGCCAGCGAGAGCACCCCAGCGGCGCAGGCGTCGGTGCCTTCCAGTTCAACGGCCCATTCGAGCTCGCGTGCGGGTGGAGATCACCTCGGTGAGACGCCGGCGCAACTCGGGCCACCCGTCGGTGTCGTACTGGGCGGGCAGCATTGCGGGATCGAGACCGAGACGCTCCACGAGCACGGCGAAGAACTTCGGCTCGAGGGCCCCAAGCGCAAGCGACTCGCCGTCAGCAGTTGAGTAGGTGTCGTAGAAGGGAGCGGCGCCGTCGAGGAGGTTCGCCTCCCTCTCCGGTACCCACCACCCACCGGCGAGACCACCGTGGAAGAGCGCAGTCAGTTGGGCGACCCCGTCGACCATGGCTGCATCGACCACCTGCCCCCGACCCGAGACCCGCGCCTCGTAAAGCGCGGCCACAACCCCGAGGGCGAGAAGCATCCCGCCGCCCCCGTAGTCAGCCACCAGGTTCAGCGGGGGAACCGGCCGCTGGCCGGACCGACCGATCGGGTGGAGGGCCCCCGCCACCGCCAGATAGTTGATGTCGTGCCCCGCCGAGACCGCCAGCGGCCCCTCTTGACCCCACCCGGTGATCCGGCCGTAGACGAGGTGCGGGTTGCGTGCCAGGCACTCCCCCGGCCCGAGTCCGATGCGCTCCATCACCCCGGGTCGAAAGCCCTCGATCAACCCATCGGCGGTCTCCACCAACCGGAGCACCACCCCAACTGCGTCGGCATGCTGCAGGTCGAGCGCCACCGAGCGACGCCCCCGTGTCGTGACCAGGTCGTCGAGCACTCCTTCGGCGGCACCGGGCCTCTCCACCCGCACGACCTCGGCACCAAGGCCGGAGAGCACCATCCCACAGAACGGTCCCGGCCCGATTCCGGCCATTTCGATGACTCTCACCCCTGACAGCGGTCCCATCCGCAGGTTGCTAGCACGGTCCGTAGGCTCGGGGCGTGGACCAGCAGCCGATTGTTTGGACGCTGCCCGAGGCGGAGGCGCACGACACGGTCACCGGGCGCTTCATGGTGGAGCACGGCATCGACGGCTACCAGCACCTCTTGGAGCGCTCGATTTCCGATCCGGAATGGTTCTGGGACGCCGTGGTCGAGTTCCTCGACATTCCGTTCGCCACGCCGTACAGCAAGGTTCGAGACAACTCCCGAGGCGTGCCTTGGACCACCTGGTTCACCGGCGGGACCTGCAACCTCTCGACCGCCTGCGTGGACCGATGGGCCACGGAGCAGCCGGATGCCTCCGCGATCCTGGCGGCCCGCGAAGGGGCCGGGATCCGCCGAGTCACCTTCGCCGAACTCCTCGACCAGGTGGAGAGAGCCGCCGGTGCCTTTGCAGCGCTCGGTGTCGGCATGGGCGATGCCGTCGGCTGCTACCTCCCCATGTCCGTCGAGGCGGTGGTCACCCTCCTCGCATCAGCCCGGATCGGGGCGATCTTCATCCCGATCTTCTCCGGGTACGGCGCCGAAGCCGTTGCCGCCAGGCTGATCGACCCGTCCCCTGCGCTCCTGGTGACCGCCGACGGGTACCTGCGTCGGGGCCGTCTGGTCGAGATGAAAGAGACCGCCGACGAAGCCGCTGGCTATCGGCTGGAGGGGTACCCGCCGTGCTCGTGGTCTCCCACGCCGACCGGACGGACACGCCGATGACCGAGGGTCGCGACCACCGATGGGACGAGGCGATGGAAGCGGCCGATCCTCTCGATGCCGTCCAGGTGGACTCGGAGCACCCGGTGATGCTGGCCTACACGTCGGGGACCACCGGGAAGCCGAAGGGAGCCGTCCACGTCCATGGCGGGCTCACCGTCAAGCTTGCCCTCAGAGGGAGCCTTCCACTTCGACGTCCAGCGCGGGGACGCCCTGATGTGGGCCACCGATATGGGGTGGATCATGGGGCCGTGGTCGGTCGTGGCGGCTCTGGCCAACGGTGCTGCGGTGGGTGTCTTCGATGGCGCGCCCGACTACCCCGACGCGGGACGGTTGTGGCGGCTGGCCGGGGAGTTGGGGCTGACCCATCTCGGGATATCCCCGACATTGGTGAGGGCCCTGATGGCCCACGGCGACGAATCCGCCAGCGGACACGATCTGGGCCGGCTGCGTGTCTTTGGTTCGACGGGCGAGCCGTGGAACCCCGACCCGTGGTGGTGGTTGTTCCGCACCGTGGGCGGTGAGCGCATCCCCATCGTCAACATCTCGGGCGGCACCGAGGTCGGAGCGGTGATCGTCGGGGTCAACCTCCATCAGGGTTTGAAGCCGACCTCGCTGGGTGGCCCATCGCCGGGGATGGCGGCAGAGGTCTACGACGCCTCGGGCACACCGGTGAGGGGCGCCGTCGGAGAACTGGTGATCGAGGACTCATGGCCGGCGATGACGCGCGGGTTCTGGAAGGACCCCGAGCGGTACCTCGCCACCTACTGGGACCGCTGGGACGATGTGTGGGCGCACGGCGACTGGGCATCGGTGGATGAGGACGGCTTCTGGTTCCTCCACGGGCGGTCCGACGACACGCTCAACATTGCCGGAAAACGGATCGGGCCGGCCGAGGTGGAATCGGCCGCGGTGGCGGTCCCCGAGATCGTGATGGCGGCCGCCGTGGGGATCCCCGACGCGGTCAAGGGTGAGGTGGTGGTGGTCTACGCCGTCCCCCGTCCCGATGCACAACCGGACGAGGAACTGGCCGGCCGGGTTTCCGACCGGATCGCCGCCACCCTGGGCAAGGCGTTCCGCCCGGCGGCGGTCCGGTTCGTCTCCGACCTCCCCCGCACCCGCTCAGCCAAGATCATGCGACGGGTGGTCAAGGCGCTCGTGGTCGGCTCCGACCCCGGCGACCTCACCAGCCTGGAGAACCCGGAGTCGCTGGAGGAGATCCGAGGAAGCTCAGACGGCGGAAGGCGGTACGGCGGAGCAGCGGGTAGGGGGGACTCGACTCCAAGGTGACGTGGTTGATCTCGGGCTGCTGCTCACCTCACCAGCCTGCAGCGTCGAACTCCACCTACCAGCGGCGATCTGCTGCTGATCGCCCTCACGCATCCTCGGACGCGGGAGCAGGGCGCAAGACGACTTCGGTGATGGCTCGGCGTTGGACGCGGGAGACGGTGAGCTCCCAGTCCCCGACGCGGACCCGGTCGCCGGGGCGGTCCGGCAACCGGCCGAGGCGATCGAGGATCAGCCCGGCGACCGAGGTGTACTCACCGTCGGGTAGTTCGACGCCGACGTCGACCAGATCGTGCACCGGGAAATCGCCGGCCAGGACCACCGTCCCATCACGCTCGCGGCGGACGGCGCGCACGTCGCGGTCGCCCTCGTCGTAGATCTCGCCGACCACCTCCTCGACCAGGTCCTCGATGGTGACGATCCCCTCCACCGAGCCGTGCTCGGAGATGACCATCGCCATCTGGTGACGTTCGGTCTGCATCACCCGCATCGCCATGAGGACCCGGAGCGACTCGGGGAAGAAGGGCACTTCGCGGGCGACGTCGCGCAGGTTGATCTCGTCGCCCACTCCGAGCAGGTCGTGGATCCGGACGACGCCGATCGTCCGGTCGAGGTCCCCGTCCTCCGCCACCGGCGCCCTGGTGTGCCCGCTCTGGGCGAGCAGTTCGAGGGCTCCGGCCGGCGTGAGCCCGGCATCGAGTGAGAAGACCGCGCCGCGTGGCCGCAGCACCTGGCGGAGCCGGCGATGCTCCAACTCGAGAGCGCCGATGACCACGGTGCGCTGCTCGGTGGAGAAGGTGCCGTGGGCAAGGACCATGTCGCGCAACTCGTCGGTGGAAACGTCCTCGGCACGACGACGCGGGTCGCCACCGAACAGCCGGACCACGAGGTCGGTCGATGCCCCGAGCAGCGCCACCACCGGCTTCACCGCCACCGACATCCAATAGAGCGCAGGACCGAAGACCATGGCCCATCGCTCCGCCCACTGCAGCCCGAGGCGCTTCGGCGCCAACTCACCGATCACGAGGGTGAGGTAGGAGAGGACGAGAGTGACGAGTACGACCGCCACCGGGCGGGCCGCCCTGCCAAGGAAGGACAGAGGCTCGATAAGCGGCTCCGCCAGCGCGACGGCGGCGGTTGCCGAGGCGAGAAAGCCCGCCAGGGTTATCCCGATCTGGATGGTGGCGAGGAACCGATTCGGGTCGCGCGCCAGTTCGGCGACCCGCCTGCCCGACCTGGATCCGGATTCCATCCGGCGCAGTTGGCTCTCCCGCAGGGTTATCAGCGCTATCTCGGTGCCGGCGAATACCGCATTCACCAGCACGAGCGCCAGCACCAGCAGCAGTTCGGGGAGGTATTCGCTCATTCGCTGCGGGAAATGCCCATCAGACCGGCGGCGCCGGGTCGTACTGGATGGCCCGCCTCACCTCTATGGCCCGTTCCTTGGAGTGAAGCCGGGCGACGAGGTGGAGCGCCATGTCGATCCCGGCCGAGACCCCAGCGGCGGTGATCACATCGCCGGTGTCGACGAAGCGGTCGTCGGGCCGGATCTCGATGGTCGGATCGATTGCGGCCAGCTCAAAGAGCGATCCCCAGTAGGTCGTCGCCGGCCTCTCCTTGAGCAACCCGGCGTCGGCCAGCACGAGCGAGCCGGTACAGACGCTGGTGATCAGTGCTCCGTTCGACGCGAGGCCCCTTACCCAGGCCCGGATCTCGGGGTCTCCGAGCTGTGGCCTCGTCCCCCTCCCCCCCGGGTAGACCAGGACATCCAGCGGGGGCACCGAAGCCCAATCGTGGTCGGGAAGGACCCGGAGCCCCTTGGCACAGGTGATCACGCCGGGCGAGCGTGCGACGCTGACCACTTCGACCTCGTCGTCCGGCCACGAAAGCGCCCACATCCGGAGGACCTCCCATGGGCCCACCCAATCGAGTTCTTCCGCACCCTCGAAGACGAAGATGCCGATACGCACGAGAGCAGTCTCCATGTCTCCCGAAGAAGACGACTGTAGGCAGGATGCTGCGATGACCAACGCCTCCGTGTCCTTCGACCGGGCCGCCGAGTACTACGACCGCACCCGGGCCCTGCCTCCTGAATTGGCGGCGCGCCAGACCGAGATGCTCGCCGGAGCGCTCGCCGGCCGCAGCCGGGTGCTGGAGATCGGGGTCGGTACGGGCAGGATCGCCCTGCCGCTCTGGCAAAGCGGCGTCCCCGTCGTGGGACTCGACCTCTCTGCTCCGATGCTCCATCGGCTCCGACTCAACGCGGCGGGCCCGGCATCCCGCTCGTGATGGGCGACGCCACCGTGCTCCCCTTTGGCAACGAGTCGCTGGAGGCGGTGATCGCCGCGCATGTGCTCCATCTCATCCCGGAGTGGCGGCGTGCGGTCGGTGAGACCCACCGCGCCCTCCGTAGCGGCGGCATCTTCCTCCAGACCAGAGGCACCGCACCGGGGAAGGGCTCTGAGGTGTCGAAGGTGTTCTTCAACGCCGCAGGCAACCCCGACTGGCCCCCGGGAGCAACCCGGAACGAAGAGGTCGACCGTGCCGCCGCCGAGATGGGGTTCGACATCGAGGAACTGGACGAACTGACGGCTCCCACCCGGATCGATCTCTACGAGGTGGTCGACCAACTCGAGCAGGGGTTCTTCTCGGCCTGTTGGGGGCTCGATGGCCGAACGGCGCGCCGCTGCCGCCGAGACAGCCCGAGCCTGGCTGCAGACACAGCACGGTGGGCCGCCGGCGCTCATCGACGACAGCATCGTGCTGCGTTGGAGGCTGTACCGGAAGCGCTGACTCAGCGCTCGATCGGCGCCCGCACCGCGTTGCCCCACTCGGTCCAGGAACCGTCGTAGTTCTTCACCTTGGGGTATCCGAGCAGTTGGGTGAGCACGAACCACGTATGGCTGGAACGCTCCCCGATCCGGCAGTAGGCGATCACGTCGTCGCCGGAGCTGAGTCCGATCTCACCCTCGTAGATCGACCTGAGCTCATCGGCGTTCTTGAAAGAACCGTCCTCGTTGGCCGCCCGCTTCCAGGGGACGCTGCGTGCCCCGGGAATGTGGCCGCCGCGGAGGGCCCCCTCCTGCGGGTAGGCGGGCATGTGAAGCAACTCGCCGCGGAACTCCTCGGGTGAGCGCACATCCACCAGCGGTTTGCCCGCCTCCGAATGGGCGAGGACCTCGTCACGGAACGCCCTAATCTTCGAGTCGTCGCGCTCGGGGGTGGGGTAATCGCTCGGCTCGCGGTCGGGCTTGTCGGTTGTGAGTGGCCGGTCCTCCTCGACCCACTTCTGCCTGCCCCCGTCCAGCAGCCTGGTGTCGTCGTGCCCGAACAGACCGAAGACCCACAGGGCGTATGCCGCCCACCAGTTGAAGTTGTCGCCGTAGAAGACCACGGTCTGCCCCGGCTTGATCCCCGATCGGGACAGCAAAGCGGCGAAGCCCTCCGGATCGACGTAGTCGCGGATCGAGCGCGTCGTTCAGGTCGGCATGCCAGTCGATCTTGACCGCGCCCGGTATGTGGCCGGTGTCATAGAGGAGCACGTCCTCGTCCGACTCGACGATGACGATGTCGGGGTCGTCGAGATGCTCGCCAAGCCAGTCGGTGGAGACCAGTTTCTCGGGGTGGGCGTAATCCTGGAACTTCGGGGCGTCGTCGAGCGGTGCGGGCATGACTCCTCCTCATGGGCGGAACGCGGACAAGCGGCGGACAGGTGGTGGACCGGTCCCGCTAGCGACTACATCGGAGCGGTCTAAGCACCATCCCCATAGTGCAATCAAGCAACCTTACACTCCGGCTTGATGAGCGTGCCCCCGGCCCTGAAGCGGATTGTGGACATGTTCGCCACCGCGCCCAAGGAGCTCCGGTTGGAGGCTCTGCTCGACTATTCCAAGCGGCTTCCCGCTCTCCCTCCCGGAATGGACAGCACCGAGATGGAGCAGGTGGTCGAGTGTGCCACTCCCTTCTTCCTGGCCACCGAGGTGGACGACGGCGGGGAAGGTCCACATCTGGTTTGACTCACCGAAGGAGTCACCCACCGTGCGTGGCTATGCCGCCATTCTCGCCGAGGGATTGTCTGGGACCACGGTGGAGGAGATCACCGCCCTGCCCGCCGACTTCTACATGGCGATGGGGCTGCAGGACGTTCTCACGCCGCAACGTCTCCGGGGCATGGACGCCATCGTGTCGCGGCTCAAGCGGCAGGTGCTGGAGCACGCTGCCGCCTGAACCGGTCGTTGGCGGTCAGTCCTCGATCGTGCTCGATGTCGACGATGAGCTCGAAGAAGACGAGCTGGACGACGAGGAACTCGACGATGACGACGAGCTCGAGGATGAGCTCGACGAAGACGAGCTAGACGACGAGCTGGTCGATGATGTCGAGCTGGTGCTCGGCGGGTTGATCGGGTCGAGACCCAGGGCCCGTCCGAGGAACGACGCCATCTGGTCGCGGCGCACGGGGTCGTCGGGGCAGAACAGGTTTCCAGCCTCGTTGCACCCGAGTGTCACTCCAGCTTCGGCGATGGCGTTGATGTTGCCCTCGTGGACACCGGAGACATCGTCGAAACGATCGTCGCTCACCGGCGAGAGCTCCATCGCCCGGGCGAGGAACGACGCCATCTGCGCTCTGCTCACCGGGTCGTTGGGACGGAAAGTGCCGTCCTCGAACCCGGCGGCGATGCCGGCGGCGGCCACCCGGTTGATGGCATCCTCGTGGGTGCTCCCATCGTCATCGTCGAAGGCATCGGTGTCGGTGGCCGGCAGATCGAAGCCACGGTCGATGAACGACGCCATCTGACCTCTGGTCACCGTCGCGGCCGGGCAGTAGAGCGTTCCCTCGGGGTTGCACCCGAGGGTGATCCCCTCGGCGGCGATCGCCTCGATGAACCCCTCGTGCACGTTTCCATCGTCGTCGGTGAACCTTCCCGACGACTGTGCCCCCGCTGCGGTCGCAATCAGCATGCTGGTGAGCAAGGCGACCGTCACGGCCGCCATCACTCCTCGCGATCCTTCGTCGGATCATGGATACCTCCTCCTGTCGCTTGTCCTGTTGCAACGGTCGCGCCTGGCGGGGACCAATGCCTCAACACATGGTCAACGACTCGTCAAGGCGAGCCGCCGGTCGCGACGGCGCGCCCCTCGCGGGGCGCGCCATCACCTAGTCCGAATGCGTGGTGCTCAGTTCCCCCAGCCGAGCGAGCGGGCCAGGAACGAGGCCATCTGGCCCCTGATCACCGGGTCCCGCGGGCAGTACTCGGTCGCAGTGCACCCCTGGGTGATCCCCGCCTCGTAGATGGCGGCGATGTTGTCCTCGTGGGTGTTCCCCGCGATGTCGGTGAACGGCGTGGTACCACCGCTCAACCCGAACGCACGGGCCAGGAACGATGCCATCTGGTCGCGGGTGAGGGGCACGTTCGGGCAGAACATCGTTCCGTCCTCGCAGCCGATCGTGATCCCCGCAGCGGCGATGGCACCGATCGCATCCTCGTGCTCGTTGCCTGCGATGTCGGTGAACCCCGGGTCCTCGCCCGCCGGCAGATTGAGCGCCCGCTGGATGAACGACGCCATCTGACCTCTGGTCACCGGTCTCGCTGGGGCAGAAGAGCGATGGGTCGGCTTCGTCGCAACCGAGCGTGATGTCGGCGGCGGCGATGATGTCGATGTTGCCCTCATGGACCGAACCGTCGTCATCGGTGAAGCGGTCCTCCACACCGTTTGGCAGCGTGGTGATCTGACCCCTGATCTCTCCGCTCGGGTTGGCCACGGTGTGGATGTTGACGTAGCTGCCCTCCGACCGCATCGCCCGCACCAACGCCCCGATGGAGCCGTCGAACCCGGCATCGGGGTCCGCCGCCACATCGGCGGCAGCGATCGTCCCCTCGGCGAGCAGCCCGTTGCGGGTCTCGCCGCTGGTCGCATCGAGTGGGGCGAAGTCGACCAGCACCGCGACGATCGGACCGTTCGCCCCGGCAGGCGCGACGTGGATGTGACCCATCGTGATGTCTTCCAGGTACCAGGCGATCACCTTGAAGGTGACCTCGGTCCCGTCCTCGCTGACTTCGAAGGTGGCGACGCCGGCGGCGCCGGTGTCGACCGGTGGCACCTCCTCGTCGCCGCTCATGACCGCCCACAACTGGGCGTCCGGTGAGAGACCTTCGATGGTCTGGACGAGCAGGGTGAACGTGTCGGCGGCTGGGTCGCCCACGGCATGGACCAGATAGGAGACACCCGCCTCGAGAGTCAGGTCGACGGGTCCGGCCAGGACGTCGGCGCTACCGCCCTCGTTGACCGTCACCGAATAGTCCCCTGCTGGCAGGTCCAGTTGCTCTTCGTCGGGGTTGGCCAGCCCTTCGATGATCGGGCTGCCGCCGGCCAGCACGTCCACCGGCCCCGTCGCCGCGGTGTGCCGCACCGCGACGCGGGCATCGCCTTCGGCAAGGGTGGAGACATCGTTGGCGTACACCGTCAGAGTCGGTTCGCCGGCCTCGGTGAGGTGGGCGACGATCGTTCGCGTTGTCGCCTTCGGCGAGCGACAGCCTCCCCGGTGACGATTGGCGGGTCGGCCGCCGGATCGTCACCCGCCTCAAACACCTCGATCGTGTGGTCGCCCACGGGGAGAACGAGTGGGTCCGTGATGGTCTCGAATTGCACATCCTCGAGCGTGAGCTCGTCGTTGACGTACACGTCGACGGTGGCTCCGGGGATGCCGTGAACCACGGTGACCGTGCCGAATTCGTCTGGCTGTGCCAGTGCTGGCGAGGCGGCCGTCAACGACGCCACGAGGGCGACGGCCACCAAAACAGCGAGTCTGCGCATGGGTTCCTCCTTGATCGCTGGCTCGCGCCCGGCTACCGCTATGCCGAGCCCAGCGACCCTAGGCAGGGTCTGGGAGCTAAGCCAGATCGGTCTGGCTACCGGGGGCCCATCCGGGCCGCGGCGTCGAGGCGGACTACTTCGCCGTTGAGCATTGGGTTCTCCACCATCGCCACGACCAGCCTGGCGAAGTCGTCGGGGCGGCCGAGTCGCTTGGGGAAGACGTGCACCTCGGCGAGCGACGCTTTCAATTCGTCGGGTGCCCCTGCCAGCATCGGGGTGTCCATGATTCCCGGCGCGATCGTCAGGACCCGGATTCCGTGGCTGGCCAGGTCGCGGGCGAGGGGCAGGGTCATACCGACGATCCCTCCCTTGGACGCTGAATAGGCCGCCTGACCGATCTGCCCTTCGTAGGCGGCGATCGATGCGACGTTGATGACCACCCCGCGCTCCCCGTCGTCGTTCGGTTCGTTGCGGCTCATGAACGACGCCGCCCATCGGATTACGTCGAAAGTTCCGATGAGGTTGACGCCGATAACAAAGGTGAAGAGATCGAGAGGAAAGAGCGTGCCATCGCGGGTGAGTATTCGGTGCGCCGGCCCCACGCCGGCTGCGTTGAGGCAGATGTCGATATGCCCCAGTTGAGCGGCGGCATCGGCCACCGCCGCCTCCACCTCCTCGGGCTGCCTCACATCCACAGGTACGAAGACGGCATCCCTCAGTTCCCCGGCGGCGGTCTCCCCGTTCGAAGAGGGCAGGTCGAGCAGTGCTACTGCCGCCCCCCTCTCCACGAGTGCGCTGGCCGCTCCCAGTCCGAGCCCCCCGGCGCCGCCGGTGATCAGCGCCACCTTCCCTTCGATGTCCATCGAACCTCCCGGTCGCGCCTGTGAAGGTAATAGCCGTATCACTGGCGCCGTCCGCTCCTCGGCCTTCATGTGCTACCGACTCAAAGCCTGGATCTGCTGGAATGTCGCCCCGTGTCTGAGGCGATGAGCGAAGATCGACGCCCCATCGGCGTGTTCGACTCCGGATTGGGCGGCCTTTCGGTGCTTGCCGCCATGCGCGCCGCCCTACCCGCCGAGCGATTCTTGTACGTGGCCGACCAGGCAAACGCGCCGTACGGCGATCAAAGCCCCGATGAAATAGCCGTGCGGGCGGAGAAGATCACGGCGTGGCTCCTCGAGCGGGGAGCCAAGATGATCGTCATCGCCTGCAACACGGCGTCGGCCGAGGCGCTCGACCTGCTCAGGAGGCCGTCACCCCGAGATCCCATTCGTCGGCATGGAGCCTGCCGTCAAGCCGGCGGCGGCCCAGTCCCGCAGCAAGGTCATCGGCGTCCTCGCCACGACGGGCACGCTCAACGCCCACCGCTTCGCCTCGTTGGTGGTCAGGCACGCCGCCGGGGTGAAGGTGGTGGAACGTGCCTGTCCCGGGCTGGCCGACATGGTCGAGAGGGGGGAATGCGACGGACCCGAAGCGGAGAAGCTGGTGAGGAGGTTCGTCGAGCCCGTGCTCGCCGCCGGCGCCGACACCCTCGTACTCGGGTGCACCCACTACACGTTCCTCGCCCCTGTGGTCACCCACGTCGCCGGGCCCGGCGTGAAGGTGATCGATCCCCGCGACGCGGTGGCGGCGCAGGCCACCCGGGTGGTCCAAGCCATAGGGACCGCACCGGCGACTGACATGGGTGACGCGGAGTACTTCACCACCGCCGACCCACACCTGCTGAGCTTCGCCCTCTCGCGCCTGGTTGGCCAGGTCAGCGTCGAGCACGCCGCCTGCTGAGGACTCACCCGGCGGCTTGGCGCTCCCGGATGTAGGCGATCAAGCGAGCGATTTGATCGTCGCTGAGTTCGGGAAAAGACGGCATCCGTCCCTTGCCCCTTGTGATGGTGACCTCGTAATAGCCGTCCGGTTGTCGCCGCCGCTTCCGAACCCGCACCCAAAGGTGGGCCGACGCCTCCCTCGAGGTTGTCGCCGTGACAGCTCGAGCAGAG
Organism: uncultured Actinomycetes bacterium; assembly: GCA_963733905.1. Taxonomy (GTDB): domain Bacteria; phylum Actinomycetota; class Acidimicrobiia; order Spongiisociales; family DATADW01; genus DATADW01. Next base: position 391,084 of record CAVTEU010000006.1, on the reverse strand, counting down.
CTCGGCGTAGAGCTCGGCACCGGGAGCGTCGGCGGCGACCTCACGACATGCACCGAGCACGACCGCAGCGAGGAGGAGAAGGAGGATCGGGCGCATCGGAGCCGGGCATCGTAGGTGCCGGTTTACGATGCACCGAGGAGGCAGATGGGCCAGGAATCGGGAATCATCGTCTCCGGGGTGGGCACCGCGGCCGGCACGCCGGATGTCGCCATGATCGACTGTGGAGTCGAGGTTCACGCCGGATCGGCCGACCGGGCCACAGCGCAGGCGGCTGAGGCGGCACATCGCGTCCTCGACGCCTTGCGTGAGGCTGGTATCGGCGAAGAGGCGGTGCGCACCTCGTCGCACACTGTCGAGCCGCAGATGGACCACAGGGGCGACCGGCCCGTGGTCACCGGCTATCGGGTCTCCACCATCTTCACCGCCCGTATCGAGGACACCGAGCGAGTGGGCGAGATCATCGCCGCGGTGACCGCTGCCGGAGGTGAGCACAGCGTGATCCATGGCTTGCGGTTCACGCTGTCAGACAACAGCGCACTGCTCGAGACGGCACGCGCCGCGGCCTGGGCCGATGCGCTGAGTCGGGCCGAGCAATTGGCGAGTCTGTCGGGTGTGGCACTGGGCGCGGTGGAGTCGATCACCGAAGCGCATGGCGAGGGGCCGATGCCCAGACAACGCATGGTCATGGCGGCCGAGGTCGCCGGACCTCCGATCATGCGAGGCGAGACGACTGTGACCGTTTCCCTCCGCGTCCGGTTCTCGCTGGGCTGAACATTCATAAGCTCTCTGCCTATGTCGGCCAAACATCAGACCCGGGCTGTTCAATTTGATGGCCCGATCGCTTGCCGGTCGGTGTGACTGGCCACCATCTAGGTTTCGACCATGACCGCCCTGCCTACCGGGACCGTGACCTTCCTCTTCAGCGATATCGAAGGCTCGACCAGGATCGTCCAGGAGCTGGGTCCCCGTTATCCCGAGGTCCTCGCCACGCACGGTGACTTGATCCAGGGGGCGGTGGTGAGCGCAGGCGGGACCAAGGTGTCAACCAGCGGGGACGGCGTCTTCGCCGTCTTTCCCGAAGCGGGGCACGCCATCGAGGCCGCCGCCGAGACGCAGCGACGGATCGCCGCCGAGCCGTGGCCCGAGAAGGGCGCCGTCCGGGTGAGAATCGGACTTCACACCGGTGAGGGATTGCTCGGCGGCGACAACTACGTGGGGTTGGACGTCCACCGCGCCGCTCGGATCACCGCCGCCGGCCATGGCGGGCAGGTGCTCGTTTCCGGCGTCCACCCGGGCTCTGGTGGGCGAGATGCCCTTGCCGGACCTCGAGTTGCGCGACCTCGGCGAGCACCGGCTCAAGGACCTCAAGCGTCCCGAGCATCTGTTCCAGCTGGTGGGCGGAGGGCTCCGCACCGACTTTCCCCCGCTACGGACCGACGGCGGCGTTCCCACAGACCTACCGCTCCTGCTCACCAGCTTCGTGGGCCGTCCCGAGGTGGACCAGGTGGCGGGGGCGCTCGAGGGCACCAGGTTGCTCACCCTCACCGGCCCCGGAGGCACGGGGAAGACGAGGCTCTCGGTGCAGACCGCCTTTGCGGTCAAGGACCGATTCCCCGACGGCGTGGTCTTCGTCGATCTCGCCTCGCTCTCCGAGCCGGAACTGCTCCCTTCGGCGCTGGCTACGGCGCTGTCGCTCGAGCAGTTGCCGGGATCTCCGGCGGAGAAGGTGGAGGCGCACCTTCGAGCCCGTCGGATGCTTCTCGTCCTCGACAACTTCGAGCAATTGCTCGACGGAGCGGGTTACGTCGCATCGCTGCTGCAGTCGCTCCCAACTCGAGCATCCTGGTGACTTCCCGCGCCGCTTTGCGCGTTTCCGGGGAACAGGAATTCCCGGTCCCCCACCTTGCACTGCCCGAGCCAACCCGTCACTACCTGCCGGAGGAGGCGGCGGAACTTGCCAGCGTCGCCCTATTCGCCGACCGCGCCATCGGCTTCACGGCCCGACTTCCGGATCACGCCCGACAACGTTGACGCGGTCGTAGAGATCGTCAACCGGCTCGATGGGCTTCCCCTCGCGATCGAGCTGGCGGCATCACGGGTGAAGCTGTTGCCTCCAGAGGCGATCGCTCAACGGCTGCGCGACGGGTCGGGTTTCGGCCTGCTCGAAGCAGGTCGGCGTGACCTCCCAGCCCGCCAGCAGACGCTTCGTGCCGCCATCGGGTGGAGCTATCAGCTCCTCGAGGAGCCGGAGCGGCTGGTCTACCAGCGGCTGTCGGTCTTCATGGGCGGCGCCGGGCTCGACCAGATCGAGTAGGTGTGCGGTGGGCCAGAAGGTGCTGATGTGCTCAGCGCACTCGGCGTGCTCGTCGAGCACAGCCTGGTCCGCGCAGGAGGGAGTGGGCGCCGAGCCTCGCTACCGCATGCTCGAGACGATTCGCCAATTCGCCGCCGAACAGCTTGCCGCCAGTGGAGAAGAGGCCGAAGTCCGTGCCCGCCATGCGCTCGCCTTCCTCGACCTGGCCGAGCAGGCGGCCCCACACCTCATCTCATGGGACCAGAAGCGATGGCTCGACCGTCTCGAACTGGACCACGACAACCTGAGATCGGCTTTGACCTGGGCGGTGGATCAGGGCGAGGCAAACCTGGCCATGAAGCTCGCCTTCGCCATGTGGCGCTTCTGGCAGGTACGGGGCCACCTGATCGAGGCCGAGGACCGGTTCCGCCGGGTGCTCGCCGTCCCGGGCGGCGACCCGCTCATCAGGGCCAAGGCGCTGGAAGGAGCGGGTGGGATCCACTGGTGGCGGGGACAGACCGACGAATGTGAACGCGCTTATCGGGAGAGCCTGGAGTTGATGGAGGCCCACGGCGACCTCGCCGCGATCGCCAACGCCCGCTACAACCTGGCGCTCACCCTCAGCTTCGACGCGGGATACGACGTAGCGATCGAGATGCTCCACCGCGCCCGCGCCGAGGCGACGGAGGCGGGCGATGAGCGGCTCGTCGCTTGGACGACTTGGGGTCTGTCCGACGTGAGCGTCTTTGCCGACAACCCGGACGACACCAAGCGCTATGCCCAGGAGGCGCTGGAGCTGTTCCGCAAGCTGGACGATCCCTTCGGGATCGGTTGGTCGAGCTTCATGGCCGCTTTCGGCGCCATCGGTTCCGGGCTCACCGAGGAGGCCCGCTCGTTGCTGCAAGAGGGCATCAAGCTCTTTGCCGGCTTCTCCGACATCTCCGCCCTCACCCTTCATCTCAACGCCCTCGGAATACCGAGGTGCAGGCGGGGAGGACGCAAAGAGGCTGCCCGATTGCTCGCCGCCGCCCGCCGGCTGCGCGACGTCAGCGGAACCGGGATGCTCGACCTCAACGACGTCATGCTCGCCGAGTTCACATCGATGCCTGGTCTCGATGAAGCCCGCGCCCTGCTGACCGACGAGGCCCACGCCGAGGCGGTGGCGGATGGACTGGCGATGAGCCAGGAGGAGGCCATCTCCTACGCCCTGAGTGACGAGGACTGACCGGGAACAGCCAGGTCGTCGGGCGGTTGAAGCTGCAGGCACCGAGAAGGAGGAAGCGGTGATCCTGAGCGAACGCGACCGTGAGCTGTGCGAATCGAGTCGGTGGGACTTCTCCGACCTCCGCGCCGTCTACATCAACTGCACTCTCAAGCGGAGTCCCGAGCAATCACATACCCAGGGTCTGATGGACAGGTCCATCGCCGTGATGGAAGCCAACAACGTGGCGGTGAAGACTTTCCGACTGGTGGACCACCAAGTTGCCACCGGCGTGTGGCCGGACATGACCGAGCACGGGTGGATGCGGGACGAATGGCCGGAGATCTATGAGTCAGTAAGCGCCGCCGACATCGTCGTGGTTGGGACGCCGATCTGGCTGGGCCAAATCTCATCGGTATGCGCCCGGCTCATCGAGCGCCTCTATGGGCACTCCAGCATGCTCAACGAACACGGCCAGTACGCCTTCTACGGCAAGGTCGGCGGATGCATCGTGACGGGGAACGAGGACGGGATCAAACACTGCTCGATGGCCGTCCTCTACTCGCTGCAGCATGTCGGGTTCACCGTCCCGCCGCAAGCCGACGCCGGTTGGATCGGGGAGGCAGGCCCCGGCCCCTCGTACCTCGACGAGGGCTCCGGCGGGCCCGAAAACGACTTCACCAACCGGAACACCACGTTCATGACCTGGAACCTGCTCCACCTCTCCCGCATGATCGGGGATCGAGGGGGCATCCCGGCGCACGGCAACCAGCGCACCGCATGGGATGCCGGGGGCCGTTTCGACTACCCCAATCCGGAGCACCGCTGATCCGGGAACCTGGCTAGCCCGCAAGACGTGAAAGACCTGGACCGGCGTGAACCTTCCCTAGCCCGCACTCCTCTTACCATGGCCATCGCATGAAAACCCGAACCTGGCTCATCCTCCTCGCCGCCGTCCCGGTGGTGCTGGCCGCCGCCCTGATCGGGGCATGGGTGATGGACCGCAACTCCCACCAGGGCGAGGTGGCCCGCAACGTCGTGCTCGATGGTGAGGCCGTTGGTGGGTTTGACGATGCCGAGGTCGAAGCCACGGTGGCGTCGCTATCGCAGCGCTACGACGGTCAACCGGCCGAGTTGCAGTCCGATGCCGATGCAGTGGTGGCGAGCAACGGCGATCTCGGGTTCTCCGTCGACCAGGAGGCAACCGTTGCCGCGGTCATGGCCGCAGGTCGTTCCGACTCTCTCCCCCGCGAGTTCATCACCTGGGCTCGGTCCTTCATCCTCCCCCACGAGGTCGAGCCGACTTACAACTTCGATCCTGAAGTTGCCCGGGAGACGCTCGCCGAGCACCCCGCCACCCAGCACACCGATCCAATAGAGCCCGATCTGGTTTACCGCAGACGAGAACCTGCGCCTCGTCCCCGCGGTGCCCGGAGCCACATTCGACCTCGACGCCGCGGTGGAGTCGCTGCAGGCGGCGGACCCGGCAGTCCCGGTGTCGGTCGACGCCACTTGGACCGAGATACCCACCGTTGTCTCCAACCAGGAAGTGAGGGAGGCGGCGACCAAGGTGCGCCGGGCGACCGCAGACGGAGTGGAGCTCCAGATCGGATCTCAGTCGCGCTGGGTCAGCCCCGAGGTCGCCCGGAGCTGGGTCCGGCCCCGCATCGATGACGAGGTGACCCTCCGGGTGGACCGCAATGCGGTCGACGAACATCTGAGGAAGATCTGGCGAGGGGTCCGCATCGGCGGTACCAGGCCCGAGCTCACAATCTCCAACGGGCAGGTCCAGGTGGTCCGAAGGGGGACGGTGCCACAGGTTTGCTGCGCCCCCCAGGCGACCCGGCTCATCTCCGAGGCAGTCCTTGGCAAGGGCTCGGCGACGATCGAGCTTCCGCTGCGGCCGAGCAACGATCCCGAACTGATCGCCACGGCTCGCGGCCGGAACGTCAAGGAGATGGTGGCCGAGTTCACCACCAGCCACTCCTGTTGCGAGGCGAGAGTGACCAACATCCACCGCATCGCCGATCTGGTGCGTGGAAGCGTCGTCTATCCGGGTGAGTCGTTCTCGCTCAACCAGACGGTGGGGCAGCGGACCGAGGTGAATGGATTCGTCTCGGCAGGGATGGTCTTCTACGGGCATCTGGTCGACGCGGTGGGCGGTGGTGTCTCCCAGTTCGCCACCACCCTCTTCAACGCCTCATACCTCGCCGGACTCGATTTCCTCGAGTACCAGTCCCACTCGCTCTACTTCCCCCGGTATCCATACGGCCGGGAGGCAACGCTCTCGTGGCCGTCGCCCGACCTGATCGTGGAGAACAACACCGATTACCCCGTTCTGGTGTGGCCCGTCTACAGCGACACTTCGGTCACGGTCCAGCTCTGGTCGACCAAGAACGTCAACGTCGTCGAAACCGGCATGGAAGAGACCGCGCTCCGGCAGTGCACCAGGGTCGAGCGGTTCCGCACCCGCACCTTCAGCGACGGTCACAAGGACGAAGGACTCGGTGTTTGCCGTCTACCGCCCCGATGAGGGTCTGGATTGCGACGGCCAGTCGGTCGAGCCGCCCCCGGGCGTATTGCCTTAGGAAGTACTTAGTACTTAGTACTTAGTAGTCCTTCGGCCTTGGGCAGCGGGCCCAGCTCGCGGGTCAAAGCCTCGGCTAGCGGCGCGAGATCCGCCGGGTCGAACGGGGAACGCAGCGCCACGATCACATGGTCGGCCCCAGCCTCTACGAAGGCGGCTGCCTCGGCTGCGGTGGCCGCCGGATCGGATTCGGCGAACAACTGGACCGAGACCTCGATGTCACCCACCGGGCGGCCGATTTCCTCGCACCTCTCTGCGAGTACTCCGACAAGCCGGCGGAACTCTTCGGGTTCACCCCTCGGGTAGTTCCATTGATCCGCCCAGCGGGCCGCTGCGCCAAGGGTGCGCCGCTCCCCTTTTCCGCCGATGACGAGCGGGGGTCTTGGCCGCTGCACGGGTTTGGGCTCGCACCTCGCTTCGGTGAGCCGGTAGTGGGTTCCCGAGAAGTTGGCGACGGGTTGGGTGAGGAGCAGGTGGACCACCTCGAGAGCCTCATCGAAGCGGTCGAACCGCTCCCGCAAGGGCGGCAGGTCGATGCCGTACGCCTCATGCTCTTCCTCGTGCCACCCGGCGCCAAGACCAAGCTCGAGCCGCCCGTCCGATATGACGTCGACGGTCGCCGCCATGTTGGCCAGCACCGCAGGATGTCGGTACGTGTTCCCGGTGACCATCACCCCGAGCCTCAACCGCCGAGTCACCGCCGCCATAGCGGCCAGGATCGACCAACCCTCCATGCACGGCCCGGCAGGGTCGCCGGCGATGGGCACGAAGTGGTCGAAGGTCCATGCCGCGTCGAAGACCTCGATCTGATCGGCCTCGACCCAAACGTCCCGCATCGCTTCCCAGGTGGTGTGCATCGGAGAGGTCTTGATCGAGCAGCGCATGTCCCGGAGCGTACCGGTGAGACCGTGCTCGGGCCTCGTGGGAGCCTGGGATCAGATCTTGGCAATCGAGAGCCAGATGACCACTGCGATGCAAACCCAGGCCACCGCGGTGAGGGCGAGTGACCACGCAACCGGTCGGCGATTGGGCGTCTCGTCGACCGATGCACCGGGTGACCAGCCCATCACGATCGGGATCATCAGGCGGGTACCAAAAGTGAGCGCCACTGCAACCGCAACCAGTATCAGCTTGATCGAAAGCCAGGTGGCCGCGATCGGCCCGCCATCCGCGCCGAGCGAGATGACGGCGGTGACCGCCAGGGCGACCGTCACCACCACCCGCAGCCAGACGTCGGCCGTTCGGGTGAGGCGCGCCGTCCGCACCTGCCAGGCGTGCCTATCTGCACCTTGGCGGGGGTGATCCACCCAGAATCGGAACAGGACCGCCAGCAGCCACACCCCTCCGAGCAGGACGCTGCCCCCCAGGATCATCAGTTCCGAAGCCGCGGTGAAACCCCATCGCCCCAGGTAGGTCAGAGTGATCCCCAACGTCAGCAAGAGGATCGACGCCGAGCGGGGGCCGAGGTCGAGGTCCTCCCACAGACCGACCATCTCGGCCCTGGCGGAAGGCGGGCGGCCACCGTCAACGGCACGGCGGAGCACGACAACGGCGGCGATATCGGTGCCCAGCCAGAGAGCGACGGCGACGATGTGCAGCGTCTCGAGCAGGTTGTAGTCGAGCAGACGGGTCACTGGCCCTCCAGCGAGCAGGGTACCGGTAGGTGCTTGCGGCCAAGCGGAACACGGATGGCAGCGAAACTCAGGTTCCCTCCGTGGGCACCGGTGCACCGAGCCGTACGCTTCCATTCAGGGAGTCGGCGAAATCAGCCGATGAATTCTCAGTGTTTACTCAGGCGCCGTTCACACATCCTTCATGTTGCGGCGTCATGCTGTTGTCGTCGAAAATGAGGAGCGAATGGTCGACATATTGAGAGGTCGGATCACCCCGAGCGGACGGCGCCCTTCGGCCGTGCTCGGCAAAGCTCGCATCTGCGCGCATTCCGACTGCACTACGAAGCTCTCGATGTACAACCGGGGCAAGACCTGCCACGTCCACGCCCCCACCCGGTACCCGCGGGTTCGAGGGTCGGTCCTCCCCGCTTGATCAATCGTGCTCGGCAAGATGGCGGAATTCGTCCGGGACGAGCTTCTCGTCCTGGTCGAGGAGCAGCGATGCTCGCCCCGCCGCCGTCTTCCCGAATCGCTCTCTGACCCGGTCGAGCGCCTCCTCGGCCGCCAGACGGGTTGCTCCGGCCGGGGTGCCCGGGCGGACCGGGTCGTCGCCCTCGACCGGAAACTCGAGTTGGAGGGGCGCCAAGACGGAGAGGCGGCTGACCGAGATCGCCACCAGGGTCACCGGGGCATCGCTCGCCGCCAACCCGTCGGCGAGGAGGGCCATCCCCACCCGGTGAAGGGCGCTGCTGGTCGCCACCGGGGCCGTCAGCGTCTGCGCCCGGGTCACCGAGCGTTCCTGGCGGAAACGCACCCGGACCGTGATGGTTCGCCCCGCCCGATCCTTGGCGCGTAACCGCCTCGCCACCCGCTCGGCGATCCCGAGGAGGACATGGCTGAGCCTTTCCGGGTCGCGCGTGCCGCGGATCGCCGACTGTGACCCGATCGACCCCGCCGCACCGACCTGGACTACCGACCTCGGGTCTCGGTTCCAGGAGAGCGCATGGAGGTGCCTCCCGGCCCCCGGCCCGAGCCAGCTCACCAGCGCCGCCTCGGGAACCTTGGCCAGATCGCCAACGGTGAGGATCCCCCTTTCGGCTAGCCGGGCGCCGAGCACCTCGCCGACACCCCACACCCGGGTGACCGGGAGCGGGTGGAGAAATTCGAGTTCCTCGCCGGCCGGCACGACGACTAGCCCGTCGGGTTTGGCCACGGCCGAGGCGATCTTGGCGAGGAACTTGGTGGTTGCGATACCGACCGAGAAGGCCAGCCCGGTCTCGCGACGGACGCGTTCTCTCAACTCCCGGGCGATCGTCACCGGTTCACCGAGGAGCCGCCTCGCCCCGGCAACCTGGAGAAATGCCTCGTCGATCGAGATCTGCTCGATTGCCGGCGTGTATTCCCGGCAGAGGTCGAACACCCGACGCGACATGTCGAGGTAGTCGGAGAAGGAGCCGCCGACGACGACGGCCCACGGGCACAGTTCCAGAGCCCGCCAGGTCGGCATTGGTGCGGATATCCCGAACTTCCTCGCCTCGTAGCTTGCGGCGAGAACGACTCCCCCACCGACGAGCACCGGCTTCCCCGCCAGCTCGGGATGGAGTACCTGCTCGACAGAGGCGTAGAAGGCGTCGAGGTCGCAGTGGAGGATGGTGGCGCCCACCCCCACAGCTTGCCACCGGCCAGCGACATGGCAGACGGAAGTCGGAGGACGGAAGACGGAAGGCAAATGCATGGGATGAGCACTTCCCGGCGCGCTACTGCCGATTCGGGTCCCTGACCTGCGCACCATGGTGGGGCCGATTCCGTCTGCCAACGAGACGCTTCGGCTTGGCTGCCGTCTGCCGTCTGCCGTCTCCGTCCTGGGACGCCCAAGGCGGCACTAGCCTGCTTTTCGCCTATACCGGGAGGCGGACGGGCGTGGACAGCACGCCGTGGGCGAGTGATGCCGAGGTGATCGTGGCCTCTTGGCACGATCCGGTGCGCTTCGAGGTGGTGTTCAGCCGCCACTTCGGGACCGTTTACCGGTTCCTTGCCGGGCGGGCTCCGCGCGACGAGGCCGCCGACCTGGCCGCAGAGGTCTTTGTCCGTGCGTTCGCCCGACGGCGCAAGTACCGGCCCGATAGGCCGTCGGCACTGCCCTGGCTTCTCGGGATGGCGGTCAATGTTCTGCGCGAGTGGACGCAGGCGGTTGGCGCGCGCCGACCGGGCGCACCGCCGCAGTTCGTCAGACTTCCAAGCCGACCTCGACACCGGCGATCCCGAGGCGAGGATGGACGCAGGCGAATCCGCCCCGGCGCTGCGGCGGGCGCTAGCCGGGCTCAGCCTCGACGAGTACAACGTCCTCGTCCTTGCTGCACTGCACCAACTGACATATCCGGAGATCGCCGACGCCCTCGGCATCCCGCTTGGGACGGTACGCTCGCGCCTGGCTCGGGCTCGCCGCCGGGCGAGAGAACTGATTGGGCCTGATCGACGAATCTACATGGACGGCTGACGGGGGCGACCCATCGTGGATGACTTGAACGGGCTGGGCGACGACTTCGAACAAGTGTCGCCGGACCCGGCCGACGAGGCATCGGCAAGGGCCCGGCTCAGGGGGGCGATCAAGAGGGAGAGGCGACACCCGGCAAGCGGTGCCTGGGTTGCCCTCGCAGCAATGGTCGTGGTCCTGGCCGCCGTCGGTGCAGTTGCGCTTCGGCCTCTCCCCGTCGAACCTCCGGTCGCATCTCTCCTCCAGGTGGCCGATGCGGTCGCCGCTTTGCCGACGACCCCCTTGGAAGGAGACGGCTACTACCTGACCCGCTCCGAGAGGCTGGTGCTCACCACGGTCCAGGCCGAAGAGCCCGTGGTCAGCTTCCTCCAGCCGTCACAGCGCGAGGTGTGGGTGGCTGCGGACGGCACCACCCGGGTCCGGACCACATACGGGACCCCGCGCTTCCTCACCGCCGAGGACCGGACAGCATTCGAGTTGTCAGGACTTGCGCCCAACCACGCTTCGGGTGACACCGTCGTCCAGGTCTACGGGCCGGCGGAGTACGTCGCCGATCCTGACGTGTGGCCGTCCGATGCTCCCCACCTTCAGCAGGCGCTGCTGGAGCGACTCGGCCCGGCCGACCAGCAACCGCACGCCTTACGGCTGTTGCAGAGCGCGGTCGAGTTGATACGGGAGAACGGCGCCGACCCGTCGCTGCGAGCCGCGGTGTTGCGGGTCATCGCCGGTGTGCCCAGGGATCCAGGTGAGTGGGACCTCTGAGCTGGTGACCGTGGTCTTCGACGGCGCCCTCCCCGAGCGCACCGAGCGCAGCGTCTACACATTTGACGCCACCACAGGACACTTGGTGAGCGAATCGGTGACCGTCGTGAGCGGCGAGCATCCACGGCGCACGGTGTTCAGCTCCCGCTACGAGCCCCCCGTACAGGTCAGCGGAGACCTCGGCCGCTCCTGACCGGGCGAGAACCGCCCACACCCTTTCGGCCAACACTTGATGAGGGGGCGTTGGTGCGCCTTCTCGCCAAATCGGAAGGAGCATCGATGAAGCGACTGATGTTGGCTCTGGGCCTGGCGGGGATTCTCGTTCTTGGCGTCGCCTGCACGTCCGATGGCGGCGGCGACGACGGAACGGCGACCACGGTGAGCTCGGAGACCACAGCAGGCGGCTGACCTCCAACGGCCGCTTCCCGGTCGTGACGGCCCGGTCCGCGCCGGGCCGTCACGCACGTCTCGGGCTACGTTTGCGGCTCATGGCCAAGCAGTACGAGGTGACGGCTTCCACCCGAATGGTCAACCGCCTCACCAGCGGGTTGGCCAAGCTGGGGATCGGGCGCATCGAGGTACTCACCACCACCGGGCGAACCAGCGGCGAACCGCGCCAGGTTCCCGGTGAGCCCGATCGCGATGGGCGGCCAGGAGTACCTGGTCTCGCCGTATGGCGAGTGTCGGCTGGGTCCACAACGCCCGTGCCCGGCCAGAGGCGATGCTCAGGCTGGGATCCAACGCTCGGCCCGTCCGACTGGAGGAGGTAGGCCCCGACGAGGCGGCACCCGTCATCGCCGCCTACTACGCCCGCGAAAGCCACGCCCGCGCCTACATGGAAGCACCCGACAACCCGACCGTCGACTACTTCCGCGACTCGGCGCACCGCTTCCCCGTCTTCAGGGTTTCGCCTCGGATAGGTGGACGGCTCCGGCCCACGCCAGCCTTGCATGTCGCCGCGGAGCATGCACAGCCCTCGGAGTGTGAACAGGCATTGGAGTTTGAGGCTCCCCTACCCGACTGGTCCGCAGCGGGGTCCATGCCCCATTCGGGGGGACGGAGAAGGTGCACCGGGCCTCTCCGCTTCGGGGGCGGAGAAATCCGCGATCGCTCACACCGAGAACCTGACGACGATCACGTCACGATCCAGCACCGGGTAGTCGCGGCCTTCGACTCGGACTTTGCCTTTGCGCTTCGCCTCGTCCCATCCGCCGGCGGCCATCACCTCGTCGAGCGAGGCGACCTCGGCCCTGATGAACCCGCGTTCCAGGTCGCTGTGGATCCGGCCCGCCGCCTCTTGCGCCGTCGCCCCGCTGCGCACCGTCCAGGCATGCGCCTCTTTTGGTCCGAGCGTGTAGAAGGTGATGAGGTCGAGAGACCTGTAGGCGGCCTGTCCAACGGTCGAGAGGGCGCCGCTGCCAAGACCCAGTCCCTCGAGCAACTCGTCACGATCCTCCGGTTCGAGCTTGGAAGCCTCGGCCTCGATCGGCGCCGACAGAGCCACCACGGTGTCGTGCTCCGGCACGACGGCGGTCACCGCATCGGCGAGTGCGGTGGGGTCACCATGGTCCTCGGCGACGTTGACCACCCACACCATCGGCCTCAGCGTCAGCGGTGCGAGATCACGGAATGACCGCCAGCTCAACCGGCTCCCAGCGGACCGACCGCAGTGGCGTCCCGCCGCTGAGAAGGTCGGCGGCGCGGTTGACCACCTCGGCCTCGCAACGCTTCGACGGGTCGGCAGCTCGCCTCCTTGCCGACCCTCTCACCCCGCCTTGCCATGACCTCGTGGTCGGCGATGGTCAACTCGAGGATCAGCTCCTCGGCCTGGGCAACCGGGTCGGTTCCCGATTCGTCTGCCGGAACAGCCGGCTCCTCGAAGGCGCGTAGCACTGCGGACAGCGCATCCACCTCGCGCAGCCGGCCCAGGTACTGGCTGCCGAGCCCTCCTCCCTTGCCCATCGCAGGCAGGTCGATCAGGTCGAGGGTGGAACCCACCAGCTTGGCGGACCCTTCGATCCGGGCAGCCTCCTCCAGGTCGGGATCGGCGATCCTGGCGACGCCGACGTTGGGAGAGGTCGTCGAGAACGGGTGAGGTGCGGTAGGAGCGTCGAGACCGGTGAGGGCGTTGAAGAGCGTCGTCTTGCCGGTATTGGCGAATCCGACGATCCCGATCCGCGGCATGTCAGCGTCCGCTTGCCCGGCGGAGCGAGCGGTAGAGAAGGTGCTGATCGCCCAACCGGCGGCGAAGTGCCCGCTCCAAACCCCCTATCGGGTACAGGTTCTGGGGAGCGCGCGGGATCCTTGTGTGCGACGAGGCGAACCGGGGCAGTGTCACCGTGACCAGATCGGCCCACTGCGCCGCCTCCCCAACCGGGAGATCGGCCGACGCCTCGCACCGGACGACGCCGGCCAACCCGTATCCACTGCTCCCCGGGAGCCGGAAATACCACGAGTACCGACTCCAGACGGTCGTGGTGACGAAGAGAGGCGAGCGCTCGCCTGCAGCCAGGTCGCCGAGCACCGGGCGGAGCGCCGGGCGGGAGATACATGACCCGGTGCGTCTTCACCAGCCCGACCGCACCGGGGACGTGCGGCGGCCAGTGAGGGGACCATCGACCACGACGAGGTCTGCCGGACTCAGTCCGACGGTGATCTCACGCTCGAGCTCGCCCATCCGCTGCTGGACCCCGAGCCACAGCTCCTCGGGCGTCTCGCCCGACACGGCACGTACCCCGTAGACAGCGATGGTGGTGACCACTTCCTCGGTTCCGGGCGCCGACGAGAAGACCCCACGCTCGACCCGGGCCGCTTCGATGTTGGCAGTCCCCTCGCAGCAGCGCACCGCCCCGGCGGCGTATGTGGCGCAGACACCGAGCACCGGCAGGTCACCGGGGCGGTCGATCCAGATGTTGGCGTCGACCCGGCGCACCCCGTCGACGAAGAGGACGTCCGCTGCGACATCCACCTCGGGGCGAAGTGGGCGCCAGGCTCGGGCCGCCATCTCTACGTCCACGTTGGGCGCCGCCGATGGCTCCTCGAGCGCCGCGTCCACCGGCGCGCCGTACTCGGGTGTCCACTGCTCGACGGTGAACCTCATACTCCACCCGGGTGATGGTGGCCCCGCCGGCTCCGGTGGCGACTTCGAACCTGACCGGCGCCTGTTCCGCCAGCGCGGCGACGTGGGTGACGAAACCGACCGTCTTGCCGGTGGCGCCGATGTCGGCGATAACCGCAGCCACCACTTCGAGTGTCTCGGCGTCGAGGGTCCCGAACCCCTCGTCGAGGAAGATGGATTCCAGTCGGTTCTGGTCGGACGCCGCCAATTCGACGATGTGATCGGCCAGAGAGAGCGCCAGCGCCAGCGAGACGAGGAAGGTCTCTCCGCCGGAGAGGGTGCGCACGCTGCGCCGCTCGTCGGCGGCGAAATGGTCGACCACCTCGAAGCCGAGCGAAGAATCGACGGTCAGCGAATAGCGGCCGCGGGCCAAGTTCCACGAGCCTGCGGTTGGCTCCGTCGGCCAGCAGTCGCATCGCCTCCTCGAGCAGCCAGCGCTCGAAGTGGTCGGCCCTGAGTTGGCGGCCGACCTCACGGGCGACAACTGCTTCCTCCAGCTTGCCGGCGCGCTCAGACCGAAGGTGGGACACCTCGCTGAGCGCCTCGGAGATCCGGTCGCGCTCCGCCACGGCAGCCGCTCTCGCCCCGGCCACCGCCACCCCGGGACGGACGCTGCCCACCTCCACACCCGGCGGCCCTGCAGCGGTCGAGGACGTCGGCCGCAAGCTCGTCCAGTTCGACCCGGAGCGCGGCCGAGCGCCTCGTCCGCCTCGTCTGCCTCGCGCGCCAGCACCGGTTTGCGCGCCTCCGCCCACGAGAGGAGCTGCTCCCATTGCCCGGGGACGTCCTCGAAGTCCAGTCGCCGGCGGGTCGAGTCTCGGCCAGCGATCGCCAGGCGCCCTGCAGCTCGTTGCGGGCCTTGCGCTCTTTGGATGTGTGCAGGTCACGGCGGGTCGTGGCCGCATCGACCGCGGCCGTGGCGGCGGCGTTGGCTTGCCGACAGTTCCGCAGCTCTTCCTCGGCTGAGGTGATCGCCGCCAGCGAGACATCCACCTCGTCGGGCGGTGGAGCCTCCGTCAGCTCGCCGGCCAGCGACTCCTGGCGGAGGTGGAGCGACCGGTTCTCCGCCTCGGCGGCGGCGTGGGTGAGCCCCGCCCTCCTCGCCCGGTCGGCGGTCTGGTCTCTCTCTCGCTTCGCCTGCTCCAACTCGGCGGGTGGCGGCTCGTCGGAGAGCTCGTCGATGCGGCGATGGCAAACCGGGCACTCCTCGCCGATGGCAAGCCCGGAGCGGAGATGAGCGGCGGCATGTGCCCGCTGGGCCTCCTCGAGCACGCTGCGGACGCCTTCTCGGCGGACGTCGCCGTTGCCACCGCTTCGGTTTCTGCCTCCTCCAGAACCAGAGCAGCCTTCTCGAGAAGTTGCTCCAGCTCGGAGAGCTCGGCTCGCCGCTCGCGCCACCGCTCCAAGATCCCCCGAGCAGGGAGGGCCACAAAGGCCGCCTCCGCCTTCTCCAGACGACCGGCCGCCATTTGCTGCTCGGATCGGGCCGCCTCGAGCTGGGCGCTCGCCTCGGCGAGGTGCTGGGCGAGTTCCTCCAAACCGGGGGGTGCTGACAGCTTGGCGAGCATGCCGGCCCGCCGGCGCTTGTCGGCGGCGGTTCTCTCGGCTTCGGCGCGGCGACCGGTCAGGTCCTCGAGCGTCTTGGTGGACGACTCGACCGTCACGGCCAGTTCCTCCAGCAGTGCTGACCCGCGCCGCCGCCCGCTCGAGGTGCTCTGGTTCCACCTCGCCGATCCGGGTGAGCCGGGCATCGATCTCTCCCACCCGAGCCTCCGCCACCTCCTTGCGCACCGTCGCCAGGCGACCCACCTTTTCGTAGATCCCGAGATCGAGCAGCGCCACGAGCAGGTCCTGGCGGTCGCCGGGCTTGTCGTGTAGGAAGCGGGCAAACTCGCCTTGGGGAAGCAGCACGCAACGACAGAATTGGTCGAAGCTGAGCCCGAGACGTTCTTCGATTTCGGCGGTCACATCGGAGGCTCCCGAGGCGATCACCTCGTCGCCCATCTCCAGACGCGCCTCGGCAGTACTCGCCCTCCCCGTCTTGGGATCGCGCCGAACCACCCGCGCCACCCGGTAAGCGGCGTCGGCCACGGTGAAATCGAGACCCACCCTCGCCTCGAGGAGACCTTGGGTCACCACTGCGGTGACCGCCTGTTTCCCGTGCCGCGGGACCGCGCCGTAGAGGGCGAAGAGGATGGCATCGAGCACCGACGTCTTCCCGGCACCGGTCGGCCCGGTGAGGGCGAACAACTCTGCGCCTTCGAAATCGACCACGGTTCGCTCGGCGAAGGCGCTGAATCCCACCATCTCCAGCCGTTGGGGTCGCATCAGACCCTGTCCGGCTCGTGGACCTCGGACAAGAGCTCGTCGAACAGCCGGAGAAGTCGAGCGTCGTCGATCTTTCGCTGCTCGAGATATTCGGCGAAGAGGTCGCGCGGGGTTCGACCGATGCGGCTCGGTCCCGCAGTGGGCACCTCGACCCCGGCAGACGGGCTGACCAGGACATCGATCGTCCCCGGGATCAGGTGGCGCACCTCATCGGCGAGACCGGCCCGGCTCGGCTCGTCGAGCACGACCTGGATCCATGCATCTTCGAAGGAGGCCGCCTGCTCCGCCACCTGGTCGAGTGTTCCCACGCAGCCTGACCAGTTTTCGGCCCGAGACCAACGGAACCTGTTCGACCTTGGCGGGGAGCCCCGGCTCGACGTCCACCACGAGAAGACCCTTGATGTCCTGTGTCTCACCGAAATCGAGTTGCAGCGGAGAGCCCGAGTACCACAAAGGCGCAGGCCCGGGGACCCGCTGCAAACGGTGGAGGTGACCAAGTGCCACGTACGAGAGATGGCCCGGGAAGGCAAGAGCAGGGACCGAGTAATCGAAGATGGTGTGCGCCGAACGCTCACCGCCGCCGAGAACGCCACCGTGCACCATCACATGTCCGACCACGAGGTTGACGGTGTCGGTGGTGAATCCCTCGCAGAGCAGGTCGATCACCGATGTCATCCGCTCGGCATATTCGCCACCGTGACCGGCGGCCGCCTTCGTCATGAGGTCGTCGATTCGGACGATCGCCCGCTGCGAGACGAAAGGAACCAACGCCACCCGTACCGGCAACCCGGGTATCTCGATCACCCCGCCCGACTCGGGTCGTTCGAGCACGGCACCAACCGAGACTCTGCCCAATTCGAGCAACGGCGCCACCGCTTGGAGACGGCTGGGGTGGTCGTGGTTGCCTGCGATCATGACCACAGGCGCCACCTCGGCCAGGTCGAGGAGGGCCCGGTAGACGATCCTCTCCGCCTCCGGCGGCGGTGTGGCGGCGTCGAACACGTCCCCGGCGACCAGGACGAGGTCCACTTCCCGGTCGGCGGCCACCCGGGCGATCTCGGCGAGCACCACCTGATGCTCGCCTGCCCGGGAACGCCCTCGGATGTTGCGGCCGACATGCCAGTCGGAGGTGTGGAGGACACGCACTTGCCCGGCGATCGTACCGGCGAGCCTCACCGCGGCCGGCGATCAGGTGGCCACCAGCCAGCCCACTGACATTAGTTTTAACCTTATCTCCGCCTTGTATAAGGAGGAAGCTTGGACCTACGGAGCGACGAGATGCCGTTGGAGGGCCCTCTTGCACCTGGAGCACATCGGCGATTGCCGGTCAGGCACGTGAACCCGGCGAGGCCAGCGCTCCTTTTCACCGATCTCGATGGCACATTGCTCGACCATGCGACCTACCTGCCCGGGCCAGCCGCCGAGGCGGTGAGATCGCTGATCGACCAAGGAGTAGGGGTGGTCATGGCGACGTCCAAGACGGCGGCGGAGACCCACCACCACGCCGCCGATCTGGGGATCCCCCATCGGGCGATCGTCGAGAATGGGGGCGCCGTCATCTGGGACGGGGTCGAGGTGGCCAGCTTCGGGACGGCCTACGACGAGGTGCGAGAGTGCCTCGCCTCGGCGGCCGTCGAGGCGGTCGTCTCGGTTCGCGGCTACGGGGACGTGAGCGCCGAGGAACTGTCCAATCTCACCGGGCTCTCATCGTCAGCGGCGGATCGGGCCAGGCAGAGGAAATGGTCGGAGACCTTCACCATGGAGCCGGCCGACGATGCTTCCCGGGAGCGACTGGAAGCTGCTCTCATCGCCCGCCGAATGCGATTGACCAGGGGCGGGCGGTTCCACACTGCCCATGGCGATCACGACAAGGTGAGCGGCGTTCAACGGGCCGTCGAACTGAGCGGCAGCGCCAAGAGTCTCACCTTTGGCGTGGGTGACGCCGGGAACGACCTCGGTTTCCTTGGGATGGTGTCGCACCCGATGGTGGTGCGACGCCCCGATGGGACCTGGCTCGACGCTCCAGGGGCGGTGCCGCTTTCTGGCGTCGGCCCCGACGGTTTCGTCCTCGCCGCGAGGCGCGTCCTCGAGATCGCCGGCCGCTCCACGGAAACGGGCGGGAACTGGGCTACCCGGTGAGACCGGCGAAGGGATCTGCGATGGGTGTCCCGGTCGGCGACGGACCGGCCTCGGCGGCGCGGGTCGCCCAGGCAGGGAAGGGGAACTCGACGAGCAGCGGCACCGGCAGCTCGGGCTGGTTGACCAGCATGGTCCCCGGCTTCATGATCGTGGCCCTCTGTCGCTGGACTGCTGGGAGGAACCCGTACTCGTCGCGGCCCCCTTCGGCGGCGTCGAGCCGGCCCACCACCCGGATCGACGAGTTGGCCACAATCCGCCGCTCGACTTCGCTCGCCGTCTGCTGGGCCCCGACGAGGATCACCCCGAGCGAGCGACCCCGTTCCGCCACGTCGAGCAGCACTTCGGCGATTGGGCTCGAACCTTCGCGGGGCGCGTACTTGTTGAGCTCGTCGAGCACCAGGAAAAGCAGTTCGGCCGACTGGCCCGCCCTCTCCTTGTCCTCGAAGGCGCGCCGCACGGTGACGCCCACCACGAAACGCTTGGCCCGATCATGGAGGTTGTGGAGGTCCACGACAGTCACCTGGTGACCCTCGAGCGACACCCGGTTCTGGGCCGGGTTGGGAATGTCTGACCGTATGAGCCGCTCGACGTGGCGGACCGCGCCCTGGAGCCGGCGGACGAATGCGTTGACCGTCCCCATGCCGATGGCCGGCCCTGCCCAGTCGTACCGGGTGGCATCGTCCTGGACCATCTGGGTGACCAGATCGGCCAGTTGCCTGAAGGTGCGCACCGTCTCGCCCTCGATACGGACGCCGCCGTCCCCAGTCGGCTGGGCGCGCCGCAGTTGTGCCATGACGTTGTAGATAACCGTCGTGTACTGGGCCCTGTCGTCCTCGGCGTCGGCGAAGAGGAAAGGGAGCAGGTCGTCACGGCAGAAGTCGTGCAGGGTCCAGAAGAACGAGGTGACCCCGGTGTGACGCGACGCAACGTCGGGTGCACCGGTGGGATCGTCGTGGCGCGCCGGGGCATAGATGGCCACCGACCGGAATGGCTCTGCGGGCAGGCCGAGCAAGGCATAACGGGCTCGCTGCTCCTCGTCGAGCTTGGTATTGGGATGATCGAGGAAGAGGAGGTCCTCTCCCTTGACGTTGAAGACGAGGGCTTTGGTGTTGACCGCCCTGTTGCCCAGCACCGGCGAGGTGAACAGGGCGTGGAGAAGGAAGGTGGCGTAGGTCGTCTTGGTGGCGACGCCCGAGATCCCGGAGATGTTCACGTGGGCCCCGCGTCTTCCATCGATGAACTCGAGGTTTGCGTAGAGCGGTTCCCCGCCCCGTGAGAGCCCGATGGGGAGCTTCTCTTCCATCTGATCGAAGAACAGCGCCTGGTCCCTCTCGACGCCGCGGGCGACCCGCACCGACTGGCCGGGGCGGGGCGGCACCAGGATCTCGGGCTCGAACCGGGTTGTCGATATCTGGGCGGCCTCGGCGACCTCGGCGGGGAGCACCCCGTCCTCGATGAGGAACACGTCGGAGTCGAAACGGGCACCCTCGTGCCGTGCCCTGACCTGTCCCACCGTGCCAAAGATGCGGACGGTGCGTCCGTCGGGGAGATCGCGCTCGAGGGCGACAACGTCGTCCAACTGCAGATAGCGGCCGGGGGTCACGCCCACCCAGAACTCGAGCGGGGTGGCGTCCTCGGTGCCGATGACCCGTCCGACGACGTCGTCGGGTTGCAATTGCTCCATCGAGCGGAGGGTATCAACCGAGCCCGGCGGTTCCCCGCCGGCCTTCTAGCCTCGCGGCCACCGTGGAAGGGAAGGCAAACGTGGGCTGGCTCGTGATGCTGGCGGTGGCCGGTGGGTTGGCGGTGACGCTCCAGGCCCAGTTCATGGGTGTCATGACCGACCGGCTCGGGGCAGTCGAGCCCTACCTCCCCTCTTTCATCCTCGGCGCGATCGAGAGCATCTTCATCACCTATGGGACAGGTGGCGTTGCCATCGGACTGGTGATGCTGGCCATGAGAGGGGGCAACCTGGCCGCCTGGTCTTCGGTCCCCTGGTACGTCCTCACTTCAGGGTTGCTCGGGCTGCTGATCGTCGGCGCCATCGGGTACACCGTCCCCCGACTCGGACTGGTCGCCGCTCTCAGCCTGTTCATCCTCGCCCAATTCGCCATGGCCAGCGGTCGTCGACCATTTCGGCCTGTTCGGTGCCGAGGTGCGGCCGTTTGACGTGAGCCGAGCGGTTGGTCTCGCCGCGGTCCTCATCGGGTCGTGGCTCGTGCTGCGATGAGCCTCAGCGGACGGGGACGATGCGCAGCACCGCCGAATCGGTGGTGACGTAGACCTCGCCATCTCCCGCCGATCCCCATACCCAACACCGGACCGACGACCCCGGCGCTTTCGGTCCAATCCCGGTGTTCGGTCGCCTCGCCGCCTTCGACCCGGAAGCTGCGCAGCCAGCCACCGCAGTAGTCGGAGTAGAGATAGTGGCCGGTGAGCTCGGGGATGGCCGAGCCGCGGTAGACCACCCCGCCCGTGATCGAGCAGGTTCCGGCATCCCCGTGCGCCACCTCGACCACCGGCATGGTGAGGCCGTCGGCGTCGCAATCGGTCGGGGGCTCGTAGCAGTGGAGCCCCTCGGTGATCGGCCATCCGTAGTTGAGACCGGGGGCGCTCGCCGGTGCCACATCGATCTCCTCGAAGGCGTTCTGACCGACATCGCCGATGTAGATGAGCCCGTCGTCGAACCAGAACCGCCAAGGGTTTCGCAGCCCCATCGCCCAGGTCTCGGGGGCACCGCCGCCATCGGCGAAAGGGTTGTCCGGTGGGATGGTGTACCCGTCGCCGCCGGAGACGTCGAGGCGGAGGATCTTCGCCAGCAGCGAGTCCGGGTTCTGACCGTTCCCGAACGCGTCGCCACCTCCCCCGCCGTCACCGAGGGCGAGGTACAACATGCCGTCCGGCCCGAACAGGACCATTCCCCCGTTGTGGTTGGGGGCGGGCTGCGATGCGGTGAGCAATATCCCGACGGCGTCGGGGTCCGCCACGTCGGGGTCGTCCGACACCCGGTACTCGGCGAGCACGGTGTCACCGGCGGTGTCGCTGTAGTGGACGAAGAAGCGTCCGTTGTCGGCGTACCCGGGGTGGAACGCCATCCCCAAGCAGCCCCTGCTCCCCCGAGTTGCGTATCAAGGAGGAGATGTCGAGGAATGGGATCTCTGCGATCCCGTCGGCGTCCATGATCCAAATCCGGCCGTCCTTGGTGACCACGAAGCTGCGGTCATCGCCCGGGGCGGAAGTGACCAAGACCGGCTCGGCGAGACCGGACGCCACCTCTTCGTACGCCAACCCGGAAAGCGATGCCGACCCCGCGTTCGAACCAGGGGCGGTTGAGTCGGCGCCTGTGGTCGCCGGAGCGGCGCCCGAGGTCGTAGCGGGCGGCCGTGCGGAGGAAGGAGTCTCGACAGTCGAGGTCTCCGCGGTCGACCCGAGTGAGGTCGCACCAGCCGAATTCGCCGTCCCCTCATCCGTGGTGCAGGCGAGCAACAGGAGGAGGATCAGGGCGGCGGGTCGCATTGCCGGGGAGACTATTGACGACCCAGGGCTACCTCGGAGGCGGGCGCCGGACGGCCAGGTCTAGCTTGGCTGCGGCACGCACCGTGCGAGCGCGAACTGACACCGGGACTACCGAGGACGGCTGGGGCGACATGGCGCTCACATCCATTTGTGGCCCCGGCCGGGCGCTGCCAATCCCCATCCGCAACGCCCTCACGTATTGGCTAGAGGTTTCGGGACGCCCGCATGAACCCTGATCTGATGTGGCTCGTGTTGGGCTTCCGGTGCTCCCAGGCGATCTACGTTGCCGCCAGCCTCGGGATCCCCGACCTGCTGGCCGAGGAGCGGCGGCAGAGCGACGAATTCGGCGCGCGAGGCGGGTGCCGATCCGGAGTCCCTTTATCGGCTCCTCCGAGCGCTGGCTGCGATCGGCGTCGTCGAGGAGGACGACGGACGTCGCTTCGCACTGACACCGCTCGGCGAGCCGTTGCGTAGCGATGTGCCCGGGTCGCTGCGCGGGTGGGTGCTTCTGATGGGCCGGCCGCACTTGTGGCAGTCCTGGGGCAACCTCGAGCACAGCATCCGCACTGGCGAGAACTCCTTCCGCTCGCTCCACGGCATGGATGTCTGGGAATGGCGGGCGGAGCGACCGACGGAGAGTGCGATCTTCGACGGCGCGATGACGATCGGCGACCGCTGCCTCGCACCACGCGTTCTCGAGGCGTTCGATTTCGGCCGCTTCGACGAGATTGTCGACGTCGGCGGTGGCAACGGCGCTCTGCTCGCTGCGATTCTCGGAGCCCATCCGGATACACGCGGTGTGCTCTTTGACCAACCGCACGTCGTGGCCGGCTCCACCCCGGTTCTCGAGCCGTGTCGCCGATCGAGTCGACGTCGTCGGCGGCAGCTTTTTCGAATCGGTGCCCGCCGACTGTGACGCGTACGTCCTCAAGCTGATCCTCCATGACTGGCAGGACGAAGAGGCGATCGAGATCCTCCAGGTCTGCCGGGCCGCGATGGCGTCGCACGCGCGGCTGCTCGTGATCGAGCGGATCCTCGCTCCCCCGAACCAGGGTGCCGAGGGGAAGTTCTCCGACCTCAACATGCTCGTGATGGCCGGCGGGCGAGAGCGAACGGAAGACGACTTCGCCGCGCTCTTGGCGCACGCTCGTCTCCGACTTGCCCGGACCGTGCCGACCGCCGGGAGCCTCTCCGTTATCGAGGCCGTCCGATCGGACGCTTGACCGAGTTTCGCGTAGAGCTGCCCATGCACGCCGGCGGCGCGGACCAGTCTCTTCATCCTCGATGCTCCGTCGAGATGACGAGATCCTGACGGCGAGAGCATTGAACGACCCCTGGCTACCTGGAAGGCCGGCGCCGGATGGCCGGTTTAGCCTGACCGCCTCATGGGGAGTGGAACGACGGACGACTCGGGCGCGATGCGCAACGACCGTCGGACCATCTTCGGCTGGGCGATGTACGACTGGGCAAATTCGGCGTACACCACCACGACACTGGCGGTCGTCCTGCCAGCCCTCTTCGCCTCCGAGATCGTCCCACGAGGGCGGGGTGGGCGTATTCGGGCGAAACCTCGACGCCGAGTCGCTCTTCAGCCTGCTGGTCTCGGTCACTGCTCTCGTCGCCTTCGTGCTCTCCCCGGTGCTCGGTGCCATCGGCGACTTCAGCGCCTCCAAGAGGAGATTCCTCCAGATCTTCGCCTACGCCGGGGCCCTCCTCTCCCTCCTCTTCTTCTTCATGCGCTCTGGCGACGTTGCGCTCACCATGGTCCTCTTCCTGGTGGTGGAGACGTGCTGGGCGATTGCCGCCGTCTTCTACGACAGCTTTCTCCCCCACATCTCGACCACCGACACCATCGACAGGGTTTCATCACGCGGGTTCGCCTTCGGGTACCTCGGCGGGGGCATCCAATTCGCCCTCTCCTTGGCCCTGATCCAATTGGCCCCGTCGATCGGAATCGACGACGGCCTGGCCGCCCGGCTGGCGATGATCATGGCCGGGTTGTGGTGGCTGGGCTTTGGGATCTTTGCCATCGCCCGTCTCAGGGAGCCGACTGCTCCCGATTCGACGCCCATGACGAAAGGCATTCCCGAGTACGTTCGACTTGGATTCTCTCGAACCTGGCAGACAGCCAAGAGGCTCGGCGGTTTTCCCCACCTGCTGCTCTTTCTTGTCGCCTTCTTCGCCTACAACGACGGGGTGCAGACCGTCATCGCCATCTCCTCCGTCTACGCCACCGAGACCCTGGGGCTAGCCGTGGGTCAGGTGGCGATCGCATTCCTCGTGGTCCAGGTGGTCGCCTTTGCGGGAGCGCTCCTCTTCGGTCGGCTCGCAGCCTGGATCGGCGTGAAGCGGTCCATCCTCCTCTCCTTGGTGATCTGGACCGGTCTGGCCGTGTACGGCTACCGCCTACCCGACGCCGATTTCGTCGCTTTCCTCATACTCGCCGGGTCGGTGGGCCTGGTCCTGGGAGGCACTCAGGCCCTCAGCCGGAGCCTGTACGGCTCGATGATCCCCGAAGAGGCCTCTGCGGAGTTCTACGGCTTCTATTCGGTCTTCTCCCGATTCTCTTCGATCTGGGGACCGCTCACATTCGGGGTGGTCAACGCCATCACCGGCTCGTCGCGCACCGCTGTGCTGTCGTTGGTCGTTCTGTTCGTCATCGGGTTTGTGCTGCTCGCCTTGGTCAATGTCGAGAAGGCCAGGGCGTCCAAGGAGCGGTGGGCATTCGTCGGTGACGAAGTCGAGGCAACCCGGGCCTGAACCATCGGTCCCTTCCTTACAATGCACCCATGACAGATCGCACCGACGACACCGTGGGTGGCGAGCTACCTCCGTTGCCGCCGCAAGAGGAGATCGTCGCCGAGCCCACCCCGCCGACGTCGCAGCCGATTGTCGAGAAGACACCCACGGGCACGGGGCCGCGTTGGGGTCTCATCATCGGGATCGTCCTGGCGATACCGCTCATCGTGTTCCTCGCTCAGAACACCCAGTCGGTGGAGATCAACTTCATCAACTGGAGCGCACAGGTCCCGCTCGTCTCGGTGCTGGCCGCGACCGTGGTGCTCACCGTCATCATCACCGAAGTGATCGGTCTCTTCGTCCGGCGCAGACGCCGCAAGGTGCTGGCCGAACGCGCCGAGTTGAGGCGTCTCCGCTCCTCGTCGGGCTGAACCGACGGTGGACCGACTCGTCGTCATCGGGGGAGACGCGGCGGGTCTGTCTGCGGCGAGCCAAGCCCGGCGCCGGCGTCCCGATGAAGACCTCGAGATAGTCGCCTTCGAGCGCTCTCATTACGCCTCGTACTCGGCATGTGGTGAGCCCTACTTCGTCGGTGGTTATGTGAAGAGCCTCGACGACCTCATCGCCCGCACGCCCGAGGAGCACACCAAGCGCGGCATCGATGTGCGGACGCGGCGCGATGTCAGGGGCATCGACCTCGACAAGCGCCAGGTCACTGTGTACGACATCGACGGAGCCGGGTCGAGCCACGTCGGATTTGATCTGCTCATGGTCGCGACCGGGGCCCGCCCCGCCGATGGCGGGATCGACGGCATGGAACTCGAAGGCGTCCATTCCCTCCGTGTGCTCGAAGACGCCGAGCGGCTCCGCAAGGCCGTCGGCGCCGACGGGGTGAAGCAGGCGGTGGTGGTCGGCGCCGGGTACATCGGTCTGGAGATGGCGGAGGTGCTGCAACGGCTCGATGTGGCCGTCACCGTGGTGACGTCGGCTTGGGTGATGGAGAAGACGCTCGACCCCGACATCGGCGAGTTGATCGCCGGGAAGATGCGGGGCATGGGGATCGAGGTGATCACCGACACCAGGGTCAAGCGCATGGAGGGACAGAACGGTCACGTGGCGCGGGTGGGGTGCGACGGTCTCGACCTGCCAGCCGACCTGGTGGTCGTTGGGCTGGGGACCGTCCCCGATGTCGCCCTGGCCGAGGAGGCCGGGATCCCCCTCGGACCCACCGGGGCGATCTCGGTCGACGACAGGCAGCGGACCGGGGTCGACGGGGTCTGGTCAGGCGGCGACTGCACAGAGGCGATGCACCGGATCAGCGGGCGGCCGGTCAACATCCATCTCGGCACGGTCGCCAACAAGCAAGGCCGGGTGGCTGGGATCGACATCGGTGGTGGCGACATGAGATTCCCCGGTGTGCTCGGCACGGCGATCACCAGGGTGAACGAATTGGAGATAGCGCGCACAGGGTTGACCGAGCGCCAGGCGGCCGACGGCGGGCTCGACGCTGTCTCCGCCACCGCCGAGGGAACCACCACCGCCGGATACTGGCCCGAGGCCGCCGAGATGAAGATCAAGGTCGTAGTCGAGCGGGGTCTGGCCGCCTGCTCGGCGCCCAGATAGTCGGCGGCCCCGGTGCCGGAAAGCGGGTCGACGTCTTCGCCACCGCCCTTTGGAACCAGATGACGGCCGACGACCTCGCCTGGACCGACCTCGCCTACGCCCCGCCCTTCTCCGGGGTATGGGACCTGATCCACATCGCTGCTCGCGCCGGAGCCGAGGCCGCCGCTGGCTGATCGCGGCCTGAGTGCCGCGCCGTCACCCCGGACCATCCGGCTCCTCGCATCCGTCGCCATCCTCTTGTATGCGTGTGGCTCATCGAGCGATGGAGATCCCGCCGAATCGGCGGCGGTGCTCCACGTGTTCGACGGCGACAGCTTCCTGGCCATGGTCGATGGTGCCGAGGAAGAGGTGAGGCTCATCGGGATCAACGCACCGGAGCGGGGAGAGTGCCTCGCCGAGGATGCCCGGGACGCACTGGTGGAACTCGCCGGTGAGGCGGTGGACCTGGAGCAAGACGCCGAAGACCGTGATCAGTACGGCCGGCTGCTCCGGTACGCCCGAAGCGGCGACGTGCTGGTCAACGCCGAACTGGCAGGACGAGGGCTGGTGCTGGCCGGCGAGTTCCCTCCCAATGTGGCGCATCAGGAAGCGATCGATGCCGCCGCCGAGGAGGCGCGCTCCGAGCATCGGGGCATCTGGAGCGAAAGGCCCTGTGGCGGCGAAGCCACTGGTGTGGTGATCGACCATGTCGTCGCCAACCCGCCCGGGCCCGACGAGGGACAAGAATCGGGTGGTGATAGCCAACCGCGGTGCCGACCCGGTCGATATCGGCGACTGGACGATCCGTGACGGTTCTTCCGTACACCGGTTCCAATTCCCACCAGGAACGTTGCTCCCGCCTGGGTCCTCGATCGAGGTGATCACCGGCTGCGACCGGCCACCCGCCGGCGCGCATCTGCTGGGAAGCGGGCTCGGCGGTGTGGGACAACGGAGGCGACGTCGCCTTTTTGCTCGATGATCAAGGGCGACAGATGCACAGCCTCGATACCGGGGAGTAGCGTTGATTGGACCGACGACAGGAGGGCTCACATGGGGTTTCATGGACACCGTGAAGAAGTGGTTCGGAACGGCCGCGGAACAAACATCCGAGCTGGCCGACAAGGCCGGTGACGTCGCCGGCGACACTTGGGACAAGACAAAGGAAGTCGCCGACAAGGCGGGTGACGTCGCCGGCGATGCCTGGGAGAAGACAAAGGACGTCGCCGGAGATGCCTTGGACAAGACCAAGGAGACGGCAGACAAGGCCACAGATCAGGTCAAA
Organism: uncultured Actinomycetes bacterium; assembly: GCA_963733905.1. Taxonomy (GTDB): domain Bacteria; phylum Actinomycetota; class Acidimicrobiia; order Spongiisociales; family DATADW01; genus DATADW01. Next base: position 363,410 of record CAVTEU010000006.1, on the reverse strand, counting down.
GAGTGGACCGGCTCTGCTGGCGACAAGGCTGAAGACGCCGCCGACAACGTCAAGGACGCGGCCAATGATGCCGTGGACAACGTTCAGGATGCCGCCGATGCGACGGCCGACAAAGTGCAAGACGCGGGCGACAACGTCAAGCGACGCGGCCAACGACGCCGTGGACGATGTCCAAGACGCCGCCGACACGGCAGCCGACACGGCGCGGGACGCCGCCGACAACGTGCAGAACGCCGCCGAGGACGTAGCCGAGAACGTCGGCGATGCTGCGCAGAGCGGAGCGGACACCGTCGCCGACAAGGCCGACGATCTGCGCGACAACCTGGACGACAACCGGCCCTGACCGTCGCCGGTATGGCCGACTGTCTGATCTGAGGGAGCAGTTCGGCGTGCCGGTCGTGGCGGGGGTCGTTACACCATGACCGGGACCACACCCGTCGCCGGACGAAAGCGTCGAAGGTCGAGCGCGGATAGATGGACCAGGGGGTGGGCCACCACCACCACCAGGGTGCCCGCCAACACGGCGCGATTGACCGCTTCTCCGATCCTCTCCGCCGTCCAGATGCGGTGACCGGACACGGCTACCGCCGGCGCCAGCAACACCTCCGCCCCTTCCGGCGGGGCGCGGCGCACGGCGAGCGGCAGATAGCTGAGCCCCCGCTCAACCGCGACCTGGTCGGTGACCAACTCCGCCTCGGAGTCGCCGAGTTGGACGGCGGCCTCGAGCACCGCAAGCGTGAACGTGCCGATCGACATCACTCCGATTTGTTGGCGGCTCGCCACCGATAGCCCGATCCGTGCGCACCACTCGGTGTCGTCGAGGGCCCGGCGCAGGTCGGCCAGACGAGCGTGCGCCGTGTGCGCGTCGGGATGGTCTGCGGCGTCGCTGACGCGGAGGATCATCGGCTGATCGGCGTGGACCGAACGGAGACGGCTGACTTCGGGGGGCGCAGCCGACAGCCACACCGCCGGATCCACCGACTCGAGATTGTCGATGACCTGTCTGGCCACGCCGAGCGGATCGACCCATTGGGAGGGCAAAACCGGCGGGACGCCGGCTCCGAGGCTCATATGGTCCCGTCGGTCGTTGCGCTCACGTAACCAGGTGGCCGGACACCGACCCAGACTATCGCTGGGTGGGCGGCACCCCCAGCACGCCGATAGGCTCAACTCCCCAACGCCGCGCTTCGAGGAGGATCTGTGTTCGAGCCCTACCGCAACGAGCCGTATTCCGACTTCTCCCTCTCCGACAACGCTGCGTCCTATCGGGAGGCTCTTGCCGCGGTGCGGGCCCGTCTCGGCGAGCATCACCCGTTGGTGATCGCCGGTGAGCGGGTCGACACCGCAGACCGTATCGAGAGCGTCAACCCATGTCGCCCGGAGGAGATCGTCGGCACCACCGCCTCGGCAACATCCGACGATGCCCTCGCCGCTCTCGAGGCCGCCTGGAAGGCATTCGACTCGTGGTCACGGCTGCCTGCCGAAGCGCGGGGACGTGCCGTCGCCCGTCTGGCCGCCGTCCTCCGCCGCCGCAAGCTCGAGCTTTCGGCTTGGGAGACGTTCGAGGCGGCGAAGAACTGGTCCGAGGCGGAGGCGGACGTGGCGGAGGCCGTCGACTTCTGCGAGTACTACGCCCACCAGGCGATCGCCATGGCAGAACCGCTCCCAGTGGTGCCCTATCCCGGCGAGGACAACCGCTCGCACCTCGTCCCCATCGGCGCCGGAGTGGTGATACCGCCGTGGAATTTCCCGCTTGCCATCTTGGCGGGGATGGCGGTCGGGCCGGTGGCTGCGGGGAACACCGTGGTGATCAAGCCGGCATCGGCCACACCGGTGATCGGCGCGGTGTTCATGGAGGCCGTGGAAGAGGCGGGGATCCCCCCAGGGGTGATCAACTTCGTCCCCGGGCCGGGAGGAGAGATCGGTGACACCCTGGTCGATCACCCCACGACGCAGGTTCGTCAACTTCACCGGGTCACGCGAGGTCGGGGTCAGGATCGCCGAGCGGGCAGCCGCAGTACATCCCGGGCAGCGCTGGCTCAAGCGCGCCTACATGGAAATGGGTGGCAAAGATGCCCAGATCGTCGACGAAACCGCCGACCTCGCCGCGGCCAGCGCAGCTGCCGTCACGGGTGCGTTCGGCTTCCAGGGTCAGAAGTGCTCTGCCTGCTCCCGGCTCATCCTGGTCGATGACATCCACGACGAAGTCCTCGACCGCGTTGTCGAGCTGACTGCGAAGCTGGAGGTGGGACCCGCCGAGGAGAACGTGGCGGTGAATGCGGTCATCACCGCCGCACAACATCGCTCGGTTCTCGACGAGATCGAAAAGGGCCGGGGCGAGGCGGATCTGGTCCACGGAGGGGAACCGATCGAGCGCGATGGCGGCTACTACATCCAACCGACCATTTTTGCCGGGGTCGACCCCGACGCTCGGCTGGCTCAGCACGAGATCTTCGGTCCGGTTCTGTCGGTAATACGGGCGGCCGACTTCGAGCAGGCGCTCGAGATCGCCAACGGGACCGAATACGGGCTGACCGGCGGAGTTTTCTCTCGGGACCGCGAGAGGCTGGAACGGGCCCGCCGCGACTTCCGGGTGGGCAATCTCTATCTCAACCGCAAGATCACCGGAGCCCTCGTCGGGGTCCAGCCCTTTGGCGGGTTCGACATGTCGGGGTCGAACGCCAAGGCGGGAGGACCCGACTACCTGCGACTTTTCCTCGAGATGAAGTCGGTGGCGGAGCGCCTCTGACGAGGCTCTAACCTCTGCTCGCCCCCGGCATCTAGGACGAGCAATGGGCCGAATCTCGCAGCGAGTCGCCGCAATCGAGGAATCGGCGACTCTGGCGATAAGTGCCAGGGCTGCGGCGCTTCGGGCGGAGGGACGACCCGTGATCGGGTTCGGTGCGGGCGAGCCCGACTTCCCCACGCCCGCACACATCGTCGAAGCAGCGCAGCGGGCATGCGCCGATCCCCGCTTCCACAAGTACACCGCCACCGCCGGCCTCCCCGAGTTGCGCGCCGCCATCGCCGAGCGGTCGACCGAGTCCGGTTTCGCCGTCGAGCCGTCGCAGGTGGTCGTGACCAACGGTGGCAAGCAGGCTGTGTTCCAGACGCTGGCCACCCTGATCGATCCCGGCGACGAGGTGTTGGTCACCGCCCCCTACTGGGTGACCTACCCCGAAGCGGTCGCCCTTGGCCGGGGGCATCACAGTTCCCGTAGCCACCTCCGCCGACTCGGGCTATCTGGCCAGCGTCGACCAGTTGGAGGAGGCGACCACGCCCCGCACCAAGCTCCTGATCTTCGTCTCCCCCTCCAACCCGACAGGTGCTGTCTATCCACCCGACCAGGTGGCGGCCATCGGGGCGTGGGCCGCGGAGCGCGGCCTATGGGTGCTGACCGACGAGATCTATTCGCGGCTCGTCTACGGGGATGCAACCTTCACATCCATCCCAGTGGCCGCACCCGAGCAGCGCGAGCGCACCGTGGTCGTGACCGGTGTCGCCAAGTCATACGCAATGACCGGTTGGAGGGTCGGCTGGATCATCGCCCCCAATGACGTGGCTGCGGCCGCAGCCAACATGCAGTCCCACCTCACCTCGAACGTGGCCAACGTCGCCCAAGCGGCTGCTCTGGCGGCGCTCACCGGGCCGCAGGAGGAGGTCGAGGCGATGCGGCTTGCGTTTGACCGGCGCCGCCGTACCGCCCACGCCATGCTCGCCAAGGTTCCCGACATCGAGTGCCCCGAGCCGATGGGTGCCTTCTATCTGTTCCCCTCGGTGGCCGGCATCCTCGCCCGCGGGTGTTGGCGGGAGGCACCCTGCCACGTCGCTCGAGTTGTGCGCCCTGCTCCTCGACCAGGCGGAGGTGGCGGTGGTGCCGGGGGAGGCTTTCGGTGCCCCGGCCGCATTCCGCCTCTCATACGCCCTCGGCGACGCCGACCTCGAAGAGGGCCTGAGCCGTCTCGTCTCCACGCTCTCGGAGGTTTAGATGGTGCGGGGAGGGCTGCGATGACCGGAGGATCCAAGGCAAAGGCCATGCTCCTGGTCGAGCCGCGCCACATGAGCGCTACCAGCCTCCCCGTCCCCGACGTCGATCGCGGTGGGTGGCTCGCCATCGAGGCGACCGGGCTCAGCGGTCTGGACGTCCAGGCATGGCTTGGCGCCAACGACCTCCGCTACCCGCTGATCCCCGGTCACGAGGTGGTGGGTCGCGTCGCCAGCGCCGGGACCGATGTCGATTTGCCGGTGGGGTCCAGGGTGGTCGTCGAGAGCTCGATCCGTTGTGGCGCATGCCGCCGGTGCACCAACGGCCTGGCCAGCTGCAACCTGCGCCGTCCGGTCAACGCGTATGGCCGGTTGCCCTCCACCGAGCCTCCCGCCCTATGGGGTGGTCTGGCCGAGTACCTCTACCTGGACCCGGCTGCCCGCCTCCATGTCGTCAGCGACGACATCCCGGCCGTGGTCGCCACCTTCGCTCATCCGCTTGCCTCCGGCTTCACATGGGCGGTGGAGGCTCCTGAGTTGCAGCCCGGCGAGAACGTCCTGGTGATGGGGCCGGGACCGCGCGGTCTTTCCGCGCTCGATTGCCGCCCGGTCCGCCGGCGCCGGATGGGTCGGTGTCACCGGCCTCGCCCACGATGGCGACCGGCTCGACCTGGCACGGTCGCTCGGCGCCGACATGACGGCCTCGGTCGAGCACGGTGACATCGCCAGTTCGGTGGCCAACAGCCTCGGGACGCGGCCCGACGTCGTCATCGACGTCACTTCGAGCGACCCCGAGGCGATCTACATGGGTCTGGACCTGGTGCGGGCGGGAGGACGCGTGGTCCTCGCCTCCACCAAGGGGGCGAACACGGTCACCCAGCTCTTCTCCGACATCGTGGTGCTCAAGGAACTCACTCTCAAGGGGGTGTTCGGCGCCACTTCGGCGGGGTACCACTGGGCCACCCGGCAGCTCGAGGTGGACGCCCGCCTCGACCAACTCGTGTCACACGAGTTCCCACTCGACGAGGCGGACCGGGCCATTCAGGCCGCCGGCGGTCTCCTCGGCCGTGAGGAGCTCATCTCGGTCGCGGTCACCTTCTGATCGCTCGGGGTGGCCGTCGCCCCTCCACCTAACCTGCACGCGTGAGCAGCGTCGATACCTGGGTCCCTGACCGGCGCAGCGTCGCCGGATGGGTCACCTACGACCTCGCCAACACCGTCTTCGCCCTCGGCATCCAGGGTCTGTATTTCGCCACGTGGGTCACCGTGGTCCAGGGGTATCCCGACGGTGCCCTGGCCCTGGCGACGGCGGCTGCGATGCTGGTGGTCGTCTTCGCCGGGCCCCTCATCGGTGCCCGCACCGACCATGCACCCAAGAGGAAGCCGACGCTGGTGGCGACCACCGTGGCCGCGGTCGCCGCCACCGCCCTCCTCGGCATCGGTTCGGCGGTGCTGTCGCTGGTGGTGTACGCCGTCGCCCTCATCGCCTTCAACCTGGGATCCGTGGTGTACGACGCCCTGCTCCCCGACGTGAGCACGCCAGAGAATCGGGGATGGGTTTCCGGGCTCGGCGTCTCCGTCGGCTACGCCGGTTCGGCTCTGGCGGTGGGGGCCGGCTACGCTCCTCCTCGACCGGATCGGCTACCCGGGTCTCTTCCGCACCTTGGCGCTCATGTTCCTGGTCTTCAGCCTCCCCTGCTTCCTGTGGCTCAGGGAACGGCCGCGCCCGCGACCTGCCGGGCCTGCGCCGTCGTGGCGGAAGGTGATCTCCAACCTCGTCGTCTCGTGGCGCACCGCATCGCAGCATCCCGGTGTGGTGCGATTCCTGGTGGGCCGGTTCTTCTACACCGATGCGATCAACACGCTCATCGGCGGCTTCCTGGTGGTGTTCGCCCAGAAGGAGATCGGGTTCGACGCCGGACAGGTCCAAGCGCTCACCGTCATCGGGATCGCCAGCGCCATCGTCGGCGGCCTGATCGCCGGACGCCTGGTGGACCGAGTCGGACCCAGGGTCATCCTCCATGTGGTGCTCACGGTGTGGATCGCCACCATGGTCGTCGGCATCGCCGCCGCCGCGTCCGACGTGGAGGACTTGGGGTGGGCGGTCGGAGTCGCCGGCGGCCTTGCCCTTGGCGCCACCTGGGCGGCCGACCGGGCATACATGGCCCGCCTCACCCCCCCGCATCTCTACGGCGAGTTCTATGGCCTGTATGGAACAGTCGGCCGGTTTGCCACGATCCTCGGACCGCTGATGTGGGCGTTGGTGGTGGACGTCCTGGGCTGGGGCCGGCTCGCTGCGCTTGGCCTGCTTGCGGTGAACGTGTTGGTGGCAAGGATCATCCTCCAGGGTGTTCCCCGGCTTCCCTCCACGGCCGGGACACCATCCGCCACGGTGGGACAGAGCGGGTGAGGCTCGCCATCCTCGCCAACCCGGCGGCGTCGGGATTCAGTGGGGACGCCCTGCGGAGGGTGACCGGGATCCTCCGCACCCGTTACGAGGTCGAGCAGTTGTGGCCGTCGGCGGCGGGAGGAATCGAGGCGACGGTATGCGAGGCAATCGACAACGGCGTCGATGTCGTGGCGGCGATGGGAGGAGACGGTGTCGTTCACCACGCCGCGGCAGCCATGGTGGGGACCAGCGCGACGATGGCTGTCATCCCGGTGGGGACCACCAACGTCCTGGCGCGGATACTCGGCATCCCCGACGACCCCGTCCGAGCAGCCGAGGCGCTCAGCTCGAACCCACGGCGCGTCGATCTCGCCGTGGCCGGTCTGGAGGGCAGCGGAGCGCTCGGCAAAGTGGACACGATCGCCACCTTCTCTGCCGGCATCGGCCTCGACGCCGACATCGTCCGACAGGCCGAAGCCGAGCCCTACCGCAAGTACCGGCTTGGAGGTCTCCACTATCTGCGCACCACTCTCCGCACCGCGCTCGGCTCATACGTGGGCCGGCCCGCATCTCTCCGCGTCGACGACGGCGAGCGCCGCGCCGATGGGGTCGCCGTCCTCGTCCAGGTCCACGAGCCCTACACCTACCTCGGGCCGTTCCCGCTGAGGATCGCGCGACGCTCCCCCGCCTCGCTGGCGGTGCTCGTGCTCGAGGAGCTCGCCGCGGGACGGATCGCCGAGATCCTGGCCAGCGTGCTGGCGGGGAGACGTCTCGACGGAGTTGCCGGGGTGACGGTGTGGACCGGCGTCGATCGGCTCAACATCTCGGCCGAGCCGGCCATGGCGGCGCAAACCGACGGCGAATCGCTCGGCTTGGTCGATCGGGTCGAGATCGGCTACTGCGATCGGGCGCTGAAGATCCTCGTCCCAGCCTGATTCAGGGCAACTCGGGTGCGACTGGCGCCGCTGGCGGCCAGTTCCGACACCTCGCCGGGGGAGAGCACGCCCAGTTCGGTGATCACACCGGTGACCGCCTTCAGCGGCACCACCTCAGAGACCCCCATGCGCCCCTGCAGCCTCGCCGCATCGTCGAACAGCGCCGCCGGGAGCACCTTCCTGGTCGATGCGACCAGGTAGATCGGGACTCCACCGCGGCGAGCCGCGGCTCGCCAGGTCACCTGTGCCGACCTTGTTGATCGCCGATCCCGGGCCGAGCGCCTCCGCCCCGGCGAGAACCAGGTCCATCCCGCCGATGACCTCGGCGGCGGTCTCGTCGCCGAGCAGTTCCACCTGATAGCCGGCCGATGCGAGCTCGGAAGCCATCTCGGCCCCCTCGCCGGTGGGGAGCGCCTCGGTGCACGAGACGGTGAACCACCTCCCTCGGCTGCGAGCCTCGTCGAGGACGGCGCGCACCGAGGTCGAGTGGGCGTGTACCAGCACGGTCCCGGCGTCGGAGATGAGATCCGCCCCGACCTTGGCAAGCCGATCGCTGGCGTCGGCCATGTGCTCGACGTACTCATCGAGCGCCGCGATGAGGCCGTCGATGCCATCCCCCGCCCTCAGGTACACGAGGTTGCGCAGGTTGGCGATGGGGGCCATTCCCTGCCGGCGCTTATTGAGCAGATCGACACCATCGAGCACAGCCTCCGGGTACGCCTCGGGTGCCAGCGCCGCCACCGTCTGCGCCAGTTCTCTGAGGGCACGCGCCGCATCGACCCCCACGGCGGCAGCGCTTTCCATCGGGTCGTCCGCCACCCGGACGATCCGGCGCCATGCGACCCATTCACGCCACTCGGTCAAGAACCGTTCCCACGATCGGCACCCCCGCCGCTGGCGGGGAGGATCAGGGTACCGCCTGACCGCAAGACGGAACGGACGGCAGATGGAAACGGAGACGTAACGGGCTACCACCTACCACCGTCCCCGCTCTGCCACAATCGGGCAGCGATGGGGACCACCGACCCGGCGGCCGGATTAGGCCCCGCTCTCCACGATCTCGCCTCGAGGCTGGATGGCGTCAGCTTTGACCTTCCCACGCCCACCCAGGCGGACGACAGGTCGGCGCGTGCCGACGTGCTGTGGTCGATCCGCGAGTACCTGTTGCCCCGTCTCGCCGACTGGGAAGCGCCGATCCTTGCGGTGGTGGTCGGATCCACGGGCAGCGGAAAGTCGACGATCGTCAACTCGCTCGCCGGCCGGGCGGTCAGCGCGGTCGGGGTGCTGCGGCCCACCACGACAGCGCCGGTGGTCTGGTGCCACGAGGACAACGCGGACCGGTACCGCCAGCGGTTGGTCGGCTCATTCGGCATGTCGGACGAGCGGCCGTTGCTGGTGGAAGTCTCCGACGATCCCCTGCTCGAACGTCTCACCGTGGTCGATGCGCCGGACTTCGACTCGGTCGAGGGCTGGCACCGCGAGATGGTCGAGGAGTTGTTGGCCGCGGCTGACGTCGCCCTGTTCGTCGCAAGCGCCCAGAGGTACGCCGACGCCGTTCCGTGGGAATTCCTCGAGCGCCTCCGTAGGCGCGACCTGACCACGGTCCTCGTGCTCAACCGGGTCACACCGCGGTCTGAAGCCGTCCTCGACGACTACACCAGGATGCTGACCGCCGCCGGCCTCGTCGGTCCGGTGATCGTGATAGCCGAGCAGGCCATCGACCCCGCCACCACTGCACTCCCCCCGTCTGCTGTCGCCCCCATCCGTGCCCGCCTCGAGGCAGTGGCCGAAGCCGCCGGACGGGACGCCGCCTTGTCGCAGGCCATAGCGGGCACCACCAGCCAGGTCGGCGACGCCGCCCTCGACGTGGCGGATCGGGTCGATCGACAGCGGGATACCGGCGCTCGGCTGACGGCGGCTGCCGCAGTTCCCTACCAAATCGAGGTGGACCGGCTTGCCCTCTCTCTGGCCGAGGGCACGCTCATTCGTGGCGAGGTCCTGGCCAGATGGGAGGAGTTCGTAGGGACCGGCGAGCTGACCCGGGCCATGGCATCGGGGGCGGCCCGGTTCCGCGAGTGGGCTCGCCGCGTGTTCGGCGGGCGACCGGTGGTGGCGCAACTCGGCGCCGAGGCGGGATCCGAGTTGGTCGCCACCGTCACCCGACGCGCCGACGCCGCCGCCCGCTCGACGGCGGCTGCGTGGGAATCCGACGAGACCGGTCGGACGCTTCTCGCCGAGGTGCCCGAGGGCGCCCTGTGGAGGCACGATCCACAGACCGAGGATGGGGCACGCCACGCCGTCGCCGACTGGATGAGCGATGTCGTCAGGCTGGTGCAGAAGGAGGGTAAGGGCAGGAAGAGGCAGGCACAGGCCGCCTCGTACGGGGTCAACGCCGCGGCTGTGGTGCTGCTTCTGACTGTGTTCGTCCACACCGCCGGACTCACCGGTGCCGAGTTGGGAATCGCCGCCGGAGCCGCAGCAGCACAGCAGAAGATCCTCGAGCACGTCTTCGGAAAGGCAGCGGCACGGTCCCTCGTCGAGGAGGCGCGCCGCCGCCTGGCGGACGGCGTAGGCGAGGTCATCGAGAAGGACGGCAAGAGATTCGCCGCTTTGGTTGCGGACCGCAGCGAAGGACGCTGATGTCGCCGCCGAATTGCGCGAGGGCGTCGCCCTCCTCGGGGATCGTGCGATGACCCCCGATCTCGACGCCGCGGTTGACATCCTCGACCGTGCCGTGGCCAGAGCCGCAGGGCTGGTGGACCCGGCTCTTATCGCAGCCGCCGCCGAGCGCACACAGATGATCCGGCGGCGGGCGGGGTTCATGGGCGAGACGGTGGTCGTGGCGCTCGCCGGTGGGACCGGCTCGGGAAAGTCGAGCATCTTGAACGCGCTGGCCGGAGCCAAGGTGGCACCGACCGGACCCATTCGGCCGACCACGGACCAGCCGCTGGCGCTTGTCCCCGCCAACCCCGAACCCGGCCTGGTCCGGTTGCTCGACGACCTCGGTATCGAAGAGCGGGTCGAACAGGAGGGCACAGCCGCCGTTGCGGTCCTCGATCTGCCCGACTTCGACTCGATCGACCCCGATCATGTGCTGTCGGTTCGGCGTCTCATCCCACGGGTGGACGCCGTCGCCTGGGTTCTCGACCCGGAGAAATACGCCGACGCGGCGATCCACACGGCATGGCTCGCTCCGCTCGCCCGGTATAGCTCGACGTTCCTTTTCGTCCTCAACCAAGTGGACCGTCTGCCCGAGGGGTTGCGAGAAGAGGTGATCGCCGACCTGTGCTCCCGGCTCATCACCGACGGGATCGAGGACCCAATTGTGCTCGCCACCGCTGCCGACCCGACGATCGGCGCTCCCCAGGGGATCGAAGAACTCCGGCGCCTGCTCGACGAACGGGTGGCAGGCAAGAAGACCGCCATCACCAAGATGGTGGCCGACGTCCGGCGGACATCGGCCGAACTGGCCGAGATCACCGGGGTGACGTCGGGTGGGCTCGACCTGGATCGCCGTTGGGCAGATTGCCGCGACCTCGCTGCGACCTCGCTGTCGGCGGCGATGGTGGACGTCAGCGTCACCGACGCCACCCAACGTGACGGCGTCCGCCTGGCTCTAGCCGGCGGAAGCGGACCGATCGGCCGGCTTGCACACCGCATCCGCCGCAGCGCCGCCGGACGGGCGCTGGGGGCGACAACCGATGAGGCGGCGACCGAAGCCGGGAAGCGAGCGGCGGCAGGGGCCGGCTTGCCGTCGGCGGCGGTGCTCGTCGAAGAACTGGTCGGAGACCTGTCTTTCGAAGCGGGCGGAGCCTTTGGTGAGCACCTCCGCCGAGAGTTTTCCTCTCAAAGGGTTGAGAGCGAGATGGAGGCCGCGGCCGACTCGGTTCGCGCCCTGCACCGCTCCGGGCCGGAAGTGACCCGCAGCCGATGGTTGCCGGTGGCTGCGGTCATCCAGACTGTGCTCCTATTGGTGCTCATCGGGGCCGCAGTGTGGGCTTGGGCCCAGCCTGAGGTGCTCCGACCGGGCAATTGGCCCTGGCCCTTGATCGCCGCACTTGGGGTGGTCTTGGTGGGGTCTCTGGTTGCCTCGATGGTGAAATCGTCGGGCCGCCGGGCCGGGCAGCGGGCGGCAGACCTCTACCGGACCGAAGTCAGGACCGATCTCGCCGAAGAGATCGACCGCCGGCTGGGTCAACCCCTCCGCACCATGGCCCGAGACAGAGCCGAGCTTGCCGGCATGCTCACCGAGTTGGGCCAGGCCACAGCCAAGGTCGAAGCACGATCAGCCAGCGGCTGATCGTGCAGCACCGTGGGAGTTTGGTGCTCCCCACGACCCACTGCTTCGCAGCGGGGCCCTTCCCCCTCCGGGGGGAGGAGAGATCGTTGCGCACGTCGCCTCCGCAGATCCTCGGGGGGATTTGCGTCCGACTTCCGACTTCCGCCTTCCGCCGTCCGCGTAGCTCAGCCGACCTCGCGGCGGGGTAGATCGACCACGTCGGCCACAGGCGAGCGGGCCAGGTCGGCGGCTGCCTCGTCGACCAAGGCGAGAATGGTTGACCGCAGCGTGCCCAGGTTGACCGAAACGGTGTCCACCGACTTCGAGACCTCGGTGAGCTGCCGGCGGCTCGCACCTAGGTTGCCGGCCAACTCCCGTATGGTCGACAGCCGCCTCGCCAGTGCCTCGGCGTCGAAAGCATCGCGGGTCGAGGCCGCGTTCCGCTCCGCCAACAGCGCGGCGACCCGGACCGCCGCCTCGAGCAGAGTCCCTTCGCCATCGTCCACGACCAGCACCCTGTTGCCGTAGATCCCGAACACCCCTACCTCACCGGGATAGGCATCGATGGCGGACACGCACACCGCGGCATCGGCGCCGCGATTGACGAGGGCGTCGTCGAGCTCACGGAGGATTCCCTTGGGACCGTGGAGCGTCAGCTTGTTGGTGTTCTTCACCTCGATGACCAGCTTGCGCGTGTTGGGGAGCGTCATCACCACGTCGCCGACAATCGAGCCGGCACCGAGCTCACCCGTGGTCCGCCCCGTGTGCTCGATCACGCAACCGCCCATGGAGCGACCCATCATCCGCAGACGCCCTTCGATGACCTCCTCGAAATCGAAACCCTTGCGGGTACCCCGCTCGGCCTCGACCTCGGCGCCCTGCTTCCGGAGCACGAGATCGCGTAGTTCGGTGAGCTTCTCGTCGAAGATGGCGGCCATCGTGGCGAACCCCGACCCGTCGGCGGACGGATCGAGAGACCGCTCCAGAACGCCCTCGAGCTTGCCCCCGGGCCCTAGAAGCTCGTCGAGCTCACCCAGGAACTTGGAGGTGACGCTGTCGCGGTGACCCGGGTCGATGGCCTCGAGGAGACCGTCGCGGACCAGCCCGAACTCGGTGATTGCCCGGGCGGTGGCTGAAGTGCGGTGCTCGGGGTCGAACGATCCGGACAGCTCGGTCACGGCGCGCTCGAGGATCTTCTCCAGTTGGCGCCTGGCGTCAGCAGTGCCCTCGGCGACGCTCCGGCGGACCCGGTCGTCCACCTCGGCGAGGTCGATACCGAGCCCCATGGTCATCAACCCTCGGGCACCGACGGAGAGAGCCCGCTCGACGAGTTCGACCCAACGCTCTTGCGGCTGATTGCGAAGGACAGAGCAGAGCAACGGGTCGCGGACCGTCATCTGCTCGATGCGGACCTCGCCGTCCGACAATTCCACTACAGCCACCATGCGCGCACTGTATCCGGGGGGTGTGACATCCCCGTGTCATCCCGAAACAGCCCGGTGTCAGAGTTCCTCTGCCAGAGCTTCGTCGAGCCGGTCGTGTCGGAAGGAGAATCCGCTGTTCATGAGCCGCTCGGGCACGACCCGTGCACTCGCCAGGACCAGCCCTTCGGCGAGATCGGACCCGAGAGCGAGGCGAAGCGCCGAGGCAGGCACGGGGATCGCTGCCGGCCGGTGCAGCGCCGCCGCCAATCGCCGGGTGAACTCCTCGTTCCTCACCGGCGACGGGGAGGTGAGATTGACCGCCCCGTCGAGCTCGTCGGTGGCGATGCAATGCGCCATGGCGCGCGCCTCATCTGTGAGCGATATCCAACTCCACCATTGGCGACCCGATCCGAGCCGACCGCCCAGTCCAAGCCTGAACGGAATCAACAGTCGCGACAGTGCTCCGCCCCGTGAGGTGAGCACCAGACCTGTTCGGACGTGGACCACTCGGATCCCAGCACTCCGCCGCCGGCTCCGTTGCCGCCTCCCACTCGCGCACCACCTCGGACAGAAACCCGGATCCCGAAGCGCTCGTCTCTGTGAGCGTTTCGTCCCCGCGGTCACCGTAGAAGCCGATGGCCGATGCGCTCACCATGACAGCGGGCCCGTTGTCCAGCCCGGCCAATGTGGAGGCCAGCAGCCGGGTGCCCTCCGACCTGCTCCGCAGTACACGATCTCGCTTCCCACTGGTCAGGGGGGGCGATATCGGCTCGGCGGCGAGGTGTACCACCGCGTCGGCGCCTTCCAATCCGGCGGTATCGATGCGCTGACTGTCCGGATCCCAGGTGATCGCGTCGGTGCCAGGGTCCCCCCGGGTGAGCCGGACCACGTCATCCCCGCGGCGTCGCAGCAGTCGGGTAAGCGCAGTGCCGATCGGACCCCCGGCTCCGCTGATCACCACACGCATCGAACCACCTCCGACTGTCTACGGCGCCGGAGCGCTCACCGGATCGAAACCCACGGCTGCCATGCCCTCACCGCACCCCTCGAGCAGGGGGCAGTACCGGCACCATGGCCCACCGCACAATTCGATCTCGGCCCCTGATGCCCAAGCAGTCCTGAGCCGGGTGACCATCTCCGCAACCTGCCCGGCAACCATCTCGAGGTCGGTACGTGATGGGACGGTGGAGAACCGCTCGCCCGTCCGCACCGAGACCGCCTCCAAGCGGCCGGGAATCTCGTCCTCCTGGAGCGCCCAGAGCAACGCGTAGAAATGAAGCTGAACCAGCGGATCCCCCAACTCGCCTGTCTTCCAGTCGACCAGGCGAGGACCGCTGTCGTCGCCAAACACAGCGTCGACCTTCCCCACGAGGTTCACCCCGTCGGCCGGTTCCGCAGCCAGGTCGACCTCGGCGCCGACAAAGCCATCAACCGGCACACTGCGGAACCGCTGATAGAGCGCCTGCACCTCTTCGATGAGCGGGGCGAGCACGCTCGGCTTGCCCAGCCCGAGCCCGGCCATCTTCATGTTGAGCGATGACGAGCCGATCTCCTCGCGGCACACCTGATGGAAGCCATCGGGGTCGATCGAGCCCTGTCCGAGGTGCCGGGCGAAGACCCTGTGGGCGAGCCCGCCGGAGAAGGATGCCCGACTGTCGGGACCGAAGACACCCCGCAACCGCGCCTCGGCAGATGCCGGGCACTGCGTGTATGTGACGAAGGTCGAGGCCGAAATCCGGACCGGGTCCCCGGGCGGCACGGGGGGAAATTCGATCACGCCAGGCATCGTATCCGGCGATGGATTCCGTCCTGGGCATCGCGGTCCCTACACTCTGCTCCAGGTCCCGGAGAGCAACCGCTCGCACATGGCACGAAGCTCCCGCTCCGTTCTCCTATCGGTCGTAGCCGTGATGGCGGTCGCTCTGTTGATCATCGGCGGCTACGCAGTCGATCGCGCCCTCCATCAGGGCAAGGTGCTGAGAAACGTCTCGGTCGGTGACGCCGATCTCTCCGGGCTCGGGCCGGCCGCGGCAGAGCGGGCTGTGCTCACTCTCGAGGACGAACTTGCCGTCCAGCCAGTGGCAGTCAACGTCGTCGACGAGAACTTCCGGATCAGTCCCGATGCGATCGGATTCCGGCTCAACACCGCCGAGCTTGCAGAGCGGGCGATGCAGGTGGGGCGCGAGGGTTCGATCATCCAGCAGTTTCGTTGGTGGCTGGGGCACCAGTTCCGCGACGAGGTGATAGCGCCTATCGGACGGGTGGACCGGAGCAGGCTGGAACCGGTCTTCGACAGCTGGGATGAGAACGTCGTCGGTGACCCACCCTTCAACGGAGCCGTTCGGCTCGATGGCACCCAACCGGTCCCCCGCTATCCGATGAAGGGCCGCGGGGTTGACCGCGATCGATTGACCTCCGACCTGGTCGATCAACTACTCCGCAAGGACCGCCGTCCGGTGGAAGCACAGGTGATCGAAATCAAACCCACGGTCACCAGGAAGGATGTCAACCGGGCGGTGACCGTCGCCGAGGCGCTCCTCGCCGGACCGGTCGTTCTCTACCGCGAGGACCCATACGCCGAGGTGACCTTTGAGGTCGACGACTTGGCGGCGGCTTTCCGCAACAGGGCCATCGGGGGCGACAACCCAACCATCGAGGTGGGATTCCTGCCCGACGAAGTCGCCGCCCGGCTGGAGGGTCTCAGGTCCGAGCTCGAGCTGCCACCGGTCGACGCCCGGTTCATCGTCAACTCCGACGAGACGGTGGGGATCGAGCCCGGGCGCGCCGGGACGGTCATCGATCCCGAAGGGGCGGCCGATGCCCTCCGGGCGGCGGCGCTTCGTGGAAGCCGGTCCGGGGTGCTCCCATTCAGCGAGGGTGCTGAGCCCGAAGTGACCACCGAAGAGCTCGAGGCGCTGGGGATAGAGCACCTCGTCTCCAAGTTCACCACCTATCACGCCTGCTGCGAGGCCCGGGTCGACAATATCCACCTCATCGCCGACGAGGTCGATGGCGCCATCGTGCCCCCTGACGGTCAGTTCTGGCTCAACGATTACGTCGGTGAGCGGACCGCCGAGGAGGGTTACCAGGAGGCGCCCGCCATCATCGGCGGGGTCGTGGTGGACGACAACCTGGGCGGTGGGATCAGCCAGTTCACCACCACTCTCTACAACGCTGTCTTTTGGGGCGGGTACCTGGACGTGAGCCACACGCCCCATAGCTTCTGGTTCAGCCGCTATCCGCAAGGGGTCGAGGCCACGCTGTCATGGCCCTCACCCGATCTCGCATTCGGGAACAACGGGAGCTGTGGGGTCCTCATCCGGACCGAGTACACCGACACATCGATCACGGTCAGGCTCTATGGATGCAACGGCGGCAGGTCGCTGGTGGGCGAGCACATACCGGGCAACCGGACCGCCGATGTCTACGTGGCAACCGAGGGCAACGGCGAGTCCAAGGTGGTCGAAGCAACCACCGGAGAGCCATACGGCTTCACCGATCCGACAACCACGGTGTACGAGGGCAACAGCGGGCTTGCGCCCGGGGACGAGCGCCGGGTTTCGGACGGAACCCAAGGGTTCTCGGTCGACGTGGTGCGCACCATCACCTTCCCCGACGGCACCGAGGACGAGGTCACCTGGACCTGGCGCTACCGACCGCAGCCGATCGTCGTGGAGCGGCACCCCTGCCACCTCCCGCCCGAGTCCGAGGACTACACGGGCGAGCCCTGCCCGGCGCCCCCAACCACGACGACCTCACCCCCCGACACGACCCAGCCGCCACCGGACACGACCCACCGCCCCCCGACACCACCGAGCCGCCGGCCGACACCACCGAGCCGCCAAGTACAGCGCCTCCGACGACAGCACCCTGAGGAGAGTCATGGGTAGTGGTCAGAGGGCGCGAAGGCCGTCAGCACCGACCGGGAGGACCGCCTCCCCCGACGACAGGACCCGCTACCCAATGAGCCAGTACCCAATCCATCCCACTTCCGAACCGCCCTACCCGGCCTCTTCGTCAGTTTCCTCGGCCGCTTCGGGCTCCGGCTCCTCCATCGCTCCCGGCGGTTTGTTCTCCTCGTAGACGATGAAGAAGGTGCGGATGGTCTCGGAGGCGTTGTCGAGGGCCTCTTCGGTCCAACCATCGGGTCGGCGCAGCGAGAGGCTGTTGGAGAGGACATATACCGAGTCCAAGCGGTCGTCCGACTCGAGCAGGCGGGCGGCGATGGCGCTGCCAAACGTCTCGGTGCGCTCGGTATCGGCCATGGTCGAGTAGGTCTCCCCATCCTGGCCGGTGAGTGTGCGATCGGTGTCGAATAGGGCGACATCACCCAGCACGACGCGGTCCATGACCTGAATCGGTTGACCCACCTGACGGCTCCCTCGACTCGGTCGGCGGACTCTACACGGGGCCGCTCAACCCCCCCATCGACCCTCGCCCGTCACGCTGCGAGTCGACGCCCCGGTCTCTCTCCCCGATCACATGGAGCTTCATCAGGTTGGTGGAAGCCTGGCGGTTGGCGGGGATCCCGGCGACCATCACGACACCCTCTCCCCGGTTGCAAAGCCTCTCCTTCTCGAGGTACTTCTCGGCGGCGGCGATCTCGAGGTCCGTGTAGGCGCGCCGCTCGAACGGGACCGCCCGCACCCCCCAGTAGAGGGCCATCCGGCGCAGGGTCGAGTCCCTGGCGGTGAAGGCGACGATGTCCGACGCCGGGCGGTACTTGGAGAGGAGCCGTGCCGTGCTCCCGGTCTCGGTGAAGGCGACGATGGTGGACAGGTCGAGGTCGACGGCGGCTTCGACGGCCGCCTTGGCGATGGCCGAGGCGAAGGTGGGGACCGAGCTCAATTGCGGATGGGCGCTGCGCCGCTGCGGTCGGAGACCCGTCTCGACCTCGCGGCAGATGGTGTCCATCATCCGTACCGCCTCAACTGGGTACTTCCCCACCGCGGTCTCGCCCGAGAGCATCACCGCGTCGGTGCCCTCGGTGACCGCGGTGGCGACATCGGTGACCTCGGCCCGGGTTGGCCGGGGCGCCTCCACCATCGATTGCAGCATCTCGGTGGCGGTGATGGTGAGCAGTCCCGTCGCGTTGGTCCGCTCGAGCATGTCGGCTTGGACCAGAGGGATCCGCTCCAATGGCAACTCGACCCCGAGGTCGCCCCGCGCCACCATGACCCCGTCGGCGGCGGAGAGGATGTCGTCCAGGTTCTCGTACGCCGCCGCCAGCTCCACCTTGGCGATGATCGGCGTGCCCGGCTCGACCAGGGCAGCGACCTGTCGGATGTCATCGGCGCTGCGCACGAACGACATGGCGACGTAGTCGACCCCGAGCTCCCGTCCAAAGGCGATGTCGGCCATGTCCTTTTCGGTCAAGGAAGGGACCCGGAGCTCGGACCCGGGGAAGGCGACCCCCTTGTGGTCGGCCAACTCGCCGCCCGCCACGACGACGCAGCGCAGACGGTCATGCAGCCTCTCCGCCACCTCCAGCCTGACCAGCCCGTCGGCGACGAGCACCGAACGACCCGGGGCGACATCCTCGAGAAGGTGCTCGTAGTCCACCGGGATATGCGAGCTATCGCCACTCTTCGCCCCGGGTACCAGGTCCACCTGCTCTCCACGATCGAGGCTGCACCTTGCCGTCGGGCAGCGTTCCCAGCCGGAGCTTTGGTCCTTGTATGTCCTGGAGCAGGGCGACGTTGGCGCCGGCCTCAACCGCAGCCTCGCGTACCCAGTCGGCGAAACTGGCGGTGGGTGTCGTGGTCGCCGTGGGAAAAGTTGAGCCGGGCGACATCGAGTCCGGCATGGATCAACTCGCCAACTTTGGCGAGCGAGGCCACGGCGGGGCCCATCGTGGCCACGATCTTGGTCTGACGACGCATGACGCCTCGGTGAGCTCCTGGTCCTGGTCCTGACGGCCCGCCCGGAGCCTACCGGTGGTCGGTGGGACCGCAGACACCACGCCACCCCACCGTTAGCCTGCCGCAGTGTCGATCATCGGGATCCCGGTCAAGCCGCTGGCCGGAGCAAAGGCAAGACTCGCCGGTGAAGTGGACCCCGCCGGCCGTCGCCTTCTAATGCGGTGCTGCACCGAACGGACCATCGCCGCCGCCCTGGCTACCGGATCGAGGGTCGCAGTGGTGAGCGATGACGCCGAGGTCGCTCGCCTGGCAAGAGACAGCGGCGCAGAGGTCATCGCCGAAACCGGACCGGGCCGCGGTCTCGACCGGGCAGCCGCCGCCGTGGTGGCTGCGGCAGGGGCCGATTCATGGCTGGTGTGCCATGCCGACCTTCCCCTGCTCGGTGTCGCAGACCTGAACGCCTGCCTCAGATGTCATCCACCGAGGTCGCACAGTTCTCGCCCCATCGTGGGACGGCGGGACCAACCTCATCGGCGGCACCGGCGCCTTCCGGTTCTCCTATGGGCCGGGAAGCTTCCATCGCCACCTGGCGACCGCGGTCGACCCCGAGGTAGTGATCCGGGTCGGGCTCGCCTGGGACCTCGATCGGGCGGGTGACCTGCCGGCGATGGCGACTCTGCCCGCAGGCGGGTGGCTGCGCGACATGTCGGTGCACCGGGCTGCCGGATGACAACGGCATCCAGAGTCCGCTCGCCACGCCGGCCCGGGCTCTCACCATCGGCGCCCATCCCGATGATGCCGAGTTCGGCGCCGGCGGCACCCTCGCTCGCTGGGCCGCCGACGGCTGCGAGGTCACGATGCTGGTGGTCACCGACGGTTCCAAGGGGACATGGGATCCCGCGCTGACCCCCGAGCAGCTCATCGAGGCCCGCCGCGCCGAGCAGCGAGCCGCAGCCGACGAACTGGGAGCCGGCAAGGTCGTGATGCTCGGGGCGGTGGACGGAGAACTCGAGCCCTCGCCGGCGCTGCGCCGCGAGCTCGCCGGTTGGATCCGCCGAGCTCCGTCCCGACGTCGTTCTCACCCACGATCCCTGGAAGCGTTACATGCTCCATCCGGACCACAGGGTCACCGGGTTCGCCGCGGTCGATGCGGTGGTGGCGGCGCGCGACCACCTCTTCTTCCCCGAGCAGCTCACCGGACGAGTCGAGAAGCATCGCCCGGGTGTCGCTCCTGTTGTGGGCGGCCGACGAGCCGGACCACTTCGAGGACATCGCCGAGACCTTCGACCGGAAGCTGGCCGCCCTACTGCGTCACTCCAGCCAGACGCAGACCACGATGGGTGACGCCCTCAGCTCCGATGTGGCGAGGCGCGCTTTCGAGGACCGGATCCGCGAATGGGCGGCTCAGCAGGGCGAGCCCGCCGGGCTTCCTCTCGCCGAGTCCTTCAAGCGCCTCACACCGTGAGGCGCTGCCTCAATCCCAGATCGCCAGGCCGGTGTCCAGGTCGAAGAAGTGGAGCTTGGAGGTGTCCACCCATAACCGGGTGGTCTCGCCACTCTTGGGGGCCAGGTCGGGGTTGACTCGAGCCACCATCTTGGTCTCGTTGCCCAGCGAGGTCTCGTCGAGCCCCTCGTCTTCCAGCAGCTCGCGGATGTCGGGTGTGACCACCGGCCGCTGCGGGCTGATGAAGTGGACGTACGCCTCGCTCCCGAGCTGCTCGGTGATGTCGGCGGTCGATCTCGATGGTCTGCGACCGGATCGGCGTCGGGAACCGCCGCGGCCACCTCGAAGCTCTCCGGCCGCACCCCGATCACCGTCTCTTTGCCGGCGTAGGCCGTCAAGCCGGGTCGGGAGGCAATAGCAGAGCGGTCCACGGCCAGCTTCTGCCCGGCGAACTGTATCGATAAGCCCGCCGTCCTCCTCGAGCAGGGTCCCGTAGATGAAGTTCATCGACGGTGATCCGATGAAACCTGCCACGAACAGGTTCACGGGCTCGTCGTACAGGACGCGGGGGGTGTCGGCCTGCTGCAGCGTGCCCTTGCGTATGACCGCCACCCGATCACCCATCGTCATCGCCTCGACCTGGTCGTGGGTCACATAGAGGGTGGTGGTCTGCAGCCGGGCATGGAGCAGACCCAGCTCGGAACGCATCTGGACCCGCAGCTTGGCGTCGAGATTGGAGAGCGGCTCGTCCATCAGGAACGCCGACGGCTCGCGCACGATGGCCCGACCCATGGCCACCCGCTGCCGCTGCCCACCGGAGAGGGCCTTTGGCTTGCGGTCGAGGTACTCGGTGATCTCGAGGGTCTTGGCGGCGTCCGCAACCCGGCGCTTGATCTCGTCCTTCGGCATCTTGCGGAGCTTGAGCCCGAAGGCCATGTTGTCGAAGACCGACATGTGCGGATAGAGGGCGTAGTTCTGGAACACCATGGCGATGTCGCGGTCCTTGGGCGGGACATCGTTCACCACCCGATCGCCGATCTTCAACTCGCCCTCGCTGATGTCCTCCAGTCCGGCGACCATCCGCAACAGGGTGGACTTGCCGCACCCCGACGGGCCGACGAGCACCATGAACTCGCCGTCGCCGACCTCCAGGTTGACATCGGTGACTGCCCTCGTGCCACCCGGGTAGACCTTGCCAACCGAGTCGAAGGTGATCCCAGCCATGGCCTTCCTCCAGTCAGGCTCGCCCCGCGGCGCAAGCTACCAGCACTTGAAAGAGTGTGTCGCCGAGCCGAGTCCGTTTGGGCCAGGCTGACCGCCGTCGGGCCGAGTGCGACGTAATCTGTGGCCCCAGTTAGTGGAACCTGGCAGGAGGAAGATGAGAGACAAGCCCACCGTGGTCATCACAGGCGGCACCGGGGGCCTGGGGACCGCGCTGGTCAAGCGACTGGCCAAGGGAAACGCCCGGCTGGCCGTGACCTACCTCATACCGGATGAGGCGGAGGCCTTCGAGCGCCAGGTCGAACTCGAGGAGGACCGCATGCTCCTCCGGAGGGTGGACGCCAACGACGCCGAGGAGGTCGCCGCATTCCTCAAGGCGACTGCCGAGAAGTTCGGGTCGATCGATGCCCTCTGCTCGCTGGTGGGTGGGTGGGCCGGTGCCCGCGACGTCGAGGAGACCGATGACCTCCGGTTCGAGCGGATGCTCGATCTCAACCTCCGATCAGCGTTCATCGCGGTCCGGGCGGCTATCCCCTACCTCCGCCGAGGCCGGAGTGGGTCGGATCATCCTCATGGGAAGCCGGGCGGCGGCGGACACGCCGTCTGGACAGGTCGCCTTCAACATCGCCAAGGCCGGGGTGGTGGCCCTGGCCAAGACGGCGGCAGCCGAGCTCGATCAAACCGACGTCACCGCCAACGTCCTCATGCCGTCGGTCATCGACACCCCGGCGACGAGGGCGGCGCTCCCCTTCGCCGACTACGTCTCCTGGCCCACCCCCGACGAGATCGCAGCCGTGATCGAGTACCTGCTCTCCCCGGCTCGCAAGTGATCAACGGGGCAGACATCCCGGTTTACGGGCACACGTAGGGCTCGGCTCGCTTCGCTCGCACGACGGCAGACGGCAGACGGCAGACGGGTCAACGTGGGTTATGGCTCCGTTGGTGGTGCCTGAAGATGTAGCGCCAGAACTCGTCGCCGGACGGCAGACGGCAGCCAAACCCCACAGCAACGTTGCTCTCGGTCTTTGGGGGGTGCCCGAGGGGGTGGCTCCTGCCAGCCCCCTCGGCCTGATCGGGCTGGCGTGTACAGCCCGACCAGCACAAATGAGCGCGGCCGAAGGCCGCACGATCTATGAAATGCCCGGCGGCCTGCCGCCGGGCAAGGGGATTGCAGTCCCGACCGGATTCGAACCGGCGTTACCGGCTTGAGAGGCCGGCGTCCTAGGCCACTAGACGACGGGACCGGGCGGCGGGCGTTGTGATCCCGCCGGCTCGGGGGGAAGGACTCGAACCCTCAATAACAGGGCCAGAACCTGTCGTGTTGCCTATTACACCACCCCCGAAGGGCCATCGAACCTACCGCCGCGCCTGTGGGTTTGGCAAACGGCTCGAAGGGTCCGATCGATTCTAGGGGAGGCTGGCGAGGACCTCGCCTCACCTGAGCCGGGTCCATCTCCCCCGATGGCCCGGGCGGCCACATTCCCTGCACTGTCGAGGAACACCCAGAAGGGAAGCCCGTCAGCCCGAAAGCGGTGGCGGCGGTGCTCGCCTCGTCGTCGACCAGGACTGGCGGTGTCCAGCCCTCCTCCTCGAGCCAGGCCGCCGGGGGGAAGTTGGGCTGCGTCGGAGTCCTGGGCGGTGGCCACCGAGAGGATCTGAGTTCCCATCCGGTAGCCCTCCGCCGTCGAGCCACTCCTGCATAGCGGGCACCTCCTCGCTGGCAGTGCGGGCACGCGTGCGCCAGGAAGAGAATCACCGTTGGCTCGCCGCCCGCCTCGAGGGTGACCGGCTGCCTCGGCGAAGTCGGTACCGCTGACAACGGGAGCAGCTGTCCCCACCGCTGGATCGGTCGAGGGATCGGCGCCTTCGGCGAGCCCCGGGAGAGCTTCGCCCTCGACGGACACCTCGCCGAACACCGGCGCCTCGGCGGCGTCGCCGTCGCCGGACGAGCGGGTGACCAGCCACGCCACCAAACCGGCGACGAGAACGAGAGCTACTACCACCCCAACCACCAATGGGGTGCGGCTCGGTTGTGGTGCGGCCGAATCGCTGCGGCTATGGGGCGTTGTCATACAGGGGTCTCCGGAGAGGGGGTGGCCCGATGGTACCGGGCCACCAGCAGTAGCACGATGATGATGGCGAACCCGCATGCCCGCCATGAAGGGGATCCCGACGAACCCGAACTCGGTGACGTACGCCGCGCTGCACGGCACCTCCAACGAGCAGAAGCCGGCGTCGAGGTTGGGGAACCACTCGATGAAGGTGTGGTAGATCGAGATCGCCAAGCCCGTCGCCGCCAGCGGGACCGCGTACCGCCAGATCCCGCCATCGCGGCGGAAGGCGGCGATCCCGAGCACGATCGCCAACGGGTACATGGCGATCCGCTGGTACCAGCACAGCGTGCACGGGATGAAATGCGCTACCTCGGAGTAGTAGAGGCTCCCCAACGTCGCCACCAGCGCCACCGCCCACGCCAGCCAGAGCGCCACCGGCTGCACCGCGGTCGCCAACCGCGCCAGCGTCGGCCGAGCCACCAAGCCGAGCACCACCGCCACCAGCACGGCAGCGCCAGCACGCCAGCGCCAGGAGCGCGAAGAAGAGCGAGAGAGTGTCGGTGGTCATGGGGACCGGATGCCGGGGAACCTAATGCAACAGGATGTGCAACGACCGCATCGAGATGCTCGAGTGGTCGCCAGGCAGGACAGACCGCGATCGGCAGCCGGTATGATCGCCCTGGTCCGCGGTCGGATCGTCTTCATGGTGCCGGCTTCGGTGTCCTGGCCGTCTTCGCCGTGATCGGAACGATCGGTCTGCTAATCCCTCGGATCATCTACCTGGTCGCCGGCGACCGGGCAGCCCGTCTGCTTGCCGAGCTCCAGCAGTGGATGTCGGTAAAGCCGAAGGCCCTTGTTCTGGCACGGGGCGACATTGCCGCGCGGTTCTCCGCGCCAGCTTCGGTTTCCTGCTTTGCAGACGGGCTGCCAGCAGTCGGTTCTCGCGGCTGAGCCCGTCCCGGCATTCGCCCGTTCAGCCTCCGAGGATGCGCGCCTTCTCGGCGGCGAACTCCTCGTCGCTGAGGATGCCCTGCTCCTTCAACTTGGCCAGCTCCTGCAGTTGAGCGATGCGGCGTCGCCCGCCGGTGCCGCGGCCGGTGCCGCTGCCGGGGCGCCGCCGCTTGCTGGGCCGCAACCGCGTCGGCCGCCGCCTGCTCCATCGCTGCCTGTTGCTGTTGCTGCTCCCAAGCCGCAGCGTCAGCCGCCTGCTGCTGTTTCCCCTGCTGGTGTGGCTCACGCCACCGACAACTGCCGTAGCCGTGCCCGCAACCACTGCGGTCCGAGCCATCGTTCCGACGAGGCCGCGGCGGCCGACTCGGCCAACTCCACGTCCCATCCTCATCTGATCCTCCTCATTCGCTCTGAGCTGCTGCCAATGCCTGCTTGACGGTCTCAGCATCCAGCCGGTCGTGGGCGACCAAATGCCCGCCTGCTTCGAGGATGGCATTCACCAGCGTCCGCGCCCAGGTGTTCTCCCACACGATGAGAGCTGCGGAGCTACCCGGGTCGAGCAACTCGCTTGCCGCTTGAAGATCCTCGTCGCTGAGCAGTCCGTTGACCTCACCCTCGACATCGTCGAACGCTGCAGGATCCTCCATCTCGTTCAGTTCGATCCCGAGGACGTTCCCGTCCTCGTCCTTGGTCACGAACACCAGGTCGAGGATCGAGACGACCCCTCTCTCGACGAGGTCCGCCAGCGCCGGGGCGATGGCGCCGGTGAAGCGGGTCTCCGGGAAGCCGATCACCGCCAACTCGACGGGCCCGACGATCATGTCATCTTCCATTGGCTCCTCCTCGACTCGTCTTGGCGGGAACCTACTCGGCGCAGTCAGACGGTGACGATCGGTCGATCGCCCTGTAGGTCGCTGGTCGAGGCGGACACCGCCCGACGTCGCTGACCGCTGGCGACGACTGGATGAGTGGTGCGTGCCATCTCCGGTGAGATCGCCACGGGCTCGTCACGCCACCGGGGCTCACCGATGGGCTGATCGAGTAGTCGCCTGGCGGACTTCGCCGACGGTCGGTGATGCCGCACGGCTCCGCCCTGATCCGCCATTTCGGCGGATTAGTCGTCCGACTCCGCTATGGTTCCTGCTCAAGGGAGACGAGGAGGGCGGGATGAAGACTGTTCGAGGACTAGTGTTGGGCGCGCTCATTGGTGCCTTGGTTATGACTCTGGCACCGGCGGCGG
Source organism: uncultured Actinomycetes bacterium (assembly GCA_963733905.1). GTDB lineage: Bacteria > Actinomycetota > Acidimicrobiia > Spongiisociales > DATADW01 > DATADW01. Next base: position 337,628 of record CAVTEU010000006.1, on the reverse strand, counting down.
CCGCGCCCCGGCCCAACAACCCGTCGGGCGACGGCGTCCAGCCGACGATCATTCCCCACTTCGGAGGCGATGACTGCACTGACCCTGTGGTCGGCACCGAGGCCACCCACTCGCTTCGCATCCCCAGTCCGATGACCCGCAGCTACACCGACCCGGCCACCGGAGTGGTGGTCAACCTGGTGGTCAACACGTCACAGCGCACCGTCAACTTCACCATCAACACGCCGGGGTGGGTGGCATTCGACGTGGTGGTCAAGGGCGGAACGAATTCGAACCACTACGACTATCTCGCTTCGGCGGTCGGGCCGCAGACCTCTGACACGGTGCTGCACGCCCCACCGAAGGGGAACAGGTACGACAATCTCAGCCACGTCACCATCTGCTACGACGAGCCGCCTCCGCTGTCGATCTCGGGCACCAAGTTCCACGACCGTGACACCGATGGTGAGCTGGACAACGACAACGGTGAGGTCGAGGAGGGTCTGGCCAACTGGACCATCGTGGCGTTCCAGAGACGGGGAGGAGGTGGCGTCGGCGGTGACCGACACCGACGGCAACTACTCGATGGATGCTCGGCGCCGGGCACCTTCGTGGTTTGCGAGGTCCTCAAGACGCAAGCGGCACCATTTCGTCTGGCAGCAGTCGGCGCCATCGGGAAACGACGACTGCACCGGTCTGGGACGGACCTGGCCCCGGCCGGCCACACCGTAACCCTCTCCAATGCCCCGGCCACGGGGTCAACTTCGGCAACCACCTCGCCGTCGTGCTCGGGTGCGGCAGACCCCGGTCGGCCACCATCGACGAGGAAGGCAAGCCGTCGGCAACGGTGACGCTGCCGCGAGGAGTGCTCCTCGCCGGCACAGGCATATCCGTTCGACGTGGGAGTCAGCCCCGACGAGGAGTTCACGCAGTTCGTCGTCTTCGGCGGAGCCCCCGACGGGACGGTGGTGTTCACCGAGGAGATCGACTGGCTCCCCTATGTGTTGAACTACTAGCCGGACGGGACGCTGAATCCAGCCGACCTTGGTGATCCTCCAACCGGGCGGCGAGCCGGTGGTGGGCGTTGACTGCGAAGCGGGGCAGCCCAACGCCGCTGTGCCCGACTGCCGTCGGATCGGCAGATCGACATCACGACGGAACCCGCCCGGCTCGGAATTCGACGTCCAGGTCGATGAGTTCGAGGTCTGGCAGTTCCTGGGTGACCCCACCCGGGGCAAGCGGTAAGCAACAGCGCCGATCTTCCCCCTCCCGTGCAGGGAGGGGGAAGACGGGCCTTAGGCGAATTCGACGCCGAGATCTGCGAGCGTCCGCCTCGCCTCATCGATGGCGGTGTCGTCCACCGGCTGCCCGAGACGATGCTCCAGGTCGGCGAGGGCCAGGGTGAGCATCGCCTTTTCGTAAGGGTCCTGGCGGCGATCGGCGACCTCGAGACCCCTGAGAAGCTCCAACTGAGCCTCGTCGTCACGGCCCATGGCAGATAGCGCCCGGGCCCGCACCCGGTGGAGCCTCGCCCCATAGGCCTCCGCAGCCGCCGAGCGTGTGCCGGCGCCACCGAGCTTGTCGATGGCTTCCTCGAGCTGGCCAGCAGACACGAGGGATGACGCCAACTCGACCGTTGCGTCGATGGCGGTGATCGACTGACCCATCTCCTTGATGTGGTCGAGCGCCCGCCCGATCATCGTCATCGCCTCGGTGAGCTGACCACGACTTGCCAGCACGCGGCCCATCTGCACCTCGGCGAAGGCGACCGAGTCGAGACCCGCGGCGGCGAGCGTCGGCACCGCCTCGACCAGCAATGCCTCCGCCGCCGCCATCTTCCCCTGGTTGATGAGGACCTCGGCGATGTTCGCCGACCATATGGCCGCCTGGACCTCGTTGCCCGCCTTCAGATGGTTGTCCCGGCTCTCCTCGTAAAGACGGATGGCGTCGTTCCAGCGCCCCTCGAAATAGGCCGCGATCCCGAGGTTGCCGGTCAACGTCGCCTGCCCGGAGAGATCGCCCAACTCCTCGTACAACCGGCGGGCCATGGGGGCGTATACCGCCTTGTCGGTCTCACCGAGCCACCGGTACGAGGTGTCGAGCACCGCATAGGCGACGGCGAGCGCCTGCTTCTCGTCCGCCGCCTCGGCCTCGGCAATGGCGCGCTGGGCCATCTCGATGGCCATCCTGTCCTGTTCCTGGGCCATCCTCACCTGGGCGCCGTGCGCCAGGAGTTGTGCCCGCACCCGGGAGGCCTCGACCGAGTTGACTCCCTCGAGCAGCCGCTGACCCGCGGAGACGTCGCGTAGCGCCTGGCTGAACGATCCCAGCCGCATCCGGACCACCGCCCGCTTGCAGCTTGAGATCGGCCAGCGCAACGGGGTCGTCGGTGAGTTGCGAGGCCCGCCGGTACGCCTCCACCGCCTCGATGAAGAGCCCCGCCCGCTCCTTGACGTCCCCCAGCGAGCGGAGGACTTCGGCCCTCGCCGTATGCCCGATCATCGGCATGAAACGTGCCGCCTCTGCGGCGCGCTCGTAGAAGCGCGCCGCTTCGAGGTTGGCGTATATCTCCTTGGCACCGTCGCCGGCAAGCAGCGAGAACCGCCAGGCGTCGTTCCATCGTCTCGCCGCGAAGTAATGGAGCGAGAGCAAGGCGGCATGGGCTTCGGGCTGTCCCTCCGAGGTGGCACATATCGAGTCGCCCACATTGGCGTGGAGCTCGAGCCGCGTCTTGAACGGAAGCTCCTCATATGCGACGTCGCGGATCAGCGCATGCTGGAACTCGACCCATCCGTTGGCGCTCAGGTTGAGGAAGGCACCCAACCGCCGGAACGCCCTGAGCCGCGCTTCCGTCGGGATCGCAGGCAGCACCCAGCCGGTGTGATCGGCATCGAACTCGTTCCCGAGGACGGCGACCCGCCGCAGCAGGTTGCGGTCGGTCGAGGGGAGCCGGTCGATGCGAGCCGAGATGAGGCCCTCGACCGAGCGGGGCAACGTCTCGACGTTCCCTCCCTGCCGCAGGGCGTTGAGCAGCTCGATCAGGAACAGCGGGTTGCCCTCCGCCCGCTCCGCCAAGCTCGCCATCTGCCGTGGCAGTAGAGGCCGGTCTGCAGTGGCGGCGGCGATCAGCGTCTCCGCCTGCTGCCGGGAGAGCGGCTGCAACTCGACGACCGTTGTCACCACCGAGTCCGTGGCGAGAGAGCCCTGTTCACCTGGCCTGCGAGTGAGGACGAACATCCACGGCCGCTCGCCAAGCTCGGCCAGCAACGCGCCAAGGACCTCCTGGGACGCCTCGTCCATCCAATGGGCGTCTTCGATGACGAAGAGGGTCGGAGCTCTGACCAGAGCGACCATGAGCGACACGACGGCAATTGCGGTGCGGACCGGTCGAAACTGATCGTCGAGTTGGGCCACCGCTGAGGATTCCTCGATGTCGAGGTCGAGCACAACCCCGAGGAGCGACAGCCATTGCGTCAACTCTGGGGCGACGCGCTGTACGACATCGCGCAGCACCGCCTCCGTTTCTTCCGGACCCATGCCCGTAGTGCCAACAAGGTCCGCAAGCAGGGTCCTCACCGGGAAATAGGGCGTCCCTGCCTGGTAGAGGCGGCATTCTGCGGTCACAACACGGGCATCGCCGATACGGACGAGGAACTCCTGGAGAAGCCGGCTCTTCCCCATCCCCGGCTCGGCAACGAGGTCGACCAGCCTTCCCTCGGAGGCCTCGGCCGATCGCCAGGAATCCTCCAACGCTGCCAGCTCCTCGTCGCGCCCGATGAGCGGGATCCCGGCATCGGCGGCCTCGCGGGTGCCGCAGGGGGCACCCACCTCATGAGCGGTGACCGGGTGCTGCTTTCCCTTGACGTGGAATGGCTCGCGCCGCTCGGTCAAGAACAGGGTGCGGGAGAGACCGAGGACATCCCGTGTGGCCAGCACCTCCCCCGGTCCCGCCTGCGCCATCAGCCTGGCGGCGAGGTTGACCGTGTCTCCCATGACCGTGTAGGTCCGGCGGTAACCCGGCCCTACCTCGCCGGCGAACACCGGCCCCCAGTTGACCCCGATATGTACCGGGACGTCGAGCGGCGCATGGGCGATCTCATAGGCGGCGAGAAGCATCTCCTCGGCATCGAACCCAGTGGTCTGCGGGACGCCCGAAGTGAGGATGATCTTGCCGCCGTCGCCGGACTGCATCCGATGCGAGAAAGGTGACCGAGTGCCGGTCGACTGCGGTCTGCACCGTCCTCACCAGTCGGTCTAGCGCCAGCGCCGCCGCTTCGGGCCCATCGCCGAGGATCAGCCGGTCGAAGTCGGTGAAGGAGAGGAAGGTGACCACCGCCGGCCGGTGCTCCGGCTCGACCTGCCCGGCGAGCAACGGTTCGCGAAGGGCCAAGCGGGACGAACTGCGTCAACAGTGGATTGGGCTGCGCCACGTCGATGTCCACCCTGGGGCGGCGACGTGCCCGGCGAGAAGGAATCCGGTTTCGACGCTCTTGCCGATGGCTCGCTTGGGTAGTTCGGCCGCGGTGGCCGGCGTGATGACGATCTGCCCTGCCCCGGCGATCTTCTCCGCCATGATCGTCGCCGTCGCCGCAGGTCCGGCAATCAATCAGCTCCCGGTGCGAATCACCCACCATGAAGAAGTCGAACGAGCCGGTGTGGACCCCTACCGACATCCGCAGCCTGACCTGGCCCGCCGTGGTCCTGAACACACCGATATCGCGCAGGGCGTGACGCATCTCGTGGGCCGCGGCGCATGCCCGTTGGGGGTGTCCCTCCCCCCGGAAGAAGAGGAGCAGGGCGTCGCCACCAAACTTGACCAGGGTGGCGCCGAAGGCATATGCCTCGGCGAGCAGCCGCTCGAAGGTGCTGCCGATGACCTCGGTGACTTCCTCGGCGCCCACCTTCCCGTGCCGGGCCAGCCTCTCCGACATCGAGGTGAACCCGGAGACATCCACCATGACCATCGACCCCTCGATGGCCCGGTGCAGGGCCCCGGGAGCAACATCGTCCCACTCCCGGACGAGCCGAGAGAGGTAGGGGTGCAACGAGGGGGTCGGCACGCCCAGAGCCTAGAGAGGAAGCGTCCGCGGTCCCGCCTACTTCCGCCCCAGATGCCGTCCCTCACGGCGAGGCTCTCGCGCGTGAGGCGGGTCGGGGCTCCCGCTCTCCGACGGTGCTGCACGTCTGCCGTCCGCCGTCCGCCGTCTGCCGTTGCCGTTGGCTCACCGATACCCTCCGCACGATGCCTGTCGAAGTGACCTGGCCGCAGGCGCTCGCCTGGCGGTTGAAGAGGCAGTTGCTCGACCCGGTGGGAACGGTGCCGGTGGCCGGCGGTGGTGCGCCGTCTCGGTGGCGTTCAGGCACAGGTCGCATCGTCCGCCGAGCTTGCGGTACGGGTGCGGCGCGTCAAGTCGCGCAAGGGCGAGGTCGCCGCCGCGCTCTCCCGCGGCCGGCTGATCAAGACGTGGGCGATGCGAGGGACGCTCCACCTGCTCACCCCCGAGGAGGGCGGTGCCTTTCTCTCGCTGATGGCATCGGGCCGGTCGTGGGAGCGCCCCAGCTGGCAGAAGTATTTCGGCGTCAGCCCCGCTGACGTCGAGGCGCTGCGCGGGGTGGTCCGCCAGGCTCTCGACGGCGAGGTCCTCACCCGGGAGGAGCTCATCGCCGCGGTGACGAAGAAGCGTCGTCTCGCCCACGTGGGAGAAGTGCTCGCATCTGGTTGGGGGACATTGCTCAAACCGCTCGCATGGCAGGGTGATCTCTGCTTCGGACCACAGCGAGGCAATCGGGTGACGTTCACCCTTCCCGAGTCGGCCAGCGACCGCTGGTCCGGCCTACCCGATCCGGACGAGGCTGCCCCGGTCGCCATCGCCACCTACCTCGGCGCCTACGGACCGGCGACCGCCGACGCATTCGGGACCTGGCTGGCGGGTGGTTGGTTCGGCAAGCGCACGCTTCGTGACTGGTTCGAAGGGCTCGGCGACCGGCTGACCGAGGTCGATGTCGAGGGGGAGCGCTGCCTTCATCATGACCGAGCACCTCGACGACCTTGCCTCCACCGCCCCGACCTCCGGCGGTGAGGCTCCTCCCCGGGTTCGATCAGTACGTGCTCGGTCCGGGCACCAAGGACCCCCATGTGATCCCTACAGGACGCCGACCCGACGTGAGCAGGCAGAGCGGCTGGATCGCCCCGGTCGTCGTATCGAAGGGTGTGGTCTGCGGCACCTGGGAACTGGACGGTGACCAGGCAAGAATCTCGTGGTTCAAGGAGGCAGGAAGGGTGCCGCGACGTGCCCTCGGCGACGAGGTGGACCGGCTCGCCTCGATCCTCGACCGCGACCTCGGCTGGATCGTCGTGTGAACAGGTCGAGCGCCGACACCGGAGCCGCCACCCGGTTGGCTAGCATCGCCTCGATGCGACCTGAGCGGCGGTGTCCCAACTTCCGGGTGATCGACCCGGACGCCTGGCTCGGTTGCCGGCGCTCCTGAGACGCACCACCCGGAAGCCCGGTTCGCCCCGCGTCTCAGCCCGCCCCTGATCCCCGAGGAGCGTCCTGATGATCCCGTCGCATCACCCCCGTCCGGCTCGACCATGACCGCCCGTACCGCCGATGCACCGGTGCGGACAGCCGATCCCTACCGAGACACAGAAGTAATCGACTCGCGGGCCCCCCGCTTCAACCAAGCCGTGATCGGCTCGCTTGCGCTGATCGCATTTCTCCTCGACTGGTGGCCGCTGCTGGCGATCCTCGCCGCGCAGCTTGTAGTCGGGCTCCTGTTCGGTCGCCGCTACTGCCTGCCGTGCGTCGCCTACTTCGAGTGGGTCCAGCCCAGGGTCGGGGAAGGTGCGATCGAGGACTCCCGCCCGCCACGGTTCGCCAACACCGTCGGTGCGGTCGTGCTCACCGCCGCCAGCATCCTCCATCTGGTCGGTCTCACCGTTGCTGGATGGGCGCTGGGGCTCCTCGTTGCCGGTCTCGCTCTGCTTGCCGCCGCCACCGGGCTCTGCGTGGGGTGCGAGCTCTACAAGTGGGGGGCACGGCTGCGCCGGGTGCGGAAAGGTCAGTTGCGACGAGTGGATCTGGCCGACCTGGACGGACCGCTCCCCGATGAGGAGCATCGTGGTCCAATTCACCCACCCCTGGTGCACGGACTGCCAGACGCTGGCCGAGCAGCTTCGTAGCGAGAGCCGCCCGGTGGTGGAGGTGGATGTCTCCCGGCGGCCCGACCTGGGCCGAAAGTACGGCATCGCCGCCGTGCCCGTGGCCGTCGCCGTGGCCGCAACCGGGGAGGTCACCGCCCGCCTCCACGGGTGAGAGGTCGTGGCTCGGTCAGAAGATGCTCCGCCACGCGGTCCATCGTGTCACCAACTGGCCGAGCATTTCCCTGACCGGTAAGTCTCCTAGCTCCCCGGCGTTGAGCGCACGGCGTATCGTCACATTCGACGAAAGGGGTATGCCGTGGGAGCCATCACGCATCGGCCCGGCTCATCAGGTGTGCCACGACCGACGGCGGTCGATCCGAAGAGTGAACCTTGTGATCGCCGTCCATATGCGCGCTGGCTCGCTGGTTCCGACGATGGTTGCGGACGGCCAGGAGAACGTCGATGAGCGGCCAACGTCGGGCGGGAGCGATCTGGGTCGTCAATCGCGAATTGGGCGAGGTGACCGTGTTCGAGGCCGACTCGGGGGAGCCGCTGGCAACCGTCCCGACCGGTCTCGGCGCTCATGAGGTAGGCGTCTCGAACCGGACCAATCAGGCGTACGTCAGCAACGAGTCGGAGGACACGATCTCGATCCTGTCAACGCGGACGCTTGCCGCCCGGGAGATCACGCTCGGACCGCGTCCCCACCATCTCGAGCCGAGTCGCAACGGACGGGCGATTGTCGTTGGGCTGGTCGGATCGAATCAGATCGGCGTTATCGACGCCGCTAGCGATCTGACGTCAGGTGTTCGAATCGAGCGATAACCCCGATGCCCGCGCCCACGCTGGATATTTCGGACGCGATGGGGTCACCGTCTATGTCGCACACGAGACCGGTGATGAGGTCACCGCAGTCAGACACTTCGACCGGAGCCATCGAATTCAGCATCGGCGGCATCGTGCAACCAAGCGAGGTGTTGTCCAACCGCAGGGAAAGCCGTCTCTTTGTTTCGGCACGGGGCGAGGGGACCATCAAGGTGATCGACCTTGCCTCCCTCGACATCGTTGCTGATATAGCCGTCGGGGCGCAGCCGGAGTCGATGCTGCTCAGCCGTGACGAGCGCACTCTGGTGGTGACCATGCGTGGGACTCCCGCCCAACTCGCGTTCGTCGACACCAGGAGCCTGACGTTGATCGAGACCATCGCGATAGGCGGATCCGATACATTCGGTGACCTCGCAGCGATGTCGGACAATCGCCGATTCGTCTACGCGACATTCGACCGTGGTACGACTGGGACCGGCGGCGTCGTTGTCGTCGACATGAGAACACGGTCGGTGGTCGACACCTGGGACTATCCCGGGCTGGGCCGGCCACATGGGATCGCATTCACTTCGAGAGTGCCTCGGTAGAGGTGTCCCGTGCGATTGCGCCGCTTCGGCAGAAAGTGCTGTCAGAGACCGTCGGCGGTCGACCGGACTGACTCGATCCGGCTGGCACTCGTAACGGACCGGTAGCTTCGGTCCCGATGTCCGAGGCGGTTGAGACCCGGGACAAGTTGCGCCGGTACGCCCTCACCCTGCCGGGGGCCTGGGAGGACTACCCCTGGGAGGAGGTGGTGGTGAAGGTCAACAAGAAGGTCTTCCTGTTCCTCGGTGTCGGCGAATCGGACGAATGGCCGATGGCCTTCACCGTGAAACTGGACGACTCCCACGAACAGGCTCTGGCTTTGTCAGGATCTGAACCGTCCGGCTATGGGTTGGGCCGGTTCGGCTGGGTGTGGATCCGATTCGAACAGGATCTCCCACCAGACGAGGTCCTGTACGACTGGGTCGAGGAGAGCTACCGGCTGATAGCGCCCAAGCGCTTGATAGCCGAACTCGATGCCAGATAGGCGAAAACACCGATAGCGAGCCCTTCTCATGACCTCGATTGAATATCCCGAATACGTTCCGCACAACATCGAGATCTGGACCAAGGCAAATCTCGAGCACACCGGGCCGGCGGCGCACGGAGCCTGGTCGCAGGACGATATTGCTTGGGGGGTCTTCGCCATCCCCGACTCGTCCGTGGGTGTTTTCGAAGACGTCGCCGGACTCGACGTCGTCGAGCTCGGATGTGGTACTGCCTACTTCTCGGCCTGGCTAGCCAAGCGCGGAGCGCGACCGGTCGGAGTGGACCCGACCGCGGCTCAGCTGGCTACGGCACGCGAGATGCAGCGAGTGTTCGACCTCCACTTCCCGCTAGTGGAGGCCGCAGCCGAGAGCGTCCCGCTGCCCGATGCATCTTTCGACCTCGCCCTCTCCGAGTATGGGGCCTCGATATGGGCCGACCCGTATCGCTGGATTCCAGAAGCGGCGCGGCTCCTCCGCCCCGGCGGACGTCTGGTTTTCCTGCGGAACTCGACGCTGGTGGTGCTCTGCTCCACGCTGGAGCCGCCCGTTGAGGAGCGGCTGACCCGTCCCCAGCGGGGTCTCTGGAAGGTCGAATGGGACGATACCGGTGAGGTCGAGTTCCATCTCGGTCATGGCGACTGGATCGATCTGCTCCGAGGTAACGGATTCGTGGTTGATCGGCTCATCGAGCTGTTCGCCCCGGAAGGGGCGGCTAACCACGATTACTACGACTACGTCACTGCCGAATGGGCCAGCAAATGGCCCGCCGAGGAGATCTGGGTGGCAACAAGGTTGGGTTCGCCCGGGTGACGGGCACCGATGTCGAGGACCAGGCGTGCCATCGTCGGCTTCCAGACACGCGTCGTCCTATTCCCGTCGAGGTCGATGACGCGGATTGACGAGCAAGCCGCAGTCGAGTGAGCTCGCTATCAGCAAATAGGCCCCTCGGCAACGTCCAGTGCCGCACCATCACCCCGGATAGAGTGCGCGCATGCAATCGGTTGCGGGAGGGAAAGGCTGCAGACGCTGCCGAAACGCTGTTGTTGCCGGTCCGCGGAACCCGCGAGATCGGTGCCTGTTCGCCTGGGGTGATGGTGCCCACAGTGAGTGACGCCTCCGCCGTCCAGCCTGGTCCGAGCCCGGTTGGACCCGCCCGCGGGACAAGGCGTTCCAAGACTGCCTGGCAGCTTGTCGTGGGCGTACTCATTCTCGCCGGGATCTTCACGGTCCTGTACCCGGATCAGTTCGCCACCGTTCGCAACGTCGAGAACATGGCTCGACAAGGTGCGGTCTTGGCAGTTGTCGCGATAGGACAAAGCTTTGCCCTCCTGGTAGGCGGCTTTGACATCTCCGTGGGGGCGAACATGGGGCTTTCCAGCACAGTCGGTGCCCTCGTGATGGTGGACTTCGGTGTTGTCCCCGGAATCCTTGCCGGTCTTGCCACCGGTACGGCAGTCGGCCTCACGAATGGAGTGCTCATTGCCTGGGCGCGGGTAACGCCGTTTGTGACGACGCTCGCGATGCTCGCCATAGCTCGTGGATTGGCCAACCAGCTGAGCGATGGGGCATCCGTCTCTGGCCTTCCACCGGGTTTCCAGGTATTCGGCGGTGGCGATTGGGGACCGATCCCATCGACGGTGGGCATCGCAGCCGTCGTTTTCTTGGTGGCCTCTGTACTTCTGTCACGAACCCGACCGGGCCTCTACATATATGCGATCGGAGGCAGCCGTGAGACGGCCGTGCTGGCTGGCGTCCGCGCTCGGCGATACGAACTGCTCGCCTATACCGCTTGCGGCTTTCTCGCTGGAGTGGCCGGTCTGATGCTGGCATCGAGGGTTTCTGTCGGACAGGCGAGCCTGGGCCAGGGCTTCGAACTGCTCTCCATCGCCACCGCCGTTATCGGCGGCGTCGCCATAGGCGGAGGAGTGGGACGGCTCTCGGGAGTGATCCTTGGTGTTGCCCTGCTCAGCGTCATGACTACCGGAATGAACATCGCCGGGCTCTCAGAGTTCATCCAGGAGATCCTCACCGGAATCGTGCTCGTGGCCGCAGTGCTCATCGACCGTATCCGCTCCAGCAGACCGATCTGGCCGGGCCGTCGACCTCAACCTGCCTCACCCGGGTCAAGCATGTCATCCGGAGGTGACGTCGTGTGAAACCCGATTCGTGAGACCTGCAAGCAAACGAAGGAGGAGACTGTGAGTTGGAAAATGTTGGTGAGCTACAGGCCGATGGTGCTGACGATTCTGCTGGGTCTGCTTGTGATGGCGTGCGGTGGCGCGACCGGTGACACAACGTCTGGTACCGAGACCAGTTCGGTTGCCACCACGGCGGGCTCGGCGACAAGCGCGGTTGACACCACTGCCGGCGGCTCTGCCGATGACGCGCTCCGGCAGACATTGGCATGCGATGAAAGCCCGACGCCTGAGGACGTAGTCGCGTACGAGCTTCCTGAGCCCGCAGAGCCGTACGACCTGACCCTCATGCAGGTGAGCCTCGCCGGCTACTACTACCAGGCGATCGATGATGGCGCCCACGATGCCGGAGCCGAAGCGGGCGTCGAGGTGACCACTCTTGCCGCCGAGGGCTATGCATCCCCAGACCTCCAACTAAACCAGATCGGGGATGCGATCTCACGAGGCACCAATGGTCTTGTCATGGCCCCGTCTGACATCCAAGGGTCGGTGCCGGTGGTCGATACGGCAATCGAGTCGGAGCTACCGGTGGTCAACATTTCGACCGAGGTTGCACACGCTGACGTGACCATGGTGATGCAAGACGACTATGTGCTCGGGCAACTGGCAGCAGACAGGGTGGCCGAAGTAGTTGGTGACGACGGAGGCGCCGGAATCATCATCGCCGGCCCCGCCAATGCCACCTGGTCGAGGAAACGGACGCTCGGCTTCACCGACCGAGTTGCCGAGCAATATCCCAACCTGGAGATCGTGGCGGCGCCGACCCAACTCGTAGATCCAGCCGAGGGCCTTGCTTCGTTCGAGGACGCAATACAGGCGAATCCCAATATCGATTGGATCATGTCGGTGCACTACTTCATCCTCCAGCCGGCGGCCCTGCCAGCCGAGTACCAGGGTCAAGTGCCTTACGTCAGCTTCGGGTACGAACCGGACTCGATCACCGCGCTCGAAGAGGGGTGGCTCGACTCGGTATTTGGCATTGAGCCGGTCACGATGGGAAGAATGGGTGTCGGCAGAGCGATCTCGTTGCTGAATGGCGAAGAGGTTCCGCAAGTCACTTGCATACCTGCCCCGCTATTCACCGTGGACGACATCGGAACACCCGTAGCCGACCACGAGCTCATAACCGACAATTGATTCGGACCCGCCGCTCGTGACCAAGGACGAGTGCTCGTCACGCCATCGCCGCCCAATTGCGGGACCATCATGAGCGCGCTTCCTGCTGTGTCGCTGCGGTCAATCTCCAAGGCGTACCCCGGCGTCCAGGCGCTTCACCAGGTCGATCTCACACTCGAGCCCGGCGAGATTCACGCAATCGTCGGGCTGAACGGCGCGGGGAAGTCAACCTTGGTGAGGATCCTCGCCGGGCTCATTGCCCCTGACTCGGGTGTGATCGAGTTGCACGGGACCCAACTGGTTGACCTGCGCCCATGGGAGGCGCGGCGTAGGGGTATCACGGTGGTGCCGCAGGAGGTGGTCGCGCTTCCGTCCCTCCCTATTGGCCGCAGCGTGATGTTGGGGCAGGAGCGGTTCTGGGTGCGCCGCGAACAGCTGGGCGCTGAGGAGAGACGGCGGGTAGGCGCCATGTTGCAAAGGCTCGGAGCGGGGTACGCCGACTCGGCGTACCCCGCCGACTTGGGGGTCTCCGAGCTCCGCCTTGCCCAAATCGCCCGCGCTCTGCTCGCCGAGGCACAAGTGATGGTTCTAGATGAGCCGACGGCTGTTCTTCCCGAAGCCGACACCGAGTGGTTGCTGGCACGGCTCCGCCAACTTCGAGACGAGGGCGAAGCGATCCTCTATGTGAGCCACCGGCTAGGTGAGGTGATGCAACTGGCCGACCGGATAACCGTGCTCCGGGACGGGCGCAGCTTGGGCACGTACGCGGCCGGAGCGATGGACCGCGAGGAACTCATTTCCTTGATGGCCGGTGATGAGGACGTCGATGGCCGGACAGCCCGCGTCACCCCGCTCGCCGAGAACAAGATCGCAGGCCATCCAGTGTTGACCATCACTGGCCTGACTCGGGCCGGCGACTTTTCCGACGTTGAACTCGAGGCACGACCCGGGCAGATAGTGGCTCTGGTCGGGTTACAGGGCGGTGGACAAAGCCGTCTCCTGGCGTGCCTCGCCGGGCTCCTCGACATCGACTCCGGGGGTGTAACGGTCCGAGGAGCCGAGATCCGCATGGGTTCGGTTGCCGAGGCAATCCGACACGGAGTGGTTTTGGTCCCTGCGGACCGACGGTCCGGTGGTGTGGTGGCGCCAATGTCGATCAAGGACAACATCGCTTTGCCTAGCCGCTCCTCATCGAAGCGCGGAATCATCCGGCTCTTACGCAGAGAGCAGCAAGTCGCGAATGAATATGTCCGCCGCTTCGCTCTCCGACCCGCATCGAGTTCAACTCTCGCCGGTGCGCTCAGCGGAGGAAACCAACAGAAGGTGGCTGTAGCAAAGGCCCTCGAAGCGGACCCTGTCGTCCTACTGCTCGACGAGCCAACCCAAGGCATCGATGTCCACTCCAAAGCCGAGGTTCTCGGCTTGATTCGAGACGTGGTTCGCACCGGAAACCGTTGCGCATTGATCGCTAGTTCCGAAATCGAGGAAGTCATCGATGGCGCCGACGTGGTCTACGTCATGCGCCTGGGCAGAATCGTCGCCAGGTTGGGTCGGAACGAGTTGGACCACGATCGAATTCTGCAGTTGATGGTTCCGTGATCTAGGAGGTAGAAGGACATGAGCCACGCCGATGAGCGTCTGAGCGCGGCTGCGGCGGCGGCAGGGGACGGTACGGCCGATCTCGTCCTGCGTGGGGGCGCCTACGTTGAGGTGTACACGGGCCATATTCTGCATGGTGACGTCGCGATCAGCGGCACCAGAATCGCCGCCGTTGGTGAGATCGATCACTGTTTGGGACCCACCACTGAGGTGGTGGATTGCTCGGGATTGATACTGCTGCCGGGCCTGATCGAGCCTCATATCCACATTGGTGGATCGCAGTTGACCATCGAACGCCTCGCTGAGGTTCTGGTTCCTCGTGGGACTGCGGCGATATGCACCGACTTCTACGAGCCGGGAGTTATCAGCGGTCGGGTGGCTATCGAGGAACTCATTTCCCGCAGCGAAGGCACAGGACTCGACATCCTTCTCTCCCCATTCCACGCCACCGCGCTCGGGTTTGGCGCTTTCGGCAATACCGACAGGTTCGGATTGGAAGACCTGGTTCACCTGGCCCAGCATCAATCCGCTGTCGCGATTCGTGAATGGAATCTCGCCTCGAGCCGAATCCCACTCGCCGAGATCCGCCGTTTCTACGAAGTGGCGCTCGAACGGCGCCTTGCCGTGGAGGGCCACCTCGAGGGGCTCACTGGACCAGCCCTGCAGGCTTCTGTGGCCCTGGGGGTGATGACTGACCACGAAACCGGCACCGCTGAGCAGGCAATCGAAATGGCACGTCTTGGTATCACCGTCCAGATCCGAGAAGGGTCAGGCTCCCGAGATATGGCAACAGTGGTGCGAGCCATAACCGAAAAGGGCGGCGATCCGAGGAACTTCAGCCTCGCCACCGACGAGCAGGAGTTGCACTCGCTGTCACGCGATGGCCACATGGACTACAAGCTCCGACTTGCGGTCGCTCATGGGGTCCCACCAATCGAGGCGGTTCGCATGGCCACATTGACCGCGGCGGAAGGGCTTGGGGTGGCCAGAGATTACGGGTCCATCGCTCCGGGCCGCATCGCCTCCATTGCTGCCGTGCGCGACCTACGCGACTTCGCCGTTGAACTGGTCGTCTCTCGTGGACGGCTCAGTGCTCGACAAGGCGAGTATCTGCTCGAAACCCAACGCGTTGCTTATCCGACCGAGTGGTACGAAACGGTTCACGTCGACCGCCGCTTCGGGGCCACGGACTTCGCTTTCGATCCCAGTCTCGACCAGGCTCGAGTCCGAATCATCGGTATAACTCCGGGATCCCTGGTGACCGAAGAGCTTGTTGAAGCCGTGCAGTTCAACGCGGGGTTACCGGACCGGACGACGGGTCTGGCCACACTGGCCGTTATCGACCGACATGAAGGAGGCTCCCGCCAGGGTCTGGGGCTTTTGCGCGGATTCGACCTTGCCGCAGGTGCCGTAGCAACGACCATCAATCCGGGTTTGATGAACCTAATGGTCCTTGGAGTCGATGAAGACGACATGGCGGCGGCGGCCAATCGGGTCATTGAGTTGCAGGGTGGGATCGTTGTCGTCAAGGACGGTCGAGTTCGGGCCGAAGTGTCCACTCCGGTTTTCGGCATCCTTTCGGACAAGCCTTCGGCGGAGGTGATCGAATCCTGCCGGGCGGTGGCAGATGCCATCGCTGCGGACCTGCGCGTCGGGTTCGACGGGCTGATCACATCGGTGGGCTTCGCCTGCCTCGCCGTGATCATCCCAGCTCTGAAATTGTGCGACCGCGGCTTGGTTCGTATCACTAGAGAGGGCGGCCAAGAGGCCGTCGACCTCGTTGTGGACGGCGGCTAGAACCCTCGGTCGGGTCTCCTGCACGAATCGATATTCGAGATCGCTCGTGTCTGCAAGGTGCCTTGGATCCCAGAGAGCTCATCCGGCCACATAGGCCACCGCCTTGAGTTCCAGAACCAGTCGCGAGTCCGTAGCAAGTCGCGTCACCTCGACTGTTGTGGTTGCCGGGCGAAGCGACCCGAACCGGACGCCCAAAACCCGATTGATCGCGTCCTGGTTGCGGTCGATGTCCACGATGTAGCGAGTGACCTCAACGACATCGCTCAGGTCCCCTCCGACAGCTTGGAGCACCCACTCCAGGTTGTCCACCGTCATCTCTGCTTGAAGATCGGCGCCTTCTGGAATCCCGTCAAACTCCTCGGGGACGTGCGGATGACTGTGATAGACCGGAGCCGCGGTCACACCTGCCAAATAGACCGGCAACCCACCCAAGACCCTGATCGCCGGGGTGTACGGCATGTTGAACTTGCCCGTTTCGCCGATGTTTATCAGTTCGATTCGGTCGTGAGTCATGCTCTCTCCTGACGGTCCATCTGGAGGGTCTACTCGTTCTGAGGTCGCTGCCACTCACTTCGGCCACCCGGTCAGTAGCCGCCGGCAAGCACCGGCTTGATGTCGATGACGGGCGTTCCGTCGATGGCTTCCAGGTTGCGTACCAGGATCCGATTTCCCTCGATGGCGACGACCTCGACCCGGTGCAACCCGATCGGGTTGGGCCGGTCCTGTGACCGAGTACTGAACACACCCTTCTCGGGTTGAAGCGGGTCATCGCGAGGGTGGACCACGAGCACATCGCGGCGCCCTCGATGGAGCCAGGTGAGCAGGTAGACCTCGTCGCCGGCACGCAGGTCCCTCGCCGCCACCTCCACTCTGTCCTCGAGCACCACCCACGCCTCCGGAGCACCCTCCGTGCCCTGTTTGGGGGCGTCCTCGGGCCTTGAAATGGGGGATTCGACGCGCCCGATCGGACGGAGTACGGGTGAGGGCTTCTCGGCCGCTTCGTCCATCAGCACCTCTTGTTCGCTAGGCGATGTTCGCGCGCCGAGCCGCTGAGGTCTCGCTTGATGATTGAGATTTCTTATGGCGCTCTCGAACATTTGTTCGGTTTGTCGGTGCGCTGTGGTACGCTGAACGCGCTTCCCCAATATGAACCACGCTCGATGGAGACGACTTGTTGACCGGAGAAGCAATCCGGTTGGGTTTGGCCCGACCCCGTGCCCGACCCACGGGCGGTGCCCCTCCCCGAGGAGTTGGAGGAGATGCCCCCCGGACCCGAGCTTGGCGCGCTGTTGGCTTCGATCGACCGCACCCGGCTCACCGGTCACGACCTGGTGGTGTTGCTGCAGGCTTGGTCCCGGCAGGTCGCCCACGACCAAGCCCAGTTCCATGCGGAGCGTGGCCGAGGTGGCCCACGCCACCGAAGCTGACACCACCGAACGTTCCGAGGTGGTGGTGGAGTACGCCTCCGACGAGATCCGGGCAGCCCTGCGGCTCACCCGCCGAGCCGCCGACATCGCCCTCGACCTCGCTTTGGGTCTGGCCCGTCTCCCCAGAGTGTGGGAAGCACTGTCGGACCGGTCTGCATCGACCTCCCCCGGGCCCGGGTGCTCTGCGAAGGGACCAGCCACCTCGACGAGGACCACGGCCCGAGAGGCGGTCGATGTGGTGTTGGACTCTGCTCCCCGGTCCACCACCGGCCAGTTGCCGCCCGGCTCCGTAGGGTCACCCTCGGGTTGGACCCCGCTGACGCCACCCGCCGCTACGAGACGGCAATCGAGCAGCGTCACCTGGTGTTGCACCACGGATGCGACGGCACCGCCGAGCTGGTGGCCAGCCGTCTCCCCGCCGACAAGGCGGTGGCGGCGATGAGACACGTCAACCGACTGGCCCACCAGTTGAAACGGGAAGGGGACCCCCGCAGCATCGACCAACTACGAGTCGACATCACCCTGGACCTGCTGTGCGGGGAGAACACCGGGGAACCCAACGGTGACCAGCAGGGATGGTGGACATCACCGTCGACCTCGCCACCCTGATCGGACTCTCCGACACCCCGGGGAGCTCAACGGCTACGGACCGGTGGTCGCCGACCTCGCCCGCCAAGTGGTCGGAGGCCAGCACGCTCGCAGTGGCGGGTGAAGGTCACCGACCCCGACGACGGATGCGGTGCTGTGGAACGGGACCACCCGGAGAAGACCCACCACCGATCTGCGCCGCACGGTGGAGGCACGCTCCCCCACCTGTGTCTTTCCCGGGTGCCGCATGCCGGCAGCCGACTGCGACCTCGACCACACCATCGACCACGCCCGAGGTGGGCCGACCACCGAACCCAACCTCGAACCGCTGTGCCGCCACGACCACAACGTCAAACACCACGCCGATGGACCCTGCAACGAACCCCCAACGGGTACACCTGGACCAGCCGACTCGGACACAAATACAACACCGGGCCCGACCCACCGTGAACCACGCGGGCCTCGCGACCAGTTCCGACCTCGCGGCGACTCAGCGAGTTCTCGGGTGCCGCTGACATCCATTCGATTGGTCAACTCGTGAGTGAACACGTCCTCTGACGAAACGGCGCCTTGCCGGCGCTGGGACACATTGGCAGCCCCGACGGGATTCGAACCCGCGTTACCGGCTTGAAAGGCCGGCGTCCTGGGCCGCTGGACGACGGGGCCGGACGGAGGCGATCGTAGTGGGTGCGATCCCGTCGGCTGGGCAGCCCTCCTACTGAGCTCGTGATGACCGGCGGCGCTGCCAGATCAATCCGAGCACGGCACCGAGCACGAGAAACACCACGATGAGCAGCCACAGCGACATGGTCAGGGTCATAAAGAGGAAATCGATCGGGATGTCTTGGCGGTTCTGCATTATGAAGGCGACGACAGCGGCGATGATCACGACGGTGACGATGATCCGCGCCACGTTTCTTCCGTTGCTCGAACCCGTGGTTGCCGGTTCGGTCACGTGATCCTCCCGTTGAAGCCTGGCGGCCAAGCTATCAGCCCGACCGCATCAGTCCGTGGCGATCAACGACCTCCAGCGAGCCGGGCCCGGGCGGCCGCCAGGCGGTCAAAGGTGGCTTCGCGGCCCAAAGCCGCCATCGACTCGAACAGCGGAGGGCTGACCGACGAACCGGTAATCGCCACCCGTATCGGCTGGAGACCCTTGCGGGCGCCGATGCCGATCTCCTCCAGCATGGCACGCAGGGCTGCTTCGATTCTGCTCCGGTTCCCAACGGTCCACGGCCTCGAGGTGCCGCTGAGCGCCGTCGAGAGACCTGCTCGACCTGATCGCCGCTCATCACCTTCTTCCAGGAGTCCTCGTCGTAGTGCGGTGCCTCCTCAAAGAGAAACGCCGCCATCGCCGGCACCTCGGATAGCAATCGCACCCTCTCCTGGATGAGGGGCGCGATACCGACGAACCGGTCCCATCCCGAGGCCACCATCTCGGCACCGAGTTCCTCATCGAGAAAGGGCCTGGATTCCTCGAGGAATCGGTCGAGCGGCAGCGCCCTCATGTACTCCCCGTTGATCCAGCCCAGCTTGTCCAAATCGAACACCGCCGGGGTTCTTCGATACCTGGCTCAACTCGAAGCGCTCTACCGCCTGTTGACGGTCGAAGATCGTGACCTCCGGGGCGTACGACCAGCCGAGCAGTGCCATCGCGTTGAACACCGCCTCGGGCAGGTAGCCGTTCTGCCGGTAGTAGCGAAGGGAGACATCGCCATGCCGCTTCGATAGCTTGCGCCCATCGGGACCAAAGAGGAGCGGGAGGTGGGCGTACGTCGGTGACACCGCCTCCATCGCCTCGGTGATCATGATGTGGCGGGGCGTCGAGGGGAGCAGATCCTCTCCCCTGGCCACGTGGCTGATCTCGTAGTCGACATCGTCGACCGTCGATGCGAGGTGGTAAGTCGGAGTGCCGTCGGAGCGGAGCAGCACGAAGTCGTCGATGGTGTCGTGGTCGAACCGGACCGCGCCCCGGATCAGATCCTCGAAAAGGGTGACGCCAGGGCGGGGAACGGCGAAACGGATGCTGGCCGGCTCTCCCTCTTCGCGGCGCCGGGCCGCCGCCGACGGGTCGATGGCGCGACAGGTGCCGTCGTAACCCGGCGGTCGTCCTTCTTTCTGCGCCGCTTCCCGCTTTGCGGCCAAAACGTCCGGGGTGCAGAAGCAGAGGTAGGCGTGCCCGCGCGCAACGAGGTCGTCGGCCACTTCCCGGTAATGGTCGATCCGATCCGACTGGCGGTACGTGCCGTGCGGTCCGCCAACGCCGACACCCTCGTCCCAGTCGAGACCCAGCCAACGGAGACCCTCGAGGGCGTCCTCCTCGAACTCGGCCGTGCTGCGCGCCACGTCGGTGTCATCGACCCGGACGATGAAAACACCGCCGTGGTGACGGGCGAAGAGCCAGTTGAACAGGGCGGCTCTTGCGTTCCCGACGTGGAGTAATCCGGTGGGAGATGGGGCGATCCGCACCCTGACGAGATCGGGGGTCACGGTGCCGCTCGGACCACCGGGTTCCCGAGCACACCGATCCCCTCCACTTCGACCTCCATCACCTGGCCCGGCTCGACCGGGCCCACGCCCGATGGCGTCCCGGTGAGGATGACATCACCTGGGAGCAGGGTCATCACCCGGGTGATGAACTCCACCAGTTCTGCCACACCGAAGACCATGTCGGCAGTCGACCCCTCCTGTCGGACCTCGCCGTCGACGCTCCCGGTGACCAGCAGACCCTCGCGGGGATCGAGTTCGGTCTCGATGGCCGGGCCGAGCGGGCAGAAGGTGTCGAAGCCCTTCCCTCGTGCCCATTGGCCGTCACGTCTCTGCAGGTCGCGGGCGGTGACGTCGTTGGCGCAGGTGTAGCCGAAGATCACCCGGTCGGCGTCCTCGGCCTTGATGTACCGGGCAACCGTTCCGACCACCACGGCGAGCTCTGCCTCGTGGTGGAGGAGTTCGGTGTCGCTCGGGTACACCACCGGGCTCCCCGGACCGACCACCGAGGTTGGCGGCTTGAGGAAGATCACCGGCTCGTCGGGGAGCGGGACCTCCATCTCGGCGGCGTGGTCCACGTAGTTGCGACCGACAGCAATCACCTTGGTGGGGATGACCGGTGCCAGAAGCTGGACGCTGTCCCATGGGACCACACGCTCGGTGGGCTCCCATGCCACAAAGGGCGAGCCCTCATAGACGGTGACCCCGTCGGTATCGGCCAGACCGTAGGTCAGGTCGTCGCCTGCCCGGATGCGGACGATCTTCACGAGGTCAGTTGCGCACGGAAATGGTCCACCACCTCTTCGGGGGTGGAGCGCATCAGATCAGGATCGATGGAGGCGATGAACGCGGTCCCTCCGATTTTCTCGTGAGCAGCGGCATCGAGCCACTTGCGCCGCTCGAGAGCGAGACGATCGGCCAGGTCGGGCGGGAGTTTGTGCGGGCGCAGCCCAAGCAGCACGAGCGCCACCTCGATGTCCTGGGGAACCGGCGCCCGCCCGTAGAGCGATGCCCGGGCGGCAGCCATGTTGGCCACGACCTGCTCCAACTCGTCCGGCCGGTCTCCCCGGTCGAATTCGGCGAGATGCACCAGACGCAGGACCCACCCGGTATCGGGTCCGGGCCGTCCGAACGCCCCACCCCACGGAACCTCTTCGGGAGCGCGCAACTCGCCCGGTCGGTGTGGCGACCAGCGGCGGGGTGGTGCCGGCGGGAGGTCCTGGCGGGCCAGGACGGCGCCGTCTAGCTCGATGTTCGGCTCCTGGGCCACGATCAGACCGGGTCTAGCCAGTGGCGGAAGGCGGGCAGCTGCCCGGTCACCGCCCAGCGATATAGATCCTGAGCGGCACGCGTCACCGGGCCGGGCTTGCCCTCCCCGACCGGGCGGTCGTCGATCTCGCGTACCGGGGTGACCTCGGCGGCGGTACCGGTGAGGAACACCTCGTCGGCGTGGTAGAGGTCGCTGCGCTGCAGAGTCGTCTCGCGTACCTCGTGACCCTGGTCGGCGAGCAGCGCCATGACACTGCGGCGGGTGATCCCGTCGAGCACGCCGGAGCCCACGCCGGGGGTCAGCACCACCCCATCGCGCACCGCAAACAGGTTCTCCCCGCTCCCCTCGGAGACCGCCCCGTCGCGGGTGAGCATGATTGCTTCGTCGTATCCGGTCCGCGCCGCTTCCTGCTTCGCCAGGATGCTGTTGAGATATCCGCCGCTCCCCTTTGCGTCGGGGATGAGGCTCTGGGAGTCGATCCGACGCCAACTCGAGATGCGAGCCCGTATCCCGTTGGCAACGCCCTCCTCGCCGAGATAGGTCCCCCACCGCCAGCACGCGATCACGGCCCGGACCTCGTTCCCGTCGGGGTTGAGCCCCATCGAGCCGTTCCCGTAGAAGACGATCGGCCTGATGTAACAGGCCTCGAGTTCGTTGGCGGCGACGACCTCCTTGGTGGCGGCACACAACGCCTCCACCGACCAGCTCAGCGGGATCCCGTATGCCGCCGCCGACCGGTGCAGTCGCACCATGTGGTCGGTGAGCCGGAAGACGGCGGTCCCCTCGTCGGTCTGGTAGGCGCGGATGCCCTCGAACACACCGGTCCCGTAGTGGAGACCGTGCACCACGACGTGTGTGTTGGCCTCCTCCCAAGGGACGAGACGACCGTCCACCCAGATCCATTTCGAAGCTTCCATGCCGGTCAGTTTGGCAGACCGAGACGGCGACGGTGGACGTCGGTGGCGGCATTCGAGCTGTTCGCTCATGTCGGTTCGGAGCAAGTACCTGGCGTGCCAGTCGAGGATGGCTTCGAAACGCTCCTGCCGGTGGCGGGGCTTGCCCGAGCGACTCATCTCGTGGCCTTCGCCGGGGAAACGGAGCATCTCTACCGGGGTGCCGGCGCGCAGCAGCGCCAGGAAGTACTGCTCGGCCTGTTCGATCGGGCAGCGGAAGTCGTTCTCGGAGTGAATGATCAGGGTGGGGGTGGTCACCTGATGGGCCCTGGCCAGGGGGCTCTTCTCCCAGAGCACGTCCCAGCCCTCGGGCGGCGACGCCTCGTAATAGGCGAGCGAGAAGGTCTCGGCGATGTCGGATGTCCCGGCGAAGGAGTTGGCCGCCAAAGCTCCTCGCTCGACGATGGCCGACGCCCACCGCTGGTCGTTGGCGGTGAGCCAGGCGGTGAGGAACCCGCCGTAGGAACCACCCATCACACCCATCCTTTGCCGGTCGAGCCGGGGCTCCTTCTCCAGTGCGGCATCGACCGCGGCGTTGATGTCGGCCAGGTCAACGGTTCCCCACCCCTTCCCCACGACCGCCTTGAGATGTTCGGCACCCGAGCCGCTCGAGCCACGTGGGTTGGTCGCCACCACGCCGTACCCGGCGCCTACCCCGACCTGGAACTCGTCGAAGAACGTCCAGCCGTATGCGCTTGCGGGGCCGCCGTGGATGTTGAGCAAGCAGGGGCACCGGGTCGTCGCCGGGCGGGAGATAGGTCCATACGTCGAGCACGGCGTCATCGGTGCGGACCTCGAAGTGGTTTGGGGTCACCAGATCGACCGCATCACGGAACTCGGCGTTGAGATCGGTCAGGCGACGCTCCTCCCCGTCGACGTTGAGCCAGACATCGCCGGGGTCGGTGGGCTCGGTGGCCACGAAGGCAACCACCGACCCGTCAGATGAAGGGCTTGCTCCGGTCACCACACGATCTCCCCCGACAACCTCTTCGACGGTCCCGTCGTCGCCGACCCGGATCACCCTCACCTGGCCCCGCTCCTCGATCAGCGTGGTGAACCCACCGTCCACCCATTGCGGGCCCGAGGGAGAGGGCGAGACCTGGAAGGGGTCGACGCTCCGATCAAGGTGCCCGGTGAGGTCCGTGAGCCCGCCGTCCGATTCAACCCTCCACACTGCGCTGATCGCCGGCCACCCGGCCGGATCAGGATCCCCGATCAGGTGGAGCACACCGTCGGGGCGGTAGGCGACGCTGATCCAGTTACCCCGTGGCGCGATGGTCGTGGTCTCGTCGCCCCGGACATCCACCTCCAAGACGTCGACCCCGGGTTCGAGCCCCCGCGCGCTCGCTGCGATCGGAGAGGAATGCGATGGCGCCCGAATCGGGGCGCCATGCCGGGTCGGTCTCGTCCCATTCTCCCGGGGTCAGACAACGTGGCTCCTCGGCCCCGGTCGGGTCGACCAACCAGAGGTGTCGGCGCCGGTCGTGGAGCCAACCCATCCCGTCGAACCGGTATGGGAAAGTGGCGATACGACGCGGCTTCCTGGAGCGTTCATCGTCATCCAGGTCGGACCAATCGTCTTCCCATGTCACGGCCACCGCCACCAGCCAGCGCCCGTCGGGCGACCACTCGATGCTTTCCGCACCCCGGTCGAACGAGGTGAGCACCTCGGCCTCGCCACCATCGACCGGCATGACCGCCACCTGGGACTGGGCGTCCTTTTCGGGGCCGGTCCTGAGGAAGGCGAGGCGGGAACCGTCCGGCGACCAACGAGGAGAGCTGTCACCCGGCCCCGAGGTGAAGGACCGGGCATCGCCGCCGTCGGCCGAGGCCAGCCAGATCGACCGGTTGTAGCGATCCTCCTCTAGATCGGGACGGTTGACGGTGAATGCCACACGCTTGCCGTCGGGGTGGAGCCGGGGGTCGGAGGGCAAGGCGAGGTGGGCGATGTCGGTTGGTTGCATGAACGGAGGGTAGGACGCACGGTTCAGAAGGTATCCCGGCTCACCACCCCAGCCCAGCCTGCACAGCCCAACCTGCCCCGAGCCCGTAGAGACCGGCGATCAGGTCGTCGGCCATGACTCCCCAACCCCCGGGAAGTGACTCTGCGGCGTAAACGCCGGGGAACCAACGCTTCTGGATGTCGGCGAGCCGGAACACGACGAATGCCACGATCGCCGGGATCGGCCGCAAACCAATCATCGCCACCGCCAGCCCGGCGACCTCGTCCACCACCACCCAACCCGGATCGCCCAACTCGGCGGCGAAGAGATGGCTGGCCCACACCGCCAGCGCGGTGAGGCCGATGGCGGTTGCCAGTTGGACCGGCCAACCGAGGAGCGAGACCGCCAGCAGGAAGGGGAAGGTGATTGCCGCCGCCAGCGTTCCCGACCCGGCGTCCGACCCTCGCCACCGGCGCAGCAACAATCCGGACCCGAACCACGAAGCGATCAGACGGCGCACCCCTACGAGGCTAAGCACACGGCCAAGGGTCAGGAAGCGGACGGCTCCAGCTTCCGAGCCACTTCGGCCAGCCAGGGCATCCCGATGGACTCTTGGACACACCGGGCGAACAGCCACAGCCGGCATCGCTCTGGGTCGAGTCCGGTCAGCGCGGTCATCGTGCCGAGAAGCGTGTCGGGGTCGACCCGGAGACGATCCTCGCAGTTGATCAGGTGCTGGAGGATGTCGTAGGCGGGATCGCCGACGTACGGCTTTGGATCGATCACCAGCCATGGCTCGCGCTGGGCAGCGAGCACGTTGCCGGCATGGAGATCGGTGCAGAGCATCACCTGTCGCTCGGCGGAGTCGGGCAAGGTGCGGAACAGGGTCATGGCCTTGGCGACGAGGACCGGGGCGACCGTGGATCGATCAGCGACCCGCTCGAACTCGTCGGCCCATCGCCCGCACATCTCGGCGAGCGGGCGGAGCGAGTGACCGGATGGCGGCTCCCGCCACAGCCTGACGAGAAGCCCGGCGATCACCCGGTCCTGCTCTTCGTCGGGTGCGGCCGAGAGAGGCGTTCCGGGCGAGCACCGCTCCAGCAGCAAAGCCATCGTCTCGGCATCGATTTCAGCCGCCTCCCTGAGCAGGACCGCCCCATCCCCCGCCCAGATGGCGAGCCCGTCCGCCTCGTGCTCGGCTTCGAAGTGCCGCCACATGACCTTGAGTACCAGCGGAGTCCCGGCGGAGTCTTCCGCAGGAGCGACCCACGCCGTCTGCCCGCCAGGCTGGAAAGGCGGCCCAACCCGGAGCGACCACCTCTGCGCCAGCATCTCCACGAAACTCGGTAGCCGCTCGAGCCAGTCCCCCCGTCCGTCACTTATGGCGGCAGCAGCCAGATTGTCCGGCACAGGGAAGCGGGCCGAATCCGGCTCGCCCCGGGGCGGCCGGTTCACACCGGCAGTGCCACGGATACCGCTTCTTCGATCCCGTCGATGTCGAGAAGACCGGCCACCTGCTCGTCGGTGAGCGCCTGGTCGAGGTTGAGCCCCATCATGGCGGCTGCACTCGTCTCGGGGGCCCGGCCCACCACCATGTTGGCGATGTTCACCCCCAACCCCCCGAGGTAGGTGCCGACCCGGCCGATCATCCCGGGGACGTCGGCGTTGCGGAGGACCGCCATGTGCTGCGACAGCGGAAGCTCCACCTCGTGGTCGAGGATCTCGACGAGGATCGGGCCCTTGCGCCCCAGGGTCCCAGCGACCGAGATGAGCCGACCGCCGGTCTCCCCGGACAGCCTGACCAGAGAAACGAAGTCGCGCGGCTCGGGGTCGGCCTCCTCGACCACGGTGATGCCACGCTCGACCGCAAGCGGCGAGGCGTTGACGTAGGTCACCGGGATCGTGCTCACCGCCGCCAGGGTCCCCTTGAGCGCTGCCAGCCCGAGCGGGCGGACCGGGTATTCGGCGATCCTGCCCTCGGCCCGCACCGTCACCCGGTCTGGGATCCCACGCGCCAGGGCGACGAACACACGGCCCAACTGCTCGACCAGGGGGAGGAAGGACGCGCACCTCGTCGGCCACCTCGGGACCGAGGTCCACGTTGACCGCGCTCAGCACCAACTCACCAGCGAGCGCCAGCACCAGCGAGCGGGCGACGTCCACACCGGCCTTGTCCTGCGCCTCCACCGTCGAGGCGCCGAGATGCGGGGTGAGCACCACCTGCGGCAGCGCCAGCAGCGGGCTGTCACCCAAGGGCTCCTCGGCGAAGACGTCGAGTGCAGCTCCGGCCACCTTGCCGGACCCGATCATCTCCGCCAACGCCGCCTCGTCGATGATCCCTCCCCGCGACGTGTTGACGATCCGGACCCCTTCGCGCATCTTCTCCAGCGCCTCCTTGCCGATCAGCCCCTCGGTGTCCTTCGTCTTGGGGAGATGGATCGTGATCACGTCGGCGTTGGCGTAGATACGGTCGAGGTCGTCGGTGAGCTCCACCCCGATCCGCCTGGCACGCTCGTGGCCGACAAAGGGGTCGTATGCGAGAAGCGCCATTCCGAAGGCATGGGCGCGCTGCGCTACCAGGGTGCCGACCCGGCCCAGCCCGATCACCCCCAGCGTCTTGCCGTGCAGCTCGATCCCCTCGAAGCTCTTCCTGTCCCAGACACCGGATCGCAGCGTGGCGTCCGCCCTTGGCACGTTGCGCGCCTGCGAGAGGATCAGCGCCATGGTGTGCTCCGCCGCCGAGATCACGTTGGCGGCGGGCGCATTGACCACCAGCACGCCGGCGGCGGTGGCCGCTTCCAGATCGATGTTGTCCACTCCGATCCCGGCCCGCCCGATCACCTGGAGCGACGGCGCAGCGGAGATCAGCTCGGCGTCGACGGCCGTAGCCGACCGGACCAGGAGCCCATGGGCGGACCGCACCAGCTCGATCAGCTCGGAGCGGGAGGCGCCGACGGCGTCGATCACCTCGGCGTGCTGGCCCAGCTCGGCGAGGCCGATGGCGGCGATCGGCTCGGCTACGACAACGACAGGACGGGTTCCCACGTCTCGCATTGTGGCGGGTGCACCGCTACCGCGACAAGATGGGGTGCCGGCGTGCCAACATGACCACTCGATCACGGGAGGAGCGGTGTGAACGGCGAATGGGACCCAAGGATGATCGTGGTGGCCACGGACGGGTCCGAGCAGAGCATCCACGCCGCCGGTGTGGCGGCAGGAATCGCCCGCGCCCACGGGTCAAAGGTGCACTTCCTCACCGTTGTCCGCCCCCCCGAGGGATGGTGGGGAGTGGGCGGCGCACCGCCACCGCCCGAAGCCGTCTCCGACGCTCTGATCGAAGGCCAGGGCGAGGTACTCGACGCCACGATCATGGCGGTGGACCTCACCGGCGTGGAACATGAGTCGACCACCGAGCTTGGCGACCCGGCTGCTTCGATCATCTCCTTCTGCGAGGAGAACAGCGCCGACCTGCTGATCATCGGGAGACGCGGCGCCGGGTTGATCGAGCGATTCGTCATGGGGTCTGTCGCCGACCGGCTCGCCCATTACGCACCCTGCCAGCTTCTGGTCGTCCCCTGAGCCCGGCTTGAGCGACGCCGTCGTGGTGGGCGCCGGGGTCTCCGGGCTGACCTGCGCCATAAGGCTGCTCGAGGCCGGCTTCGCTGTCGAAGTCGTCGCCGCCGTCCCCACCGAGAGGACCACGTCCTCGGCGGCAGCAGCCATGTGGTACCCGTACCTGGCCGCGCCCCAGCACCTGGTTTTGGGATGGGCCCAGACAACCCGGAAGGTTTTCGACCGGCTCGCCGCCGAAGACCCGGCGAGCGGGGTGAGGCGGCAGACGCTTCATCGAGCTCCACGAGGGGCTGGTGGCCGACCCGTGGTGGGCCCCAGCCGTCCCCGGCCTGCGCTATGCCCGTCCCGATGAGCTGCTACCGGGCTTCGGGCACGGGTGGGTCTTCGATGTGCCCATGGTGCGGACCCCGGTCTACCTGGGATGGTTGCAGCAACGCCTCGCCGAACTCGGGGGAAGCGTCGAGTTGCTCGAGCAGCCGCTCGACCGTCTGCCCGATGCACCTGTCGTGGTCAACTGCGCCGGATGGGAGGCGGGACGGCTAGCCGGGGACGACACGTCGGTGATCCCGACCTCGGGTCAGGTGGTGGTTGTCGCCAACCCCGGGATCGAGGTGGGTCTGATGGTGGAGCACGGCCCCGGCGCCCCGCTCTACATCATCCCAAGGGGTGAGGACTGCGTGCTCGGCGGGACCGCCAACCCCTCGGTACCCCCAGGAACGGCACCCGACGATGAGGTCACCGCACAAATCATCGACAAGTGCGCCCGGCTGGAGCCGATGCTGCGCGACGCCGTCGTGCTCGACGTCAAGATCGGATTCCGCCCGGTCAGAGAGACGGTGAGAGTCGAGTCGGTCACCCGGGACGACGGGTCGACCGTCGTCCACAACTACGGGCACGGCGGCGCCGGCTACACGCTTTCGTGGGGGTGCGCCGAGGTTGCTGCTTCGCTCGTCGCCGAGGCGATCACTCTTCGCGGATGACGGCGACGGTGGGCGGAGGAGGTGTCGAAGGTTCCTCCGGTGGCGGTGGCGGCTCCGCTGCGGCCAGCATGTCGGCCTCCATGGCGGCCACCTCCGCGGGGAACGGTTCCAGGTCCCAGAGCCGCGCCCAGAGGAACCTCGCCACCTCCCTTCCCGTTGCCACGACGGGGACCGCGAGCAACCCGCCGAGGACGCCGAAGGCCCCGAACATGGCCACGACGCTTATCAGCACCACCAGCGGCGGCAGTGAGACGGCCCGCCCCTGAACCTTGGGGACGAGGAGGATGCCCTCTATCTGCTGCATCACCATGTAGATCCCGATCACGATCAGCGCAATGATCCAATTGGGGAGCGGGATCCACGTCGAGCCCTGGGTGATCGCAACGATCACCCCGGGAACTGCAGCGATTATCGGCCCGAAGGTCGGGATGAAATCGAGGAAGAACATGAGCACGCCTAGGAAGAGGGCTCCCGGGATCCCCGCCGCCCACAGCCCCAGCCCGGTCAACAAGCCGACCGCCGCCGCCACTGCCGCCTGACCCAGCAGATATTGCGTCCACACCTTCTTGACCCGCCTCCCCAGCAGCCTCGGCTCGACGTCGTGGGGCGGCGGGAAGAGGTCGTCCAACCCGGAAACCAGCCTGGGCCCTGCGGAGGTCATGTACAGGGCAATGGCAATGGTGAGGAACAGGAATGCGATGGCGCCCACGAGGAATCCCAAGAAACCGAACGTGGCACTGAGGGCGCCACCAAGCATGTTGCCCAGGAAGTCGACCGGGACTGAAATGCCGCCACCGCCGCCCCCGCCCCCGGTGCCCTCGAGGGCGTCGATGATCGGGTCGACCATCGTCGCCAGGTTGATGTTCATCCCGAACAGGTCGAGTTGGCGCATGTTGTTCAGCGTCTCGATCGCCCAAGCAGACAGGTCTTCGAGCAACGCCACCCAGTCGATCGAGGCGAAAGACGATGCGAAGGCGGGGATCCCGACGGCGAAGATCAGGACCAGCAGCACCACCAGGGTGACGTAGCTGACAACCACCGCCAGCCACATGGGGAAGTGGACCCGCTCGTGGAGCAATTTCACGAGGGGGGCGACGATGAAGGCGATGAGCGAGCCGAGAACCAGTGGTGCGATGACGGGCTGCGCCAGCCACACGACCGCCAGCAGGGCGAGGACCATCGAGATGATGACGATCCGTTTGGTGTTGGGGCTCCAGCGCTGCGATGGCGGGGCGGTCACATGGTCACGCTACCTCCCCGCCAGACTTCGGCTGTCACATGACACAGGCGGGGATGAGCGCCGGCACCACCCGGTCGGCCCGCTTGGAGGTCCTCCGGCGTGTAGCGGCCCCTGACCACCGCCACCACGGTCATCCCGGCCGCCCTCCCGGCGGCGACCCCGGCGGGGGTGTCCTCGACCACGAAGCAGGTCTCGGGGTGCGTCCCGAGCCGTCGAGCCGCCTCGAGGAAGATGTCGGGTGCCGGCTTGGCATTCTCCACCTCGTCGCCGGCGACGGTGATCGGGAACAGCCGGTCGAGCCCGGTGACGGAGAGGGTGCGGTCGAGGCGGCGCCGCCGCGAAGACGACGCCACGGCCAGCGGGACGCCCAGGCCGGCCAGATGCTCGGCCGTGTCCAAGGCATCGTCATAGACGGTGAGGTCGGCGAACAGCTCATCGAGCACGTCACCGACACGATCCAGCGATCGCCTCCTCGCCATCGAGCGGCACCCGCCCGGCGAAGAGCCGGTAGACGTCCGAGTCGGTCCGGCCGGTGAGAGCATGCTCGTCCTCGGCGGTCAACTCGACGCCGTACGGGGCGAGCACTTGGCGCCATGCCCGCCACGCCAGGTCCTCGGAGTCGACCAGCACGCCATCGCAATCGAAGATGACCGGCTCCTAGGCGATATGGGCCCGCACCAACTCGGTAACCAGCCGCGGATCGGCCTTGCCCCTGGAGGCCTGCATCACCCGACCCACCAGGAACCCGATCAGCTTCTCCTCACCGCCCCGCGCCCGGGCAACCTCGTCGGGGTGACCGGCCAAGACCTCTGTCACCTGGGCCTCGATCTCGGAGCGGTCGCTCACCTGGAGGAGGTCCCGACTGATCGCCACCTCCTCGGGGCGACCCTCCCCTGACATGACCCCGACGAGCACCTCCTTGGCGGCTGATGCGGAGAGCCTTCCCCCACCGACGAGCGTGCTGAGCTCGGCGAGTGCTCCGGCATCGAGCCCGATCTCTGCCAGGTCTCCGCCATCGCGCCGGAGGTGCGCCCTGACGTCGCCGGTCAACCAGTTGGCCGTCATCCGCGGGTCTGCGCCCTGGGCGGTCGAAGCATCGAACAGGTCGGCCAACCCGTCGGTGGAGACCGACAGCGCCGCCGCCACCTGCGGCTCCACACCCAGCTCGCGGTAGCGGAGCAGTCGGGCGGCAGGCAGCTCCGGAAGCATCTCCGCAGCCCTTCCCTTCCATTCGTCGTCCACTACCACGGGGACGAGGTCGGGCTCGGGGAAATAGCGGTAGTCGGAGGACTCCTCCTTGCTCCGCATCCCATGGGTGACCCCAGCCTCCTCGTCCCAATGGCGGGTCTCCTGGACGACCACGACCCCCGAGTCGAGCATCTCGCGCTGACGCTCGATCTCATATTCGAGCGCCCGCTCCAGCGAGCGGAACGAGTTCATGTTCTTCACCTCGACCTTGGTGCCGAGGACGTCGCTCCCCTCCGGACGCAGCGAGACGTTGGCGTCGAACCGGATGCTCCCCTCCTCGAGCCTGGCGTCGGAGGCGCCCACCGCCAGCACCAGCGATCGGAGCTGTTGGGCGTAGGCGCGTGCCATGCCGGGCGACTGGATGTCCGGCTCGGACACGATCTCGGCGAGCGGCACACCGGCCCGGTTGAAGTCGAGCAGAGTGCTTCCGGCGGCGTGGATACGCCCGCCGGCGCCGACGTGGATGCTCTTCCCGGTGTCCTCCTCCATGTGCGCACGGTGGATCCTGACACTGGTGGAGGTGCCGTCCATTTCGACCTCGAGATGGCCGCCCCGGCACACCGGGACGTCGTATTGCGAGATCTGAAAGTTCTTTGGCATGTCGGCGTAGAAGTAGTTCTTGCGATGGAACATCGAGCGGGGGACGATCTCGCTCTGCAGCGCCAGCCCGATCGCCACCAGTAGCTCGATGGCCCGCTCGTTGGGGACGGGCAATGCACCGGGGAGCCCGAGACAGACCGGGCACACGTCGCTGTTGGGCGGGGCGCCAAATCGGACCCGGCACCCGCAGAACATCTTCGACGCCGTGGCCAGCTCCACGTGGGTCTCCACCCCGATGACCGGTTCCCAGGTCACGACGCCACCGCGTCCACGACCGGACGGCCCATGACGCCTCCGATCCGCTCCACCGCACCGGCAACACGGAAGAGCACGGCCTCCCCCAGCGCCGGCGCCATCACCTGGAAACCGATGGGCAGCCCGTTGGCGTCGGCGCCCGAGGGGACCGATATGGCGGGATGCCCCGCCAGATTGGAAGGGATGGTGCATACATCGCTCATGTACATGGTGAGCGGGTCCTGGGTCTTGGCGCCCAGCGGAAATGCGGTGGTGGGCGAGGTGGGCGATACGAGCGCATCGAACCGGCCGTATGCGTCCTCGAACTCGTCGATCAGCAGTGTCCGTCGCCCGCTGCGCCTGACCATAGAAGGCGTCGTAATAGCCGGCGGAGAGGGCATAGGTTCCGAGGAGGACACGCCTGGTCACCTCGGGCCCGAACCCCTCCGCCCTGGTGCGCGCCATCATCTGCTCGGCAGTCGCCCCATCGACCCGCAACCCGTACCGCACCCCGTCGAAGCGGGCGAGGTTGGACGAAGCCTCGGCGGGGGCGATCAGGTAGTAGATGCTCACCGCCTCGGCCGCGGTCGGCAGCGAGACCTCGTCGATGACGGCCCCTGCGGACTCCAGACCGGAGAGGGTGGCGGTGAACGATTCGGCGACCTCGGGGTCGATGCCTTCCCGGGACAACTCGGTGACCACCCCGATACGGAGCCCTTCGACCCCGGCTTCGACCATCCCGGCGATGCTCGGAGGGTCCCCGCGGTAGCTGGTGGCGTCGGCCGGGTCGTGACCCCAGATGCGCCTCGAGGAGGAGGGCGGCGTCCTCGACAGTCCGCGTGATGGGACCGATCTGGTCGAGCGAGGAAGCGAAGGCGACCAGCCCGTAACGGCTCACCAACCCGTATGTCGGCTTCATCCCGACGACACCGCACAGCGAAGCCGGCTGACGGATCGAGCCCCCCGTGTCGGAGCCAAGCCCGACGATCGCCGAACCCACTGCCACCGCCGCCGCCGCCCCGCCCGACGACCCACCAGGAACCCGCTCGGGGTCCCATGGGTTGCGGGTCGGCCCGTATGCCGAGTTCTCGGTGGACGAGCCCATGGCGAACTCGTCGAGGTTCGCCTTGCCGGTGATGACCGCGCCCTGCTGGTGCAGCCGGGTGACCACCGTGGCGTCGTACGGCGGCAGGTACCCGGCGAGTATCTGGGAACCGCAGGTCGTCTCCACCCCGTGGGTGCACATGTTGTCCTTCAAGCACCACCGGGATCCCGTGGAGCGGCCCGCGGTCTTCCCCCGCCGCCAGCGCCCGGTCGGCATCTTCGGCGGCGCTCCTCGCCCCACGGTGGTCGATGCGGAGATAGCAGTGAAGCTGGGCCTCGGTGAGGGTGGCGCGGGTCAGGACGGATTCGAGCAGTTCGGCGGCGGTGAGCTCGCCCGACCGCAGCGCCCGGCCCGCCTCGGCCAGGGTGAGGTCGGCCGGCGAGTCGGTCATGGTGTTCCCAGGGCGGGCGGCACCCGGAAGAAGCGGTCCTCGCGGTCGGGTGCGGCGGCGAGAACCTCGTCGTGGTCGAGCGGGTCGGCCACTTCGTCGGGACGGAAGCTGTTGATCATCGGTAGAGGGTGCGCCGTGGGCTCGACGCCATCGGTGGCCAGCGCCTGCACTCTGGCGGCATGATCCAATATCACGCCCAACTGCTCGGCGTACCGCCGCAGCGATTCCTCGTCGAGATCGATCCGGGCCAGACGGGCGACGTGGGCGATGTCTATCTCGATGGGCATGGCGGTCGAGTGTAAGACGGAAGCGACGGAAGACGGAAGACGGAAGCCAATCCCGTGACACTGCGTCAGGAGTAAAAGGGCTTGACTCCTTATGAGATCAGTGGCATACTGATATTGACACTGATGCAACCAGACCAGGCCCTGCGGGGTTCTGACCGGTAGAGGAGGAAGAGATGCAGTACCTGACGCCGGAGATGGCCAAGGCGCTGACCGACTCGTTCCGGGAAGTCGCCGAGAAGGACCGACTGGTGCGGCGGGTGCGCCGTCACCGTCGCGGCGAGAGGAGGGCCTGATGTTCGCTCCGTACTGCCCATTTCACCGTTCGCGGTGCTGCTGGGAACCGACGCCATCGAGTCTCTGCACCACACGGGCCATGGGTTCGAGGTCGCCTACCACATGCCTGTGCGGCTATCGGGGGATCTGGCGGCCAAGGCCGGCGAGGAATCGGATGGCCCGACACGGCGAAACCGCCGCCGAGTTGTGAGAAGCTGACGTGCCCACGCAGGTTCGCAGCTTGACCCAGAGGATGAAAGATGAGTGAGCCCGCCCCGGGTCGGCTCGAGTTGCTCCAACAGTTCGTCAACACGCTCGACGTTGAGGACGGGTGAGGACGACTGGGAGACGCCCGAGCAGTTGTCCGAATGGATGGTCGGTCGCGGGCTCTTGGATGAGGGGATCGAGTTGACCCCACTCGATTTGGCCCGAACGGTTGCGTTGCGCGAGGCGGTGCGCGAGCTCGGTCGGGTCAACGACGGCGCCGATCCCCACCCCGAGACGCTGGCTGCCCTGGACCGGGAAGCGAGATCGGCTCCGATCGGGCTCCGTATCGACTCAAACGGACACTCCACCCTTGGGCCCCTGGGGGAGGGGCTCGATGGAGCGCTTGGCACCCTCCTCGCCATCCTGGCCACGGCCGCCGCCGACGGCAGTTGGGAGCGGATGAAGGCGTGCCGCAACGACGAGTGCGCCTGGCTGTTCTACGACCACAGCAAGAACCGGTCACGTCACTGGTGCGCCGCCAATCCCTGCGGCAACCTGGTCAACG
The DNA here is from genome assembly GCA_963733905.1 of uncultured Actinomycetes bacterium. GTDB lineage: Bacteria > Actinomycetota > Acidimicrobiia > Spongiisociales > DATADW01 > DATADW01. The sequence continues at coordinate 302,532 of CAVTEU010000006.1, read as the reverse complement.
CCCGTGCCTACCGGGCACGGCAACGAGCCACTTCCGATTGAGCCCGCCCGACGAACCGGTCACTCGGCCCTCGCTCCGGCCGGCATTGGGTGTCGTCGCCCTGGTTCTCGTCGTCGGTGGTCTGGCCTTTTTCCTGTGGCCCGGCGTGCCGGTCGAGTCTCAGGTGACCGGTGGGTTGGTGGCTCGGGCCGGCGCGATGCTCGGGGCCATCTGGTTCGCCTGGCCGGTGCTGACCGCCGTCCGCCCCTGGGTGGCCGTGGTGCTGGTTGTCGTCCTCGGTGTCGCCGTGGTCAGGCCATCGCTGTTGCTGGTGGCGATCCCATTGGTGCTGATCGTCGGCTACCTCGGCCGACGCAACCGTTGATGCAGCCGGCCGCTCAGCGGATGGCGATGACGACCCTGCGGTGCGGAAACGACGCCTGCCTCTCCCAGGCGGCATCGACCTGGTCCAGCGGGAACACCTCGTGCTCGACGCGCAATTCGCCGGCCTCGAGACCCGCCAGGACATCGCGGTAAGCGGCGACCTTGTCGGTGATATCGGTCCAACCCGATGAGAGTCCGATAACCGCGCTCCGGTACTGGCGCATCGACGCCAGCGGCAATTCGACGTCGGTGCCCGCGACGTTCCCCACGTTGATCAATCGACCGTGGTGGGCGAGTACCGATATCGCAGCCATGGCCGGTGCCCCCCACAGCATGTCCACAACCACGTCGATGCGCCCACCGGCGGCGTCCACGAGGCTCTGGGCGAGGTCGCCGTCGAGGGTCACCGGGACGCCACCCAGACCGGCCACCAACTCGAGGGCGCCGGCATCGCGGCCGACAGCCACCACCACGGAAGCACCCCCCATCCGGGCAAGCTGCACCGCCATCTGACCAACCCCTCCGGTCGCTCCGAGCACGGCGACGCGCTCGTCCGGGAACGAACCCGGCGCGTTGCAGGGCGAGCCGGGCGGTGACGCCCACCACGCCCGCCGCCGCCGCCAGGGAATCAGGGACATTGTCTGGCAGCTCGACAAGGGTCTCTTCATCAACGGCGGCAATCTCGGCGAGGACGCCGTTGACCCCCGAACCGGGCAGATCGCCCTCGAACCGCACCCGCGTCCCCGGAGCGAGTTGTGATGAGCGCACCACGGTGCCGGTGCCCTCCAAACCGGGGACGTAGGGAACCTGCGGTTGCTGTGGCATCCGACCGGCGGCCACCCGCAGCTCGATCGGGTTGAGCGCCGCCGCCGACACCTCCACCAGTGCCTTCCCCTCCCCCGCCACGGGCTCCTCGATCTCCCCCACCCGCGGCGGAACCCCCACCTCGCTGACAATGGCTGCCCTCACCTCGACCTCCGCATGATACGTGAACCTCGATGTTGGCACGCGCCCGAGGTCTCCGCGCATCCGAGGCTCGGAGACGGATTGCCGCTCTGCCGTCCGCCGTCTGCCGTCCAGCTTAGCTTCCGATGCGATGTCACTCCCACCAGCGGCCGGAGACAAGCAATGAAGGTCCTCCTCGCCGCCGCCGAGATGTCGCCGCTGGCACGCACCGGTGGGTTGGGCGAGGCGGTGGCCGGGCTGGCGGCGGCACTCGCCGGCCGGGGTGTCGAGGTGGGGGTGGCGATGCCCCGTTACCGCCACCTTCGGGACCTCGGGGAGCCGATCGGACCAGCCGGGCCGGCCCAACTCGTCTATCACCACCAGCAGGGCGAGGTCTCGGTGTTCCTGGTGGACGACCCGCCGGCGTTCGACCGCCAGGGGATCTACGGGCCGGTCCCGGGGACGGGTTATGCCGACGAGTGGTGGAGGTGGGGTCGTTTCTCCCGCGCCGTGGTGGCCATGTCGGGAACGTGGGACCTCCTCCACGTCCACGACGGGCACCCCGGCCCAGCCTGCATGCTTTCGCCGGTCCCATCGGTGATCACCATCCACAACGCCGGGTACGCCGTCATGGGCCCGCTCGTGGAGAGCGCCATCCTGCTCGGTGTCGGACTGGAGCACGTCATCCCCCAAGGTGCCTTGGAATGGTGGGGCTCGGCCCACTACCTGAAGGCGGGGATCGTCGGCGCCGACCGGGTGACCACGGTCAGCCCGGGGTTCGCTGCGCAGCTCTACTGGGATTCGGCGGTGTCCGGAGGTCTCGACGGGGTGATCCGCTCGCTGCCCCACCCTGTGGCCGGGATCCTCAACGGGATCGACACCGCGGTGTGGGACCCGGTCACCGATCCGTCTCTACCCACGACCTACGGCCCGGGCAGGGTATGGAAGAGGAAGGGGAACCGGGAGACATTGCTCGACCTCGCCGGGCTGGATGACGGCTTCCTCCTCGGCAACGTCGGTCGGATGTCGGCACAGAAGGGGATCGACCTGCTCGATCCGACGATCGACCGGCTGTGCGACGAGGGGGTGCGGCTCGTGCTTGTGGGCAACGGCGAACTCGATCCGCTGGTGGACGGCTGGTCGGCGCGCCACCCCGGAGCGATCCGCCACCTTCCCTACGACGAGCAACTGGCCCGCCTGGTGTACGGCGGTGCCGATGCCTATCTGATGCCCTCGCTGTTCGAGCCTTGCGGGATCGGTCAGATGTACGCCATGCGCTACGGCTGCCCGCCGGTGGTCCATCTCACCGGGGGACTCAACGACACCGTCGTCGACCTGGACGAGGACCCGGACGGCGGGATGGGGTTTGGCTTCCGGCTCCCCATCGTCGAGGAGTTGGCCAAGTCGATCCGCCGCGCCGTCCGTGTCTCCAAGCGGGATCGATCCACCTGGCGGGCGATGCAGCGCCGCGGGATGGAGCACGACTGGTCCTGGGACGCCGCCGCCGACCGCTACCTCGAGGTGTACCGCCAAGCGATGGGATGACGGGCCCGCACTACGCAGATCGCCCGTCAGCCCCCGGTGAGGAACCGCTTCATCGCTGCCATGGCCAGGTCGAGGTTGGCGGCGGCGACGCTCTCCGTCGCCTGGTGGGCCTGCGCCACCTCACCCGGTCCGAAGTTGACCGCGGGGATTCCCCGAGCGGTCAACCGGGCGACGTCGGTCCATGCCTGCTTTGGGGTGCGGGGAGCACCGGTGGCGCGCTCCAGCAGATCGAGCAACGGGTGCCCTTCGGGGACCGGCGCCGCCGGCGCCCGGTCGAGCACGACGACGGTGTCGGCCGGCCTGGCGATCTCACGTAGCCGCTGCTCCGCCTCCTCCACGGTGAAGCAAGGTGGGAAGCGGTGGTTGAGGTTGATCTCGAACGAGGGTGGTATCACGTTGCGGGCGATCCCGCCGTGGGCCGTCGTCACCGAGAACACCTCGAGGTACTCCAGTCCCGACACGAGGAACGGCTCTGGTGCCCGGTGGTGGAGCATGGCGAGCCACTCCCCCGCTTTGGTCACCGCGTTCTCCCCCAGCCAGGGCCGGGCGCTGTGCGCCGACCGGCCATTGAAGGTCACCGTGGCGTTGAGCACGCCTTGGCACCCCAGCTGCAGCTCGAGGTCGGTGGGCTCCATCACCACGGCGAAATCGGCCTCGCCCAGCCAGGGGAAGGCGTCGAGCGTCGGCTCCAGACCGTTGTCGGCGGCTGGACCCTCCTCCCGGTCGTAGAACACGCCCACCACGTCGAAGGGCCCACTCGCCACGTCGCTGTCGTCGAGCAGATGAGCCATCACCGCCAGACCCGACTTCATGTCGGAGGCACCAACCCCGTTGACCCGGCCGTCGGCGATGTGCGCCGGTGGCTGACCCTGGTAGGGAACGGTGTCGAGATGGCCCACCAAGAGCACCAGAGGACGGTCGCCGGCCTCCCCGACCACGAGGTTGTTGCCATGACGGGCGATGGGCCGATCCGACCAGCGGGCGGCGAGGTGGTCGGTCAGTTCCTTCTCGTCGCCGGTGACCGACCCGATGTCGATCAGTTCGATCAGGGTCTCGGTGAGGGTCACACCGGCACCTCGTGGGTGCGCAGCGCCTCCTCGAGCGAGGTCTTCTCGTCGGTGGATGCGGTCCGGTGGCCGATGATGAGGGCGCACGGAACCTCGTATGTCCCCGCGGGGAACTCCTTGGGGCGCGTACCGGGTATGACCACCGATCGGGCCGGGACCCGCCCTCTGTGCTCGACCGGCTCATCGCCGGTGACGTCGACGATCGGGGTGGACGAGGTGATGGTCACGTTGGCCCCGAGGACCGCCCCCTCCTCGACCAGCACACCTTCCACCAGGATGCAGCGGCTCCCGATGAACGCCCCGTCCTCGACCACCACAGGCCGGGCGGAGGGCGGTTCGAGGACACCGCCGATACCGACCCCTCCCGAGAGGTGGACGCCGCGCCCGATCTGGGCGCACGAGCCCACCGTGGCCCAGGTGTCGACCATGGTCCCGCTCCCCACCCGGGCGCCGATGTTGACGAAACCGGGCATCACGACCACCCCCGGCTCGCAGAACGCCCCGTATCTGACCATCCCCGGCGGAACCACACGGACCCCGGCGGCCGCCAGGTTCTTCTTCGTAGGGATCCGGTCGTGCCATTCGAACGGCCCGACCTCGACCGTCTCCATGGGGCGCAGCCGGAAGTAGAGGAGGATCGCCCGCTTCACCCACTCGTTGACCACCCAGTCGGCGCCGGCCTTCTCGGCGACCCGGATCTCGCCGGCGTCGAGGGCGGCGATGGCCTCCTCCACCGCTGAGGTGGCGTCCTCCAACCGGTCGAGGTCGGCGTACGCGGCGTCGATCAGCTTCGTGGTCGATCATCCGAGGGCCCGCTCCAGGACCTCAACCGCCTGCTCGCACTCTTCGACCGTTGGGACGAGGGCGAGCCGCAAGAACCCCTCACCGCCCGGGCCGAAGGCTCGACCCGGGCGACACCACCACGCCATGGGACAGGAGCCGCTCGGTGGCCTCGAGGTCATCGCCGACGCGCACCCAGCAATAGAGCCCGGCTCGCGATGCGACAAGCTCGACACCGAGCGCCTCGAACGCCTTGCGCAGCACCGATCGCTTGCGGGCGAACGTCTCCCGCCGGATGGCGACGTGGTCGTCGTCTCCCCATGCTGCGATGGCGGCTCGCTGCACGAACTCCGGGGAGGCGGTACCCGTCGAGGTGCGCAACGCCCGGAGCAGTGCGATGGCGGCTGCGTCGCCGACGATCACACCGCTGCGGTATCCGGTCATCCCCGACCTCTTGGAGAGCGAGAGGTAGCTGAGCACACCCTCCAGCGACGGAGCCGCCACCTGGAGAACCGACGCCGGCGGATCGTCCTCGTAGAGGTCGGCGTAGCACTCGTCGGCGCAAAGAAGGGCGCCCGACGCCAGTGCGGCGGCGTGGAGTCCCGCCAGGTCGTCTCGTGACGTCACCGACCCGGTCGGGTTGTGCGGCGAGCAGGTCCAGACCAGCGACGCCCGGTCGAGGATCTCCTCGGGAATGTCGGCAGCGCGGAGCACGAAATCGCCTCCGAGCCTGACCTGGTGGCCCTTCGCCCCGGCGAGCAGAGCCCCCCGCTCGTAGATCGGGTACCCCGGTGTCGCCCAGACCACTGTGTCGCCGCGCTCGCGGTCGACGAAGGCCAGTGGGGTCGAGAAGATCGCCTCCTTGGAGCCGGCCACCGGGAGAACCTGGCTGTCGGGGTCCACCTCGACCCCGAACCTCCGCTTCACATATCCGGCCACCGCCCCGCGTAGCTCGGCCAGCCCCGCCGTTGTGGGGTACTGCGAGACCTCGGGGACCGCCTGTCGGAGCGCCTCGCGGATGAACTCCGGGGTCGGCTCCCTCGGGTCGCCGATCGAGAAGTCGATCAGCGGCTCTCCGGCCGCCCGCATCGCCCTGGCTCGCTCCTGGATGATGGCGATCGGGTAGGTGCCGAGACCATCCAGAACTGGGTTGGTCCTCATCGCCGGCGAGGGTAGACCGGTAGCTGCCAACCCTGGGTTGGAGTCGGTTGCGTGAGGCGCGCGTCGAACCCTGGGTTGCGGGTTGCGGCCATACACTCCGGGGATGACCCCGGCCCGATACCGGCTTGTTCTCGGCGGGCTCGGGCTCGCCTTGGTGGCCGTCGTCGTTCTCGCCGTCGCCTTCGGGTCGCCAGAAGGCGAGGCACCCGATCGGCCGGCGGCGCTGGAGCGGATCTCGCCGATCCCCGACGAGCGGGTGCTCCGCCAGGCGGTGCTCGAGGTGGACCTCCCCACCGGTTACCAGGCCGAGATCTACGTGGACGGTTTTCGGATCCCCGACAACGAGTTCCTCGGGCCCGAGGCGATCGACGCCACCGGGACCTACCGGTGGCGGCCCTCACCGACGAGCACGGTTCTTCTGGAATGGACGCCCGGCGAGCACACCATCCTGGTGCGGTGGGATACGGTCACTGGGCTCCCCGACCCCGGCGAGTACGAGTGGAGCTTCCGGGTGACGTGAGTCGCCCTGCAGCCGACGGGATCACCCCTCCAGCGCCGCCAGCCCCTCCTCGAGCAGCCGTTGGAAGCGCGCCTCGTCGATCACGGGGACACCGAGCTGCTCGGCCTTGGCCAGCTTTGAGCCGGGGTTCTCGCCCGAGACGAGGGCGGTGGTCTTCTTGGAGACGCTCGAGGTCACCTTGCCCCCCCGCTCCTCTATTGCAAGCTGTGCCCGCTCCCGGCTCACCCCCTCGAGGGTCCCCGTTATCACCACGGTGACACCCTCGAGCAACCCGGCGTGCTCACCCTCGGGCTCGGGATCTGCCACCCGAACCCCGTTGCGCGCCAGTTTCTCCGCCAGGGCGCGATTCTCCGGGTCCTCGGCCCACTCGCGCACCGATCGGGCGATGGTCGGTCCCACCCCCTCGACCCCGGCGATCTCCTCCTCCGAGGCCTCGAGCAGCGCCGGCAGGCTGCGGAACCGGCGGGCGAGGAGCCTCGCCATCGTCGCCCCGACATGGCGGATGCCGAGAGCCACCAAAAGCGAGGCCAGCGGCCGGTCTCTGGCGGCGTCGATGGCGCGCATCAGGTTGCCCACCGACACCTCGCCCCATCCCTCGAACCCGAGCAGGTCCTCGGTGCGGAGCGTGAAGATGTCGGCTGGATCCTTGATCAAACCCTTGGAGAGCAAGAGGTCGATGGTCTTGTAGCCGAGATGCTCGATGTCCATCCCGCCGCGGCCGGCGAAGTGCGAAAGCCACTCGCGCAGCCTGCTGGGGCAGGTGAGCCCGCCGGTGCACCTGGCCACCGCTTCGCCCTCGGGTCGGACGATCGGGTTGCCGCACGATGGGCAGTGGGTCGGCATCGACCATTCCCGCTCGTCACCGGTGCGCAGCGACACCACCGGAGCCACGACCTCGGGGATCACGTCGCCGGCGCGCCGCACCAGCACCCGGTCGCCGATACGAACATCCTTGAGCCGCACCATGTCCTCGTTGTGCAACGTGGCCAGCCCCACCGTGGCGCCGCCGACGACTACCGGCTCGAGCACGGCGAACGGGGTGACCGCCCCGGTCCTTCCCACGTTGACCTGGATGTCGCGCAGCACGGTGGTCTGCTCCTCGGGGGGGAACTTGAAGGCGATAGCCCAGCGTGGTGCAGCCGAGGTGAACCCGAGCACGTCCTGGTCACCCAGCGAGTCGACCTTGACCACGACGCCGTCGGTCTGGTACCCGTTGGCGTGGCGGCGCTGCTCCGCCCGTCCCACATACTTCTCGACCCCGTCGAGGTCGGGCACGACGGAGTTCTCGGGGTTGACCCTGATCCCGAGATCCCTCAGGTACTCCATCGTCTCGTTGTGGCTTCGCGAGCTTCGGACCGCCCTCGATCACCCCCGCCTGGTAGCACCAGATGTGGAGGGCGCGCGAGGCCGTCACCGCCGGGTCCTTCATCCGAACCGACCCGGCGGCGGCGTTGCGCGGGTTGGAGAACAAACGGAGCCCGGCTTCCGCCTGGCGGTGGTTGAGCGTCTCGAAAGCGTCCTCGGGCATGTAGACCTCGCCACGCACCTCGAGGACCTCGGGGGCCTTGCCCCGCAGCCGGAGAGGGATCGACTCGATGGTCCGCAGGTTGATCGTTATGTCTTCACCAACCCGACCGTCACCCCTGCGTCGCTCCCTGGACGAAGACCCCGTCCTCGTAGACCAGTGACACCGCCAGCCCGTCGATCTTGAGCTCGCAGGAGAAGCCCTCGGGCTCACGTTCCAACTGACGCTCCAGCCGTCGCCCCCAGCTGCGGAGATCATCGACGTCGTGGGCGTTGTCCAGCGAGAAGAGACGCGCGCCGGTGGGCCACCGGGGCGAACATCGACGATGGCGGCGCCCCCACCCGTTGCGTCGGCGAGTCCGGCGTGACCAGTTCGGGATGCTCCTCCTCGACGGCGCGCAACTCGGCGATCAGTGCGTCGTACTCGGCGTCGGAGACCACCGGATCGTCGAGCACGTGGTAGCGGTGCCCGTGGAAGCGGATCTGCTCCCTGAGTTCCTCGACTCGGTCCTCGACGGGCACCTTTCGCCCCGGTGTCATGCCTGGCGGGCCGTCCGGTCGAGCAGGGCATCGATCCCCAGGATCACCGGGAAGGCGGCGAGCCCGATCAGCCCGGGAACGGCCGGGTAGAGGGCGACATCCACGGCGACAAGCGACATGATCAGGATCGCAGCCCCCGACACCGCCGCGGACCTGGCGGCCGGGCGGCCCTTGGTGGCGGACGGGGAGGACGAAGCCGGCCCCTATCCCGAAGACGAGGGCGCTGGCCAGCCATGGGTCGAGCTGGCCGAGCGCGCACCCACCAGACCCAGGGCGAGCATGGTGGCCCACACCAGGAGCGATCTGCTGAGCGCATCCCCACGGCCGGCGAGGCGGGCCGAGACGTAATAGGCAGCAAGCCAGGCCAGCGCCCAACCACCCAGCGCCGCCCAGATAAGAGTGCGATCCCGCGATCTGCGCCCAAACCCCGAGGCCGTAGACGGGCAACCCCACGACGGCGACGATTGCGGTCCCCACCCACGCTCCCCGTCTTATGTCGTAGGAAGCCGGTGCCGCCGGCGGGGTCGCCGCACTGGCCGGCTCCGACTCGACGACCCGCCGCTGCTGTTCCTTGCCGACCCCGCCCCGGCTCACCGATCCACCTCCCCGATGGTGCCGCCACCGAGCACCTCGTCCCCCTCGTAGAGCACGGCGGCTTGGCCCGGCGACACGGCCATCTCGGGACGGGCGAAGCGGACCGACAACACCGCCGTCGGCCGTCGGAGAACCGGCAGGGCAACGGCTCCCCGTGCGCCCGGATCTGGACCGCCGCATCACCAGTTCGCGGCGGGTGACCCCCCCACCCAGGTCACCCCGGTGACCGTCATCCCCTCCGCCAGGAGGTCCTCGCGCCGACCGACGGTGATGGTGGCCGTTGCCGCGTCGACCGTGGTGACGTACCGGGGGGTCCCCGCCGCCACGCCGAGCCCGCGTCGCTGCCCGACGGTGAACCCGGCAACTCCGTCGTGGTGGCCGACGACCCGCCCCTCGCGGTCGACGATCGAACCGGGACGTGACGCATCCGGAGCGCGCCGCCTGACGAAACCGCGGTATCCCTCGCGCCCCACGAAGCAGATGTCCTGGCTCTCCGGCTTGGCCGCGGTGCGGAGCCCGAGCCGGGCCGCCTCCTCCCTGGTCTCGGTCTTGGTCAGTCCGCCGACCGGGAACCTGACCCGCTCCAACTGATCCTGGCCGAGCATGGCGAGCACATAGGACTGGTCCTTGCCCCGGTCCACGCCGCGCCGCAGACGCCATCGGCCCCCCGACCGGTCCACCCTGGCGTAGTGACCGGTGGCGAGCAGGTCGCAACGCAACCGGCGCGCCTGCGCCAGCAGCGAGGAGAACTTGACCGACCGGTTGCACTCGACGCACGGGTTGGGTGTCATGCCCTCCAGGTAACCGGACACAAACCGGTCGACCACCCCCGTCTCGAAAGGACCCGTGTGGTCGAGGACGTAGTACGGGATGTCGAGCCGGGCGGCGACCCGGCGGGCGTCCTCGGCGTCCTCCACGGTGCAGCAACCGGCGACCGGCGCCTCTCCCCCGGGCCCTTCCCACAGCTTGAGGGTCACCCCGATGACGTCGTGGCCCTCGGCGGCCATCAGTGCCGCCGCCACCGAGGAGTCGACTCCGCCCGACATGGCGACGAGCACCCTCATGATGCGAGGTCCAGCGACGCCACCGCACCTGCCACCCGCTGGGCCGCCTCCTCCGCCTCGGCCGGTGTCGAGGTCCACCCGAAGCTGAAGCGGAGACACTCCCCCGCCTCGGCGTCGCTCATCCCCATAGCGCTGAGGACATGCGAGGTCGTGGCAGCTCCGGACTGGCAGGCCGAGGCCGCCGAAGCGGCCACTCCGGCCCGGTCGAGGGCGATCAGCAGCAGGTCGTTTGGCACGCCGGGGAAACCGGATGTGCGAGTGCTGGACGAGGCGGTCCGTCAGTGGCGTTGACCACCACCCCGGGAATTGCCGTAGACAAATCGTCCTCGAAGCGTTCCCTCGCCTCGGATACATCGCGCCGGAACCGGTCCCGGTCGGCGACCGCCATCTCCAGCGCCACCGCCATCCCGATCGCACCCATCACGTTCTGGGTGCCCGAGCGCCTCCCCAATTCGTGGCCGCCACCGTGCATGACCGGCTCGAGGCGGACCCCGCGCCGCACGTAGAGAGCGCCCACCCCCTTGGGCCCGCCGAACTTGTGGGCCGCAATCGACATGAGGTCCACCCCAAGGTCCTCGACGTCGAGCGGCTCGGAGACGACCGCCTGGACGGCGTCGGTGTGAACCAGCACCGGTGCGACCGCTCTTGCCTCGTCGGCGATCTTCCGCACCGGCTGACGGGCGCCGACCTCGTTGTTGGCCGCCATCACCGACACCAGGCCGGTGCCGGGTGTGACCGCGTCCGCCACCTCGCCGGGGCTGACGATCCCGGCGCGGTCGACACCGACGAGGGCTGAGCGGGCAGCCCAGGCTCGCCAGCGAAGCGGGCGCTGTCGAGCACGGCGGCATGTTCGATGGCGGTGGTCACCACCCCCCGCCGTTCCCCGCCGGCGAGCGCCGCACCCTTGACTGCGAGGTTGTCTGCCTCGGTGCCCCCAGCGGTGAAGACCACCTCCAGGGGCCGGGCGCCTATGGCGGTAGCGACACGTTCCCTGGCGTCCTCGAGCGCCTCCTTGGCCCGGCGCGCCGCGTGCATGGCCACCGGATGCGTTCCCAAAGGTGTGGGCTGCGAATGGGGCCATCGCCTCCCACACGCCCGGTCGCATGGGCGTGGTGGCGGCATGGTCGAGATAGATCACCTGGTCGGACATGGGGTGACCCCAGGGTACTGCCGATGTGGCCAGTGGACGTCCGACATCCGGCTGGGCAACGTACCCTCGGGCGCATGGCCGAGGTCACCACTGAGATCGTGATCGAGTCGCCTCCCGAGACAGTGTGGAGCCATCTATCCGACCTCGGCTCGCACGCCGAGTGGATGGCCGACGCCGAGTCGGTTCGCTTCCTGACCGAACGGAGGTCGGGCGTCGGTACCCGGATGGAGGTCGCCACCAAGGTGGGACCGCTGCGCACCACGGACCTGATGGACGTGGTCGCCTGGGAGGATGGCCGGCGGATCGTGGTCCGTCACCGAGGCGTGGTCGCCGGCACCGGGTCGTTCACCCTCGAGCCAGAAGGTGCGGGGCGCAGCCGGGTGATCTGGCATGAGACCCTCGACCTCCCGTGGCGGCTGGGTGGCCGGATCGGCGGGTTGGTCGCCGCCCCGCTGCTGCGCTGGGTCTGGGGACGGAACCTGCGTCGGCTCAAACGCCAGATCGAGCTTGGCCCAGAGCGGGGCGAAGACCGTTAGCGTCGGGCCGGCACAGCAATCAGGAGACAGACATGCCGCTGCAAAGTACCGGTACCGCCCACTGGGAGGGTGACCTCCTCTCGGGAACGGGGACGACCAGCCTCGAGTCGGGCGCCGCCACCGGTCTCCCCCTGACCTGGAATGCCCGGACCGAGGAGCACGGGATCCTCACCAGCCCCGAGGAACTCATCGCCGCCGCCCACGCCTCGTGCTTCTCGATGTCACTGGCGAACAGCCTCGCCAAGCAGGGCAATCCCCCGGCCAACCTGGTGACCAGCGCCACCGCCACCTTCGACCGGACCGATGCCGGGTACCGAATTCTGACCATGGAGATAACCGTCCGGGGCGACGTCCCCGGCCTCGACGACCACTCCTTCCGCGAGGCGGCAGAGGTGGCGAAGGAGAACTGCCCGGTCTCCCAGGCTCTCAAGGGGAACGTCGAGATCAGCGTCGACGCCGCCCTGGCGTAGGACCCGTTTTGGCGTCACTGAACGGGCTCTGACCGCGTCCGGTGACGCCAAAACCGATTTTCAGCGGCCGTGGAAAGTGGGGTCGCGCTTTGACACGAAGGCGGTGACACCCTCGGTGGCGTCTTCGCTGCGGAACGTCTCGTTGAACGCTTCGGCCTCGATCTCGAGCGCTTCCTCAACGGGTTTCCCCCACCCCTCGGTAAGAGCTCGCTTCGCCGCCGCCAGCGCCACGGTGGGACCGGAAGCGAGGACGGCCGCATCCGCCATGGCGGTTGCGAGCAGCTCGTCGGGTGGGACCACCTTGTCGGCCAGCCCGATCGCCAGAGCCTCGTCGGCAGCGACGAACCGACCCGTGTAGACGATGTCCCGCGCCTTGGGCAGCCCGACGAGCCGGGTGAGACGCTGTGTCCCACCCGCCCCCGGTATCAGTCCCAGCTTGATCTCCGGCTGGCCGACACGGGCGTCGCTCGCCATGTATCGCAGGTCGGCGCCCATGGCGAGCTCCAGCCCTCCACCGAGGGCGAAACCGTGGATGGCGGCGATCGAGGGCTTGGGAAGCGTCTCCAGCCGTCCGAATAGCGTGGCGCAGCGTCCCGGCGATTGGCTGGTCGGAGGCAGCTTCCTGTGCCTCCTGGAACTCCTTGATGTCGGCGCCGGCGGCGAAGTTCGGCTCCCCGGTCAGTACGACGGCGCGCACTTCCGGGTCCTCCGCCATCCCGAACGCCTCGCTGAGCTCGGCGGCGAGCTGGTCGGATAGGGCGTTGACCGGTGGCCGGTTGAGCCGCACCACCGCCACCGCCCCGTCGGTCGAGTACTGCACCATCTCCACGGCGGTCCTCCGCATCGTTCAGGTCCGCTGAGCCTATAGCCACCCCACTGGTGGAGGCTGTGGTCTCGGCCCGCGCCGCCAGGATCCATACTTGAGGCCGTGAGCGATCTCTACCCGACCACGGAAGCCACCGCCCTCCGAAGGAAGCCCGAGCGAGGGTCGCACCAACGCGCCGTGGTGAACCGCATCCTCGACGAGGGCCTGGTGTGCCACGTGGGTTGGGTGCGGGCGGGCAGGCCGGTGGTCATCCCGACGCTGTACGCCAGGGTCGGCGAGACCCTCTATCCTCCATGGCTCGCCCGCCAGTTCGACGCTCCGCGGGGTGAGAGGGTTGGAGATGTGTGTCACCGTCACCCTGGTTGACGGCCTGGTTCTGGCGCGCTCCGCCTTCAACTCGTCGGTCAACTACCGCTCGGTCGTGGTCATGGGAAAGGCGAGCGAGGTCACCGACCCCGAGCAGAAGCGGGTGGCACTCGAAGCCCTGGTCGAGCACAGCCTCCCCGGGCGGCTCGCCCACCTGCGCCCGATGACCGACAAGGAGGCGAGGGCGACGATGGTGCTCCGGCTGTCCATCGAGGAGGCTTCGGCCAAGGTGCGAACCGGCCCACCGGACGACGATCCCGCCGATCTCGATTTTCCTGTTTGGGCCGGCGTCCTCCCGCTGACCACCTCCTACGGGCCGGCCCAACCCGACCCGCTGCTCACCGGGACGGCCGAGCCGCCGCCGCATGTCACCGAGTACCGCCGCGACACCGTGAGCTCACGGATCCTCTCCACCAGCCACGGGACACACCGGGCCGCCTTCGGTCCGGTGGAATGGGCGCTGTTCCTCGGGGTGGGGATCACCTGGGGGGCGTCCTTCCTGTTCATCGATGTCGGGCTGGAGGCGTTCTCGCCGGGGATGGTGACGCTCATCCGCGTCGGTCTGGGCGCCGCCACCCTTGCCCTCTTCCCCTCCTCTCGCCGGCCCGATCGACCGATCCGACTGGCCGCGCTTGCTCGTGGTATCGGTGCTCTGGGTAGCGGTCCCGCTGTCGCTCTTTCCCATCGCCCAGCAGTGGATCGACTCGGCCGTGGCCGGAATGCTCAACGGGACCATGCCGATGCTGACCGCACTGATCGCAGCGGCGATGCTGTCCGAGATGCCGGCCGGCCGGCAGATAGCAGGGTTGGTCGTCGGCTTTGGAGGGGTGGTGTGCATCAGCCTCCCCACCATCGGTGAGGGCACCAGCGCCGCGCTCGGCGTCGGCCTCGTGGTTCTGGCGACTGTCTGTTACGCCCTGGCGGTCAACATCGTCGCCCCGCTCCAACAGCGATACGGCTCATTGCCGGTGCTGAGCCGGGCACTGGCGGTCGCCACGGTCCTCGTGCTCCCCCGCGGTCTGACGACCTTGCCGACATCGGTCCCGGATTGGACGCCAATCGGCGCCATGCTCGCTCTGGGCATCGTCGGCACCGGTCTTGCCTTCATCGCCATGGGCACGCTGGTGGGACGGGCCGGGGCGACCCGGGCATCGATGATCACCTACGTGATCCCTGTGGTGGCGTTGGTCCTCGGTGTCGCGGTCCTCAACGACCATGTGACCCCGCTCCAGGTCGGTGGGTGCGGGTTGGTCGTGATCGGCGCCATACTCGCCTCGCGCCGCGAGGTCTGACCTAGCGGTCCTGGCCATCCAGCAGGCGCCGAGCCGCCGACCAGGGGTCGATGGTCCTCTCCGCCACCGCGCTCTCTGCTTCTTCGAGACCCTCGGTCTGTTCGAGTGCCCGCCGCAACGTCTCATCGTGTATTGCCCTGCGGAGCTCGGATCCGAGCCGCCGGCGACGTGAGATGGCCAGGCGGTCGTCGGCGGAGAGATGCTGCCAGTGGGCCGCAACCTCGGCAGCGAGGTCATCCAGACCCTCACCGGTGGTGGCCACGGTGAGCACCACCGGTGGACGCCAGGTCCGGGTCTCGCCCAATTCGACCGTCTCGGTGAGATCCCGGGACGTTTGATCGGCGCCCTCTCGGTCGGCCTTGTTGACCACGAATATGTCGGCCACCTCGAGCAACCCGGCCTTGGCCGCCTGGACCGAGTCACCCCACCCCGGGTTGAGCACGACCACCGTCGTGTCGGCGGCATCCACGATCTCGAACTCGGACTGGCCGACACCGACCGTCTCCACGATCACCGTGGCGAACCCGATGGCGTCCAAGAGGGCGACAACCTTGGTGGTGGTCGCCGCCACCCCGCCGATGCGGCCGCGGTTGCTCATCGAACGGATGAACACACCGGGGTCCAAAGAGCCGTCCTGCATCCGGACCCGGTCGCCGAGGATGGCGCCCCCGGTGAACGGGCTCGATGGGTCAACCGCCACGACCGCCACCTCTCCCCGGGACCTGAGCCGGCCGACAAGCCGATCCACCAAGGTGGACTTACCCGACCCGGGCGGCCCTGTGACCCCGATCACATGGGCCCTGCCGGTATCGGGGAAGAGCGCTGCCAGATGGTCTCGTGCGCCGGGGACGGCCCTCCTCGAGCAAGGAGATGAGCCGGCCCAAGGCCCTGCGGTCTCCGGAGCGAGCCGCGTCGACGATCCCAGCGATGTCCACACTGAAATCTAAGTACTAAGTACCAAGTACTAAGTACTTCAGGTTGCGTTCACCTCGGTGACGCCGGGGACCCGGTCCATCAGGATGCGCTCGATTCCCGCCTTGAGGGTCATCATCGAGAGCGGGCAACCGCCGCAGGCGCCCACCATCTGCAAGTCGACCTTCCCGCCCTCGACGCCGGTGAGGACGATGTCGCCGCCGTCCATCTGGATGGCGGGCCTGATGTACTCGAGCGCCTCGTTGAGCTGATCGAGGTCAATCGGCGCCGAGTCGGACGTGTGGGACGACACGTCGGTGATGGTGAGCTCTTCGGCCATGTCAGTACCAACGATCCCCGGAGTCTTTCTCTTCCATTTTACGCCTCGTCCGGCGCCCGGGTTATGGAGGCTCCCAGCCCGGAGAGACGCTCGACGAACCCCTCGTACCCCCGGTCGATGTGGTGGGTGGCGGAGATAACCGTCTCACCTTCGGCACGGAGCGCGGCCAGGGCGAGAGCGGCGCCGGCCCGGATGTCGGGCGCCACCACCGGGCACCCCGACAGCGAACCGACCCCGCGGACCACTGCGTGCTGCCAGTCGATGGTGATGTCCGCCCCCATCCGGGCCAGCTCCCCCACATAGCGGAAGCGGGCGTCGTACAGGTTCTCGGTGATCACCGACGTCCCCTCGGCGACGCTGAGCAGCGCCACCATCTGGGGGTGCATGTCGGTGTGGAACCCGGGGAAGGGAAGCGTGGCGAAGTCGACCGCAACCGGCCGCTCCGGGCCGGTGACCCGAAGCCAATCGTCGCCCCGGTCCACCACGCATCCGGTCTGTTCGAGCTTGCTCATCTCCATCCGGAGATGGTCGGGGACGCAGGAAGCGATCTCGACCTCACCGCCGGTTATGGCGGCGGCGATGGCGTAGGTCCCCGCCTCGAGCCGGTCGGGAATCACCGAGTGGTCGGTGGGGTGCAGCGCCGGCGCCCCCTCGACCACGAGTGTGGAGGTGCCGGCGCCCTCGACCACCGCACCCATCTTGGTGAGCTGGCGTACCAGATCCTGGATCTCGGGCTCGCGCGCCGCGTTGTGGATGACCGTCACCCCGTCGGCGAGTGTGGCCGCAAAAAGCAGGTTCTCGGTGGCGCCGACGCTCGGAAAGTCGAGGGTCACCTCGGCGCCCCGCAACCTCCCATCGACCCGGGCGGTCAACACCCCGTGCTCCAGGTCGAAGACGACGCCCATCTGCTCCAAGCCGTCGAGGTGCATGTCGATGGGCCTGGCGCCCAGATCGTCTCCACCTGGGAAGGCGACCGCGGCCCGACCGCAACGCGCCAGCAGCGGCCCGAGGACGACGATCGACGCCCTCATCAGCCGGACCAGGTCGAGCGGAGCCTCTGGTGTCAGCTCGTCTGGCACCTCGATCTCGATGGCGTGATCGGTGCGCCGCACCACCGCCCCGATGTGCCCGAGCACATCACCCATCAACGCCACGTCGAGGATCCCGGGCACGTTGCGCAGCCGGTGCAAGCCGGGTGCCAGCAGAGTGGCAACCATCTCCTTGAGCACCGCGTTCTTGGCCCCGAGCACCTCGACCCGCCCCCTGAGGGCGCGGCCGCCTTCGATCACTATCCGATCCATTGACCCGCGAGGTTAGGGAGTGACGGGCTCAGGACCTAGGACAAGAGCCAGAGGACGGCAGACGGCAGACGGCAGCCAGAGAGACGACGAAGTCGGAGGTACGGTTGGAGCGATGCGCGTAGCTATCGGTGCCGATCACGCCGGGTACAGCTGAAAGAGGATCTCGGCTCGTCGCTTGCCGCATCGGGGTTCGACGTCATCGATCTCGGGACGTTCTCCACCGAGCCGGTCGACTATCCGGATATCGCTGCGGCTGTCGGTGAGGCGGTGCGCGATGGGCGGGCAGATCGGGGGATTCTGGTCTGCGGCTCGGGAGCAGGGGCTTCGATAGCCGCCAACAAGCTCCATGGGATCCGGGCGGCGCTGGCCCATGACACCTACACCGCCCACCAGTCAGTGGAGCACGACGACGCCAATGTGCTCGCCCTGGGTAGCAGGGTCATCGGGATCGAACTGGCCAGCGAAGTCGTGCGTGCCTTCCTCGCCGCCAACTTCACCGGCGAGGAACGCCACTACGCCGAGTCAACAAGATCGCTGCTCTCGAGGAATCCGGCTGAGCAGCACCGCATCTCGCCTCCCGCGGTGAGGGGAGTCCCGAGCGGAGCGAGCGGAGGGTGACGGTGCGCGGCGGTCCGCGACCGCGTCACGCGCTGGCAGCCGTCTGCCGCCTGCCGCCTGCCGTCTTCCGCCTCGTCTAGGCAATCAGCCGATGGCTCTCCCGCAGGGCCACCGAGAGGCTGGCGAGGTCGGCGGTGGCGCCGCCCTTGATGTCGGAGACGACTTGGGAGACGCGGCGGGCGGCGGCTTCGACGTGACCGAGCCAGGCGTCGATCCGCTCTTCCGGCCCGAGGTGCTCACCGCCCAGCCGGAGCACCTGGGCGGTGATGGCCCTCTGCTGGCTGTATAGGTCGTCGCGCAGCGCAGCCCGGGCCAGGGTCTGCCAGCGGTTGTCGCGGGGGAGGGCGTTGATCTGGTTGCGCAGCCAATGGAGATCGAGTTTTTCGCCGAGGGCGTAGTAGACCGCCGCCACCTCCTCGACGGGGATGTCCTCGGCGGCCGACACCTCGGTGATGTCGAGAGTCCCGAAAAGCGGGTCGAGCCCGGCGACGCGGTGCGCCAGGCCCTCGGGCACACCGGCCTCCTCCATGTGCTCTGCCTGCCCGCGGAACCGGTCGCGGTCGCTCGGTGCGAGCAGAGCGGGGAGCGACGCAGCGATTCGCGCCGCCCCATCGGTGAACCGCTCCACCTCGGCGGCGACGTCGATCGGTGGCCGGCGTTGTCTGAGCAGCCAGCGCGCGGCGCGCTCCACCAGCGTCCTCGCCTCCAGCAGCATCACCGTCTGGATCCCGGCCGGTACCACGTTGTCCAGCGCCTCGATACCCGACCAGATCCCGCGGATGTCGAAGACGTCCCGGGCGACGGTGTAGGCACGGGCGATCTCGGCGGCACCGGCACCGGTCCCCTCGGCAAGCCTGTAGGCGAAGGTCGTCCCTTGGTGGTCGACCATGTCGTTGACGATCCCATTGACGATGATCTCCCGGCGCAGCCTGTGGCCGTCCATCCTCTCGCCAAATCGGGCGGAGATGGCAGCACGGGAAGTACCGCTCCAACTCGGCGGAGAGATATGGATCCTCTGCGATGGCGCTGGCGAGTAGCTCCTCGTAAAGCTCGATCTTGGTGTATGCCAGGAGGACGGCGAACTCGGGCGAGGTGAGACCCTCGCCGGCCGCCTTGCGCTCGGCCAGCGCCTCGTCGCTGGGGAGTCCTTCGAGGTTGCGGTCGAGACGGGCCGGACTGTTCGAGCCATCTCATGTACCTGGCGTGGACGTCGACCATGGGAAGGGCCTGCGCCACCGCGTTGCTCAGCGCTTGCGTCTGGCGGTAGTTGTCCCTGAGGACCAATTGGGCGACGTCGTCGGTCATCTCGGCGAGGAGGCTGTTGCGCTGCTTGACGGTGAGGTCACCTTCCCCCACGACGGCATCGAGCAGGATCTTGATGTTGACCTCGTGGTCGGAACAATCGACGCCGGCCGAGTTGTCGATGGCGTCGGTGTTGATCCGTCCCCCGGATCGGGCGTACTCCACCCGCGCCAGTTGGGTGAAGCCGAGGTTGCCGCCCTCGCCCACCACCCGTGCCCTCAACTCGGTTGCATCGATGCGGACCGGGTCGTTCGCCTTGTCGCCGACATCGGCGTGGGTCTCGGTCGATGCCTTGACGTAGGTCCCGATCCCCCCGTTCCACAGCAGATCGACCGGTGCGGCGAGTAAGGCATGGATCAACTCGTTGGGCGTCATCTGCTGGGCGTCCACCTTGAGCATCTGACGGACCTCGGGCGACAAAGGGATCGACTTGGACGGTGCGCGGCCACACCCCGCCGCCTTTGGAGATGAGATTCGGGTCGTAGTCCTCCCAGGTGGACCGGGGCAGCCCGAAGAGCCGTTCGCGCTCCTGGAACGAGGTCTCGGGGTCGGGGTGGGGGTCGAGGAAGACGTGGAGGTGGTTGAAGGCGCCGATCAGCTTCAGGTGGCGCGACAGGATCATCCCGTTCCCAAACACGTCGCCAGACATGTCCCCGATCCCGACCACGGTGACATCGGTGCTTTGGATGTCGGTGCCCAGGTTGCGGAAGTGGCGCTTGACCGACTCCCAGGCGCCGCGGGCGGTGATCCCCATCTCCTTGTGGTCGTAGCCGGCCGACCCGCCAGAGGCGAAGGCGTCCCCCAGCCAGAACCCGCGCTCCAGCGAGATGCTGTTGGCGATGTCGGAGAAGGTGGCCGTCCCCTTGTCGGCGGCGACCACCAGATAGGGGTCGTCGTCGTCATAGCGGACGACGTCCACCGGCGGTATCACCTGGTCGCCTTGGCGGTTGTCGGTGAGGTCGAGCAACCCGGACATGAAGGTGCGGTAGCAGGCGACAACCTCTTCGGCCAGCGCCTCCCTGCTCATCGGCGGCCTCTTGACGACGAACCCGCCCTTGGCGCCCACCGGCACGATCACGACGTTCTTGACCATCTGCGCCTTCATCAGCCCGAGGACCTCGGTACGGAAGTCCTCGCGGCGGTCGGACCACCGGATCCCGCCGCGTGCCACCTTGCCGCCCCGTAGGTGCACGCCCTCGGTCCGCGGGGAGTAGACGAAGATCTCAAAGCGCGGCCTGGGGAGGGGCAGTTCGGGTATCTGGGTCGGGTCGAGCTTGAACGAGATGTGCAGCTTCGGTTCACCGCCCGCGGCCGCTCTGAAATGCGTTGGTTCGCAGCGTCGCCATGATCAGGTTGAGGAAGCTCCGCAGGATGCGGTCCTGGTCGAGGCTGATCACGTCGTCGATGCCGACGGTCACCTGTGCCGCCAGTTCGGGGACCACATCGCGATCCGTCATCGTCGGGTCGAACCGGGCGTGGAACAGCTCGACCAGCTGGGCGGCGATGCGGGGATGGGCGCTCAGCGTCGTCTCCATGTAGTCCTGGCTGAAGGTGACCGCCGGTCTGGCGGAGGTACTTGGCGTAGGCGCGCAGCACGGCGACGTCGTTCCACGGGATCCGACCGCGCAGCACCAGCCGGTTGAACCCGTCGTCCTCCATCTCCCCCCGCCACACCCGGGCCAGCGCGTTCTGGAAGAGCTCGGCGACCAGCCCGGTGTCGAGCAGGGCGACATCGCCGCACTGCAGGTCGAAGTCGTAGATCCAGAGCGGCGATGCCCCGCGCGGCTCGATGTCGTATGGATGCTGTTCCACGACACGGGCGCCCATGTGCTCGAGGAGGGGTAGGACGTCGGATACGACGATGGGTAGGCCCGAGCGGTAGAGCTTGAGCCGGAACAAACCCTCCCCCGCTTCCAGGGGCCGGCGTAGTTGCATCCCGAGGTCCCCGGCAGGATCGAGCTCCTCGAGACGGCGGATGTCGGCCACCGCCACCCGGGGCAGGAAGTCGGCCCGGTAGCCGGGCGGGAAGGCCTCGCGGTACTTCTCCGCCAGGGCCAGCCCACGGTCCTCGCCGAGCTGCTCGACCAGTGCCTGGCCGAGGTCGTCCACCCAGGAGCGCACCGCCTCTTCGATCCGCTTCTCGATCGCCGCCACGTCGTACTCGACCGTCTCGCCGGGGACTATGCGGATGACGAAGTGGAGCCGGGCGAGCACCGACTCCGAGAGGCGCGCCTGGTAGTCGATCGACACACCTTGGAGCGCCTCCATCAGGATGCGCTGTGCGGCGAGGCGGGTGTCGGTGTTGTATCTCTCCCGCGGCAAGGAAGAGCAGCGCCGAGAAGAACCGGCCGAATCTGTCGCGGCGCACGAAAAGCCTGACCTGATGCCGCTCCTGGAGGTGGAGGATCCCCATTGCGACCTCGAAGAGCTCCTCCGGCTCCATCTGGATGAGCTCGTCGCGGGGAAGCGTCTCGAGGATGGCGATCAGGTCCTTGCCATCGTGGCTGTCGGAGGGGAAACCCGCCTTCTCGATCACCATGGCGACCTTGCGGCGGAGCAGGGGGATCCGTCCGGGGTCGGTGTTGTAGACGATCGAGGTGTACAGACCCAGAAAACGCCATTCCCCGATCACCTCTCCGTCCGGCCGAAACGCTTGACGCCGACGTAATCGAGGTAGGCGGGGCGGTGGACCGTGGACACCGAGTTCGCCTTCGTCAGGTTGAGCGGGTTTGGCTGCCTGGCCAGCCGGCGCACCTCGGGCGGCGCCTTGGCGAAGCTCTGCGAGATCGCCTCACCGGACTCCTCGCGCAAGATCCCCAACCCGGACCCGGCAACGGGGACGAGGGCGTCCTCACCATCCTCGAGCACCAAGTCGTATGACCTGTACCCGAGGAAGGTGAAGTGGTTGTCGCCCAGCCAATCGAGGAAGGCACTCGCCTCGGCGAGTTCCTCGGGGTCGATCGGTGGCGGGTTCTCCTCGAGGGCGGCCACCACCTCGTGGAGCGCGCCCAGCATCGGTCGCCAGTCCTCGACTGCGGCACGCACATCGCCGAGCACAGATCTCAGATCACCGGCCAGCTCCTCGAGGACGGCGGGATCGCCCTGACGGTCGACCTCGATGTGGATGAACGACTCACGAACGCCGTCCTCGTCGCCCCTGGCCGCCAACCCGAGCAGAACGCCCTCGTCGTCGCGTCTCACCGGGATCACCGGGTGGACCACCGTGTGAATCCCCAGCCCGTTCCGGCTCAGCGCCATCCGCACCGAGTCGACCAGGAACGGCATGTCGTCGATCACGGTCTCGACGACGGTGTGCGTCGTCTGCCAACCGTCGCGGTCGAACAGGGGGTTGTAGGCGCGTACGTTTGCCGTGTTGGCCGCCCGACGGGCGGCCAGGCTCCAATGGGCGATGGCGGCGCCGTAGAGGTCCACGGGGTCGACCTCGGTGAGGTCATCGGGGGCAGCGTTGGCGTAATACCGGCGGACAAAGGACTCGAGGTCGTCGGCCTGCTCCGGTCGGGCCCGGTCGCGGGCGATGGCGGCCACCCTGTCGATGACCCCGGCCTTGGCCTCGTCCGCTTTCACGTGGCTCCTACGTCCTGCGCCGCCGCCCGGCGGCGATGCTCAACCTAGCCCTCTACCGATGTTTCGGATACACATCGATGCGCGCCTCAAGCCAAGCCGTCGAGCCAGGACACCGTCTCCCCGGCCACCTCCTCGACCACTTCGCCGATCGACCTCCCCTTGGCGCGCCAACCGTGGTCCACCCCCTCCAGATCCACCGTGGTGACCGTTGGCAGCGGGCGGACCCACCGGTCGTATTCATCGGGACGGCTCATCGAGTCGTTCGACCCGCGGAATGAGAGGACGGGCACTTCGATGTCCGGAAGGTGCTCCACGCGCAGCCGGTCGGGGCGGCCCGCAGGGTGCACGGGGTAGGCGTACAGGACCAGAGCACGACAGGGATGGCCGGACGCAGCCAGCATGCTCGCCATTCGCCCCCCCATCGACCTTCCGCCGAGCACGATCCGGCCGGGCTCCTGACCGGTTCGATCGGCGAACGACGCGGCGGCCGCTCGATGGCACTGGAGAAGGGTCTTCTCCGGGTCGGGCGCCCGTCGGCCTTCGGTTATGTAGGGGTAGTCGAACGATGCCACCCCCATGCCTCGCTCGGATAGAGCCGATCGAAGAGCAGCGTTGAGAGGATGGTCCTGCCCTGCCCCCGCCCCCGGGGCGAGCAGTAGTGGTGGTCCGTCCCCGGCGAGGACCATGCGGACGCTCCGCCCCTCCGCCCAGGTGACGGTGACCTCGCTCAAAATGGGGCATCCCCGGCGTCGCCCACAGCCGGAACCCGAGGTCTCGGTCAGCCCGTACCCGTTGGCCATACGGCTGCGGGCCTGCGGGAAGGCGGCAGCCACCCTGGCTGCGAGAGCCGGGGCTGCCGGGCCCCGCCATAGGACACCTGCTGGACCGATGAGAGGTCGTACCGTTCGTGAACCCCGGCCGCCAGCATCGCCGCCACGACTGTGGGTACGCCCCCGAGAGACGTCACGCGCTCGCGCTCGACGATCTCCCCGGCCACATCCGGATCGAACCGCCCCGGCGGCATGAAGACAAGGCGGCGACCGGTGGCGACATACGGCACCAGTTGCATCAGGCACGCCGTGACGTGGAAAAGAGGGATCGCCACCAGGGCCGCCTCTTGGGTGCCTTCGGCCACGCCGGACCCGGAAACGAGGACGGGCCGCCGCGGTGAACAACCCGCTGGTCATCATGTTGCTCAGCACGTTGCGGTGCGAGGTGGCCGTCGATTTGGGTACTGCCGGTGGTGCCAGAGGTGCCAAACAGGATGGCCACGCTGTCCTCGTGGGCGGCCGGGACCGCATGGAGCGAGGTGGGCTCGTGGGCCGCGACCAACTCTTCGAGCGAGCCCGCCCCGGACCTTCCACCCCAGACCACCACCTCTTGAGCGGTGAACCCCACGGCCAGGGCAAGGTCCGCCCGGGCCCGGTCGCTGAGCACAGCCTTGGCCCCGGTATCCATCCGCTTGGCGTCGAGTTGCCGGTCGGTCTCCCAAGGGTTGAGCGGGACGACGATGGCCTGGACAACCACCAGAGCCCAGAAGGCCACCACCCACCCCGGCGAGTTGCCCCCGAGAATGGCAACACGGTCACCCGGCGAGATCCCGACCCTTTCGGTGAGCGCCGCGGCCAATCGGAGCGCCCGGTCGAACGTGTCGGCGAAGGTGAGTCGCTCCTCGCCCTGCGCGACGTATTCCAGGTCCCCGTGCCCGGCACCGATCTCGACGAGGTGCCGCAGATTCAACAACCGGTTGCGGTAGGTGAGCACCCCGCGGTCGGTGTCTGGAACCGTCTCGAAAAGGCTGCCGGGACCGCTCAACTGCTCGAGCACCGGGCCGAGGACCGAGGCCATCTCGGGCGGAGCCTATCGAGCCGGCGGGTCGCCTTCTCCGCCTGGCTAGCCTCCCGTGCGGTCCCTTGAAACGAGGAGAGAAAGCGCTTATGGCCCGTCTCCCCGATCCGGTCGCCGAGGTGCTCGACCGGGCATTGGTGGGCGAGTTGACGGTGGTCACCCCGAGCGGGCGGCCGGTCACCCACCCCATGATCCCGCTGAGCGACGGAGACCTGATCTACCTCCACTCCAGCGCGCTCTTCTCCAAGAAGGTGGAGCACATCCGCGCCAACCCGAAGGTGTCGCTCGCCGTGACCGATCTCACTGCTGCCCACGGGGAGCCGCTCGCCCACCGGGTCACCGTGCAGGGCGATGCCACCATCGACGAGGACGACCCGCACTCGACCTGGGAGTGGCTCGCTCCCCAAGTGGTTGGAGAAGGAACCCGGGGTCGAGGCGTTCTACAAGCAGCGGGTGGCGCTTCCCCTCTTTTGGGAGAGGGCGGTGATAACGATCACACCGCGCCGGGTGCTCCTCTGGGAGGGTGGGCGAACCGACATGCCGCCCCGGGTCTACACGATGGAGCCGGCATGACCTCCCCCGGGATGGATCTGATCGAGGCGGGGGCATACGACCGCGCCGTGCTCGCCTTCGTCGACGACGACGGGTACCCCATGGAGGTGGCCACCGACCTTCCGGGCCGAGGAGGGAGTGCTGATTCTCGACATGCCGGCCGGGGAGCTGGCGCCGCCAGACGGCGCGCTGGTGGATGTGCTCTTCAGCCACATCAACCCGGTGGCCGGTTACGGCTACGACCAGCGCCGCTACGTGTCGGTGTGGGGTCCGGTCCGGCATGGTGAGGGGGTTCTGATCGTCGCCCCGGAGCGGGCCAAGGGATGGGACGAGAACGACGTGCCCTTCTTCGAGTACTCCGAGCGCTCGGTCCCCCAGGCCCACCGCTACTTCCGCGACCTGGGGAGGCTCCAGGGCCGCGAGGTGCGGCCCAAGTTGGCCGGGTTCTGGTTGTTCCTCCGGGCCACCCGGCTCCCGTTCCTCACCGCCACGTTCGTCCCCGTGGCGCTGGGCGTGGCCGCCGCCGCCAGCAACGGCGCGTTCGACATATGGCTGGCGCTGCTCACCCTGCTCGGGGCGGTCTTCATCCACCTCGCCCTCAACGTCACCAACGACGTGTTCGACACGTTGAGCGGCGCCGACGCCGCCAACTCGACCCCGACCCCGTTCAGCGGCGGTTCGCGTGTCATCCACTACGGCCTGGTCAGCATGCGGACCATGTCGCTGATGGCCGGGGCGTTCTTTCTGGCCGGCGGCGCCATCGGGGTCTACCTGGCCGCCACCCGCGGGTGGGAACTGCTGATAATCGGAGCGGCGGGGATGTTCTTCGCCATCTTCTACACGGCGCCGCCCTTCAAGCTGGTCTACCGCGGTCTCGGCGAGATCGCCGTCGCCCTCGGATTCGGGCCGGCGATGCTGCTCGGCGGATATTTCGTCCAGGCACAGACGATCACCGCCGAGGCGTGGGTCCTCTCGATCCCGGTTGCGATCTTCATAGCCCTCGTCCTGTACGTGAACGAGGTCCCCGACCGGCCGGGTGACGCCGCAGCCGGCAAGCGCACCCTCCCGGTCCGCTGGTCCAAGGAGGCGGTGATCCGCGGCTACCAGGTGGCGGCTGGGCTCGCCTTCGCCACCATCGCCATCGGAGCGGTCACCGGGATCATGCCGCGGCCCACGATCATCGCTCTTGCCACCATCCCGCTCGCCCTGGAGTGCGCCCGCCAGTTGGGCAAGTACTACGACCAGCCGTATGCCCTGATGCCGGCGATGCAGACCAACATCAGGCTCCACCTCTTCACCGGTCTGCTGCTGCTCGGCGGCTATCTGGTGGCGATCATCGCCGGCGCACTGATGGAGGACCCACCCTTCTTCCTGGTCTGATCCCGGCGGTACCCTCGGGGTCATGAGGATCCGTGTCCTCTCGGGCCCAGACGCCCTCGCCGAGATGGCGGCGACCACCATCGCCGGATTCCTGTCGAACTCTCCAACCCCCCGGGCGGACCTGGCCTTGTCGGGAGGCAGCACCGTTCGAGGGACCTACAGCCGGCTGCTCGAAGAGGACGTCGCCTGGGACCGGGTCGATCCCTGGCTGTGTGACGAGCGGTGGGTACCCCACGACCACCCAGAGAGCAATGGCCGGATGATCGAAGAGATCCTGACCGGGCGTCTCCCCACCAAGTTGCTCCGACCCGACTATGCCCCGGACCTCGATCCGGATGTCTCAGCCTCGCGTTACGAGGAAGCCATCCGCCAGGTGATACCCGACGATGGCGGAGGTCTCCGGCCCCACCTCGCCGTGCTCGGAGTGGGTGATGACGGTCACACCGCCTCGTGCTTCCCCGGGAACGATGCACTGGAGGAGCGGGAGCGCATCTACATCGCCGCCTGGGTTTCGGCACTGGCGGCTTGGAGGCTGACTTCCACCGTACCGCTGCTCCACGCCACCCGGCATCTCGTGTTCCTGGTGTCGGGGAGCGGCAAGGGTGAAGCGGTCGCCGCCTTCCTCGAGGGTGAAGGTGACCCGGTGCCTGCCCGGATCGTGGCGGATGGGGCGGAGGACGTCACCGTTCTCCTCGACGCCGCCGCCGCCGAGCGGCTCACCAGAACGGGGTACGAACGGATCTGACCGATCCGACCGGTCGGCTCCGCTGGATTGGCCCGATCCGTTCTTACACTCCTGCCGTGTTCCGCCGGTTATCCGCCGTTCTGCTCGTCGTGCTGCTCGCCGCATGTGCGTCCGGCGCCGACAGCCAGAGCGCCCGGCTGGTCGATCCCTACTCCGCCCGGGCGCCGTCGACCACATCGCGTCAAGGTCAGGACCACACCGACCACCAAAACGACGACGACAGCGAGCGAACCCGAGGACCTCGAGGGGCGGGTGCAGCGCGAGGAGGCGATCGAGTTCGCCTCCGGCTTGATGCTCGACATCCATGCACCGCGCAGCGGTGGGAGCCACCCGGTGGCCGTGCTGGTCCATGGCGGCGGGTGGGTGACAGGGCACCGATACACCATGTCTCGGCTGGCCGACGCCCTCGCCGCACGAGGGGTCGTTGTCTACAACGTCGACTACCGGCTCATCGGGCAGGGGGGCGGCTACCCGGCCACGTTCGAGGATCTGGCCTGCGCCGTCCGCTTCGCCCGCTCCGACTCTGTCCGCTTCGGGGGGGCGGGTAGCCGGGTCGCCGTCGTCGGGCACTCGGCCGGCGGTCACCTCGCGGCGGTGATCGGGCTTGCCGGCGACGGTTACCGCGGCGATTGCGTCGAGGACGATGGCTCGGCGCTGCCCGACGCGTTGGTGGGGCTGGCAGGCCCCTACGACCCGAGCCGGTTCCTGGTCCCGCTGTCCTCCTTCTTTGGAGGGCCGCCCGAGACCGCCTCCGAGGCATGGTCGGCGGGCAACCCCTTCCAACTCCTCGGTGCCAACCCCGCGCTCGTCGTCCGGTTGGCATGGGGCGACCAGGACACCATCGTCCCCGAGTACTACGGCACCTCGTTCCAGGAGGCGCTCGCCGCAGCCGGGTACGACGCCACCTTCACCGTGGTGCCCGGCGCCGACCACGGCGGCATCCGCAGCCCCGGGACCGAAGGCGCACCGGTGGTGGATCTGGTGATCGAAGCACTGACTACCGCCGGCCAGACACCGGTGACCACCACCACCACCTCGGGCTAGTCAATCCCGGCAACCCGGGGTCGAGCGTCACATCTCGGCGATGGAGCGGATGCGGTGACGTGGTCCGTACGCAGGCGGGCGGGCCCCCACCGTCTCCACGAGCCTGATGACACGCTGACGGTGGCCCCGGTAGGGGTCGAGCAGGTCGATCATCCTGGCGTCGTCGCCACGTGGCTCGCCGGCGAGGTTCCACGCCACCTGGTTGGGGAGGTGGAAGTCGCCGACCTGGACGGCGTCGGCGTCACCCGCTGCCACCGACAGCGACTCTGCGGCGGTCCACCACCCCACGCCCAGGATCGATGTGACCCGGCCGTACATCTCGGCCAGCGGCAGCTGCAGCGACTCCTCGAGCCACCCGGCCCGCGTGGCCACGCGGCGGACGGTCTCCGCCCGGCGCCGTTCCATCCCCAGCGGGTGATAGCGGTAGGCGGGGAGGGCATGCCAGGTCCTCGGGGGCCGGTGGTAGCAGCAAACCACCGGGCCCGGGCGCCGGGCCAGACAGCAGCCTGACAAGACGGCGCCATGCGGAGAATGCCTCTTGACCGGTCACCTTCTGGGCGATCACCGTCGGCACCAGGATCTCGAGCAGCCTGCCGGTAGCCGGGATCCGCAACCCTGGCGCCCGTCGGTTGAGGCGGCGCACCGGCCCGGGGGGCGGGTCGAAACTCTCCGCCGGGTCGAGGAGCCCTGCCGTGGCCGCGGCGGCGCCGAGAGCCCACGCACTCCCCTGGCCCCACGCCTGCGCCTCGAGATGGCCGGCAGTCACCCGCAGCCGCAGGGTGGCGGGCCCTTCGGGGGTTCTGGTGGCCCGCCACACCTCGTCGCCGACGAGCCGGTTGCAGGGATCGCGGTGACCCTGGGCGAACCTGGCGCAGGTGCGGACCAGGTCGAGCGGCCCGTTCAGCGGCACCACGATGCGCTCGGCACCGAGCACTGCGGAGGTGGTCATCGGCATCGGTGCCGCACCGTAGCCGGTGGCCACGACGCCCCCGGGCCTCCTCGGCGAACGGCCCCGGCGCCTACCATCACCGTGTGACCACGCTCCAGGCGAGCCGTTCCTCCACTCCTGTGCTGGGGACATCGGTGACCACCTCGGCCATCGCCTCCTACCTGGCTGCGGTCCCTTCGGTGGACGAGGTGGGCGTGGGCGAGCGGGTCGCCGCGCTGGGGACGCGGAGCATCAAGAAGGCGTCGAAGCGCGACGCCCTCCTCCTGGCGGTGCGGATGATGGACCTCACCACACTGGAGGGGAAGGACACCGCGGGGAAGGTGGCGCAGTTGTGCGCCAAGGGGATCCGGCCCGACCCGGTGGACCCTTCGGTCCCACCGGTGGCGGCGATATGCGTCTACCCCAACCTGGTGCCGTTCGCTCTCGAGGCGCTGAGCGGCACATCGGTCAAGGTCGCCTCGGTGGCCACCTACTTCCCCAGCGGTCAGGCGCCGCTCGAGGTCAAGCTCGACGAGACCAAACGGGTCGTGGCCATGGGGGCACACGAGATCGACATGGTGATCGATCGCGGCGCCTTCCTCGCCGGCCGCCATCTCGAAGTATTCGAGGAGATCGCCGCGGTCAAGGAAGCCTGCGGGCCCGGCCCACCTCAAGGTGATCCTGGAGACGGGCGAGTTGGGCACGCTCGACGCGGTGCGACGCGCCTCGATGCTGGCGATGGCGGCCGGGGCCGACTTCATCAAGACCTCGACGGGCAAGGTGCAACCCGCCGCCACCCTCCCCGTCGGGCTCGTGATGCTCGAGGCGATCCGCGATTTCGAACGTCTCACCGGTGTGGCGGTGGGGATGAAGCCCGCCGGGGGGATCAGGGTCTCCAAGGACGCCATCAAGTGGCTGGTGATGGTCCACGAGACGCTGGGGGCCGCATGGCTGACCCCGGACCGTTTCCGCATCGGGGCATCCAGCCTGCTCAATGACGTGCTGATGCAGCTTCGCTGGCTGGCCACCGGTCGGTATCAGTCCCCCGACTACTTCACCGAGGCCTGACGTGCCCACCGGTTCTGGCGTCACCAAACGCGGCGATAGCCGCGCTGAGCGACGCCAAAACGTTGGGAATACGAGGCATCGCCGCAGACGGCGGAGATGGTCTCGCTCCGCGAGCGGTACGGGTTGTTCATCGACGGGCGGTTCGTCGAGCCGGCATCGGGGTCATGGTTCCCGACGGTCAACCCCGCCACCGAGGACGTGCTCGCCGAGGTGGCCGAGGCGGGCGAGGAGGACGTCGACCTGGCGGTGACGGCGGCGCGGCGCGCCTCCAAGAGTTGGGGGCGGACGCCCGGCGCGGAGCGGGCCAAGTACCTCTACCGGATCGCACGGATGCTCCAGGAGCGCGCCCGCGAGTTCGCCGTGGTCGAGACGATGGACGGTGGCAAACCGATCAGGGAGTCACGCGACGTCGACCTCCCCCTGGTCGCCGCCCACTTCTTCTATCACGCCGGGTGGGCCGACAAGCTCGAGTACGCCTTCCCCGGGCTGTCGCCCGAGCCGCTCGGCGTGGCCGGTCAGGTGATCCCGTGGAACTTCCCGATGATGATGCTCGCCTGGAAGGTGGCACCCGCTCTCGCCACCGGGAACACGGTGGTGCTCAAGCCGGCTGAGACCACACCGCTCACCGCCCTCATGTTCGCCGAGCTGGCCAACGAGGCCGGGCTTCCACCCGGGGTGCTCAACGTGGTCACCGGCGGCGGGGCGACGGGGAGCGCCGTCGTCGCCCATCCCGAGGTCGACAAGGTGGCCTTCACCGGCTCAACCGCCGTCGGCAAGGCGATCCGCCGCCGGCTCGCCGGGACCGGGAAGAGGCTCACCCTCGAGCTGGGTGGCAAGGGGGCACACGTCATCTTCGACGACGCACCGCTCGACCAGGCGATCGAGGGGGTCATCAACGGCATCTTCTTCAACCAGGGCCATGTCTGCTGCGCCGGGAGCCGGCTCTTGGTGCAGGAGTCGATCCACGACGTCTTCGTCGACAAGCTCAAGGAAAGGCTTGCCACGCTCCGTGTCGGCGATCCGCTCGACAAGAACACCGATGTCGGGGCGATCAACAGCAGCGACCAACTCGACAAGATCACCGAGTTGGTCCGCGCCGGCGAGGCCGAGGGCGCCGAGATGTACCAGCCCGAGTGCGCCCTCCCCGCCAACGGCTTCTGGTTCCGACCGACGCTCTTCACCGGGGTCTCGCAGAGCCACCGGATAGCCCAGGAGGAGATCTTCGGCCCGGTCCTCTCCATCCTCACCTTCCGCACCCCCGACGAGGCGGTGGAGAAGGCGAACAACACGCCATATGGCCTCTCGGCCGGGGTGTGGACGACGAAGGGGTCGCGGCATCCTCTGGATGGCCGACCGGCTGCGCGCCGGGGTGGTGTGGGCCAACACCTTCAACAAGTTCGACCCGGCGTCCCCCTTCGGCGGCTACCGCGAGTCGGGGTTCGGGCGCGAGGGTGGGCGCCACGGGCTGCTCGGCTACCTCAAGGGCGGGCAGGGCTGATGGCCCGGCTCGACGTCCGCAAGACCGCAAAGCTCTACATCGGTGGCGATTTCCCCCGTTCCGAGTCGGGGCGCTCCTACCCGGCGGTCGCCCCCGACGGCACCGTCCTCTCCCGGGTCTCCTGGGCATCGCGCAAGGACCTGCGCGACGCGGTTCGGGCCGCCCGCAAGGCACAGCAGGGATGGGCCGAGCGCTCCGGGTACAACCGCGGTCAGATTCTGTACCGCATCGCCGAGATGCTCGAGGACCGCGCCGGCACATTCGTCGAAGCCCTCACCGACGGAGGCTCGTCTGGACGTGAGGCCCGGTCCGAGGTGGCCACCTCGATCGACCGGTTGGTGTGGTACGCCGGTTGGTGTGACAAGTTCGCCCAGACCTACGGCAACCTCAACCCGGTGGCCGGCCCGTTCTTCAACCTGTCCGCCCCCGAGCCGGTCGGCGTGGTCGGGGTGGTGGCCCCCGATGAACCGGCGCTGCTCGGGCTGGTGAGCCGGGTTGCTCCCGCCCTTGTCCCGGGCAACGCCCTCGTCGTCCTGGCCTCCGAGCCCCAACCCCTCCCGGCCGTCGCCTTCACCGAGGTGCTGGCTACTTCGGACGTCCCCGGGGGCGTGGTCAACCTGCTCACCGGCCCCAAGTCCGAGCTTCTCCCCGTGCTCTGCTCACACATGGACGTCCAGGCGGTCGACCTTGCCGGTGCCCCCCGGGAGATGGTTGGCCCGATGGAGGAACTGGCCGCCGAGAACGTCAAGCGGATAGTCGGGGCCGACGGCTCTTCCGACTGGCTCTCTCCCCGTGCCCAGCACCCCCTCCTCATCGCTGCCCTGACCGAGACCAAGACGGTCTGGCACCCCAAGGGGCTGTAGGACGGCGGACGGCAGACGGCAGACGGCGGACGGCAGCCAGAGACGGAAGACGGAAGACGGAAGTGAAATCCAACGGACGGCGCGAGTCTGTATCCTGATGGGGGGTGCTCGAGGGGGGCGGCTCCTGCCAGCCCCCCTCGGCCTGGTCGGGCCGGCGTGTACGGCCCGACCAGCAGAAATGAGCGCGGCCGAAGGCCGCACGTTCGAAACTGCCCGGCGGCGAAGCCGCCGGGCTAGCCGATGAGCCCAGCCGATAGGCCGCTCGATTCAGCAACGACCCGGCGGCACAGCCGCCGGGTTATCTGGCTTGCCATCGCGCTTGCCGGGTTGGGGTGGGGTACCGGGACGGTGGCAACCCGCGCGGCTCTGCTGGCGGGCGTTCCGCCGTTCCTGCTCCTCGCGGCCAGGTTCACGCTGGCGACGGCTCTGGTCCTGGTATGGCTCCTGGTCAGGGGTGAGATACCCCGGAATCGGACCGGTGTGGCGCGATGGCGCCGTCCTCGGTGTGGTCAACATGGCGATGCCCACCTTCTTCTTCACCCTGTCGCTGCAGCACCTCTCCGCCGGGGTCGGCGGTCTGCTGATCGCCCTGGTACCGCTTGGCACCGCCTTCTGGGCACACTGGCTGCTCGATGACGAGCCGCTCCACACCGCCAAGATCGTGGGGATGGTCGTCGCTCTGGGCGGGGTGGCGGTGCTGCTCCTCACCGGCGACGTCGGCCTGCCGCCGAGTGCCAACCTCCCGCTCGGTGTCGGCTTGATGCTCATCGGGGTGACGCTGGCTGCCTTGGGCGGGGCGTTGACCCGCCGGTACGCCGAGCGCCACCGTGTCTCCGATCTCGCCCTACCCCAGTTCCTTGCCGGGGCGATAACGGCCATCGTCGTCGCCGCCTTCGCCGGCGAGCTCTTTGCAGGGTGGGGTTTCGGTGGCGATGGTTGGTCTGCTCTCCTCTACCTGGCGACGGTGTCGACCGTCCTTCCGTTTCTCGCCTTCCTGAGCGCCTCCCGGCTGGCTTCGGCCACCACGGCTTCGCTCATCGGCTATGTCGTCCCGGTGATCGGGGTGATCGGCGGCGTGGTGTTCCTCGGGGAGACCGTCACCCTCTCGCTGGTCGCCGGTGGGATCCTCATCCTCGCCGGTGTCCTCATCGTCGAGCGGAGCGAGCGACTCCGGATTGCAAGCATCGGCGCACCCTGACCCGAGGCGCCCCGTCGTAATCTCGGCGCGGTGACGCCAGTCGCCCGCCGTCTCCGGCCCTTCGGTGTGACCATCTTCACCGAGATGTCGGCGCTTGCGGCCGAGGTGGGCGCCATCAACCTCGGTCAGGGATTCCCCAACTGGGACGGGGCCGATTTGGCCAAGCGGGCTGCGATCGCCTCGATGGCGACGGGCAACGACCAGTACCCGCCCAGCCACGGGATCCCCGAGCTACGCCGGGCGATCGCTCGCCGCTATGGGCCGCGGCTCGGGCGGGAGATCGACCCCGATAGCGAGGTCACGGTCACCACGGGATGCACCGAGGCGCTGGCGTCAGCCATGCTCGGGCTGATCGAGCCGGGCGACGAAGTCGTGGTGATCGAGCCCTTCTATGACGCATACCCGGCTGACTTGGCGCTGGCAGGCGCCATTCCACGGTTCGTCACCCTGCGCCCACCCGGGTTCGCTCTCGACCCCGATGAGCTGGCGGCGGCGTTCTCACCCCGGACCAAGGCCATCCTGGTCAACACGCCGCACAACCCAACCGGCCGGGTATTCACCGCCGACGAGCTGGACGCCATCGCCCGGCTGTGCGTCGAGCACGACGCCATCGCCATCACCGACGAGGTCTACGAGGAGATGGTGTTCGAGCGCCCCCACCTGCGGCTGGCCGGGCGCGAAGGGATGTGGGACCGCACGCTCACACTGTCCTCGCTGGGCAAGACCTTCTCGCTCACCGGGTGGAAGGTGGGCTGGGCGATCGGCCCGTCAGATCTCACCAAGGCTGTCAGGGCCGCACACCAATTCCTCACCTTCACCACCCCGACACCGGTGCAGCACGGCGCGGTGGCCGCCCTCGACGCTCCAGACGTCG
The DNA here is from genome assembly GCA_963733905.1 of uncultured Actinomycetes bacterium. Lineage (GTDB taxonomy): Bacteria > Actinomycetota > Acidimicrobiia > Spongiisociales > DATADW01 > DATADW01. The sequence goes on along the minus strand of CAVTEU010000006.1, from coordinate 267,733 downwards.
TTCTACGACGAGATGAGGGACGAGCTACCGGGCAAAACGCGACCTCCTGGCGGCAGGGCTGAGCGCGGCGGGGTTCGAGGTCCACCCCACCGAGGGCACCTACTTCACGATGGCGGGGTATCGGGCGCTGTCCGATGCCGACGACCGCGAGTTCTGCCGGCAGCATGGTGGAGCGGGCCGGTGTGGTCGCCATCCCTCCGAGCGTCTTCTACCACGACCCGGCAGACGGCTCGGGGCTGGTCAGGTTTGCCTTCTGCAAGGACGAGGCGACGCTGACCGAGGCCGTCGAGAGGCTGGGCAAGCTCTCCAACGGCTGATATCCGGCGGGCGATATCGGGCACGGCGGTACCCTCGGGCCATGCCACCGCGCCACATCCTGGTCGCCGTCGCCTGGCCCTATGCCAGCGGCTCGCTCCACCTCGGGCACCTCGGAGGCGCCTACCTGCCGCCCGACATCTTCGCCCGCTACCACCGCCTAGCGGGCAACCGGGTGCTCATGGTGTCCGGCTCCGACGCCCACGGCACCCCGATAACGGTCAAAGCCGACCAGGAGAGCACCACACCTCGGGAAGTCGTCGACCGATACCACCCCGAAATCCTTGGCTACTGGGAGAGTCTGGGGATCTCGTTCGACCTCTTCACGACCACCATGACCGAGAACCACCGTGAGGTCACCTGGGACGTCTTCCGCACGCTGCGGGAGGGCGGCTACATCGCCCCGAAGACGAGCATCCAGTTCTACGACCCCGAGGCCGAGCGGTTCCTCCCCGACCGTTACGTCGAAGGGACTTGCCCCCATTGCGGGTACGACCCGGCGCGGGGTGACCAGTGCGACAACTGCGGGCGGACCCTCGACCCCGACCAATTGATCGGGCCGAGGAGCAGGCTCACCGGCGCCACCCCGGTCCCCAGGGAGACCGAGCACTACTTCCTGCTCCTCCCCAAGCTGGCAGATCGATTGCTGGAGTGGCTGAAGAGCCGGCGGGGCTGGCGCAAGCATGTCCAGAACATGGCGATCGGGTTCGTCGAAGAGGGGCTGCATCGACCGGGCGATCACCCGCGACCTCGATTGGGGGATACCTATCCCGCCCGAGGCGGACACGCTCGGGCCGGGCAAGCGGATCTACGTCTGGTTCGAGGCGGTGATCGGCTACCTCTCGGCCGCCAAGGAATGGGCTCAGCGGACCGGCGACCCCGAGGCTTGGCGCGCCTGGTGGGAGGATCCCGCGGCCGAGTCCTACTACTTCATCGGGAAAGACAACGTGGTCTTCCACGCCGTGGTCTGGCCGGCCATGCTGATCGGGTACGAGGAGCTCGACCTACCGACGGACGTCCCAGCCAACCAGTACATCACCTTCCGCGGATCCAAGGCATCGAAGTCGATGGGAGTGGGCCGCTCCATCGGCTGGTACGCCGAGCGGCTCCAACCCGACGCCATCCGCTACGCCATCGCCTCGGTGCTCCCCGAGCAGAGCGACACCGACCTGAGCGACGAGGAGATCGTCCGCCGGATCAACGATGAGCTGGTGGCGACGTGGGGGAACCTGGTCAACCGGGTGCTCAGCCTGGTCCACCGCCACTTCGAGGGCGTGGTACCGACGCCATCCGACCTCGACGACTGCTGATACCGCACTGCTGGAACGCATCGACCAGGCGCTGGCCGATGAGGCGGCGCTGATCGAGGCCGTCGAACTGCGCGCCGGGTTGCGCGCCGCCATGGAGGCGGCCGCCGCGGTCAATGTCTATCTCAACGCCACCGAGCCATGGAAGACGGCCAAGGACGACCCGGACCGCACCGCAACCACCTTGTTCGTGGCGCTCCAGGCGATCAGCGGCCTGAGAACCGCCTTCGCCCCCTACCTGCCCTTCTCCACCGAGACCTTGGGTGACATCCTTGGCCAAGGCCCGCTGATGGACTGGCGCCGGGTGCCGATCGGACCCGGGCAGCGGCTCGGGGTCCCCGAGCCGCTGTTCCGCAAGGTGGAGGGTGAACTCGATGACGGTCAGGAAGGTGGGTAGACCCCGGCGTCCTTCGACTCGTCGGTCTGCCAGAAGATGACTGCGATCTGGTCGATCAGATCGATCAGCTCCTCGGCGACCGAAGCATCCATCGTCTTCTTCGCCTCACTGGCCTTCTTGATCGCCTTCCAGAAAAGGTCGTGGAGGTCAGGATGCTGCTCGAGATGATGAGGCTTGAAGAAGTCGGTCCAAAGCACCGAAAGATGGTGCTTGACCAGGTCGGCCCGTTCCTCCTTTATGAGGATGGCCCGATCCTTGAACACCGGATCGTCTGAGTCCGCCGCTTTGGTGCACGCTTTGAGCACCGAAGTCGCCTCGATCTTTGCCTGCGCCGGGTCGTAGACCCCGCACATCAGGTCGCAGTGAGCGTGGGCGACCGTTGGGTTGAAGAACCTGCCCAATTCTGGCTCCTTTCCAACCGATACCTTCCGACCATACTCGGCGGGTGGCGCTCTTCAACCTGCTCCCGCGCCGCTTCGTGGTGGCCGAGGAATCGATGGCGCCTGGTCTGCGACCGGGGGATTCGCTGTTCGGCATTTCCTCGAGAAGGTTTCGACGCGGCGACATCGCCGTATTCGAGCATCCCCACCGCAGGGGCTTCTGGCTGGTAAAGCGGGCCGTCGGACTGCCCGGCGAGCATCTCGAGATCGCCGATGGATCGATATCCGTCGACGGCGATCTCCTCGAAGACCCGTGGGGAAACGGTCCGACTGCTCCAAATGGATGCTGGGACATACCGCTCGGACATGTTTTCGCGCTCAGCGACGCCCGTTCGGTCACGCTTGCGGACAGCAGGACCTTTGGCCCGGTCCACATCGGTGGTGCCTACCGCGTAGTGTTTCGGGTACACAACCGTAAAAACAACGACTAGCTTGATCTTGTTGATCGCACGTCCTTAAGGGGAGGAGCCCACGGCCGTGAAGATGCGTCGCTTTGCGTTTGGTCCTGCTGACCACGTCCGGTCTCTTCCTCAGCCTTCTCGGCCCAGCGGCCGCGGCCCCGCCGTCTCCGGTCATCCCGTTGCAGACGCCACCTCGGCGACCAACCCACAAATCACCGAGCAGTGCGGTCTCCCCGTCACCCTGGTGCTCGACGCCTCGGGCTCGATCCAGAGCTCCAACGCGGTCGAGCTGGTCCGCGATGCCGCCGAGGCATTCCTCGACGCGGTCAAGGACACCGGCTCGACGGCGCGGGTGATCGACTTCGGGACGTTCTCCCGCCAGACGGCGGGGCCGGAGCTTGGTGACCACGGCGTCGATGGCCCCGGGCGGAGTCCACGCCAACGCCATCGCCGCCTACTACAACCCGCGGCCGCCGGTCACCGCCCCCGCCACCGGCGGCCCGCCAGTACGACGGGAGTGGCCCCCTGTCGAGCACCGGCAACTTCGGCAGCCTCGACAACGGCAACGACCCAATGGACCAACTGGGACTCGGCGCTCGATCGAGCGCAACGACGATCCGGGCGAGTTGGTCGTCTTCGTGACCGACGGCGACCCGACCGCCATCGACCTCAACCAGACGGGCGACGCCTTCAATCCGCCAGGCACGACCGTCGCCTTCAACACCTTCAGGGGCAGACGGCGCGGGCCCTTCCGTCGATCGTGCCGTCGAGCGACGTCAGAACCGACGATCAAGAACCGAGCGGCTCCCGGATCCTGGCGGTCGGGGTCGGTGCAGCCGTGACTCAGCCGGCCAGCGTCGACCGGCTCGAGCGGATCGCCGGGCCGCAGGTAGTGACAGACGAGGATATCGGCGATGTCGACAGCATCAACGACGTCGACGTCGCCGTGGTCCAGGACTTCGGGGACCTGAAAGCACTGCTCAGGGGTGTCGTGACCGAGCTGTGCTCGCCGTCGCTGGCGGTGCGCAAGTTCGTCCAGACCGCCGACTCCACCAACTACGTCCCCGGCGAAGGACTGGTCGATCACGGTCGACCCAGGGGTGGACTGGCGACTACAGATGGATCCAGCCGGCAGGCGCGCCGGTTGGTCCCGCAGACCGTGGACACCAATCCGAATGGCTTCGCCAACTTCCAGTGGGAGCCGGATCCACCCAACCAGAACTCAAATGCGGTGATCACCGAGGAGCTCGAAGACGACTTCGTCGGAGGACCCGCTTCCTGTGAGATCCTGCCGCCCGACGGTGACGCCGAGTTCATCGACTACCCCGACGCGTCGGAGCCCTTGGAAGTCCCGATGGGCCCGGAGGACATCGTCACCTGCACCCTCTACAACAACTTCGACTACCAGCCTGGGATCAACCTGGTAAAAACTGCCAGTGAAGACGATCGTCCGCGGTGACGATGGTGGGACCGACGGTCACCTACACGGGGATGGTCACCAACACCGGCAACACCCCGCTGGTCCTCTCCGAGGGCGACGACAGCAACTGCTCTGAGATCGAGTTCGTCGGCGGCGACGACAACGACGACGGCAAGCTCGACCTCGACGAGGAATGGGACATACCAGTGCACCCGGATCCTCGCAGGCGGGGCTCTCCACAGGAAGAGATCCTCGTGGAGAACACCGCCTTCGTCGTCGGCGTCGACCCGGCGGGGAACGAGGTCGACGACGAGGACGACCGAGGTGGTCGAGATCATCACCCCGGCCATCAACCTGGAGAAGGAGGCCTCGGCTGAACATGGTCGCTCCAGGTGACCGACGTCACCTACACGTTCACCGTCACCAACCTGGGCAACGACCCGCTCAGCGACATCACCCTGGATGACTCCAACCCAGGGTGCGTGCCGGTCCTCGACAGCGGCGACACAACGGCGACGGGATCCTCGACCTCGACGAGACCTGGATCTACACCTGCACCGTCGCCATCGATGACGACACGACCAACCTGGCGACCGTGACAGGCACCCCGTCGATCGGCGACGACGTGGACGACCCCGCCAACGCCGCGGTCGACGTCGTGCACGACGACATGAACCTCGACAAGACGGCGTCGGCCGACTTCGTGTGCCGTGGGCGACGAGGTCACCTACACGTATGTGGTGAGCAGCCCAGGCGAGACTCCGATCCACTGGAACCACCAGAAGGCGTGACCAGGGAGACCGCAGTCACCGACGACTCCTGTGCACCGGTGGAATTCGTCAGTGACAGTCGGAAACGACGATCAGATCCTCGACCCCGGCGAGGCAGTGGACCTACGAGTGCACGACGGTCATCACCGAGGCGACGCTCAACACCGTCTACCGGCCACGCATGGTGGGCCCGCTGGGACCGATCACCAGGGAAGACGATGCGGTCGTCATCCCGCTGCCCGCCGGGATCAACATCGTGAAGACGGCGAGCGACGACCTGGTGCCGGCGGGGACCGACGTCACCTACACCTACGAGGTCACCAACACCGGCGATGGCCCCGCTGGCCAACGTCGCCGACGGCGTGACCGACGACTTCTGCTCGCCGGTGACGTTCGTCGATGGTGACACCAATGGGGATGACCTGCTCGACCCGCTCGAACTCTGGACCTTCACCTGCACGGCGACCCTCAACGAGGACACGGTCAACACCGCCACGGTGTCGGGCAACCCGGTCATCGCCGGCGAAGAGAGGACACCGGTGACCGACGAGGACACAGCCAAGTCGACGTCTTCACCGCCGGAATCGAACTGGTGAAGACCGCTTCCGAGGACCTGGTGCGGGTGGGGACACCGAGTCACTTTCACCTTCGTCGCCACCAACACCGGCGACATCTCACTCGTGCCGCTGGGGATCACCGACGACCAGTGCAGCCCGCTCGAGTTCATCGGTGGCGACCCCGAAGGGGACGGCGCCATGGCCCCGGGTGAGGCGTGGACCTGGGAGTGCTCCAAGGTGATGCAGGCGGACACGGTCAACACTGCGGTGATCGAAGCGTCCGACCCGACCGGTGAGGTCGTCACCGATGAGGATGACGCAGAGGTCACCGTGTTCGACTCCGCCATCAACCTGGAGAAGACGGCTGCCCCGGAATTGGTGCCGCAGGGTGCGAACACCACGTTCACCCTCACCGTGACCAACCCGGGGCCGGCGCCGCTCTCCGACATCACGATCACCGACGACACGTGCACCGGTATCACCTTCGTCGGCGGCGACACCAACGGCGACGACGTCCTCCAAGTGGGCGAGACGTGGACCTACACGTGCTCGATGCCGATCGACAGAGCCACTGTGAACACTGCCACGGTCACCGGGACCGACCCCGGTGGCGGTAAGCCGACCGACACCGGTGTTGCCGGGGCGATCCCCTACAACCCGAGCCTCGAAGTGGTGAAGACCGTGGAGCCATTCCAGGTGCAGCCCGGTGGCAGCGTCACCTACACGTATGCGGTGACCAACACAGGGGACGTGCCACTGGCCGGAGTGCGCGGGAGCATCACCGACGACACGTGCTCGCCGGTTTCCTACGTGTCTGGCGACGTCAACAACAACGGGCTGCTCGATGCTGATATCGATGCCACCCCGGTCTTCGAGTACACGTCGACCGTCGAGACCTGGATATTCACCTGCACCACCACCGTCGAGGAGGACACCGTCAACGTGGTGACCGTTACCGGCACCCCGACCGACCCGAGGGGGAATCCCGATCGGGCCGGACGTGTCAGCCGACGACGAAGCCGAGGTCGAGGTGATCGACGAACTACCGGCGACGGGTGTCGCCCCCATCTGGATGGCTCTGGCTGCCCTGCTGGCAGCGGTCGGGGCCCTGATCCTGGTGAGGAACCGGAGACGATTGTCGTCTAGCTGAACGAGGCTCTCTCACCCGGTCCGGGCCATCCTGGATCGGGTGAGGAGTCGGCTCATCGAGCACGATCCAGCTGCGACGGTTCTCGACCGAGCACCCAGGCACCGACTACAAAGCTCTCGACATGAACTGTGCCTGGTGCCGCCGACCGCTCGCCTATCTGCATGGACACGCTGCATGCATTGCGACAACGTGCCCGATGCGTGGAGTCAACCAAGCCGAATGCTGTGACGGCGACACCGCCGGGACCTGCCCGACGGCGGTGGCGGAGCTGAGGCCCGGTCCCGAGGAGCCGCGGTGACCCAGCCGCCATTTCCTCCCGACGAACCGCCACCCATCGACCAGACAGGGGAACCACCCACTGCTCCCCCGGGCGACGGGAGTGGTGGCGAACCGCCCATCCTTCCACCCGACGGCGAGCCGCCCGACGAGCAACCGGAGGGGATGCCTCGTTGGCAGCGCAATGTGCTCATCGGTCTGGGGGCGGTGGCGGTGGTGGTCTTCGCCATCGTCGGGATCGTGGCCCTGACCGGCGACGATGACCCAACACCCACCACCCTCTTCTCCGCCGGCAGCACGGCGCCCTCCACCACCGTCGAGGCGACGACATCGTCGAGCACGACAACCGCGCCGACAACATCGACCCACGACCAGCATACCACGACCACGACACCCACCACGTCATCGAGCACCACCTCGTCAACCACCAGCAGCACGACAACCACATCGACCACGAGCACCACGACGAGCACGACGACGTCGACCACTTCGACAACGGTGGCCACCACGATCCCCGGCTCGGAGGTGGTCCTCGAGGGAGACGGGCTCGATGTCGCCGAGTTCGGGGACGATCCCGAAGCGGCGATCGACGCCCTGACCGGCGCGCTGGGCGATCCGGACGAAGACACCGGATGGGTCGGTAGCTCGGACTCCCAATTCGGCACCTGCCCGGGCACCGTGGTCAGGGGCGTCCGCTGGCAGACCCTATGGGCGCTGTTCACCGACGGTGAAACCGACTGGGAGGATGACGACCCTCACTTCTTCGCCTACCAGCTCGCCTCCTTTTTCGACCCCTCGGCCGACATGGGGCTGGTGACCGAGGAGGGCATCGGACTGGGGAGCAGCCGAACCGAGCTGGAGGACGCCTACGGCGATCGGGTCATCATCGGGTTCGACCAGGCGGCCGACGGCTGGGCATTCCAGATCGACGACCCGCCCGAGGCGATCCTGGGGTCGCTCACCGGCGAAGCGGCGACCGACGTGATCGAGTCGATGAGGAGCGCGGTCAACTGCACCGAATGAGCGAGCCGCACCTCCGCAGGTCGGCGTAGGCTCCGAGGCGTGACCGAGTTCACCATTCGGCTGGCCAACCGGCCGGGGATGTTGGCGGCGCTGACCGAGCGGCTCGACGCCGCAGGCGTCCACGTCGAGGCGCTGGCCGCCTTTGGCTACTCAGAGGACGGCCACGTGCGGATGATCGTCGACGACGCCGCAGTGGCGGCGAGGGTGCTCGAGGAGGCCGGGTTGGTGAGCGAGGAGCGAGAGGTGCTCACCACGGTCCTCCCCAATATCCCAGGGTCGCTCGCCGGGCTGACCCGGCGTCTGGCCGACAGCGGGGTCAACATCGAGGCGCTCTACGTGCTCAAGTCGCACGCCGAAGGGCTGGAGCTCGCCATCGCCGTCGACGAGATGGCAGCAGCCCGCAGCGGTCTCGCCGGGTGAGCGGGCTCGGTTTCGGGCTGATCAGCTGTCAGACCGTCGCCGGCGACGAGCGCGGATGGGAAGACCGGTACGCCGAGGCGCTCGACCTGGTGGTCGAGTTGGAACGCCTCGGGTTCAGATCGGTGTGGACCACCGAGCACCACTTCGTGGACGACGGATACATGCCCTCGTTGCTGGTCACCTCGGCGGCGATGGCGGCTCGAACCGAGCGGATCCTCATCGGGACCGGAGTGGTGCTGGCACCGCTGCACCATCCGCTCCGGCTTGCCGAGGATGCGGCCACCGTCGCCCTGATCAGCCGCAACCGGCTGCTCCTCGGCCTAGGGCTGGGATGGTCGGAGATCGAGTTCGACGCCTTCGGCGCTGACATCCACCGCCGCGGGGCGGCGATGGACGAGGTCCTCTCGATCCTCAACAGTGCCTGGAGCGGGGAGCCCTTCCATCATCGAAGGGACGGTTTACGAATTGCCCCCGGTCGCCATCCGGCCCGTTCCCACCATCCCGGTGCCCGTGTACATCGGGGCCGGTGCCGAAGCCGGCGTGCGGCGTGCCGCTCGTCTTGCCGACGGCTTCTTCTCGAACGCCCCGCTCGACAGCTTCCTCGAGCAGGTGAGGGTCGGCCGGGAGGAGATGGAGAGGGTGGGCCGGGACCCCGCAGAGTTCCGCTGGTCCTGGTACTCCAGCCTCTACGTCAGCGACGACCCGGAGCGGGGTCTCGAGGAGCTTGTCCCCCACCTCCACGCCATGACCTGGAAGTACCGCGACATGGGCGAGTCGGCGAGTCGCCCCGGCGGGCCGGCGGTTCCGCCCCCGTTTGACCCGGCGCAAGCCGAGCGGCTGGGGCGGCGAGCACTCATCGGCACCGGAGAGCAGATCGTCCAGCGGCTCGGAGAACTGGAGAAAGCCGCCGGGGTGCCCATCGACTTCGTCGCCCGCTCCTATTTCCCCACCATGAGCCGAGAACAGCAGTGGGAGGTGGTCGGACGCCTCGCCGGCGACGTGCTCCCCCATCTGTAGGGCGCCGCCCTCAGCTTGACCCGATCTGCCCACTGGCGTAACTTGCGCGCCCGTGTCCCGTCTTACCCCCTTACTAGTACTTGGCGCGCTCGTCCTGGCGGCCTGCTCGCGTGCACCCGCCGCCGAGCCGACAACAGCTGCCCACCACCACGACCCTGCCGCCCACCACCACGACGCTGCCGCCCACGACCACAACGCTCCCGCCGACCACCACCACAACCGAGCCCGCGGCCCTCTCCCCGCTCAATGGCGTCCCGGTGAAGAACGACAAGTGGCTGGATCGCCGGGTCATGGCGGTAAAGATCGACAATCACCCCAACGCCCGCCCCCAGTCGGGGCTGCTCAATTCCGATCTGGTGATCGAGGAGGAGGCAGAGGGCGGGATCACCCGCTTCATAGCGCTCTTCCTCCAGTCGGACTCGGCGAACCTGGGCCCGATGCGGTCGGTTCGGCCGACAGACATCGGCTTTCTCAGCCCGCTCGGCGCCACCATCGGCTACTCGGGCGGTCAGCCGTGGATCAAGGATGCGGTCAACGCCGCCGGGATCCCGGCGATCGGCGAGACGAGGGAGAACGAGGCGACCTGGCGCATCACCAGTCGCTACGCCCCCCACAACCTCTACGTCAACACCGGCAAGATGCGCCAGTTGGCCGATGAGCGGGAATTCCCCAACGATCCACCCGAGACCGGGCTGCTCACCTTTGGCACGCCGCCGCGCGGGGTGGGCGAGCCGGCTTCGTCGGTCCATATCGACTGGGCGTTCGGCAACTACGTCGACTGGGAGTGGGACGAAGACGAAGGTTTGTGGCTCCGCTCGCAACAAGGCAGCCCGCACAACTGGATCGACGACGAGGGCGAGGAGACCGAGGTCGGCGAGAGACGAGGAAAGCCAGGTCGACGAGGAGGACCGAGGAAGGTGTGGACAAGGAAAGCCAGATCGGGGTGGAGACCCTCGTCATCCTCGAGGCGCCCGACTACACCGCATATCCGTCCGGGAGCGGGACCCCCGTGCCGGCCACCGAGACCATCGGCACAGGAAGAGCCCTGGTGTTCCACGATGGCGAGGTGATCGAGGGCACGTGGGAGCGCGAGGACGTCGAGGAGGGATTCAAGCTCGAGGTCGACGGGCGTCCGCTCCGTGTCCCGCCGGGCGAGGTATGGCTGACCATGCACCCCGATGACGAACCGGCGGAATGGGAAGCGGCCGCCGAGTCGTGAGCGGTCCGGGGCACGGCCCCGCCCGGTGAGCACCGGCCCGGAGGGCGACTCTCCACGAGCTGAGCGCCGTCGGCGCCGCCCGGTTGGTGCGGAGCGGCGAGGTCTCCGCCACCGAGATCATCGCCCATCATCTGGCCAGGGCCGAGGCGTCGCAACCGGCGCTCAACGCATTCACCTCGCTCGACCCCGAGGGCGCCCAGGCAAGGGCGGCCGCAGTGGACCGGATCGTGTCCACCGGTGGCGACCCTGGGCCATTGGCCGGTGTCCCCGTAGCGCTCAAGGATCTGGTGGACCAGAGCGGGATGGCCACCACTGCCGGCTCCTCCTTCTACTCGGTCGTTGCAACCGCCGACTCGCCCGTCGTGGAACGTCTCGCCAACGCCGGCGCCGTCGTGATCGGTCGGACCGGGCCTCCACGAGTTTGCCTACGGCTTCACCTCGGAGAACCCGTGGTTCGGACCGGTGCGCAACCCCTGGGACCCCGCGACATCTACCGGCGGCTCCTCGGGCGGATCGGGTGCCGCCGTCGCCGCACGACTCGCCATGGTCTCGATCGGTACCGACACCGGGGGGTCGGTACGGGTGCCCGCCGCGATGTGCGGGGTCGCCGGTCTCAAGGTGACCCACGGCGCCGTACCACTGACCGGTGTATTCCCTCTCGCCCCGTCGCTCGACACCGTCGGACCGCTGGCGCGTTCCGCCGCCGACCTGGCGCTTGTCTTCGAGGCGATCGAGGGATGGCACGCCGACGACCCGTGGTCACGGCCCCGCCCACCGATGAGCTCCGACGGAGATGCAAGGCCGCTCCGCATCGGGATCCCCCGTCAATGGCTCGGCTCGGCGCCCATCCATCCTGCGGTGAGAGCCGACTTCGACGCAGCCTGCGAGGCGATCGCTCAACAGGGTCACGAAGTGATGGAGGTTGATGCCCCGTTTCTCGAGCCACCCGGGCTGATGGCGGAGCTCCACGGCCCCGAGGCGGCCGCAGTCCACGAGCCGTGGTTCGGCGACCCCGACAAGCGTTATGGGGACGATGTCCGAGCCCGGCTCGAGTCGGCGTTCGCCCTCGACCGTTCGGCGCACCTGCGCGCCCGGGCGTGGCGGTCCGGGTTGCGCACCAAGTCGGGCTTTCTCTTCGACGAGGTGGACATGCTGGCGACCCCCACCTGCGGGATCGCCCGCAAGGTGATCGGCGAGGACCTCGTCGAGGTAGCCACCGGCGAGGTGCACCACCGACTCCCGCTCTCCTGGTTCACCTCATTGGTCAATGCCTTGGGCGCCCCGGCGCTGGCTCTGCCCCTCGCCGGTCTGGCGGGCGACCCGCCTCCCTCGCTCCAGTTGATCGGTCCGCCTTGGTCGGAGCGCCTGCTCCTCACCGCCGCCGCTTCGCTCGAGGACGCCGGTCTTGCCGGGTTCCGAGCACCGCAGGGTTGGTGAACCGCGAAACGGGTATCGACGAGTGGTGCTCCGCGGATCGGTGTCCAGAGCTTCCCGCGAGTCATCGGTACACTCGGCGCGACGCGACGTGGGTGCCGTCTTCAGCAGGTTGCCCTCGGATGCCGAAAAAGCGATATGTGAATGAGAGCCATGCGATCGAGCATGACGAATACCAGACAACCAGCTGGCGGGCTGCTCCGGTGGGAGCCCCGCAAAGGAAGTGATCCCTCGTGTCTGATGACACGCTCACCAAGGACCGTCCCGACGTCTCACAAAGGGAGACGCTCGATCGTGTAGTGATCCGTTTCGCCGGCGACTCCGGCGACGGGATGCAGGTCGCCGGGAACCGGTTCACCGACGACTCAGCCGTATTCGGAAACGACCTCGCCACCCTCCCCAGCTTCCCGGCCGAGATCCGGGCGCCCGCGGGGACGCTGCCCGGCGTGTCGTCGTTCCAGGTCCAGATCGCCGCCTTTGACATCCTCACCGCCGGTGACCAGCCCGATGTGCTGGTTGCCATGAACCCGGCAGCGCTCAAGGACAACCTGGCCGACCTCCGCCCCGGCGGCACGGTGATCATCAACACCGAGGCCTTCGAACCTCGCAACCTGGAGAAGGCGGGGTACCACACCTCACCGATCGAAGACGGGACGCTCGAGCCGTACCTGGTCATCGAGGTCCCGATGGAGACGCTCACCAAGGAGGCGGTCAAGGAGAGCGGCGTCAGCGGTCGCGACGTGCTCCGCTCCAAGAACTTCTTCGCCCTCGGGTTGCTCGCCTGGCTCTTCAACCGCCCGTTGGAGACCACCATCTCCTGGATCGAGGAGAAGTTCGGCCGCAAGCCGGAGGTGGCTGCGGCAAACGTGGCCGCCTACAAGTCGGGATACAACTTCGGGTTCACCACCGAGGCGATGAAGACCACATACGAGGTGCTTCCCGCCCAATTGAGCCCTGGGACCTACACCAACATCACCGGCAACACCGCGCTCGCCTGGGGTTTGGTGGCGGGAGCGCAGCAATCCCGGCTGCCGCTGTTCTACGGCTCCTATCCGATCACACCGGCCTCGGACATCCTCCACGAGCTGTCGAAGCACAAGAACTTCGGGGTTCGCACCTTCCAGGCCGAGGACGAGATCGCCGCCGTCGGATCGGCCATCGGCGCCTCATTCGCCGGGAACCTCGCCGTCACCGGGACCAGCGGCCCCGGCTTGGCGCTGAAGAGCGAGGGGATCTCGCTAGCCGTCTCGCTCGAGTTGCCCATGATCGTCATTGACGTGCAGCGGGCCGGACCCGCCACTGGGATGCCGACCAAGCCCGAGCAGTCCGATCTCCTCTTCGCGATGTACGGGAGGCACGGTGAATCACCGCTGCCGGTGGTGGCGGTGGCCACCCCGTCCGACGCCTTCGACACCACGTTGGAGGCGGTCCGGCTGGCGGTGAAGTACATGACCCCGGTGCTGCTGCTCTCCGACAACCACATCGCCAACGGCTCGGAGCCGTGGAAGCTCCCCGACGTGTCCGATCTCCCGGACATCTCGGTGCCTTTCGCCAGCACATCGGTGGGCAACGGGCATTTCCTCCCGTATCTGCGTGATCCTGAGACCTTTGCCCGGCCATGGGCCATCCCGGGAACACCGGGCTTGGAGCACCGGCTGGGTGGGCTGGAGAAGGAAGAGGTGACCGGCAACATCTCCTACGACCCGGCCAACCATCAGCTGATGACCGACGTGCGTGCCTGGAAGATCGCATCGATCGCCAACGACATACCGCTCGTCGAGGTCGACGGCGACGATGACGCCGAGGTGCTGGTGCTGGGGTGGGGATCCACCTACGGGGCGATCCGGGCGGGGATGCGACGGGCTCAGAGGCGCGGCATCCGTGTCGCCGCGGCACACCTTCGCCATATCAATCCTTTCCCGGCCAACCTCGGCGAGGTGCTTGGCAGTTTCCCAAGGGTGCTGGTCCCCGAGCTCAACACCGGCCAGTTGTTACGCCTGATCCGGGCGGAGTACCTGGTCGATGCTGTCGGGCTCAACAAGGTCGCCGGAATCCCGTTCCAAGTGACTGAGATCGACGAGAAGATTGCGGAGATGGTTGAGCGATGAGCGAGACGACAACACTTTCGTACACACGAGCCGACTTCCAGACCGACCAAGAGGTGCGGTGGTGCCCCGGCTGCGGGGACTACACCATCCTCGCCTCGGTCCAGACATTCATGGCCGAGATGGGCGTGAAGCGCGAGGAGATCGTCTTCGTCTCCGGGATCGGGTGCTCGTCGCGTTTCCCCTACTACATGAACACCTATGGGATGCACTCCATCCATGGGAGGGCACCGGCGATCGCCACCGGTATCGCCAGCACCCGCCCAGAGTTGTCGGTGTGGGTCGTCACCGGTGACGGTGATGCCCTCTCCATCGGCGGCAACCACCTCATCCATGCTCTGCGGCGCAACGTCAACCTCAAGATCCTGCTGTTCAACAACCAGATCTACGGGCTGACCAAGGGCCAGTACTCCCCCACCAGCGAATCCGGGAAGGTGACCAAGTCCACCCCGATGGGATCGGTCGACCATCCTTTCAACCCGGTGAGCCTGGCGCTGGGAGCCGAGGCGGGGTTCGTGGCCCGCACCCTCGACATGGACCGGCCCCACACCATCGAGGTGCTCAAGCGCGCCCACGAGCACAAGGGCGCCGCCTTCATCGAGATCTACCAGAACTGCAACGTCTTCAACGACAAGGCGTTCCTCCAGTTGACCGGGAAGACCGAGCGCGAGGTCAACCGGATCGTGCTCCGTCACGGCGAGCGGGTGGTGTTCGGCCCCGACTCCCAGCACGCCGTGGTCATGGAGCAGGGCGGCGCCAAAGTGGTGCCGACCAACAGCGTCCCCGCCGACCGGATCTTCGTCCACGACGAGCACGCACCCGATCCGACGGTGGCATTCGCCCTCAGCCGGCTGTCCCACGGCCCGTATGGCCCGACGCCGCTCGGCATCTTCCGAGATGTGGAGCGCCCCACATACGACGGCGGTCTCAACCAGCAGCTGGTGGACGCCCAGGCGAAGAAGGGCCCCGGCGACCTGGCCAAGCTGCTCCGCTCGCTGGGGACCTGGGAGGTCGAGTAAACCCGTTTTGGCGTCACTCGAGGGTTCCTGCCGCGGCTCGGTGACGCCAAGGTACACCCCCCTTTCGGCGTCACTCGAGGGGTCCCTGCCGCGCTTGGTGACGCCAAACCCGGTTTACGGGTTATGACTCGGTCTAGCGGTATGACGCCTAGAGGTGTTTCGAGGCTTCGCGAACGCTGAGGGGTGACAACTCGTCGCCGTGCTCGTCGAGGAACCGGCGCACCGCGTCGGGGTCGGTCCTGGCGTAGTCGCGTAGGGCCCATCCGATCGCCTTGCGGATGAAGAACTCCCGTTCGTGGGCGCGGCGGAGGCAGAAGTCGAACAGCCGGCGGGTGTCGGTTGCTTCCCGGCTCCGGTTCTGAGAGAGGATGGCGGTGCGTCGCAGCCACATGTCGGGGTCGTCGACCCATCCGTCGACCACCTGCCAGGCCGTGTCGGGTTCGGTCCGGACGGTGTGCCCCACCAGGTGGATGGCGATTTCGTCTACGAAGTCCCACCACGCGCCCTCTACCACCAGCCGGCGGTAGAGCGGCAACTCGGTGGCGGTGACCATCTTGGGGAAGGCTCTGGCGTAGGCGATGGCGAGGTACTTCTCCTCGCGGTGCGGCAGTGCCCAGAGCGCCAGCACTCCCTCCCGGTAGGCGTCCGAGATCCGCCGGCGGGAAGCTGGCTGGCGAGCTCGCGGCCGATCGCCCTCCGTGCCGGGCCGGACACGCCGTAGAAGGGCATGGTCGTCTTCATGTAGGCGGCCATGGCAGGCGCCTTGGCCGGGTCTGCCTGCTCGGACAGAAGCCGTTGTGCCGTGTCGACCAGCCCCTCCACGCCCCGAGCGTAGGGCGCCGGTCTTCAAGCCACGAGCCATCCGATCCGATACTCTCCCGGGGAGGGAGTGGTGATGAAGAACCCGCTGCAAGTGCTGGCAGCCGCGCCGTTCTTTCGGCGGATCGTGTGGCATGCCCGCAGGCTGGCCAGACAGGTGGATCGGCGGTTCTTCCTCCAGCTGAGCATCGCCGTGGTCGGCGTGGTGGCGATGGCTGCGACCCTGGTGACGGTGATCGAGAAGCCGATCACCGTCAACTCGTTCGTCAACTCGTTCTACTGGGCGGTCACCACCATCTTCGGCCAAGGCGACGCTTCGTTCGTCACCTCGCCGGGAGGCTGGCTGATCAGCTGGCTGCTCGTCCTGTTCGGGGTGGGCATGCTCACCGCCATCACCGGGGCGCTGCTCGCATTCATAATCGAGGTTCTGCTCAAGGAGGGTCAAGGCATGGGAGCTTCCGGTCTCAGAGACCACATCGTCGTCTGCGGGTGGAACGCGACGGCGCGCGATCTCATTCCGCGAGCTGCAGACCGATGAGTACAAGCAGAAGATCGTGCTCATCCACGACGCCGAGCGCAGCCCCGCCGACTCCGACGTCTACTTCGTCCGCGGCTCGAGCACCAATGCCGAAGATCTGCGGCGCGCCGGTATCGCCGAGGCGTCTGCGGCGATCATCTGTCCGGAAGACGGAACCGACGAGGCAGACATGCACTCGATCTTGACCGTCCTCGCCATCGAGTCGATCGCCCCCGAGGTCCGCACCGTGGTCGAGGTGAACAACCCGATGCACGTCGAGCACTTCAGGCGCGCCGAGGTTGACGAGCTTCTCGTGACCTCCAAGCTGGCATCGCGGCTCATGGCCCGTTCGGCGCTCTACCCGGGGCTTTCCTCGCTGGTCACCGACATCGTCTCCGGCGGCGACGGCTCCGAGCTCTACCGGGTCATGCTCCCCGAGGAGTACGCCGGGCTCGGGGTGGACGAGGCATCGGCGCGACTCCGGGCCGAGCACGAAGCGACACTACTGGCGATCGGCCGCGCCGGGACCACGCACACCAACCCGGGCACCGACTTCACCATCGAGGTGGGCGACGACGCAGTGGTGGTTGCCTTGTCGTTGGGCGCTCTCCACCCGCTGGAGCCGGCGGAGGCCGACGGGCTCGAGGGAGCGCTCCCGACGACGCCGCTACCGAGCGCCGTGCCCGTCGAAGGTCCGGCGTAGCGCACCGTCACGACGGTTGCCGGACCGGGTCGGCTGTACCCTCCTCTCCCCATCGAGGAGGTCGAGATCAGGCTCACCCCACCCAAGTTCGTGACGTTTCTCATCGCCATCCTGGCGATCGCCCTCGGCATCGTCCTGCACCAGGGCTGGTATTCGATCGAATCACTCGATCGCTGGGACTTCTGGTTGAGCGCAGGCGGCGGACTCCTCCTGGCGCTCGGCTGCGTCTTCAAGGGCATCTGATCGTCACCCTTCAATTCCTCAAGTACCCGACGACCCCCCATTGGCGTCTCGACACCGTCCGTCTCGGGGATGACGAGCACGGTGTCTGGCTCGGCGTCCGTGCGGGCGGGATCATGCAGAAGGGATCGGAGCCGCCAATTGAGACGCCACGCCCCTTCGTCGTCCTCGTGCCCGAGAACGAGTGGTGGACGGTGGTCCACACCTCCCCTGGCGCCGATGCCGACCTCTACGTGGACATAGCGGCTCCGGCCAAGTGGGAGACCCCCGAACTGGTCACCATCGTGGACCTCGACCTCGATGTGATCCGGTGGCCCGACGGCAGGGTCGAGTTGGTCGATGAGGACGAGTTCCTCGAGCACCAGACGGTGCTCGGCTATCCCGCCTGGATGATCGACAGTGCCCGAGCCGCCGCGGCTCGTGCCGTGCTGGCCGCCGAGCGCAGGGTCGAGCCCTTCGGGTCGGCCGGCAAAGGCTGGCTCGAGCGGATCAGCTAGTCACTCGGCGTACATCGCCTCGATCTCGGCGGCGAAGTTCTCGGCGACCTTGTTCCGCTTCACCTTGAGCGTCGGGGTCAGCTCTCCTCCCTCGATGGATAGCTCCCGGGGGAGGACGGTGAACTTCTTGAGCTGCTCCACCCTGGCCAGACCCTCGTTGACCTGATCGATCGCCGCCTGGATCTCGGCGAGCAGCGCCGGATCGGCGGCCGGGTCTCCCGACGACCCCTGCGCCTCCTGGAAGCGCGCCGTTGCATCGGCGTCGAGGGTGACGAGGCACGTCAGGTACTTGCGCCGGTCGCCGATGACCACAACCTCGGATACCAGCGAGTGGTTCTTGATCGAGCCCTCGATGTTCTTTGGGGCGACGTTCTTCCCGCCGGCGGTGATGATGAGGTCCTTCTTCCTCCCGGTTATCCAGAGAAAACCGTCCTCGTCGATCTCACCGAGATCACCGGAGTGGAGCCATCCGTCGATGAGGGTGGCGTCGGTGGCCTCCTGGTCCTTGTAGTAGCCGAGGAACACGTTGCGCCCCCGGACCAGGATCTCGCCATCCTCGGCGATCTTCATCTCGACGCCCGGATAGACCGGCCCCACCGAGCCGAATTTGACCTTCCCCGGCATGCTGATCGTGGTCGGACCGGTGTCCTCGGACTGCCCGTAGACCTCGTAGATGATGATCCCAAGCCCGGCGAAGAACTCGAGCAGTTCCTTGGAGATCGGGGCGGCCGCGGTGACGAGGAACTTGGTGTCACCCAGCCCGATGGCCTCCCTGATCTTCGAATAGACGAGCCGGTCGAAGAGCCCGTACTGCATCGACTTCGAAGCGGCGGACCGGTTCGCCGATCCCACGGGCGGTATTGACCCTTTTCCCGACCTCCTGCGCCCGGTCGGCGATCGCCTTCTTGGCCCCGTGCGCCTCGGCCAACCGCTCGCTGATCCCGGCCTGGAACTTCTCCCACACCCGGGGTACGGCGAAGAAGATCGTGGGCCGGACCTCCTTGAGGTTGTCGGCCAGCTTGTCGATCGACTCGGCGTAGAAGACCTGGGCGCCGGAAAGGGCGGGGGCGGCGATGGTGAATTGCTGCTCGGCGATGTGCGACAGCGGCAGGTACGAGAGGATCCGGTCGCTCGGCCCGAGCCCGATCACCGGAATCGCCTGGCCCGCGGTCCAGGTGAGGTTGTCGTGGGAGAGCATCACCGCCTTCGGCGGCCCCGTGGTCCCCGAGGTGTAGATCAATGTCGCCGGGCCACCCGGCTCGAGTGCGTCGAGCCTCTGTTCGAGGGTGGCGTCATCGACCTCGGAGGCCTTGGCCATGAACTCGTCCCAGCTCATCACCAACTTGTCGTCGATCACCGGCGCTCCCTGCATCACCACCACATGGCGGAGATGGGTGAGGGCGTCGCGGACGCGCCTCGATCTTCTTCCACTGGTGCTCGTTCTCGACCAGCACCACCGTCGCCTCGGAGTGATTGAGCACGTAGGCGACCTCGTCGGGGGAGGAAGTCGTGTAGATCCCGGCAGGGGCACCCCCGGCGGCCATGGCGGCGACATCGAATATGACCCACTCCGGGCGGTTGAACCCGAGGACGGCGACAGGCTGGAGGGGCTCGAGTCCCAGCGCGATGAGCGCCTTGGCTGCCTGCCGCACCTCGTCGGCGTACTGCCGCCAAGAGACCTGCCGCCATGTGCCATCTGCCTGCTTGGTGTGGTACGCCGGCGCCGCGCCGAGCTTGTCGCCGTTCGTCAGCACCTTGCGGGGGATGGTTTCGGTCGCCAAGGAGACTCCTCTCTCGCCTCGGGTGACCAGGGTACTTCTTGCCGGCGGCCGGCGACGGGGGCGCCGAGGATCAGGCGAGGGCGACGAGCTCCAGCATCGACTCGTCGAAGAAGGTGACCTCGCCCTCGGGCATCACCACCGCCCGGTCCGGGGAGAGGGCCTCGACGAAATCGGTGTCGTGGCTCACCAGGACGACGGTGCCGGTGTACTGGCGGAGCGCCCCGAGCAGCGCCTCCTTGGCCTGAGGGTCGAGGTTGTTGGTGGGCTCGTCGAGCAGGAGCACGTTGGGACGACCCATCACGAGCATCGCAAGCGCCAGCTTGGTCTTCTCCCCGCCCGAGAGGCTGTCGGCGTCCTGGTCGATCTTGTCGGCGAGCAGGAAGTGGCCGAGCATGGTGCGGAGCACCTGAGGGGGCTGGTCCGACACCGCCCTCATGTGGTCGAGGACGGTGACACCGCGCTCGACCTGCTCGTGCTCCTGGGCGTAGTAGCCCACCATGGCGTTGTGGCCCAGTTCGACGCTCCCTCTGTCGGCGGTCTCCACGCCGGCGAGGATCCGCAGCAGCGTCGTCTTGCCGGCTCCGTTCAACCCGATGATCAAGAGCCGCTCCCCCCGCTCCAAGGCGAGGCCGATCCCATCGAATACCGGCTGGTCACCGAATCTCTTGGCGAGACCCTCCGCCCGGAGCGGGGTGCGGCCCGACGGTTCGGGCTGGGGAAACCGCACCGCGACCCCCTTCCCGATCCGGGCGACCTCCACCAGGTCGCGCTTGAGTCGATCGGCCCTGGTCTGCATGGTGTGCGCCTTGCGCGCCATCGTCTCGGTGGTTCCGCGGAACCTGCGGATCGTCTCCTCGAGTTGGGCGATCTTCTGCTCCTGATGACGACGCTCTCGAAGCCGCTGGGCACGACGCTTGTCCCGTTCGGCCAGGTACTCCGAATAGGTGCCGCGATATGTCTCGAACGAGCCGTCGTCGAGCGCCAGCACCGAGGTGATCGACTCATCGAGCAGCGGCAGGTCGTGACTGACGACAAGCAGACCACCGCGGTAGGCGGCGAGGAACTGGACCAGCCACGCCTTGGCATCGAGGTCCAAGTGGTTGGTTGGCTCGTCGAGCAGGAGGATGTCGGTTTCGGCGAACAGGATCCGGGCCAACTCGACCCGGCGCCGCTGCCCACCCGACATCGTCCGCACCGGCTGGCTGAGCTCGCCGGTCCCGATGCCGAGCGAGGCCGCCACCTGCTTTGCCTCGGCCTCGGCGGGGAACCCGCCGCGTGCCTCGAACTCGTCCTGGAGGCGGGCGAACCGGCCGATGGCACGGTCGCGCGCCGTTCCATCCAGTCTCTCGATCTTCCGTCTCGTCTCCTCGAGGCGCCGCTGGAGCGACCCGATGTCGCGTGCGGTGAGGATCCGCTCCAGGGCCGTGGCGTCGGGGTGCTCGAGATCGGGTAGCGCCGCCTCCTGCGAGAAGTAGCCCAGGTCGCCGGTGCGGAGGATGGCTCCCGCCGCCGGGGGCTGGTAACCGACGAGGGTCCGCAACAGCGTCGTCTTGCCGGCTCCGTTCCGCCCCACCAGACCGATCTTGTCGCCGGCATGGACGGTGAACGACGCCCCTTCGAGCAGTACCCGTGGGCCGACTTCGAGACTTGAGATCGCGGATGATCAGAGACATGGGAGTGGTAGGTGGTAGGTGATAGGTGGTAGGTGAACGGCGAGGTTATCGACAGTCAAGTGAGGCCGAACAGCTATTTGACGTGGCCGCCTCCCCCGGTGAGGGGGAGGCGCGAGCGCAGCGAGCGGAGGGGGTGATTCCGCCGCCGCTGATCACCCTCCCCCAACCCCCTCCCTTCAGGGAGGGGGTGCCGTCTTCCGTCCGCCGTCTGGTGGCTCAGCAGCTCGGGACCGCGATCCGCCGATCAACGGCGATTTCGGGCAGCTCGATGACTTCGCCGTCGGGGAGGATCAGTCTCACGTCGACCGCGGTCGAGGTCGCCAAGCCCGACGTGGACGAACGGCTCGCGGCCGGCGGCGTAACCCTCGCCGATCGTGATCTGACGATGAGCCAGCAGCGCCTCGGGGTCGCCCATCGACCCGGGTTCGTACACCTCGACCAGCGAACCGACGGCATTGCCGGGCCGGGACACCGAGATCTGGAGCCAGTGACCCGATGCGGTCTCGTTGTGGAGGGTGATGCTGGGTAGCGAGGGCTCCCACTCGAGGAGGAATAGGTCGAGCCGGCCGTCCCTGTCGAGGTCGGTCGTCGGCCCAGCCACCCAATATTGATCGGAGCCGAGACCCTCGGGCGCCTCGAAGCGCGGTATCCCGTCCTCGACGCCAGACCCGTGGAAGACAGCGGGGAGTGTGCCGTCGCCGGCGGATGCGGTGGTGATGATGTCGAGCCAACCGTCGTTGTCGAGGTCCTCGAGTTGGACGTGCGGCGCCTTGGTGGGCAAGGCGACAAGCCCAGCCTGCTCGGTCACGTCCTCGAAGACGACCTGTCCTCCGTCGGCCCCGCGGTTCAGGTAGAGCCGGACCGGAACCTCGGTCCCCCGGTCAACGGTGCTGTTGTAGTGCTGGCCGACCACCAAGTCGGTGAGCCCATCGCGGTTGACATCGGCGGCGGCGGAGCCGGCGACGTCGTCCTCCTCGCCGAACGCCTCCCATGGCGCGATGGCTCCGGCCGATTCGGTGAAGACCCGTCGCCGGCCAGGAAAAGCCGGTTAGACCCGGAGACGAAGATGTCGGTGAACCCGTCACCGTCGAAATCGGCGGTGGCGACACCCAAGCCCTTCGATGCCGGTGGGGAGCCCGACGGCTTCGGTGACGTCCTCGAATTGGAGATCGCCGAGGTTCCGCAGCAGCACGCTGGAGCCGCCCTCGAAGTAACGGTCCTCGACGATGAAGAGGTCGAGCATCCCGTCGGCGTCGTAGTCGAGGACCCCGATGGAACGCCCCTTGAACCAAGGTTCCAGCGGCAGGTCGAGCGCGCGTCCACGAACCGCCCTCGTTGCGCACCACCTGTGAGCCGAGCTCCGAACCGGGTCGGTCCTGGGAGTTGCGCGACAGCACGACGTCCTGGTCGCCGTCGGCATCGAGATCCGCCACCACAGCCGCCGCGGTCCGTCCCAGACCGCCCGGGAACCCGTCCACCGCGGCGAACACGTCACCTCCCCGCAACAGCCGGTCGGGAGACGGACCGGTTGCCCCCCTGACCTGGTAGGCATCGGGCGGCCGGTTGGCGAAGGTCCCCGCCACCAGGTCGCTCACCCCGTCTCCGTCGGTGTCGCCAAAGGCGGCGGCGTGCCCGTGCATCCCGGTGAGCGGGTCCACCAATCCGAGGGCGGCGCTCTGATCGGTGAAGGAGATCGACTCCGACCCGGCACTCGGAGCAGACGACCAGCAGGTGATGGCATCCTCCCTTGTGCCGACGGGGCTGTCGACGACGGGGAGCCACCGGCCGCCGGGGTGGTTGTCCGCGGTGGCCGCATTGGTACCGGAGGTGGGATCGGCGCCCTGCGTCACCGGCGGAGCGGTGCCACTCGGTGCAGGCCGCCAGCAGTGCCACCAGCGCCAGGGTCGCGGTGCTCCTCACGGCTCGACCAGGACCGCCACCACCTGCCCGAAGGCCTCCCTCTCGCCGGGTGGCGCCACGTTCAGCCCGATGAAGATCGCGCCGCTATCGGGATCCACCACGATGTCGTATGTGCCGCCTGCGGTCAACCCGAACGCCTGCTCGGTGAGCGGGTTGAGCTCGATGATGGTGCGCTGCTCGCCGCTCGCGGTGTCCACCGCCACCAGGGGGGTGCCCTGCTCCCAGCTGTCACCGTGGGCCCCCGGCACGTAGTAGATCGTGCCGCCGTCCGGTGACAGTCCGAGTGAGGTGGTGTAATCGGCGGCCGGTCCGAGGTAGCGGACGCTGCCATCCGGGGAGAGGGCGAACAGCTCGGCGGGCAGGTCCGTCACTCCGTAAACGGTGCCATCGGGAGCGGGTGGAGTGGCCGCCCGGATGGTCGGCCCCGGGATGGTGGCAGGGCTCTCCGATACCGACCCGGTCGCCGGGTCGTATATGGCGAGGCGGCCGCTGCCGATCGAGTAGTAGGCACGTCCCGTCGCATCTACCGCGATGCTGCGAAAACCCTCGTGGTCGTCGTCCTCGTGGGTCGTCTCCACCGCGCCGCTCTCCATGGCAGCCACCACGAACGGGTCCGGAGTTCCGCTCCGAGGTGAGCGGATCGGCCGCCTCCAGATAGAGCAGCCCGTTTGCCGCCGAACCCGCCATCGAAGGTAGTCCGTGCCCCGGTGCGGGAACCCCAAGCGACTCGGTTGATCTGCCCTCCGGGTCGAGTCTGAGCAGCACGTCGCCGGTGTACGCCTCGCCGTACGACAGATCGCGCCTGCTCCCCCAGTAGGTGGCGGCGTACACCTCGCCGCATGGCCCGGTCACCATCTGGGCGTGGACCTTGCCGTACCCGCCTTCGCCATCGGGGAGAGGAGCCACTGAAAGCACATCGCCCACCCGGGTGAGCCTTCCGCTCGCCGGGTCGAGCTCGTAGAAGAAGGAGTTGCCGCCGGTACCGCCATGGTCACCGACGGCGGAGATGACGCGGCCGTCGTCGAGGACGACGCCTTGACCCCACTGCGACCAGAGCCGACCCTCGTAGTCAGGAAGCGGGTAGACGGCCATCCGCACCCCGGCGCTCGACCTCGACCAGGTCTGCGGTGGCGTCCTCGGTCCAGGGGACGCCTTCGCCGGGCGGGCAGGCGTTTCCCCCGGTGGCGGCTGGCTGCGTGGTGGCCGTGCCCGGCTCGGCCGGGGATGGTGGTCGCAGCCGACCCCGCCTCGGTGGTCGGTGTCGAGATCGACGGGTCGCTGCCCGACGTGGTCACAGCGGGGCTCGCCGAGCAGGCTGCAACAAGGAAGACGAGCGCCAGCAAGGTTCGGGCGCGCCTCATCAAGGTTGTCCTCTCCCCCGTCACCCGGCCACGGTATCGGGAGCCCACCACTATGCGTGGTCGGGCCGGAATCAGCCGCTGGCCCACCAGATGGTGACCAACTGGTGCTCCCCGCCAGCCGGTACCAGCCTCCCGTCCTCATCGATCAACCTGGTTTGGAGGAGGTCCCTCAACTCGTCCCAACGCTCGCTGGGGAGCACCAGCCGTCGGCCGTAGTAGGCGACGGCCTCGTCCCAGTTTTCGAACCAGAGGTCGCCGGGGCGGCGCCATCGCTCCACCGAAGGGGAGGCCCCGGTGACCTCCTCGACCACGGCGACGAGATCATCGGCAGTGGGTCCGACGGGACGCTCCAACCCGTGCAGCTGAAGGTAGAGCGGACCGAGCCCGACCCAGGGGTGTTGGTCGGTGACTTCGAGGATCACCGTCGAACCGTGCTCGGCGAGCGCTCGAAGAAACGGTCCGATGTCTGCGACGTCGTATGCCACGTGCGATGCGAGCGACACGGTGAAATGGCCCACCGAGACGTCCGGCCACGAGCCCTCGACGACATCGATGGATTGCCCCTCCGCCTCGCTGCGCAGACGCCTCCAGCATCCCGGAATCTCGCTCAACGGCGGTGACTCGCCATCCCACGGCAGCGACGCGCAAGGCGACACGACCGGTCCCGGCGCCGACATCGAGCAGGTCTCCCGCATCGCCGCTTGGTCCTTCAGCCAGCAGTCGGAAGATCTGATCGAGAGTGAACCCGCTCTTCCGACTCCGTGCCGTGGCGCTGCGCCGCTTCCAGAGTTTCGCCGGCCAGCCGTATGGGGAATCGGGGACGGCATCGAGCAACTCTTTTGGGATAACCCAGGACTCCAAGTCACGGCGCCACCTCGCGGCGGCGCTCACCGCAGCCCGGCGAAGAGGTCCTCTTCGTGGTCCGGGGCGTCGACCCGGCTGAAGACTCTCACAAAAGTCTCGGTGCCCAGGATCTCTGGCCGCCATTCCTCAGGCACATTGAGCAGAAACCAGTCATCCGGGATCTGGCTGCGATGCGCTCGCAGCGCCAACTCTTTGCGCTCCCACACGCGGCGGTTGTCGAGCCAGGCGGTCACGTGCTCGTCCGGAGTTCCCATCTGCCTCATCCGGACCGCGTCCTCTTCGCTGATCAACCCGGCATGCACCCGGGCATCGGCGAAGGTCTCCATCCGGCGCCGGGGGATGGCCGTCCAATAGAGCTTGGACACCGTCCACGGCGCCTCATCGTCCTCGGCCGGGAAGCGGCCGAGGTCGGCCGCACTCACAAAAGCAGCAAGACCCACCCGGTGCACCTGGATGTGGTCGGGATGGCCGTACCCGCCGAATGGGTCGTAGATCACCATCACCTCGGGTTGGTGGCGGCGGATCAGCCGGACCAAACGAGCGGTTGCCTCAAAGAGGTCGGCCTGCCAGAACGACTCGGCGTGGCTGTTTGCTTCGGTCCCCATCATCCCCGAGTCGCGGTATCCGAGGAACTCGTGCAGTTTGACCCCGAGGATGTCGAGCGCGGCGGCGATCTCCTCGGCCCGCACCTCAGCGAGTCGGGGTCGGATGGCGTCGATGTCGTCGTAGTTGTGGATCTCCCCCTCGATGCCGTCGGTGGCGGTCACCACCACCACCTGCTCGCCCTGGTCGGCGTATCGGGCCAGCGTGCTGCCGGTGGAGGAGACCTCGTCGTCGGGATGGGCGTGGAATGCGAGCAATCCGGGCATGAGCCGGTCAACCTTAGGTCATCGCGGGAACCACGCCGGCGACGACGAGACGACGCCCGTTTGGGCGTTCAGCTAGCGATGAATGCTGCGTAGCGGGTGACGGTACGGAAGCCCATCGCGGCGTAGATGGGGAAGCCCATCTCGGTCGCTTCGAGCACCACCGCCTGGCAGTCCCACTCCTTGCCCGCCTCCACGGCGGCCCAACTCGCCGCCGTCCCCACACCGCGTCGACCGCGCCTCCGGGATCGTGCCGACCGCAACGACGCTCGACACCTCGCCACAGCGGATGGCGATCGAGCTTCCCACCGGACGGCCGTCGAGGTATGCCGTGAAGAGCCGGACATCGGAATCGTCGGCCATCGAGCGGGGGACGTAGTCGGCCACGCCCGGCTCGAGACCCGGCGTCACACTCACCCCCGGTGCCGGCTCGGGGTGCCGGCGGGATGGGGTGGAGGCCATCGCCGCGACCGGCCAGGCGATCCTTCACCATGCCGTACTCCGCCGCGACCGGCGTCAACCCATCGGCGACCGCCTCGTCGAGCCACAAGCTGTAAGGCAGCCCGCTGTCGTCGAGCCAACCCAGCGCCGCAACCAGGTGCTCCGGTAGCCACTGGCTGCGCGACGAAGCATCCGTTGAGCTGGGGGGTGGAGAGACCGCTCACGAAGGCAAAGCACAGGACCGACGTCCCACACCACGCCGTCCGGGCAGTGCTCGGCCAGCTTGCGGAAGGCGTTGATGTAGCTCCGGTGCGCCGCCGAGATGAGTTGCTCGTCGGTCATCGCCACGTCGTTGGCTCCACAGATATCCTCAAAATTGGACTCGTCTGAGCCCGGCCGGCGTGCTTGTCACCCCACCCGACCACCCGTCCGCCAGTAGACGCCATCTGCCCTGGTGAGATAACCCTCGTCGACCAGATAGCGGCGCAGCGTGGCGTGGTCGGGGTGGAAGAGCTGAAGGATCAAATCCACTTGGCGCTCGGGATACCGCAACCCCGGCTCGAACTCCTGGGAGAGCCGCTCCAGCACGAGGAGGCGCTTCGAACGTTGCGCCGGGATCTGGGTGAGCCGGGAACCCTGGAAGAACCTGGCGATCACGGATACTTCCTCGGACGACCAGGGACCCTTGGTCAACTCGGAAGACGCCATCTCAATCGAAGGCAGCGCCCGTGCCGTCTCGCGCAGCGCATCGCGGTCGAGTCGCAGGTCGGCGGTGAGCAGCCCGGCATCGCGCAACCGCCCCACAGCTTGGAGGATGCGCCGTCGCGGGACGTCGAGCATCTTGGCGAGGAGTGCGATGTCCACCGGCCCGACGGCGGCCTGGCCGAGCACAGCTAGCCGCTCCGGGTCGAGAGCCAAGTCGGAGGAACTCGGTTGGTGGAGTCACCGGTCCAGGGTATCCACGGTTGCAGCCGGGCACGGCAGCCAACGGGCGTGCGGTTAGCCTCCCGCCGGTGCCCGAGCGTTCCTTCACTCACGCGGTCGCTGCGGCCGCCGGCATCGAGACCGCCTGGCGGGCGCTACAGGACGAGGCGACCTGGGGAGCCGTGGGTGGCGTCGACCGGTTGTGGGATGCGGTGCACGACGCAAACGGCGAACTCCGCAGCTATCGCTTCGCCGCCACCGCAGGACGCGAGTACGAGGGGACCGCCGAAGTGGTCGATTCGGTCAGGCCCGAGCGCATGACCGTCGGCATATCGACTTCGGAACTCGACGGGCAGATCGCAGTGACGTTGCGACCGGTCGATCAGAGCCACACCGAGGTTGCCGTCACCCTGGGGCTGCGGTCGAAGGGCTGGCTGTCCACCGCTCTCTTCCCGGTGGTCACAGCCGCCGTTGGATCGGGTCTCCCCGCCAACGTCGAGAACTTCGCCAGGAGGATCGAAGCGACCGCCGGCTGACCTACTCGGTCGCGTGCTCGGTCTGCGGTTCCTCGCGCCTGCTCTTCCTCGGCCTGCTCTTCCTCGGCCTGCTCTTCCTCGATCTTCAACTCGGCGGCGAGTTCGGCAGCACCCTCACGCCCACCCGTTGCGATCTCGGCACGATCGGTCAACAGGGTGACCTGGTTGCGCAGCACCTGGAGAAACCCGCCGTGGACCCCAACAGTGGTGCGGTCGTTCCCCGACTCGATGATCACCGCCCCGGTGGCCAGAGCCGCCATCACCGGCTCGTGATCGGTGAGGATCCCGATCTCCCCTTCGGTGGTCCGCGCCACCAGGAAATCCGCCTCCCCCGACCAGACCACCGCCTCGGGCGAGACCACGTCAACCTGGAAGGGCATCACTGACCAACCTTCTCCAACTCGCGTCCCTTGGCCTGGGCCTCCTCGATCCCGCCGACCATGTAGAACGCTTGCTCGGGGAGCGAGTCGACCTCGCCGTCGACGATCATCTTGAAGTCCCGCACCGAGTCCTCGAGCGAGACGAAGCTCCCCGGGATCCCGGTGAACTGCTCGGCCACGAAGAATGGCTGCGAGAGGAAGCGCTCGATCCGGCGCGCCCTGGCGACCACGAGCTTGTCCTCCTCGGAAAGCTCGTCGATCCCGAGGATGGCGATGATGTCCTGCAGGTCCTTGTAGCGCTGCAGGATCTGCTGCACCTGACGGGCGACGTCGTAATGCTCCTGCCCAACGTACTGCGGGTCGAGGATCCGGCTGGCCGAGTCGAGCGGGTCTATCGCCGGGTAGATGCCCAACTCGACGAGACGGCGGGTGAGCACCGTTGTGGCGTCGAGGTGGGCGAAAGTGGTGTGCGGCGCCGGGTCGGTGATGTCGTCGGCAGGTACATAGATGGCCTGGAGCGAAGTGATCGACCGGCCCTTGAGCGAGGTGATCCGCTCCTGGAGGATCCCCATCTCGTCGGCCAGCGTCGGCTGGTAACCCACCGCCGAGGGCATCCGCCCCAGCAGCGTCGACACTTCCGACCCTGCCTGGGTGAAGCGGAAGATGTTGTCGATGAAGAGGAGCACGTCCTGGCGCTCCACGTCCCTGAAGTACTCGGCCATGGTCAGCGCCGACAGCCCCACCCTGAGCCGAACGCCGGGTGGCTCGTCCATCTGACCGAAGACCAGCGCCGCCTGGTTGATCACACCCGACTCCGTCATCTCGAGGAAGAGGTCGTTGCCCTCGCGGGTCCGCTCCCCCACCCCGGCGAACACCGAGACGCCGTGGTACTCCTGGGCCACCCGGCGGATCATCTCCTGGATGATCACCGTCTTGCCGGTCCCGGCGCCGCCGAACATCCCGATCTTGCCGCCCTTGACGTACGGCTCGAGCAGGTCGATCACCTTGATCCCGGTGATGAAGATCTCCTTCTGCGGCTCGACCTCGTCGAAGGGCGGGCGGCTGGCGGTGGATCGGCCAGCGCTCCTCGACCTGGATCGAGTCGGCGGGGACGTCGAGCGGCTCGCCCCAGACGTTGAAGATGTGGCCCAGGGTGACCTGACCCACCGGGACCGAGATCGGCTGCCCGGTGTCGCGCACCTCGGCGCCCCGCACCAGCCCGTCGGTTCCCTTCATCGCCACCGCCCTGACCCGGTTGTTCCCCAGGTGCTGCGCCACCTCGCAGACGATGGTCTGGCGCTCGCCGGCCAACTCGTAGTCGACCTCGATCGCGTTGAGGATCTCGGGGAGCTCCTCGGAGGGGAACTCGACGTCGACCACCGGTCCGGTCACCTTGACGATCCGGCCGATGGCTCTGGTCTCAGTGGTCATCATTGCTCACTCGCTTTGCTCGTTCGCGGTACTTAGTACTCAGTACTTAGTACTCAGTACTCATACTCATACTCACTTGCGCTCTCAAGGCTTCAGCGCCGCCGACGATCTCTGATATCTCCGTCGTGATCTCGGCCTGTCTTGCCTGGTTGGCCTGCCTGGTGTACAGCTTGACCAGGTCGCGGGCGTTGTCGGTGGCCGCTTTCATGGCCCGCTGCCTGGCGGCGTGCTCGCCGGCCGATGCCTCGAGCAGCATCCCGAACACCCCCGCCTCGACGTAACGGGGCAGGATTCGGTCGAGGATCTCTTCGGGGGACGGCTCGAACTCGTAGCTGACCGGCGGGCCTTCCGCATCGCTGTCCTCCGGTGGCCTGACCGGGAGCATCTCGACCCGCTCGGTCACCTGGTTGAGCGCTGACTGGAACCTGTTGTAGACCACGTCGAGCTGGTCGATCTCGCCGCTGGCGTATTCGTCGAGGATGTGGTTGGCCACGGCCCTGGCGTCTCCGTAGCCGGGGCGGTCGGTCACCCCGAGAAAGGCGCGGCGCACGTGGTAGCCGCGGAACCGGAAGTAGCCCTGAGCCTTCTTCCCCACCACATAGAGACGGTGCTCGATCCCGTCACGCCGCAACTCGAGCAGCCGGCTCTCGGCAGCGCGCAGCACGTTGGTGTTGTACGCCCCGGCCAGCCCGCGGTCGGAGGTGATGGCGAGCACCCCGACCGTCCGCACCTCGCGCTGCTCGAGGAGGACATGGCTGGAGCTGCCGCCGGCTGCGCCGACGTTGCGGATCACCTCGGTGAGCTTGTGGATGTACGGCAGCGACTCGCGGACCCTCTGCTGGGCGCGCACGATGCGCGACGCCGCGATCAACTCGAAGGCGCGGGTGATCTTCATCGTCGCCTGGACGCTCTTGATCCGGCGCCGGATCTGGCGGACCTCAGCGCTGGCCACGTGTCACTCGGTCGGCTCGAACATCTCGAGGAACTCCTTGATCGCCGCCTCCAGCTCGGAGGTGTCGGGTCTCCCCTTCGGCGTCCTTGGGGAAGTCGCCGGTCTCGGACATGGAGTCGATCAGACCCCGGTGCCGGGTCCTCACGTACTCCCTCATCTCGGTCTCGAAGCGGCGGATGTCCCTCACGGGCACGGAGTCCATCAACCCGTTGGTGACGGCGAAGATGGCGAGGACCTGCTCCTCCACCGGCACCGGCCGAAACTGGGGCTGCTTGAGCACCTCGACCACCCGGCGGCCCCGCTCCAACTGCGCCTGGCTGGTGGCGTCGAGCTCAGAACCGAACTGGGCGAATGCCTCGAGTTCGCGGAACTGGGCGAGGTTGATCCGGAGGGTGCCGGCCACCCGCCGCATCGCCCGAATCTGCGCCGAACCCCCCACCCGGGACACCGAGGTGCCTGCGTTGATGGCGGGACGGACCCCGGAGTAGAACAGGTCGGTCTCGAGGAAGATCTGACCGTCGGTGATCGAGATGACGTTGGTGGGGATGTAGGCCGAGATGTCGTTTGCCTTGGTCTCCACGATGGGCAGCCCGGTGAGCGAGCCGCCCCCGTTCTCGTCCGACAGCTTGGCGCAGCGCTCGAGGAGCCGGCTGTGGAGATAGAACACGTCGCCCGGGTATGCCTCTCGACCTGGCGGGCGGCGAAGCAGCAGTGCGATCTCGCGGTAGGCGACGGCCTGCTTGGACAGGTCGTCGAAGATGATCAGGGCATGCTGGCCGTTGTACATCCAGTGCTGCCCGATGGCTGAGCCGGCATATGGGGCGTACATCTGCACCGGGGCCGGCGCCGAGGCGGTGGCGCTGACCACGACCGTGTACTCCAAGGCCCCCGCCTTCTCCAACGAGTCGACCACCTCGGCGACGGTCGACGCCTTCTGGCCGATCGCAACGTAGATGCACCGCACCGCCTGGTCGGTGCCCCAGAACTGCTTCTGGTTGATGATCGTGTCCACCGCCAGCGCGGTCTTGCCGGTCTGACGGTCGCCGATGATGAGCTCGCGCTGACCCCGGCCTATCGGGATCATGGCGTCGATGGCCTTGATGCCGGTCTGGAGCGGCTCGCGTACCGGTTGGCGTTCGACCACCGATGGGGCCGTGGTCTCGAGAAGCCTGGTCTCGGTTGCGTTGATGGCGCCCTTGCCATCGAGCGGGTTGCCCAGAGGGTCGATCACCCTGCCGAGCAGCTCGTCGCCCACGATCACCGAGAGGACCCGCCCGGTGGAGCGGACAGCGTTGCCCTCCTCGACCTCCGATGCCTCACCCATGAGCACTGCGCCGATCGACCCCTCATCGAGGTCGAGGGCCACACCGAGCAGCCCGCCGGGAAACTCGAGTAGCTCAGAGGACATGGCATTGGGCAGCCCGTTGACCCTGGCCACGCCGTCGGCCACCGACACGACGTACCCGACCGTCTCGGCTTCGAGAGTGGGCTCCCACCCCTCGAGGCTTCGCCGCAGCGCGGCTGTGATGTCGTCTGCGGTTATCAGGACGTCGGCCATCGAGCGGTTCTCCTCACTCCACGGGGCTCGGGATCATCTGGTCGGTTACCGGTTCCTCATGCTGTCGCGCAGGCTCTCCAGCCGCCGCCGCACGGTCCCGTCGATCACTGTGTCACCGACGGTGGCGGATACGCCCCCTATGACCGCCGGGTCCACAACCACCCGGACTTCCACGTTCCTCTTTGTCGCCCTACCCAACGACTCGGCCAGCCGCTGACGGGTGGCATCGTCGAGTGGAACCGCGCTGCGCACTTCGGCCACCGCCCGATCCCTGGTGGCAGCGGCCAGGGAGACCAACTCGTCGGCGATGTCGGGTAGGTCGCCTCCCCTGCCGGCGGCGACCACCATCGAGATGGCATTCATGGTGACCGGGGAGACCCGGTTGCCCAGGAGATCGTTGACTATCGCCTGACGGCGCTCGAGCGGGAGCCGAGGGTCGCTGAAGGTCTGCCTCAGATCGGGCGCTGCCTCCACCGCCCTGCCCACCTGGAACACCTCGTCCTCCACCCGGTCGAGGTCCCCCTCGGCTTGGGCTATGGCGAGGATGGCGGTGGCGTACCCGCTCGCCCGGGACTCCGTCACCGGCCCTCCAACTCGGTGAGGTACTGCTCGACGAGTCGACGCTGACGCTCCTCATCGAGGTTCTCCCCTACAAGCCGCTCGGTCAGGTCGATGGTGATGTTGGCAACCTCGTTGCGGGCATCGGCGAGTGCACGCTCCTTCTCGGTCTCCGCTTCCTGCCGTGCCCGTGCCAGGATCTGGTCCGCCTCGGCGGTGGCGCGCTCAGCCGTCTCACCGCGGAGCTGTTCGGCGGTCTGGCGCGCCTCATCGATGATTCGCGCCGCTTCGGCCTTGGCGTTGTCGAGCTGCTTGCGGTAGTCGTCGAGCAGGCTCTGCGCCTCGACCTTGGACTGCTCCGCCTCCTGCAGCTGACCGGATATGGCCTGCTGTCGCGCCTCCAGCATCTTGTTGATCGCGGGCCATGCCCAAAGCCGGATGGCTATGAAGACGAAGGCGAAGGCGATGATCCCGGCGATCAGTTCGGGGAGAGCCGGAAGCAGCAGGTCTAGCCTGCCCCCTTCCTCGGCCTCGGCCGCCAGGATCTGCACCCCGATCATCCGGCGAGGAAGAAGAGGACGAAACCGAGCAGCGCCAACGCCTCGCTCAGGGCCATGCCGATGAACATGTTGGTGCGCACCAGACCGGCGGCCTCCGGCTGGCGGGCCATCGCCTGCACGGCGTTGCCTGCGGTGATCCCGACACCGATCCCCGGACCGATCGCTGCCAAGCCGTAGCCGATCAGCGCCAGACTGCCGCTGATGTCGCCGGTCAGCCCGGTGGTGGCCTCTTGGGCCAGCACCTGCGCCGCAGCCAGTACTGCATCC
The DNA here is from genome assembly GCA_963733905.1 of uncultured Actinomycetes bacterium. GTDB lineage: Bacteria > Actinomycetota > Acidimicrobiia > Spongiisociales > DATADW01 > DATADW01. The sequence continues at coordinate 233,615 of CAVTEU010000006.1, read as the reverse complement.
ATCCTTGCTTCCTTTCCTCTTCCTTCTCGAACTCGATCAATGCTCCGGGTGCACCGACTGCTGGATGTACACCGCCGAGAGCAGGGTGAATATGTACGCCTGGAGCACACACACGAAGATCTCGAACGCATAGATCCCGATCCCGAGCACGAACCAAGGGAATCCCGAGCACGGCGCGGGCGCCGATGTCGCCGATGGCGCCGATGAACACCACCCCGGTCACCAGGAGCAGCGAAAGCATGATGTGCCCAGCGACCAGGTTGGCGAAGAGCCGCACCGCCAGCGTGAGCGGCCGCAGAATGAGGTACTGGGCAAACTCGATGAGGCCAACCAGTGGACGGATCGCCACCGGGATCGAGCGCGGCCAGATGACATCGCCCAGGAAGCTGAACCCGTTCTTGGCGAACCCGACGAACATGTAGATGACGTAGGTGACCAGCGCCAGGAAGCCAGGTATCGCCATTCGGGAGGTGATTGGGAAGCTGATGAATGGCGTCACCTCGAAGAGGTTGCCGACAAGGATGAAGAGGAACAGCGACAACAGGTACGGGGCGTACTTCACCCCTTCTGGACCGATGATTCCCACGGCGATGTCCTCACGCACGAGGGTGACCAGCGACTCGATCGCCGCCTGGAACTTCGTCGGCACCAATCGGGGCTTGCGGAAGGCGACGAACAGCAGCACCACCACGATGATCGCGGCGAGGGCGATGAGGACCACCGTGCGGTTGATCGGGCCCCAGACGCCGGGGAAGACGAAGAGCTCGTTGACGTTTTCCGGGGCGCAAACCACGACCTCGGCCGGGTTGCACTCCTCGGCAGCCAGGATCACTGGGTCCACTCGAGCTCCTTCTCAGCACCGCGGGCCACGGCGACGGTCTCCCAAGCGAGCAGCACGATATACGCCGCCACCGTGGCCAGCCCAAACGCCAGCCGGTCGAGGTCGGTGAACCGGAGCACGACCATCACCGTCAGCGTCAGCAACCCGAGACGGAGGAAGAATCCGAACAGGGCGGTGGCCTGATAGAGGGCGAGGGAGATCTTGGCGGCCACCGAGAGCATTGCCCCGGCGAGGAGGAAGTTGGCCACCACCAGCACCACGCCGAAAGCGGCAGCGATGGCACCTTCTCCTCCCCGGGTGATCCAAAAGATGGCGACCAGGATCGGTCCTACCACGACGGCCCTTCGGGCGATGTGCGAAGCGAGCACCGCCTCGATGTTCACCGGTGTCTCCACGGCGCCCACGAGCTGTCGTCGTCGTTCTGCTTTGAAAGTGCCAGCAGCCTCATGAACCCGGAGTAGGCGCCGAGCGCCGCCCCGATTACCACCAGCCACGGCGCGGTGTCCAGCCAGAGGTCGGCGAAGTACCCGAGCAAGGTCCCCGAAACGATGGATCCGAAGAAGGATCCCCCCGCCATCCACCCCTCTTCCATGGCGCGCCCGACCTGTTGGTGAGCGGTCGGCCTGCTGGCATCCATTGGGTCACGGCCTCCTTGTGATTTCTTTCACAATGTACCGAATCCCCGCGCCGGAAGCAAGACTCCGGCGACCCTAGCAATCCCCAATCCCAGGGCAATCTGCGGCGGCAGGTGACCCACTCCCCGTCGTTCCGCCTTCGTCTTCCGACTTCCGTCCGCAATCAACCGATCGGTTGATCCCCCGCACCAGCCGTATGACCGCCAACTCGGTCTTCGGATCCGCCAGGTCTGGCCTCTCGGGCGATGTGCCCGGCGCCCTGTGGCAGGACACTTTCAGCGACGACGGAGGAGAACATGCACGCAGTCGAAGTCGACAACCTCATCAAGAAATACGACGACCGTCTGGTCCTGAAGGGCGTCAGCTTCACCGTTGCTCCCGGGGAGATATTCGGGATCCTGGGACCGAACGGTGCCGGCAAGACGACCACTGTCGAGTCGATCGTCGGTTTGCGCCGTCCCGACGGGGGGACGATCAGGATCCTCGGGCTCGACCCCCAGAAGGACCGTGACCAGGTGCGGAAACGGGTCGGGGTCCAACTCCAGGAGGCGCGTCTCCCCGACCGTTTGAAGGTCTGGGAGGCACTCGATCTCTACTCCTCGTTCTACGGGACGCCGGTGGCGTGGCGCGAGCTCGCCGATCGCCTCGGTTTGGATGACAAGCTGGAGACCCGGTTCTCCGAGTTGTCCGGCGGCCAGCGCCAGCGCCTGTCGATAGCTCTCGCCCTGGTCGGCGACCCAGAGGTGGCGGTTCTCGATGAGCTCACCACCGGACTCGATCCAGCCGCCCGACGCGAGACCTGGGACCTCATCGAGGACGTTCGCTCGCGCGGTGTCACCGTGCTCCTCGTCACCCATTCGATGGAGGAGGCGGAACATCTCAGCGATCGTCTCGCCCTGATCGATCAGGGTCGGGTGAGTCGCGGTGGACACCCCCTCCGGGCTGATCTCGCGGGCCGCGCCGGCAACGCGAATCCGGTTCGTCCCTTCTGCGCCCGGTCGACACGGCCGTGCTAGCTCGCCATGCCGGAGGTCGACGACGTGACCACTCATGGAGATCAACTCGTCGTCACCGGCACCGGCAACGTGCTCCACAACGTCATGGCCGAACTTGCCAGGCGCCAGATCATCGCCGAGCAGCTCCGGGTGGACCAGACCACGCTCGACGACGCATTCCTCGCTCTCACCGGTCGTCCGACCGAGAACTGATCAAGGAGAATCTCATGCAAGCCACTGCCAAGTTGACCCTGGTCGAAGCCAAGCTTCTGTCCCGCGATCGCGCCTCGTTGATGTGGGGCCTTGTCTTCCCAGCGGTTTTGTTGCTTGGCGCTCGGGTTCTTCTTCCCGGGGTTCCAGGATCCATTGCCGGATGCAGGCGGGCTCCGCCTGGTCGATCTCTACGCTCCGATAGTCATAGCCCTGGGCATCGCCAGCCTCGGCCTGGTGACCCTGCCGACCTACTTGGCCGAGTACCGCAGCAGAGGGGTGCTCCGCCGGCTGGCCACAACACCGGTTCCGCCGGGGCGCCTGGTCTTTGCGATGCTGGCTGTGCAGGTGACCACCACCGTGGCCGGGGCCGTACTCGCCCTGGTCGCCGGCAAGATCGCATTCGATATCCGGCTACCGGCGGACCCGGCCGGTTTCGCTTTGGCGGTGGTTCTCACCACCACGGCGCTGTTCGCCATCGGCCTGGTGATCGGCGCCCTTGCCCCGACCCCATCGGCGGCGCAGGGTATCGGCCTCCTCGTGTACTTCCCCTCGCTGTTCTTCGCCGGTGTCTACTTCCCTCGTGGCGCCATGCCCGACGGTTTGCGGGCGGTGAGCGACCTGACGCCGAGCGGCGCCGGGGTTCAGGCGATGCAGGACACCTGGTTGGGGACCGCACCGCTCGGGATCGATACCCTGTTGGTCCTGGTCGTGGTGGCCGTCGTCGCAGGCGTGGTGGCGGCGAGGTTCTTCCGTTGGGAGTGAACTCGATTTGACCCCCGGCATCACCCGGCCGACCCGGCCCGCCCCCGGACGAAGAGGCGGACTCGGTTGCCGCCAGGCTCAGCAACCTCGACCGGCGTTTCGAGATCCTTGTTCGCTACATCCCATACATCCTGCTGCTGGTCAGTTACGTCCTATCACTGCTGGCCGGGGGAATGGGGCGGGGCGACCGTATCGGGACGACGTCGCTCGTTGCGGTGACGGCGGCGTGGACCTATTTCCTGCACACCCGGTTGGGCGGCCGGCTCACACCCGACATCCCGGCCGAGGAGAGGGCCGTGCAATGGCGGGTGCGGATCTATTTCGCCGGGATGTTGGCTCTGGGCGCGGTGCTGATGGCAATGCATGCGTTGTTCTTCATCTATGTGATCACTGGGTTCTTCCATGCCGGCCTGCTCCGCCCCAAGTGGCTGATGGTGGCCGGTGTGGGCGCTACCTCGCTCCTGGTCAACGCCCTGGTCATTGGCTACCCGGACCTCCGGCCGGAGAATTTGGTGCTCTACGCAATCATCTTCGTCGTGCAGACCGTCACCATCTCCGGGGGGATCATCGGCGCGGAGTGGCTGCGGCGGCTCAGCGAGCAGCGGCGGTTGGCCGTGGCCGACCTGGAGGCGGCTCTCGAGGAGAACGCCGGCCTCCACGCTCAACTGATGAGCCAGGCGCGTGAGGCAGGGGTGCTCGACGAGCGCCAGAGACTGGCCGGCGAGATCCACGACACGGTGGCGCAGGGTTTGGCCGGCGTCATCACCCACATCGAAGCCGCCCGCAACGACGCCGACGCCCGACGAGAGGGAGCGCCATCTCGAGGGCGCCCTCCATTTGGCCAGGGAGAGCCTCGACGAAGCGCGCCGCTCGGTCAATGCCCTCCGGCCCACCCCCCTGGAGCGGAGCCGCCTCGCCGAGGCGATCGCCGAGGTGACGTCTCGCTGGGAGGCAACATCGGGGGTCCGCGTCGACCTGGGAACCACCGGCACCGAGCGCTGGCTTCATCCGGAGGTGGAGGTCACGCTCCTGCGGGTCACCCAGGAGGCGCTGGCCAACGTGGCCAAGCATGCTTCTGCCGGCAAGGTCGGGGTCACCTTGTCGTACATGGAAGATCTCGTGACCCTCGACGTGAGGGACGATGGCGTCGGGTTCGCACCGGTAGCGGTCGCTGCCGGGCCGGGCAACGGTTACGGGCTCGAGGTGATGCGCCAGAGGGTGGAGCGGCTCGGCGGGATGCTCGACATCGAGTCGGAGCCAGGCATGGGTACCGCCATCTCCGCCAGGATCCCGGTTGGGGCGGGAGACACGATGAGCGAGTCGATCGGCGTCTTGATCGTCGACGACCACCCCGTGGTTCGCGACGGGCTCAAAGGGATGTTCGCCGGCGAACCAGGTTTCACCGTCGTCGGTGAGGCTTCCGACGGAGACTGAAGCGGTTGCCAAAGCCGCCGTGCTACTGCCCGATGTCGTCCTCATGGACCTGCGGATGCCGGGAGTCGGAGGCGTCGAGGCGATCGAGCTCCTCGTCGAGCGGGGCATCCCGTCGCGGGTGCTGGTCCTCACCACGTTCGACACCGAGGCCGACGTGCTCCCTGCCATCGAAGCGGGCGCCACCGGCTACCTCCTCAAGGACGCCCCCCGTCAGGAGTTGCTCCGGGCGGTACGCGCCGCAGCGAAGGGGGAAGCGGTCCTGTCCCCGGCGATCGCCACCCGGCTCCTCGGGCAGGTGCGGCGGCCGGCGGGCGAAACGGTCAGCGAGCGTGAGCTCGAAGTGCTCCGGCTGGTGGCAAGGGGCAGCACCAACCGCGAGACGGCGGACCGCCTCTTCATCAGCGAGGCGACGGTCAAGACCCACCTGCTCCACATCTACGCCAAGCTCGGGGTGAACGACCGCGCCTCCGCGGTCGCCGCCGCCTATGACCGGGGGCTGCTCACCCCCGGTGAGGCGCCGTAGGGCGAAGCCCTACCCCGGTACCGGGAATCGCCGAGGTGAATTCCCTCACCTCGGCGGCGATCTGGTCGAGCATGCCTTCGTCCTCCTTGCGGGTGGCGTCCACCGCCTGGTCGATCCAGGCTGCGATGGGCGCCATGTCGGAGGGGACCATGCCCCTGGTGGTGATCGCCGGGGTACCCAAGCCGGATCCCCGACGGGTCGAACGGCTTGCGCGTGTCGAAGGGGACCGTGTTGTAGTTGAGCTCGATCCCAGCACGGTCGAGCCCCTTGGCGGCCGGCTTGCCACCTATCTCACGGTTGGTCAGGTCGACGAGGATGAGGTGGTTGTCGGTGCCCCCCGACACCAGGTCGAAGCCCTTCTCCAGCAACGCCTCGGCCAATGCCTTGGCGTTGGCCACGATCTGATGGGCGTAGTCGCGGAACTCGGCGGTCGATGCTTCCTCCAGCGCCACTGCGATTGCAGCAGTCGTGTGGTTGTGCGGACCCCCCTGGAGGCCGGGGAAGACCGCCCGATCCAGGTCCTTGGCGTGCTCGGCGCGGCTCATCAGCATCGCCCCTCTCGGGCCGCGCAGCGTCTTGTGGGTCGTGGTCGAGATCACACCGGCATGTGGGGCCGGAGAGGGGTGGGCTCCACCCGCCACCAACCCGGCTATGTGGGCGATGTCCGCCACGAGGACGGCCCCGACCTCGTCGGCGACGGAGGCGAAGGCGGCGAAGTCGATGGTGCGCGGGATGGCGGTCCCGCCGCACCAGATGAGCTTGGGCCGCTCCTCCTTGGCCAGCCGTCGAACGTCGTCCATGTCGACCATGCCGGTGTCGGCTCGGACCTCGTATTGGACGGACCGGAACCACTTCCCGGTCGCCGAGACGTTCCACCCATGGGTGAGATGGCCGCCCATGGGGAGGGCCATCCCCATGACCGTGTCGCCCGGGTCACAAAAGGCGAGATAGACGGCCAGGTTGGCCGGTGAGCCCGAGTAGGGCTGGACATTGGCGTGCTCGACCTCAAAGAGCCGCTTGGCCCGTTCTCTTGCAAGCTCCTCGATCGGGTCGATGAACTGCTGGCCCTCGTAGTAGCGGCGCCCCGGGTAGCCCTCGGAGTACTTGTTGGTGAGGACGGTGCCTGTCGCCTCGAGCACGGCGCGCGACACGTAGTTCTCCGAAGGGATGAGCCGGATCTTCTCCGCCTGCCGTTGTTCCTCCGCTTCGATGAGCCGGGCGATCTCCGGGTCCACCTGCTCGATGGAACTGGGGTCGGTCATGGTGGGCCTCCTTGAGACGCCAAGCGTAGAGCGGGCGACCCTTACAATCCCCGCCACGCCATGGGAGGGGCTGGATGGACGGATACGACTGGTTGGTGCTGCTTCACATCATCGCGGCGATCGTCTGGGTGGGTGGGGGCTTCGCCACCCAGGTGTACGCAGAGAGGGCGAGACGCGCCACCGACCCGGCGAGGCTGGCCGGCTTCGCCAGGGACATCGAGTGGGCCGGGAGCCGGGTGTTCGCCCCCGCCTCGCTTCTTGTGATCGTGGTCGGCATCGTGATGGTCCTCGTCAACCCGGCTTGGGACTTCGGTCAACTGTGGATCACGCTGGCGCTCGTCGGAGTGGCCATCTCCTTCATCACCGGCGCCGTCTTCCTCGGGCCTGAATCGGGTCGGATCGGGAAGCTGATCGAGGAGCGGGGGCCGGAGGATCCCGAGGTGCTGAGGAGGATCGGGCGCACCCTCGTCATCTCCAGGATCGACTACGTGGTGTTGCTCCTCGTGGTCGGGCTGATGGTGTTCAAGCCCGGGATCTGATCAGGCTCAAGCGAGAGTCACCGGCCCCTCCCGCAGCACCCGTGGCACCGGCCCGGTGAGGTCGATCACCGTCGAGGCGACGCCGCCGGGGCAACGTCCGGGCAGGTACACAGCCACGGCTTCCCCGAAGACCGCCCGTGCCTCGTCATGGTCCATCGACGCCGGTGCCCCCGAGAGGTTTGCCGATGTGATGGCGAGCGGACCGGTCTCGGCCAGCAACTGGAGCAACGCCTCGTGATCGGGGACCCTCACACCGACGGTGGACGCAACCGGATCCCCCACCCAATCGGGTAGGCGGCGGCGAGTCGGCAAGACCAGGGTGAGCGGGCCCGGCCAGTGGCGTGAGGCGAGCTTCGGATGCCGCCGGTGTCATCGAGATCAGCGTCTCGGCCTGCTCGATCGAGCCGACCATGAGCGAAATCGGCTTGTCGGCGGGGCGGCCCTTGATCTCGTAGAGCGTGGCGACCGCTCGTGGATCGGATGGCTCCACACCGATGCCGTACACGGTGTCGGTGGGCACGCCGATCACGCGGCCGGAGCGCACCGCCTCTACCGCTTCGGCGATCAGCGAACTAGTCAGATCGCCCATCTACTGCCGTCGCCGGCCGGTAGCCTCGTCGGAACCAGGAGGGACTCCACGATGGACGCATCCAAGCTCAGCTCGGTGCCGCTCTTTGCCCAACTCGGACGGCACGATCGCCAGCAGGTCGCCCAATGGGCCGACGAGGTGGAAGTGGAGGAGGGAGCCGACCTGATTCGTGAGGGTGACTTCGCCCACGAGTTCTTCGTGATCGAAGAGGGAACGGCCAATGTCGAGCACGATGGCCGGATCCTCACCGAGCTCACCAAAGGTGACTTCTTCGGCGAGATCGGCCTCGTCGAGCACGTCCGGCGCACCGCGACGGTGACCGCCACCAGCCCCATGCGGCTGGTGGTGATGTTCGAGCGTGAGTTCGCCGCCATGGAGGAGCAGTTGCCTGCTGTGGCCGATCAGGTCAAGGAAGCCATCCGGGAGCGCTGCTCGCAGATCGCCTGACCTCAGACACAGCATCTGGCTCCCTTGCGTGCCACGAGGATCCGATCGCGGCCGGCGAGGTCGCGCCTCAGGTCGACATCGAGCCACGCCCCAAAGGCGGCCACGGCATCCCTTCCCTGGGTCTCGCCGATCTCGCAGAACACCCAGCCCCCCACCCCGAGCCACCAAGGTGCGTCGGCTGCGATGCGATCGATCAATTCGAACCCGGATTCCCCGGCGACGAGTGCTCCCCGCGGCTCGTGGTCCCTGATCTCGACCGGCAGGTCGGGCCATTCGTCCTCGGCGACGTATGGCGGGTTGGAGACGAGCAGATCGATCCGCTCGCGCAGATCGGCGGGCAGGGCGTCGAAGAGATCACCGTGGTGGAGAGTGATGTCCAGCCCGAGCCGCGCTGCATTCTCCTCGGCCAGCGAGAGAGCCTCCTCGGAGACATCGGTGGCGTGCACCTGAGCTTCGGGGAAGTGCGACTTGAGCGCCAGCGCGAGGGCTCCGGAACCGGTGCACAGATCGACGATCACCGTGCCCGGCCCCGCCTCACCAAGCGACATAGCCGCCTGCTCCCAGAGTTGCTCGGTCTCGGGTCGGGGTATGAGCGAGCGGCGGTCGACGATCAACTCGATCGGCCCGAAGTCGACTACTCCCTCGATGTACTGCAGCGGCTCGCCGCCCAACCGCCGCGTCACCAGCGAGGCGAGACGCTCGGCCTGCCCCGGGTCGAGCAGACGAAGGATCGAAGCGGACCATCGTGTCCGCCGGTGACGAGACGGGCCAGCCGGTCCGCCTCGTGTCCGTGGCAACCCGTCGATAGTGGATTCGATGGTCACGGCCTGCAAGTGTCCCAGGTCGGAGGGTTCCCGAGAACTTCGCCTAGAGGCGCCAGCGGGCTCACGGGACGGCCGGGCTGTCGCCAACCGGGACTGCCCGCGCTCGGTGCCTTCCTGAAGCGGAACCATGCCCAGAAGCCGACCGACACGAGGGCGAACCCGGCGAAGAGCGAACCGGCAACCACGAACGGGGTCGCCGACTCCACCGGACCATATCCCTGGCCAGGGTGGGCCAGGAAGTGGATCACGGCGAATGCCCCGAGCCCGAACAACGCCGACCACACCCATCGGTTCCAGCGGAACACCTTTTCCCCGGCGAGGAACCGCATCGGCGCCAGGGCGAATACGAGCCCCTCGAGACCGGCGATGAACAGGGTCGCCAGGGCGGCGTCGCCTGCGACCGCCCCCAGCGATCGGGGCGGAGCCCAGAGAAGGCGTGGGTCGCCGACCAGGCGAGCCATGCCCCGAGCCCGGCCACCGCGGCAAGGGCCGCTCCGACTGCTGCCGCTCGGCCTTCTTGGCGCTTGCTCAGCAGCGCAGCGACCGCCACCCCGGCGAGCAGGCCGTAGAGGTAACCAGGAAGGAACCCAATCAAACGGGAGACGAGGACGCAGGCTGCCACGACCAGGAGAGCTCCCGGGCAAGGCGCGGACCGACAGTCCGATGCCAGGCTGCGCCCGGCGGAGCATCAAGGCCATCGTGCCGGTCCCGACGAGGGTCAGGGCGACAAAGGCGACCAACGTCCCCAGCACCAGACCGATAGTGGGGGTGTTCCATCCGAATCCGGGATCGAGCAGACCTCCGAGGATCGACCCGGCAACGATGGTGCCGCCCAGCGTCCACCAACTCGCCCGCACCCGTTCGCGCCTCGCCTTGGCGGCATCGCTGCGACGCTTTCCGAACCAGGCGAGGACCTCGTCGTAGTGCTCGTCGAGCGTCCGGTTGAACAACTCGGCAGGAAAGGGCATCAGAAGCACCAGCAGCGCCGCCAGCAACAGATTGGTCCCGATCACCAGCGGGTCGGAGGAGACCTCCCCCACCGGGTTGACCGAGGCCACCACCGCAGAAACGCCTGGTGGTGCGGTGCCATCACCGCCGTTCGACTGATCGGTCCCGCCCGGGTCGGAGACCGGTGCCGCCGCAACGACCGATGTTGTTGTCGTCGCCGGCACGGTGGTGGTGGGCGGCTGCGTCGTCGTTGTCGGCGGAAGCGTGGTCGTGGTCGGCGGAAGCGTGGTCGTGGTGGAGGTCGTGAGGTAGGTCGTCGTGGTCGGCGCCGGCGGGGTATCGAGCCGCTTCGCCACGAGCTCGGTGTTGATGGCCCGCCACCCGAGAAGCTCACCGGTCTCGGGGTCGAAGACGATCCAGTCGTACGTGTTCAAGGTTCCAGCGGCCACCGACGTGGCCATGACCCCATCGACCGTGCGTTTGGAATCGGTCACACGGAAAGAGGTCGGCCGTGGGTCTGGTACTGCGATGGCCGGCACCGGCAAAAGGAGCATGGGCCGTGGTAGCGACGACCGGATTGGGTCAGCTCACAGTTCCACAGTGATTGTCAGGTTCCACTGCCATGTGAAACAGAGCTCTCCACCACAGCTCTCCATCGTTGTCTGGAACGTGTACCCCCTCTGAAGGACCGGGGCCTTCGGGAGACTCCTCGCTGGTCTGTTCGCCGACTGGCACCGAATCCACGACGTTGAGCGTGACCTCCCAGGTCCCTCGGACCTTTCCCGGTGGTACCTCGCTCTGGGCCTGAGCTACCCCGGCCAGGCTCGATATGAGTAGCAGCACCAACGCAGCAACCCCGACGTGAGCCGAGCGCGCCGTGACGCGTGGATTCCCCTCCAGATGTCCCCGATGAACGCGCCATACCATCGTCCCCACTCCCCCAGACCCGGTCCCCGCCGGAACAATAAGGGGCTTGGGGTCGGAGGGGCATGGGTCGCCCGGCTCAATCTGCGACCGGCGGCTCAGCCCTCTTCAGACAGCCGGCGTTGCTGGTCGGCGAGCGCCAGAGCATCGACCAGTGAGTCGAGGTCGCCTTCGAGCACGTCGGAGAGTCGCTTGAGGGTGAGTCCGATGCGGTGGTCGGTGACCCTGTTCTCCTTGTAGTTGTAGGTGCGGATCTTCTCCGACCGGTCACCGCTCCCGATCTGGGAGCGCCGTGCCCCGGAGAGCTCGGCGTGCCGTCTCTCCTCCTCGGCCTGACGGAGACGGGCTCGAAGAATGCGAAAAGCCTTCTCCTTGTTCTGGAGCTGGCTCTTCTCGTCCTGGCAGGAGACGACGATCCCGGTTGGTATATGGGTGAGACGCACCGCCGAGTCGGTGGTGTTCACCGACTGCCCCCCGGGGCCGGTCGATCGGAAGACATCCACCCGCACCTCGTCGGGGGTCAACTCGATGTCGCTCTCCTCCACTTCGGGGAGCACCGCCACGGTGGCGGTCGATGTATGGACGCGCCCTTGGCTCTCGGTGCGCGGCACCCGCTGCACTCGGTGGACGCCGGCCTCGAAACGGAGTCTGGCAAAGGCGTCTTTCCCTCCGATGCCGAGCGTGACCCTGGAGAAACCGCCCGACTCTGACGGATGGCTCTCGAGTGTCTCGACGGTGAGCCCGTGTGATTCGGCGTAGCGCTGGTACATCCGGCTCAGGTCACCGGCCCATATGGCGGCTTCGTCTCCGCCCGCTGCGGCCCGGATCTCGATGATGACCGGCCTCCCCTCGTCGGGATGGCTCGGGAGTAGCGCGGTGCGAAGCGATTCCTCCAGCCGGACCGCCTCGGCCTGCCGTTCTTCCCCCAGCGCCGCCAGGTCCGATGCCAGTTCGGGATCATCGCCTGCCATTGCCTCCGCCTCACGGGCGTCCTCGTCGGCTCGCCGCCATGATCGGAACAGGTCGACGAGCGAGGTCAGTTCGGCGTGGCGTCTCGCCAGATCGCGGTAGGTGCGCTGATCGGCCACCACCTCGGGGTCGGCGAGTCGCACCATCACGTCATCGAGGTCGCGCTCCGCCGCCTCGAGGCGACTGAGCATCCCGGCGTCCACGGTCAGGCTGTCGGCGGATCTTCGCCGGGTTGAGCAGGGTTCACGGCCTCGATAGCGGTGTCACCCTCTCGCCAGCCGTTCACGTCAGGGCACGACGCTGCTGGCCTCTGGGTCCACGTCGCCCCTCAACTCGACCTCGGCTCGACCTTCGGGATCGAGCGCGGCGAGCAGGCTCGCCACGGCGACCGGGATCATCTGCTCTTCGGGTACCCGGGTGGTGAGCTTCTGCAGCCACATCCCGGGGGCGGAGAGCACCTTCCCGAGGGTGCCGTCCGCCCTCAGCCCGGAGAAACGCAACAGCTCGTATGACACGCCGGCGATCACCGGGATGAGGAGGATCCGGCTGGCTATCAGCCAGGGGAGGGATGGCCTCCCCAGCAGGGAGAAGACGAGCACCGATAGCAAGACGACGAGCAGCAGGAAGCTGGTCCCGCACCTCGGGTGCTCCTTCGGGTAGCGGCCCACAGATTGGGAGGAGAGCTGCTCGCCCTCCTCGTAGGCATGGATGGTCATGTGCTCGGCACCGTGGTACTGGAAGACCCGGCCGATCTCGGGGATACGCCCGATCGCCCAGATGTACCCGACGAACACCAGCACGCGTATCGCACCTTCGACGAGGTGGACCCAAGCGGATTGCCCGATGACCCACCTCGCCCCAACGGCGGGGAGCACGATGAACAACCCGGCAAAGAGGGCCAGGGCGAGAGCCAGTGATCCGGCCACCTGGCCGCGGGAGAGTGGCTGCTCGTCCTCTCCGCTGGCCCGTTGGGCCGACCAGGACAGGGCGCGCATCCCAAGAGTGAGTGATTCCCCGAGCACCATCACGCCGCGAATCAATGGGATACGGGCCCACCTGGACCGCGATGAAAGGCGTGGCAGATCGTTGCGGGTCGCCTCTATCGCCCCGGTGGGAGTGCGCACCGCCACTGCCCAGCCGGCGGGTGCCCGCATCATGACACCCTCGATGACGGCTTGGCCCCCGACGGTCTTCGAAGGGTCGCGGCTCATCTTGGGCCGGCCGAATCCGCCGACCGGTTGAGGCTCAGGACTGTTCGGCGGCGGGCTCCGCCGGGGCGTCGTCCTTGGCGGAACGTGTGAAGGATGTCTTGCCGTACCGCTTCTGGAACCGCTCGACCCGTCCTCCGCTGTCGACCAGCTTCTGCCGGCCGGTGAAGAAGGGGTGGCACTCGTTGCACAATTCGACGTGCATCTCGGGCTTCCCGCTGGTGGAACGGGTGGTGAATGTGTTCCCGCAGGAGCAGATCACCTTGGTCTCGACGTAGTCGGGATGGATCCCGGTCTTCACTGCATCCTCCTGATCGCTCAGCTGCTGCTCCGAGCCACCTCGGAGAGGAACTCGGGGTTGGACTTGGTGTTCTTGAGCCGGTCGATGAGCAACTCGAGCGCGGCGCCCGGCTCGAGCGCCAGCAGCACCCGCCGCAGCTTCCACACTTGGAGCAGCTCCTGTCGGTCGAACAGCAACTCCTCCTTGCGTGTTCCCGAGCCCTCGATGTCGATGGCCGGGTAGATCCGCTTGTCGGCGAGCTTCCGGTCGAGTCTCAGCTCCATGTTCCCGGTTCCCTTGAACTCCTCGAAGATGACCTCGTCCATCTTGGAGCCGGTTTCGACCAGGGCGGTACCGAGGATCGTGAGGCTCCCGCCCTCCTCGATGTTCCGGGCGGCTCCGAAGAACCGCTTGGGCGGGTACAGGGCGGTCGAGTCGACCCCACCGGAGAGGATGCGCCCCGATGCCGGTGTGGCCAGGTTGTGGGCACGGGCGAGACGGGTGATCGAGTCGAGCAGGATGAGGACGTCGGTCCCCATCTCCACCAGCCTCTTGGCACGCTCCAGAGCCAGTTCCGACACCTGGCAGTGCTCCTCGGCAGGGCGGTCGAAGGTCGAGTAGACGACCTCGCCCTTCACCGAGCGCTGCATGTCGGTGACCTCTTCGGGCCGCTCACCGACCAGCACCACCATCAGGTAGACCTCGGGGTTGTTGAGGGTGATCGACTGGGCGATCTCCTTGAGCACGGTGGTCTTCCCGGCCTTCGGCGGTGAGACGATCATTCCCCTCTGGCCCTTCCCGATCGGGGCGATCAGATCCATGATCCTGGCGATCATCCCGTTGGGCTTACCGTCGAGCTCGAGCCGGAGCCGCAAGTCGGGGAACAGTGGGGTGAGCTTCTCGAACCGGGGCCGGCGATGCGCCTCGTCGACCGTCATGCCGTTGACCGAGTCGATCCGGATCAGGGCAGGGAACTTCTCCTGGCTGCGCGGTGGGCGGATCGGTCCCTCGACCAGGTCGCCGCGCCGCAGGCCGAACTTGCGGACCTGGCTGGCCGAGACGTAGACGTCGCGGTCACCGGGTAGGTAGCTGGTCACCCGGAGGAACCCGTATCCCTCGGGAAGGACGTCGAGAATCCCCTGACGGATCTCGAGGTCGCCTTCGGGGATTTGCGGCTCGCGGTCACCTCGCTCGTACCCCTGCGGGCCGAGACCCTGGCCGCCGCGGCGACGGCGTCTCTTGCGGTTTCCGTCGCGCGGGCCATCCCATTCCCGCCGATCGTCATCACCCGTGGTCCGGGGTCCGCCGTCTTCGCTCGTCACCCGGGTCCCCATCGTCGCTCGTGACCCGGGATCCGGCGTCATCGCTCGTGACCCGGGGTCCGCCGTCATCGCTCGTGCACCCGGGGTCCGGCGTCGTCGCTCGTCACCCGGGGTGCTACATCCTCAACCGAGTCATCCTCGGTCGGCTCCGGAGCGGGCGTGCTGCTCGGCTCGGGCCGGGGCAGCGCTGCGGGAAGCTCGACCACGGGAAGGGTGTCACCGCTCGGCTCATAGCCGTCGGCGTTCATGATGGCGTCGATGAGATGGGCCTTTTGCAGCCCTTCGGTCTCGATGCCGACCGCCTCGGCGATCTGGCGGAGATCTCTGATCGACTTCCCCTGGAGTTCCGCTCTGGTCGTCATATGGTCCTTTCACCGTCGCCGCGATCGGCTCTGGCTAGAGAGATGCCTGGTCCGCCGGTGAGGAGTCCCCGCACCGCCGGAGCAGGCTTTGCTGAATCGTTCAGCCGGACCTACTGGCTCCATCATTGCCCGCACAGTCCACGACGGGATTACCTACAGGTGAGTGCCGTGTGGCTCAGGGGTCCTCCGCGACGGAAGATGTGCACGGGAGTGACGAATCGGTGGACATTCTACACAGCCGCGGACGCATGCCAAGCCGCCGTTATGCCGGCTCCCCCACTACCTCCCTGACGAAGCTATGGATGGCCTCCAAACTGGGTGGGAGGCTGTGAAGACGCTCGGTCCGGTCGATGATCCCGGCAAGCTCGGCAGGTAGCTCCGGTTCCACTCCCGTGGCGGCCTTCACCGCCTCGGGGAACTTGGCTGGATGCGCCGTTGCCAAGCTCACCAGCGTGGTCCCCGACCCCCGGGCTCGCCTCCCGGCGGCGATACCGATCGCCGTGTGCGGGTCGACCAGGCGGCCGGTCTGGCTATGCACCTCGGCGATGACCGCCGCGGTCGCCTCGTCGTCCAGCCACATCGCTGCAAACAGTTGCTGCAGCCGAGCCGAGGCTTCTGCAGGCAGTTGAAGAGACCCTTCCGTCCGGAGTAGTCGCACCGCCTCCGCCACCGCTGGGCCGGTGCCACCGAGCAGGTCGGCGAGCAGCCGCTCCATGTTCGATGGCACCTGGATGTCCATCGCCGGGGCGAGAGTTGGAACGACCGGTTCGATGGCTATCCGTCCTTCGCTGATCAAGTCGGTCAACCCGTGGTTCCGGTTGGAACCCACGACAAGGCGGCCGACCGGGATCCCCATCTTCGAAGCGGCGTATGCCGCGTAGATGTTGCCGAAGTTTCCGGTCGGAACGGAGAACACCAATCCACCGGGTGGTATTCCCAACCGCGCCACCGACCAGGCAGCGAACGCGGTCTGAGGGGCGACGCGTGCCCAGTTGATCGAGTTGAACCCGGCGAGACGGTGGTCCGGGACGAGCCCGGGATCGGCCAGCAGCGCCTTCGCCAGGTCCTGGCAGTCGTCGAAAGTCCCATCGATGGCGACGGCTTGAACGTTGCCCTCCTCGACCGTCGTCATCTGGCGGCGCTGGAAATCCGAAATCCGGCCCTCGGGATAGAGGATGACGACGTTGATCCCGGGCCGTCCTCGCAGCGCCTCGATCGCGGCGGACCCGGTGTCGCCCGAGGTCGCCCCGAGGACGAGGACTCGCTCGCCGGTGCGCTCCACCGCCTTCTCCATCATCGCCCCCAGCAACGCCATGGCGTAGTCCTTGAACGAGAGGGTCGGTCCCCATGTGAGGTCGAGGAGCCATTCATCGGTGCCGAGCTCCACCAGGGGTGCCACATCGGGGTGGCGGAACCTCCGGTAGTTGGACTCCGCCATCGCCCCGACCTCGTCGGCGGTGAAGAACGGAGCGGCGAAAGGCGCCACCATCGTCGCCACGACTTCGGCGTAGGAGCGCCCCGCTAGCCCCGCCACGTCCACCTGGGGCCAGCTCTCCGGCACATACAACCCACCGTCCGGGGCCGGACCTCCGAGCAGCAGGTCGCCAAAGTCGGCCGAGCGGGGCCGGAGTCGCGGGTAGAGCGGTACTTCATGGCAAGACGGCAGACGGAAGACGGCAGACGGAAGCAAATGCAAGTCCGTCCCCCCGCAGGGGGAAGGGCCCCGCTGCGAAGCAGCGGGTAGGGGGGCTGGTTCACTCACAACGGTGCTCACGCCACGCCAAATCAATCCTCGGCAATGACCCTGAGCGTCGCCGCGACTTGGCGGACCACGGTGAGGTCCTCCAAGTCGGCCACGGTCTTGCGGTGGCGCCATTCGGCGGCGCTGTGGGTGACGAGGAGGAGGGTCGCCTCGTCGCCACGCCCCTCCTGCCACACCGATGCGATCGAGACCTGATGACGCCCGAACACCGAAGCGATCTCGGCTAGCACTCCCGGGGCGTCGACCACCTCGAGCCGCAGGTACCAGCGGGTTTCGACCTCGGCGATGTCGCGCACCCTGCCTGGGGCGAAGCGGACCCGGGGTGCCACCTGCGCCCCGGCCAGGAGCTCGCGGGCCGCATCGATCACATCACCTAGGACAGCCGTCGACGTGGGCTCGCCGCCCGCTCCTGGTCCGGAGAAGAGAAGCTGCCCGATCGACGGTCCCTCGATGTAGATGGCGTTGTGGGCGCCTCGCACCGCGGCAAGCGGGTGCCGGCGCGGGATGAGCGACGGGTGGACCCGGACGCTCACCCCCTCCGCCGTCTCCTCAGCCACCGCCAGGAGCTTCGGGACGTAACCGAGGTCGGCGGCATGACGGACGTCGGCTGCGGTGACCGATTCGATCCCCTCGCGGTGGACCTGATCGCCCCCCACCCATGTGCCAAAGGCGAGGCTGGCGAGGATGGCCGCCTTGGCGGCAGCGTCGGCGCCCGATATGTCGGCCGTGGGATCGGCTTCTGCGTAGCCCAGCCGCTGCGCCTCGGCCAAGGTCTCGTCGAGCGGCCGGCCCTCCTCTGCCATGGCGGTGAGGATGAAGTTGGTGGTGCCGTTGACGATCCCCAGAACCCTGCTGAGACGCTCACCGGCCAGCGACTCGGAGAGGGGGCGGATGATGGGGATCCCGCCACCGACTGCTGCCTCGAAGAGAAGCGAGACACCCGCCTCTGCGGCCGCCTCGATCAACTCGACTCCGCGCGCCGCCACCAGCTCCTTGTTCGCCGTGACCACCGGCTTGGCGTGGCGCAGCGCCCGCAATACCAGTTCACAACCCGGTTCGAGACCCCCCATCAACTCGACCACCAATTGGACCGCAGGATCGTCCACCAGTTCCTCAGGGCGGTCGGTCAGCAGCGAAGGCGGGAGCCCGAACGGGCGGGGCTTCTCGACGTCCCGAACCGCGACCCCGAGCAACTCGAGATCGACGCCGGTCTTGGCCGCAATCGCATCGCGGTCGTCGAGCAACTTGCGCGCCAGCACCCCGCCGACGTTCCCACCACCGAGGATGCCGATTCCGACCTTCATAGCCAAGTGGGACGGTAGACGGCAGACGGCGGACGGCAGCGCAGAGGGCTTAGGACCAAGCCCGCCGCCCGGTGGTCCCTCTGCTCTCGGTGGCGTGCCCGCCGCGAGCGGGAAAGTGGGAAGGCGGAGTGTGGTTGTCCGAGTGTCAGCAGGTGACGTGGAGGATTGCGTTGGCGTCGGCGGGGTCGAGATCGCGCAGCAGGGCACAGGCTTCGGCTGTAGGCAGGACCACTAGCTCGACACCCCGGCGCTGGGCCTCGTCGTGCACTTCGGACATCACCGGCAGGCTGCCGGAGTGACCCGACCCCACCACAAGTCGCTGTCTCGACCAGGGGATGTCCTCTGCGACCGACAGTGGTGTGTGCCCACTCTTGAATTGCTTGGAGGGTCGCTTGTCGCGGGGCCGAACCGCGCCATCCTCGAGCACAACGTCGTGGTCAAAGCGCTCGCCGTCGACGACGATGGTCCCGAAGCCCGGATACTCGAGGTCCATTGGCTCCAACGATACGCTCCGGAGCGATGCCCCTCGCAGGCCGACGCCATCGTTGTCACCGGCGCCAGCGGGATCGCTGCCGCCGGGGCACGTCGCTTCGCCGCCGAGGGTGCCGCCGTCTTCGTGATCTCGCTCGACGAGTCGGAGTGCGCTTCGCTGGCAGGCGAGATCGTCGCCAAGGGAGGACGTGCCGGCTGGTCCGGGGCGGACCTCCGTGACGAGGGTGAGACGAAACGGGCGTTCGAAGCCGCCAGAGCCGAATTGGGATGGATCGACGGTGCCTTCCTCGTCGCCGGTGGTAGCGGCCGCCGATTTGGCGACGGGCCGATCGATCAGGTGGGTGCTGAAGCCTGGCGTGAGACCATCGAGCTCAACCTCACCACCACCGCGTCTGTCCGTTGCCGAGACGGTGAGGATCATGCTCGACCAGGAGCCCGCCAGGCGGGTCGGTGGTCGTGGTGAGCAGCGCCATCGTCCGTCACCCCTCCCCTCGCTATTTCGGCACCCATGCCTACGCCGCAGCCAAAGGAGCACAACTGGCGCTGGTCACGGCGCTCGCCGCCACATACGCCACCCATTCGATCAGGGTGAACGCCATCGCTCCCGGGCTGGTCGACACGCCGATGGCGGCGAGGGCGGCGTCGGACCCCGAGATCCTGTCTTACGCCCGGGCAAAACAGCCGCTGGCCGGCGGCATGCTCGACCCCTCGGATGTGGCGGCGGCCGCAGGGTTCCTACTGTCGGACGATGCCCGGATGATCACCGGCCAGGTGCTCGCCGTTGACGGCGGCTGGGGTGTCACCGATGCGGGGCGGCTGATCACAACCCAAGCTCCTCCCGCACCCGGGTGACCCCGGCCACCAGGTTGGCCAGCTTGGCCTTGGCTGCCCAGCGCGCCGTCTGGCTGAGACCGCAGTCCGGGGCCAGTGCCAGCCGGTCCGCCGGGACGTATTGCAGGCACCGCCGCACCCGGGCGTCGATCTCCTCCGGCGTCTCCACCCAGTAGTTCTTGACGTCGACCAGGCCGACGGCGACGTCGTGCCGCTCCGCCACCTTCTCGATTACTTCAAGCTCGGCCATCTCCCTCCCCGCCATCTCGAGGTGGACCTCGTCGGCGGCTATATCGAGGAATGCCGGGAACATCGGGGCATAGCGGCGGGGAGCGACCGCATGGCCCTTGTAGTTGCCAAAGCACAGGTGGGTGTCGATCCGGCACCGACCGGCCACCGGCGCCACGGTTCGGTTGAAGACCTCGACCATGCGATCGGGATCCTCACGGTGGGCGTAGCAGCTCATCGATGGCTCGTCGACGCAGATCTCGGTGGCGCCCGCCTCCACCAGCCGGCCGAGCTCGGCGGAGACCACCGGTAGCAGTGCCTCGGTGATCGCCCAACGGTCGGGGTAGTCGTCGTTGGGAATGAGACGGCCGCTGAGCGTGTACGGCCCGGGCACGCTCACCTTGAGCGGGAGGTCGGGCGGCGCCAGACGCTGCAGCCGTGTGAGCTCATCGACCACGCCGAGACCCCTCTCGGCGCCCAACCGGCCGCTGATGCGGTGACGCCCCCGCTGGTCGTGCGCCGGCGGCCCGAAAACCCGAGATGCAGGCTCTGCGGCGTCGATCCCATCGAGGAACCCGTAGAACGAGAGGTTGAAGTCGAGCCGGGTCTGCTCGCCGTCGGTCACCACGTCGGCGCCTGCGCTCAACTGGTCGGCCAGCGCCACCGTCACCGCGTCGTCCTGCAACTCGGCGATCTCATCGGCGCCGAAGTCCTCGAGGTGGCGTGAGGCGAACTCGAGCCAGCCGGGAAACGGCCAGCTACCGACCACGGTGACGCGCAGCGGGCGTGGTTGCATCAGGCTCCCGCCTTCCATGTCTAGACAACTTGCAGCCGGATGTGGGACGATCCCCCGATGGAGACCGCCCTGCCCGAGTCTGACACGACACTCACCGTCGCCGACGTCAGCTACGAAGATCTGGCCGGCGCCATCGACCACTCGCTCCTCCGCCCCGAGCTGACCCGGGACGAGGTCATCGCCGGTTGCCGGCTGGCGGCGAGGTATCAGGTGGCATCGGTCTGCGTCCGACCCGCCGACGTCGCCCTCGCCGGCTCACTGCTCGAGGGATCCGGCGTGGCGGTGGGGACCGTCGTCGGCTTTCCCCACGGCTCCCACAGCACGTCCACCAAGCGTTTCGAGGCCGAGGTGGCGGTGGCCGAGGGCGCCAGCGAACTCGACATGGTGGTCAACATCGGGGCGCTCCGCTCCGGAGACGACGCCTTGGTCGAGTCCGACATCCGGGCGGTGGTGGGCGCCTCGGGAACGGCCCTGGTCAAGGTGATCCTGGAAAACGCCTACCTCGACGACGAGCAGAAGGTGAGGGGGTGCCTCCTCGCCGAGTCGGCCGGCGCCGATTACGTCAAGACCTCCACCGGTTTCGCCCCGGGCGGTGCCACCATCGCAGATCTCAAGCTGATGCGGGCCACCGTGTCGCCGGCGGTGAAGGTGAAGGCAGCCGGTGGTGTCAGGACTCTCGATGGGCTGCTCGAGGTGCTATCGGTGGGTGTGAGCCGGGTCGGCGCCACCCAGACCGCCGCCATCCTCGACGACTACCGGGACCGCACCCGCTAGGTCGTCTCGGCGGCCATGCCGGCGAGCGCGGCGCCGATGGCGCCGGCGGAGGTCCCGAGCGATGCCGCCACCACCTCGATCTGGTCGGTTGGCACCAAGGTCACCCGCCCACGGACGGCTTCCCTGATCGGACCGAGCACCAGTTCGCCCGCGGCAACGATGCCCCCGCCGACGACGATCCGCTCCGGTCCGAGCACGGCGACGACGTTGGCGAGGGCTATCCCCAGCCAGCCGGCGGCGCCGCGGACGGCGGCGATACACCGCTCATCGCCCTCGGCCACACCTTTGTAGACCTCCTCGACCGTCGCCCTGCCAGCCGTCGACGCCAGCACGTCGGATCGAGCCAGGGCTTCGACGCACCCATGGTTGCCGCAGCCGCACAGCGGGCCATCGGGCAGAACCGTTTGGTGGGCGATCTCACCGGCGACACCGAAGGCGCCGAGGTGGAGCCTGCCGTCGATCATCACCCCGCCACCGATCCCCGTGCCCAAGGTGACACAGACGAGCGTGCCGCAACCGGCGCCGGCCCCCAACGTGCCTTCGGCGAGAGTGAAGGCGCGGGCGTCGTTGATCATGTGGACCGGTCTTCCCAGTTCCTCCTCCAGGCTGGCGCGCAGCGGGTAGCCGGCCCATGGCCCGGGGAGGTTTGGGAAGAGGAGCACGCGGCCGTCGGCCGGATCGAACAGCCCCGGGATCCCGAGACCGATCGTCTCCACCGGACCATGGTGGTCGATGGCCCAGCGCGCCACCTCGGCGAGCCGCTCGACGACGGCTTGCGGCCCCCGGGGCGCGTCTGTGGGGAAAGTGGCGTTCGCCACCAATTCCGAGCCGTCGAGCACCACCGCCTTGACGTTGGTGCCGCCCAGATCGAGACCGAGATGTCGCCCCATCACCCAAGCCGGTCGGTTGCGTCGCGGTGGAGCACTGCGGCGAACACATAGCGCTCAGCGGCGTAGACGGTTTCGGTGTGCTCGAGAGGAGATCCGTCCTGGTCGGTGATGGTGCGCCGCTCGACGAGCACGACGGGCTCCTCCAGCTGGAGCAAGCGCCGCTCCCGTGCGGTGGCCGGTCGCGCCGTCACCTCCGCATCGGCCCGGGTCGGGATCCATCCATTGGCCTCGAAGGCATGGTGGAGCGATCCTCGCTCCAGATCGGCGCCGAGCACCACGGCGCAACGGGGGCGAAGACGACCCGCTCGATCGCCATCGGCGTGCCGTCGGCCAGCCTGAGACGCTCCAGCACGAGAGCGGATTCTCCAGATGGCAGACCGAGCGCCTTGGCCTCCGCTGCAGACGGCTCGACCGTTCCCGATGCGAGGATCTGCGAAGTCGCAGACATGCCCCGGCTGCGCATGCTGTCGGTAAACGACAATGGAGATCCGAGCACCCGCGGCACCGGGCGCGACGCCACGAATGTTCCCTGCCCACGGGTGCGGTAGAGCAACCGCTCGTTGGCGAGTGTCTGCACCGCCTGGCGTGCGGTCATCCGGCTCACCCCGAAGTGCTCGCAGAGCTCGGCGTCAGACGGGAGCCGGTCGCCCGGGCTGGAGCTCGCCACCAGCCGCCGCAGATGATCGGCGATCTCCTCATACCGTGCCGGGGTCCTCGTGGTCATTGCGCCTCGGTGAGCCGGTCCCCGATGCTACATGTCTAGACATTTGATACGCTCCGCCGATGCGGTCTTCCGCGGGGCGCTGGCTCGCCGAAGCGCGAACGGTGCTGGAGCGCATCGAGCAATCGCAGATGGGGGCAATCTCCGCCGCCGCCGAGTGGTGCGCTGAGGCCATCTCCTCGGGTGGTCTCGTCCACCTATTCGGGACGGGGCACTCCCGCATAGCCCTCGAGGAGATGTTCCCCCGATACGGGTCGTACCCAGGGTTCCACCCCATCGCCGAGCTCTCGATGACCTTCCACACCCAGGTCGTCGGTGCCAACGGGCAGAGGCAGGCGATGTTCATCGAGCGGACCGAAGGGCTCGCCGAGCAGATCCTGGCCAACTTCCATTTCGGCCCGGCGGACATGATGATCGTCTTCAGCGTCGGCGGATCGAGTGCGGTCCCCATCGAGATGGCAATGGGAGCGAGGGAGCGCGGGATGACCGTGGTTGCGGTCACTTCGCTGGCCGAGTCCACCGCCGCCGAGCCGCGTCACGCAACGGGGACCAGGCTTGCTGACCACGCCGACATCGTCATCGACCTGTGCACTCCGGTCGGCGACGCCATGGTGACGATCGATGGGCTGAGCACTCCGGTCGGACCAGGCTCCACGCTGGCCTACGCCGCGGTGGTCAACGAGATAAAAGTGCAGACCGCGGACCTACTCGTGGCAATGGGAAAGATGCCGCCGGTGATCACCAGCGCCACGGTTGCCGGCCAGACAGAGGCGTCCAGGTTGTTCGAAGCGGCGTATGCCGAACATGCGAAGGGGGTTGGCAAGGTCGCTGTCACCGTGACGGCCCGCACTTTGTCCTTGCATCAGTCAAAAGTTCCATGCCTAATGGACGAACTGTGGGAGGAAGTGGGTCGCACGGGATGATGCTCGACCTGATAAGGACCGGGGAAGCGACGACGCGCGGCGAGCTGGCCAACGCCACCGGGCTCTCCCGCTCGACCGTGGCCACCCGGGTCGAGCATCTGCTTGCCGAGGGACTCATCGCCGAGGTGGGTGAGGCGCCGTCGAGCGGTGGCCGGCCTCCGGCGCTGCTCGGACTCAATCAGGAAGCGGGAGTGGTGCTCGCCGTTGACTTGGGCGCCACCCATGCTCGGGTGGCGATCACCGATTTGGGCGCAACGCCCATCGCCGAGAGGGCACTCGATCTCGACATCGCCTCCGGCCCCGAGAACGTCCTCGGCACGGTCGATCGGGTCCTGATCTCTCTTCTCGATGCCAACGGGCATGTCCCGGACGAAGTCAAGGGAATCGGTATCGGCGTGCCGGGACCGGTCGAGTACGCCGCGGGGAGAGCCGTGACCCCACCGATCATGCCCGGTTGGGACGGGTACCCCATACGGGACCGCTTCGTCGACCGATATCACGTGCCCGGTGCTGGTGGACAACGACGTCAACATCATGGCCAGGGGTGAACACTGGGTCACCGCGGAACCGTCGGATGACTTCCTCTTCGTCAAGGTGGGAACAGGCATCGGCTCGGGGCTGATCCTCGGCGGCAGGCTCCACCGAGGTGCTCTTGGTGCAGCCGGCGACATGGGGCACATCCAGACCCCCACCGCCGAAGGGATCGTGTGCCGCTGCGGTAACACCGGGTGCCTGGAGTCGGTTGCCGGCGGACGGGCACTGGCGGAGCGGCTCGACGCTCCCGATACCCGTGCCGTCGTGTCGATGGTCAAGGCCGGGAACCGCGACGCCATCCAGGCGGTGCGGGAAGCCGGTCGTCTCATCGGGCAGGTGCTTGCCTCGACGGTCAACCTGCTCAACCCGGGGACCATCGTCGTCGGTGGCGACCTTGCCGATGCGGGCGACCAACTCTTCGCCGGGATCCGCGAGGTTGTTTACCGCCGCTCCACCGCCCTCGCCACCAGCCGCCTGCAGCTAATCCCCAGCATCCTCGGGGACCGCGCCGGTGTGACCGGGGCGGCGGCGATGGTGATAGATCACGTGCTGTCCCCCCAGCGGGTGGACCGCACACTCAGCTTGGCCACAGGGGGGGTCCGATGACCGGACGGCCAATGAAGGGCGCTCGCAACGCGGGCGCCGTCAGGCAACCGAGAGAGGAGAAAGCATGCGACGACCGAGAGGTCGGGGCATCGGACTGCTGACTCTGCTCATCGCCTTCGCCCTTGTGGTGGCGGCGTGTGGCGGAGACGGCGGGACAGACACCAGCGCGGCTGGTGGGACCGACACCACCGCTGCGGGCGGGACGGACACCACGGTGGCCGGGGGGACGGACACCACCGCGGCAGGAGGGACCGACACCACCGCGGCAGGAGGGACCGACACCACGGCGGCGGCCGGCGCCGAGGGTCCCTTCACAATCGGGGTGAGCAACACGCTCGTCGGCAACGGCTGGCGTGAGCAGATGATCTGCTCGATCAAGGCAGAGTCGTTGGCCAGCGGCGTCGTCGACGAAGTGGTGGTCGTCAACCGCAACGGCGGACCCACCGAACAGATCGCCGACCTGGAGGGCCTCATCAGCCAGGGCGTCGACGCCATCATCTTCAACCCGACCGACCGCGAGGGCCTCAACGACGTGATCGAGGCCGGAGCGGCGCAGGGGATCGTGATGGTGGCCGTGGACCAGGCGGTGACCGCCCCGAGCGCATATGTCGTCACCAACGACCAGGTCGCCTACGGCCGGGTCGGTGCCGAGTGGCTCTTCGAGCAGCTCGGTGGCGAGGGCAACGTCGCCTACATGCGTGGGATCGACGGCGTGCCTGCCGACACCGACCGTGACACGGGCTTCCAGGAGGCGCTCGAGGCCAACCCTGGCATCGAGGTGGTCGAAGAGGTCTTCACCGGTTGGGACCCGTCGACGGGTGCCCAGCAGGCGCTGGACATCATCACCACCCAGGAGATCGATGGGATCTGGACCTCGGGGATCGACTACACGGTGGTCGAGCAATTCGAGGCCGCTGACGTTCCCTTCGTGCCCATCGTGGCGCGGACAACAACGGGTTCGTCCAGCAGCTCATCGAGCTCGAGGGTGACGGTCTCACCGGAGCCGCGGTGACCAACCCGCCCGCCATCGGCGCGGTGGGGACCTCTGTCGCCCTCTCGGTGCTGCAGGGTGAGGACGTGGAACGGGAGACCATCCTGACACCAGAGGTGTTCTCCAGTGACGACCCGGCCTCGCTCGAGGGGCTTGTACGACCCCGAACAGCAGCCCGGGTGGAGCACCTTCGTCGAGATCGACCCCTACACCAGCTACGAGGCCGCCCAGGTCTCGGAATGCCTAGGGCCCGGCGAGTGAGCAACCGAGGGAGCGAGCGGCCTTCGGCCGCACTCGTTCGCTGATAGCCGAAGGGGGCCGGCAGCCGGCCCTCGCATCCCGATGGCACTGCAGAGTCGGCCCCATCGGTGCCGAGGGCGGCCGCGGGCCAGCCCCCCTCGGGACCACCCCCCTACGTGCCGACGGGGCCATTCCGCCTGCGCGGGGACGGCTGCCGTCTGCCGTCTTCCGTCTTCCGTCTTTCTCCATGACCGACTAAACTCTTCTCGAAACCCGCGGCGTCGCCATGAGCTTTGGCCCTGTGGTGGCGCTCCGATCGGTGGACCTCACGGTTCGACCGGGGGAGATCCATGCGCTGCTGGGCGCCAACGGCGCCGGGAAGAGCACGCTGGTCAAGATCCTCTCCGGGGTGTTCCCTCCTAACTCCGGATCCATCACCGTCAAGGGAGAACAGATATCCCCGCGTCACCCCGGTGACGCCATGGAGGCCGGTTTGGCCACCGTGTTCCAGGACCCGGCGCTGATCCCCGACCTGACCATCGAGCAGAACTTCCGATCTGACCGGGATCGACACAGATCTGGTCAGGTCGTGGCTGGAGACGATGGAGCTCGGCGACCTCGACCTTGGCGGTCTCGTCGGTGAGTTCCCTCTCGAAGCACTACGGCTGATCGATCTCGCCCGGGCCCTGTCGCACGACCCTCAGGTGCTCATGCTCGACGAGATCACCGCAGCCCTTCCTGCCGACCAGGCGGAGCACGTGTTCACCGTGATGAGGACATGGGTCGACAAGGGCCGGTCGGTGCTCTTCATCACACATCGGCTGGCCGAGGTGCTCCGGATGTGCGACCGGGCCACGATCCTGCGCGACGGCCGCAACGTCGTCGAGTTGGCGCCAGGTGAGGGCGGCGAGGGTCGGCTGGTTGAGGCCATGCTCGGCGTGAGATCGCCGAGGAGCAGATCGGCGAGCCGAGCGGACCGCGTGTCCAGTCTCGCGACACAGCCGTCGCGCTGGAAGCGACGAACCTGAGCTCGCGACAACATCTCGATGGCGTCTCCTTCTCGCTCCGAGCCGGCGAGATCCTCGGCGTGGTGGCGCTCGAAGGGCAGGGCCAGGACAGACTGTTCGAGATCCTCGCCGGCGACCGGCGTCCGGACGACGGAGAGATCAAGGCCGATGGCGTGCCCTTCTCAGCACATTCCCCCTTCGATGCGATCAGGCGCGGGGTGGTGCTCGTCCCTTCCGACCGGCTGCTCGCCCTGCTCCCGCAGCGTTCGGTGAGGGAGAACCTGGTGACCCCGCTCTACAACCGGGCTCGCTCCTGGTTCGGGCTCGCCAGCGACGAGGACGAGCGCGCCGACCGTTCGATAGAGCGGCTCGCCATCGATACCCGGGCGCAACGACAGGTGCGGCGGCTCTCGGGCGGCAACCAGCAGAAGGTGGTCCTGGGCAGATGGCTCGCTTCGGGCTTTCGCACCCTTCTCTGCTTCGACCCCACCCGGGGGATCGATATCCAGACCAAGCGCCAGATCTACCAACTGCTGCGCGACCTGGCAGAGGAGGGCGCCGCGGTGCTGCTCTACACCAGCGAGTTGCCCGAGGTCCCCTTGGTGTGCGACCGCGTCATTGTCATGTATGCCGGTCGAGTCGTCCACGAACAGGATGCGGCGACGGCAACCGAGGAGGCGCTGCTCTCCGCCGCCCATGGTCTCGAGGAGTCGGCCTGATGATGATTCCGCCCGGTCGGACATCGCACGACCGGCAGGTTCGTCCGTCCGATGACCGCCACCGCCCCTCCAATCACCACTCAGGTGGGGTCAACTGGCAAAGGCTGCGGCGTCGTCACGGGTGGACTATCGGGGTGTGGCTGCTCCTCGTCGTCCTCATCGGCTGGTACACGACCTTGGTCCCCGACTTCGGGAGCTTCCAGATCGCATCGATCCTCAAGAACTCCCAGCCCCTCATCTACCTCGCCATCGGCCAGGCGGTGATCGTGATCACCGGAGGCATCGACCTCTCGGTGGGGGCGATGATGCTGCTCGCCAACAGCACCGCCGCGGTCCTCATGGACGGACAGCCGCTGTGGCTCTGCCTGTTGGTCGGTCTGGGGATCATGCTCGCTGCCGCCCTGCTCAACGGCACCGTCGGTTGGGTGATCAACGTCTCCAGGGTGCCCGACATCGTTGTCACCCTGGCGATGAGCTTTGTGCTTTCCGGGCTGGCGCTCACCGTGCTCCCCTCCCCCGGCGGGGGGACCGCCCCCGGCTTCCGGTTCATCTTCACCGGGTCGGAGACAGGCACCGGAGAGGTCTTCTGGCCGGCGCTGGTGATGATCATCATCCCGACCCTCGTCGTGGCATGGTTCGTCCGCGGGACTCGGTCAGGCCTGTCGCTCTACGCCACTGGCAGCGACCGCAACGCCGCCTATCTGTCCGGAGTCTCCACGGCGCGGGCCAAGATCGTTTCCTACGGCATCGGTGGAGCCATGGCGGCTCTGGCCGGGCTGGCCACGGTGGCGATAACCGGGACGGGCGACCCCCGCTACAGCGTTGGGGCCAACGCCACGCTCAACAGCGTCGCCGCCATCGTCCTCGGTGGCATCGCACTCACCGGCGGCATAGGGTCGGTGGTGGGGGTGGTCGCCGCCGCCGTGGTTCTCTTCTTCCTCAGCCCGATCCTCTCGGCGATGCGGATCGACCCCAACACGGCTCAGATCATCCAGGGAGCCCTGATCGTGTTGGTGATGATGGTTGCCGGGCTTGTCGAGTTGCGGCGGAGGAGGTCGCAGTGACCGCCGAGATCCAGCCGGTGGACCAGACACTTCCCGGTGCCCCACCTCCGGGCCGGTTGGCCCGGACGCTGGCGGAGAAGCCTCTGTTGGTACTGAGCGCCTCGCTCGTGGTGCTCATCCTGGTGACTGGTCTCATCCAGCCGAGCTACCTCAGCTTCAGCGGGATGCGCAACACCCTGCTGCTCGCCGCCCCGCTGGCGATCATGGCGGCCGGTCAGACCGTCCTGCTGCTCACCGGGGGCATCGACCTTTCGGTGGCGATGGTCGCAACCGGTGCCGCCTACGTTGCCGGCAACCAGTCGCCCAACGGCGCCGCCATTGCCATCGTCCTTGGCCTGATGGTTGGGGTGCTGGCCGGGTTCGTCAATGGGATCGGAGTGGGCGTGTTCCGGGTCAACCCTCTCATCATGACCCTGGCCATGTCGGCCATCCTCCTCGGGCTGTTCACCACTCTGGCGCAGACCGTCCTCACCGGGTCCACCTCGGTGGCGAATTCATCGAAACGGTGGGGGGCGGGTCCTTCTTTGGCAACCGGATCCCGTGGAGCGTGCTCGTCTGGGCGGCGGTGGCGCTGTTGATCCTCTGGATCCAGCATCGCACCGGTCTGGGCAGGGTCATCTATGCCGTCGGTGACAACCCGGTGGCAGTGCGCCTCTCCGGGGTCCGAACCTGGCGGGTGCATGTCGTGGTCTACACGCTGTGCGGGATACTCGCCGCACTCGCCGGGATCCTCCTCGCCGGCCGGACCGGCGCCGTGGATCTCCAACTCGCCCAGGCGTTCCTCCTTCCCTCGGTCGCCGCAGCTGTCATCGGAGGCACCTCGATCTTCGGCGGGGTCGGCTCCTACTCGGGGACGATCCTCGGGGCGCTGATCCTGAGCGTGCTCAGCCAGATGCTCACCTTCCTCAGCGTCGGCCAGGCGGTGCAGCAGATCGTCTACGGGTTGATCGTCCTCGCCCTGTCCTGGGCCTACGCCCGGGTCACGGCGGCGCAGTAGGAGCTATCTATGAAATCGGACATCGGGGCCGCAGTCGTCGGGGTCGGGTTCATCGGCGTGGCTCACGTCGAAGCGCTGCGCCGGATCGGCGTGGAAGTGATCGGCGTGGTCGGCTCGAGCCCGGAGCGGGCCAGGGAGAAGGCGGAGGCGGCCAACCTCCCCCCCGCCTTCCCGGACCTGGAAACCGCCCTCGACGACCCCAATGTCGACGTTGTGCACCTCGCCACCCCCAATCACCTCCACGCCGAACAGGTCCGGGCCGTCCTCGACGCCGGGAAGCACGTCGTCTGCGAGAAGCCGCTGGCGCTCGACACCGCCGAGACAGCCGACCTGCTCGCCCGTGCCGAGGCAAGCGGCAAGGTGCACGCCGTCTGCTTCAACATCCGCTTCTATCCGCTCTGCCATCAGGCGGAGGCGCTGGTCACGGACCGGCGAGATCGGGAGGCCGCTGCTGGTCCACGGGGGCTACGTCCAGGATTGGCTGCTCCTCGAGACCGACTGGAACTGGCGGCTCGAGTCGGAAAAGGCGGGAAGGTTGCGGGCGGTGGCGGACATCGGTTCGCACTGGCTCGACCTGGCTCGGTTCGTGACCGGGCAGCGGATCACCGAGGTCATGGCCGACCTACACACCCTCATCCCCGTCCGCCGGCATCCCCCGGGCCCGGTGGAGACATTCGCCAAGACGAGTGAAACCGACGACCTGATCGAGGAGGAGATGACCTCCGACGATGCCGCCGGGGTATTGCTCAGGTTCGAGGACGGGGCGCGCGGGGTCCTCACCATCTCCCAGATCTCGGCGGGGAGGAAGAACTCGTTGAACCTCGAGGTGGACGGTTCCGCCGCCGCCCTGTCGTGGTACTCCGAGGACCCCGACCGGCTCTGGATCGGCCACCGGGGACGCCCCAACGAGATCTGGCAGCGCGACCCGGCGCTGGCAACCGAAGACGTCGCCCGCCTCATTGGCTATCCCGGTGGTCACGTCGAGGGGTACCCCGACACCTTCCGGGCGCTCTTCGCCGAGGTCTACGCCGCCGTGGCCGAAGGCCGCCAGCCGGAGAACCCCCGCTACCCGACGTTCGCCGACGGCCACGATGCGGTGGCGGTGACCGAAGCGGTGGCTCGCAGTTCCGACGAGCGCCGCTGGGTGAAAGTCGAGCGATAGGAGGACCGAAGATGAAGATGGGACTGCTCACCGCACCCTTCGCCACGACCCCGCTCGAGGAGGTGGCCGACTGGTCCGCCGCCGAGGGGTTCGAGATGCTCGAGGTGTGCGCCTGGCCAAAGGGCGAGGGTGTCGCTCGGCGCTATGGCGGCGTCACCCACATCGACGTCGAGGACCTGTCCGAAGCGCGGGCATCGGAGATCGTCGAGGACCTGGCCAAGCGGGGAATCTCGATATCGGGACTGGGCTACTACCCCAACCCGCTCCACCCCGACCCCGAGCACGCCGAGACGGTCCGCGCCCACATCAAGAAGGTGATCACCGCGGCCGCGACTGCTCGATGTCCCCGTGGTCAACACGTTCATCGGGGCCGACGCCCAAAGACCCAGGCGGACAACTGGGCCGATGCCAAGAAGGTGTGGCCGGAGTTGGTGAACCACGCCGCCGATCAGGGAGTACGGATCGCCATCGAGAACTGCCCGATGATCTTCTCGCACGACGAGTGGCCCTCAGGGCACAACCTGGCCCACACGCCGAGCATGTGGCGCACGATGTTCGAGGAGTTCGGAGAGACGGTCGGGCTCAACTTCGACCCGTCGCATCTGGTCTGGCAGATGATCGACATCGAGGCGGCGGTGGATGAGTTCGGCGAGCGCTTCTACCACTTCCATGCCAAGGACCTGGAGGTCGACCAGAACGGGCTCTACGAGAACGGCATCCTCTCCGCCGGGATCGGATGGCAGGTCCCCCGGCTTCCCGGATTGGGTGAGGTTCCCTGGGACCGGTTGTTCGCCGCCCTCTACCGTGCGGGGTACGACTACGTGTGCTGCATCGAGCACGAGGACCGGCAATGGGAGAGCTCTGACGAGTTGGTGAAGCGGGGCTTCCAACTGGCACGCGACGTGCTGGCGCCATACGTCCATTGACGGTGACCGTCCGCACCGTCCTCGGGGATGTTCCCGCCGACACGCTGGGTGTCACCTACGCCCACGAGCACGTCATCCTCGACAGCCCGTCCGTCGAGGCGACGTTCCCCGAGTTCCGCCTTCGTCGGTCGAGGACGCCGCCGCCGAGTTGCGTCTCTGCTCTGCAGCCGCCGGGTTGGGACGATGGTCGATGCCATCCCCGGTGATGCGGGACGCGACGTCGCAAGGCTGGTCGAGGTCAGTCGGGAGAGCAAGGTGTTCAGTTGGTCGCCAGCCACCGGCG
This sequence comes from uncultured Actinomycetes bacterium, assembly GCA_963733905.1. Classification (GTDB taxonomy): domain Bacteria; phylum Actinomycetota; class Acidimicrobiia; order Spongiisociales; family DATADW01; genus DATADW01. The sequence goes on along the minus strand of CAVTEU010000006.1, from coordinate 201,288 downwards.
CGCACGCCGTCCGTTGGTATCCCGAGGACCACTGGTCGCGCACCGAGCCGGCGACGCACTTTGGCGGCGCGTTTCGTCAGCGACCTCACCATCGGCGCCGACGGAACCGAGAACCGTTGCGGCGTGATCAAGATTGCGACCCTGGGCGAGACCCCCGACCCGATTGAGCGGGGACAATTCGAGGCCGCCGCCGAGGCGCACCGCACCACAGGAGCCCCCATCATCACCCACTGTGAGGGCGGCGAAGGAGGTATGGGGCAAGTGGAGACGTTCTCCGACCTCGGCGTCCCCCTCCGTCGGGTGGTGCTCTCGCACACCGACAAAGTCACCGATCCCGGATACCACCGTGACCTGCTCGCTACCGGGGTACGCCTGGAGTACGACCAGGCGCTGCGCCACAACGGTCCTGAGCCCAACCCGACCGCAACCCTCGTCGCATTGATGGTCGAGGAGGGCCATGCCGATCAGATCCTCCTCGGCACCGACGCCGCCCGCAGGACGCTCTGGAAAACGCTCGGAGGTTCCCCCGGCCTCGCCTGGCTGGCCACCGGGTTTGCCGAGATACTCGACGGCGCTGGGATCGACGACGTCATCCGGCATAAGATCCTCGTCGCCAATCCGGCCAGCATGGCTGGACTGGGGCTAGAGCGGAGTCGGAAGCCGGAAGGCGAATGGAAGTCCACGGACTGTCGCACCTTTGGGAGTGAACCAGCCCCCCTCCCCCACGCTACGCGTCGGGTACTCCCCCCGCCGGGGGGAGGCAGATATTCTTCTTCCGTCCCCCCGCAGGGGGGAAGGGACCCGCTGCGGAGCAGCGGGTAGGGGGGCTACCGAACTCCCCACTGTGATCGACTCAGTCGTCCAGTTTGTAGTTGGGCTGGTAGAGCTCGACTTCGACGCCGCCGGGCATGAGGAAACGGGTGGTGGGGCCGTACCCGTAGTCCTTTACCTCGGTGGTGAACTCGACGCCCTTTGACTTGAGCTCATCCACCGTGGCTTCGATGTCGTCGCAGGTAAACGAGACGTCGTGCCGCACCGACTCGTCGGGGTGACAGCCGATCTCGCCTGCCGGTGCCCGGAAGATCAGCCAACCGTCCCCCGTGTCGGTGGCCGGCATCCCCAGGGTGTCGCGGATGAACGGCCGCAACGCGTCGGCACCGGGGGTGAAGAACATGGCGTGGATTCCGGTGATCATGGGAACCCTCCTTGTGCCTGCCCATTCTGGATGAATTGATGCCGAGACGCCTCCGGCCCGGGTTCCAGACGCCGCTTCGTCGGCCCAGACGATGGCGTTGCGGTGCTCCCTCAAGAACGACGCCGGGCACTCCGGACCCACCGGACCCTCGAGAACCCGTCTGCAGGATCCCCCGCTTTCTGTCGCCGGTTACCAGCAGCCAGACCTCGCTGGCGGCGAGGAGTTGCGCCATTCCCACCGTCACCCCGTGGTTCGAGGGGCGAATCGATCCCATACCGGGCCAACCCATCTCGGTCTCCTGGGCGAGCTCGACCACCCGGGTCGGGTCATGCGGCTCCGATCCAGGCTCGTTCATCCCCAGGTGCCCGTTGGACCCGAGCCCGAGAACCGCCAGGTCGATGCCATCCCTGGCGATGGCGTCGATACGAACGCACTCGGCGTCGAGGTCGGGCGGCGTCGACGTCTATCCGGTGAAACCGGCCCACCTCGACGTGGTCGATCAGTTGGCGGCGCAGCATCGACTCGCATCTCCCGGGGTGACCGATGGGGAGCCCGATGAACTCGTCGAGGAGAAGCACCTCGGAGTCGGCCAGAGATGCGCCACCGGACACCAGCGCTTGATACACAGGTGTGGGGGTATGCCCGGATGCCAGGCACATCCGCAAGCGCGGGTTCGCCCGGAGACGATCTGCCAACTCCTCGGCGACACCCTCCGCCCATCGAGAGGTGGGGAGCACCTCGAGTCGAAGCGTCACCCCCCGGCGACGATCCGGTCGACGAAGTCGCCGCTTGCCGGGTCCTTGAGGATCAGCTTGCGCCTGCCGTCGGGGAGGGTCTCCTCCTTGATGACGATGTGCCCGTCGTAGGTGGCCGGCTCGCGCTGGATGCGCTCCGCCTCCCCACCGCGCCACTCCAGGTCGACCGGCTCCCAGCGCCTCGACTCGGCCGACCGGTAGCAGGCGTCCATGATGGCGTTGACCACGTAACCGTCGTAAAAGGTCTCCTGTGGCTCGCCGCCTCGGTCCATGGCGTCGAACATGTCGCTGAACATGTCCACGTAGCCCAACTCGGAGACCTCGTCACCCACCGGGAAGAGCCAACCCTTCTCGGTCTCGGCTTTCTCGGCGACGTACCCGCTGCTCCCTCCGGCGGTGAACATCTCATATCCGGTGCGGAGGAAATGGTTGAGCCAGATGGTGCCGTCGGTGCCGGCCACCTCGTCACGCAGGTCCATCCCGCCGCGGAAAGTCCAACTCACCTCGAACTGGCCGATGGCGCCGGACTCGAAGCGGATGAGGGCGATGGCGTTGTCCTCGTCGTCGATGGGATGGACGAAGGTGTCGGTCCAGCACATCACCTCGACCGGCCGGTTGTCCTTGCCGACGAAGTTGCGGATGATCTCGATGCAGTGGCACCCGAGATCGATGATGGCGCCGCCCCCGGTGAGCCGGCCGTCCCAGAACCAGGCGCTGTGCGGACCGGGGTGGGTCTCCCTGGAGCGCACCCAGGTGACCTCGCCGATCGGCACCGTCCCTCACCGCCGCCACCGCCTTGAGCGACTTTGGCGTGTAGCAGAGGTCCTCGAGGTATCCGGCGAAGACACCGGCCGACTCCACGGTGTCGAGGATCCGCTTCGCCTCGGCCGCGTCGCGCGCCAGGGGCTTGGTGCAGAGCACCGCCTTGCCGTGCTTGGCGGCGGTGGCGATGGCCTCCTCGTGGAGATGGTTGGGCAGTCCCACCACGACCACGTCGGTGTCGGGGTCGGCCACGGCATCTTCCATGCTGGTGGTGAACCGGGGGATGGCCCATCGCTCGCTGAAAGCGGCGCCGCGCTCCTCGCTGCGCGAGTAGACGACTTCGACGCGGTCCCGCCCCCGCTGGCCATGGAGAGTCTGCGTGTAGAACTCACCGATCAGCCCGGTCCCCAGCATGGTGATGCGATGGCTCCGCATCGATTCCCTCCACCTCGTCGACGGGCGCCGATTGTATAGACAGGCCCCAAACCCCGTTTTGGCGTCAGGAAACGCGGCATGACCGCGTCCGGTGACGCCAAAACGGGGGGATGCCTAGCCTCCGGGACCGCTCATGGCCGGCCCGCTCCCCCGCCATCTCCTCCCCGACACCGCATCGGTCGACCGCGGGCGGCTCAGCATCGGGGGGTGCGACACGCTCGAATTGGCCGCCGAGTTCGGAACCCCACTCTTCGTGTACGACGAGGAGCACCTCCGGGCGAGATGCCGCGAGGCGGTGACCGCCCTGCCGGGGGGCGCCGTCTATGCCACCAAGGCGTTCCACTGCGTCGCCATGGCCCGACTCGCCGACGAGGAGGGGATGCTGCTCGACGTGGCCAGCGGCGGAGAGATGCACGTGGCGCTCGCCGCCGGGGTGCCGCCGGACAAGTTGGTGCTCCACGGCAACGCCAAGAGCGACGAAGAACTGGCGGCGGCGCTCGAGATTGGTGTGGGGCGGATCGTGGTCGACTCTTTCGACGAGATGGACCGCCTCGACCGTCTCGCCGGCGCCAGACCGGCACCGGTCCTGGTCCGGATCACCCCCGGTGTGGAGGCGCACACCCATCGCTTCACCGCCACCGGTCACGACGACACCAAATTCGGCTTCACCGTGTCGACCGGTGCCGCTGCCGAGGCGGTGGAGCGGGCACGGGGATCCTCGTCGATGGACCTGCGTGGTCTCCACGCCCACATCGGCAGTCAGGTTTTCCGGCTCGAGTCGTTCGAGCGGGCGGCGCGGATAGTCGCCGCTGTGGCGGCGCCCTTCGACCTGCCCGAGCTGTCGCTGGGAGGTGGGCTCGGCGTCCCCTACGTCGAGGGCGAAGAGGCTCCAGGTCTGACCGCCTGGATCGAGACGATCGAACAGGCGGTCCGCGGCGAGGGCGTGAAGTCTCAGGTCCTGGTCGAGCCGGGGCGGGCCATCGTGGCCACCGCCGCGGTCACCCTCTACTCGGTCATCACGATCAAGGACATTCCCGGGATCCGCACCTACCTGGCGGTCGACGGCGGGATGAGCGACAACCCCCGCCCGGTGCTCTATGGGAGCGGCTACGAGACATTCCTCGCCACGGGCGGTAGATGCGCCCCGGCCCCGGACGGTCACGGTGGTGGGCAAGCACTGCGAATCGGGCGACGTCCTGGTGGAACACGGCTCGGTCCCCGATGACATCGCCGTCGATGACATCCTCGCCACCCCGGTCACCGGCGCCTACGGCCACTCGATGGGCTCGACATACAACAAGGTGCCGCGCCCTGCTGTCGTCTTCTGCTCGGACGGGTCTGCCCGGTTGGTGGTGCGGAGGGAGACCAACGAGGACCTGCTCCGGCTCGACGTAAGCTGACCGAAGGGTGGCGGTACAATCGCTCATCCCTCGCCCTCGTAGCTCAGGGGATAGAGCACTGGCCTCCGGAGCCAGGTGCGCAGGTTCGAATCCTGCCGAGGGCGCTCCCTTCTGCAACCCAGGGTTCGAAGCGCGCCACAGCCGCCACTCGAGCCCACAGAACGGCTTGCGCCACCACCCGCCAACCCAGGGTTGGAAGCAACCGTGGCGGTACTCCCCAAATCTGGGTTGGCAGCAACCGTGTCCCCAGAGCGGTCATCGAGACGGTAGATTCGCGATTTCTATGAGAAGTATCTGGAAGGGCGCCATCTCCTTCGGCCTGGTCACCATCCCGGTAGCGCTGTACAGCGCCACCGAGGACCGCACCCCGAAGTTCAAGATGCTGCGCGACACCGATCACAGCCCGATCCGCTACCGACGGGTGGCGGAGAGCGACGGCAAAGAGGTGACCTGGGACGAGATCGTCCGCGGTTACGAGGTCGACAAGGGCCACTACGTGGTCTTCACCGACGAGGAGCTAGAGGCGGCGTCGTCGGGATCCGGCGCCAAGATCGTCGACGTCGTCCAGTTCGTCGACACCGAGGAGATCGACCCGATCTATTACAAGTCCACCTATTACCTCGCTCCGGACAAGAGCGGGGTCAAGGCCTACAAGCTCCTGCTGGAGGCGCTGACGGAGAGCGCCAAGGTGGCCATTTCCAAGGTGGCGATCCGCGAGAAGCAGCAGCTCGCCGTGCTCCGCGCCAAGAACGAAGTCCTGGTCATGGAGACCATGTACTGGCCGGACGAGATCCGCCAGCCCGAATTCGAAGAGCTCGACATCGACGTCGAGATTCGCCCCGAGGAGATAAAGGTCGCCGAGATGCTGATCGACAACCTCTCGGCACCCTTCGACGCCGACGCCTTCCACGACGCCACGAGGGAGGCCGTCCAGGAGATGGCCCAGAAGAAGCTCGAGGGTGAAGAGGTGGTCATACCCGAGGCACCCGAGCCGACCAAGGTGGTCGACCTGCTCGAGGCGCTCAAGGCGAGCGTCGAGGCGACCAAGGAGAAGACCGGCTCCGAAAAGAAGCGGGCGGCAAGCTGACAGCCGCCGGCCGGATGCGGTAACCGGTCAACATCACTTCATCGGGCGGACGAGGATCGCAGGGTCCCCGTCACGGAGGTCGACCGATGAGGGCTACCCGGGTCCTTCCCGCAATCGTTCTGTTCGCTTTGGTCACCGTCGAGTTCGGCGGCTGGTCGCTGCTCGGGTTTCTCGTCAGCGAGGAGGCGCTGACCCCGGTCGAGGAGCAGTTCTTTCGCGCCGGGCACGCCCACGCCGGGGTTCTCCTGATCCTCTCCCTCGTCTTCTTCATCCTTCTGGGGCGTACCGACTTCTCGGAGAGAACCAGTTGGATCCTCGGATTGGGTCTGCTCGCCGGGATCCTCCTCCAGTCAGGGGGCTTCTTCATCCACTTCGCCGTCGGCGAGGAAGGTGCCGCCTCGCTGGGCACAACGGTCACCCGGCTGGGCGCAGTGGTTCTTGCCGCGGCGCTGGTCACCCTGGGTGTCGGCCTGCTTCGGGCGCGCCGCGGCGATGAAAGGCCTGAAGGTCCAATCCCTTCCTAGCGGGTCGCAGCTGACCGGGTCGGGTATAGGCTGCGCCGCGCCCCGGGAGGGATCACAGTCACGTGATGGGCTACGAGCCAGCGAGTCTATGACACCGTTGCACTGGCCGACCACGCCCGACTCGGCACACTCGAGGACCGCTCAGTGCTGACGCGTATCGCCCTCGGCTACCAACGGGGTGTCGACCGGATCACCGAGTTTGCGGGCACGATCTCGTGGTTCCTCGTGCTGCCGCTGGTCTTCATCGGGTTCGCCAACGTCGTGCTCCGCTACGTAGGCGCCGCGGTGGGGACGCAGCTCACCACCAACGCCCTCCTCGAGGCGCAGTGGTACCTGTACGCGGTGATCTTCCTCCTCGGATTCCCCTACATCCTCAAGCACCACATCAACGTCCGGGTCGACTTCTGGTACACCAACCAGACGCCGCGCAGAAAGGCGTGGATCGACTTCTGCGGGCACCTGATCGGGCTGATCCCCTTCTCGCTGCTCGGCATCTGGGTGTCGTGGTCGGCCACGAGGACGTCGTGGCGGATCAACGAGCAATCACCCGACCCGAGCGGGCTCCCCCGGGCGCCGATCAAGACCATGGTGCTGGTCGGGTTTTCCCTTTTGTTCCTCCAGGCGCTGGCCGAGATGGTGAAGCTGGTTGCCATTCTGCGGGAGCACGAGGAGCTGGTCGAGATCCCCGAGGAGCCGGAGGCTCCTTTGCCCATCGAATGAGGCTGGTCACGACCGCGACAGGGTGGTGGCGATGACCCTGGAGTGGCTCGCCATCATCATGTTCGTCCTGTTCCTCGGGCTGCTCCTCATCGGGTACCCGGTGGCCTTTTCCTTCGCCGCTACGGCCGTCGTCTTTGGAGGAATCGGGCTGCTCCTTGGGATCTTCCCCATCCAAAACCTCAATCTCCAGTTCAACCGCTGGTTCGGCGACGGGGTGAGCAGCTTCGTCCTCCTGGCGGTGCCCTTCTTCGTGTTCATGGGAGCGGTATTCGAGAAGTCGGGGCTGGCGGAGCGGCTCATCACCACCGTCGGGCTGCTGATGGGACCGCTCAAGGGCGGTCTCGCGCTGGCGGTCGTCTTGGTGGGTGCCATGTTGGGTGCCGCCACCGGCGTGGTTGCGGCGACCGTGATCATGATGGGTCTGCTCTCGCTCCCGGCGATGCTTCGCTACGGGTACGACCACAAGCTGGCCACCGGGGTCATCACCGCTTCGGGGACGCTGGCACAGTTGATTCCGCCCAGCCTCGTGCTGATCGTCATCTCCAGCCAGATGCCAAACGTCTCGGTGGGAAAACTCTTCGCAGGCGCCCTGATCCCCGGCCTGATCCTCGCCGGGCTCTATGCGATCTACTCGGTGGCCTTCGCCTACCTCAAGCCGGGGGTGGCCCCCGCGCTCCCCAAGGAGGAGCGGAACCTCTCCGGGGGCGAGCTCTTCCGCAGGTCGCTGGGCGCGGTGATCCCTCCGCTGATGCTCATCTTCGCCGTCCTGGGAAGCATTTTCTTCGGCATCGCCACCCCGACCGAAGCCGGATCGGTAGGGGCGGTTGGGGCCCTGCTCCTCGCCCTCATCAACCGCCGGCTCACCTGGGAAGTGGTCAAGGACGCAGCCAAGTCCACCGCCCGGATCACCGCCCTCGTCCTCCAGATCCTGTTCGCCTCGTCGCTATTCGCCCTCGTTTTCGACCGGTTGGGAGGTCAGAGCCTGATCACCGAGTGGCTCACCAGCATCCCGGGCGGTTTCTGGGGCTTCATCATCGCCGCCAACATCATCGTGTTCCTGCTCGGGATCAACCTCGAATTCCTCGAGATCAGCTTCATCGTGCTGCCGCTATTCGTCCCGGCGGCGCTGGCACTCGGAGTGGACCTCACCTGGTTCAGCGTGATGATGGCGGTGAACCTCAACATCGCCTTCATTTCGCCCCCGTCGGGTTCTCGCTCTTTTACCTGCAGAGCGTGGCCCCCAAGGAGGTGCGCACCGCCGACATCCACCGAGGCGCGCTGCCGTTCATGGCGCTCCAAGTGGTGGCGCTGGTCATCGTGATCCTGGCGCCACGGACCGTCACCTGGCTGGTCGAGGTGAGCGGGCTCTCCTAGGGCTAGCTCGCTCCGGGCGCCGGGGCCACGAAGTCGATCATCGCCCGCTCCGCCACCCCGAACCAGGTGTTGATCTGGTCACGGAAGGTGGTCCACTCGGTGAGGATCTCGCCGTAAGCCGGGTCAGCGGCAGCCGTCTCGTCGTATAACGCGAAGGCTTCAGTCTGCGCCGCCTCCATCACGTCATCGGGGAAGGGGAGGACGGTGACTTCGGAGTTGTCGAGGATTTCGGCGAACGCCGCCGGGTTCTGGGCGTCGTAGCGGGCCATCATCGTCACGTTCGCCTCGTAGGCGGCGGTACGGACTATGTCCTGGTACAGGCTAGGAAGCTCGTTCCACTGGTCGAGTGCGATCTGCACCTCGAGCGTCGGCCCCGGCTCCCACCATCCCGGGTAGTAGTAGAACTGCGCCACCGATTGGAAGTCGAGCTTGGATCGTCGTATGGGCCGACCCACTCGGCCGCGTCCACCGCCCCGGTCTGGAGCGCCTGGAAGATCTCAGCCCCGGGTAGGACCTGGACTGATACCCCGAGCCGCTCCATCACGGCGCCGCCCTGCCCAGGGATCCTCATCCGGAGACCGCTCAGGTCGCTGACGCCGCCGATCTCGCTGTTGAACCAGCCGCCCATTTGGGTACCGGTGTTGCCTGCGGGGAACTGGATGACGTTGAACTCGGATGCGTAGAACTCCTGGAGCATCTCGAGCCCGCCGCCGAAGTACAACCAAGCGTTCTGCTGGCGGTCGTTGAGCCCGAACGGCAGGGCTGTGCCGAAGGCGGTAACCGGGCTCAGGCCGGTGTAGTAGTAGGAGGCGGTGTGGCCCGCTTGGGCACCGCCGCTCTGGACCGTCTGGAGCACCTCGAGCGGTGGGGCGATCTCACCACCTTCCCTGGCGGTGACCACGAACCGTCCCCCGCTGAGCGAGTTGACCCGGTCGGCGAAAGTGGTGGCGCCGCCGTAGATCGTGTCGAGCGCCGCCGGCCAACTGGTCGGCATTTCCCACTCGATTTCGGGAAGCGACTCGTCACCCGCAGCCGCCTCGGTCAACTCGGTGGAGGTGCCATCCGCACCGGGCGCTGCCTGGTTCTGGCAGGCGAGCAGTCCGATGGCTGTGGCGCCGAATGCCCCCTTCGCCGCCATTCCGAGGAAACCGCGGCGATCGACCGTGCTGGATCCGTCGTGCGTGTCCACGTCTCACCTCCAGGCGTGCCCCCGTCGGCCGCTGCTCGCGGCCGCCGCCGAGAATACGGAGGTCAGTTCGTGATTTGCCGCCGGCATCGGTGGTTCGTTTCCGCTGCCAAAGCATGACCTACCAGGACCGTTAGCATCGTCGTGGGCACGGGCGACCGATGCGGCGGCCGAGGTTCCCAGCAACGAGGACATTCAGGCTCGAGATTCCCCCAACCGTCCGTGGTGGGGAGAGAGGAGCGTTCCGATGGCCGACCGCGCCAAGATGACCTCACCGGCGGTGCTCGCCCGGAAGGGTGGGCCGAAATTGGTGATGATCACCGCCTACGACCATCCCTCGGCGCTGATCGCCTCGGAGGCGGGGATCGACATCATCCTGGTGGGCGACTCGCTGGCCAACGTGGTACATGGCTATGACGAGACCCTGCTGGTCGACCTCGACATCATGGTGCAACACACGGCGGCGGTGTCACGTGCCGAGCCCAAATGCTTGGTGGTCGGCGACCTTCCCTGGATGAGCTACCACATCTCGGTCGAGGAGACCGTCCGCAACGCAGGCCGGCTGGTCAGGGAGGGGGGCGCCGAGGCCGTCAAACTGGAGGGCGGCCGCAAGCGGCTCCCCATGATCCGCGCCATCCTCGACGCCGAGATCCCCGTCATGGGACACATCGGCCTTACCCCGCAGTCGGTCCACGCCATGGGCGGTTTCAAGGTCCAGGGCAGAGCGGTGGAGCAGGCCAGGGAACTGATCGACGATGCCCGCGCCCTGGCTGACGCCGGGATCTTCGCCCTCGTCCTCGAGGGTGTGCCCGATGTGCTCGCCTCCATCATCACCAAGGAGATACCGGTGCCCACCATCGGGATCGGCGCCGGGGCGGGCTGCGACGGGCAGGTCCTGGTATGGCACGACGCCCTCGGTCTCAGCTTCGGTCACGCACCGAAATTCGTGCGGCAATACGCCGATCTTGGGGGAATCGCTATCGAGGCGTTGCGTTCCTACGCCGCCGATGTTCAGGCAGGTGAGTTCCCCAATGACGACGAGAGCTACCACATGAGCGATGAGGTGTCAGCTCTGCTCCTCGGAGAGCCGACCCGCAAGCTCGACCTCGACCCCGACTGGCCTATGAGTTGGTGATCACGGCCGCTCCAGGCCCGGCCGCCTCCCAGGTGGAATCTTCGGATGGCGTGGTCGAAATCCCTTTGAACACCGGCGCCCTCAGCCTCGGCCCAGCGGTCCACTGCTTGTAGTCGACCTCGGCCACCATCACCGGCTGAACCCAGCGCGACCCGGCCGGGATCATCTGGTCGGGGTGAAACGGGGTGTCCGCTTGTTCCAATCCCTCGAGCCGGGATAGGAGCATCGCCAGCGTCCGGTCATCGAACCCGCTCCCCACCGCCCCCACCCAGCGCAGCGCGGGTCCGTCCCACAGCCCAACCAGCAGCGCACCGAAGCTGTTGCGTCGGGCGTTCTCCCCCGGGTGAAGCCACCGATCACCGCCGATAGTCGGCGCATCAGGGCAACCTTGCGCCAGTCGGGTGACCGGATCCCGCTCCGGTACACAGAATCGCGCCGTTTCGCCACGATCCCTTCCAAGCCCTCGGCCGCAACCGCCTCGTACAAGGCCTCGCCTGCGGCTTCGACCTGGGAGGAGACCACCATCTGGGCGGGGAGGACGACGTCAGCCAACCGGTTCCGACGCTGCTCGAGCGACAGCCCGGTGAGGTTCTCGCCGGCATGGAGCAGGTCAAAGACCATGTAGCTGACCGGCATCCCGATAGAAGCCCGCCTTCCATCGGTCAGATTCATCCTGGACTGCAGCATCTGAAACGAGGGGTGGCCCCGGTCGTCGAGCACCACGATCTCTCCATCGAGGACTAGCGGCTGGGTGGGTCGGAACCCGGACAGCTCCGGGTAGGTCGGGAGCACCTGGCGGCCCCTCCTGCTGCGCACCGACACCGCTTCGCCGTCCCAGCACCACAGGGCCCTGACCCCGTCCCACTTCACCTCGAAGAGCCAATCGGGGTGGGTGAATGCCGCCGGCCACGGGCTGGCGAGCATCGGCTCATATCTGGGAAGGGTCAACTGCCGCCGTCGGGCGGGCTGGAGGGGTCGGCGCCGGCAAGCACTTGGCGGACCAGTCGGTTGACCAGTGCGCCGTCCAATTCGTCACCCCGGTCCCGCATGAGTTGTCCGATCACCTGGCCCGCCTGCTTGGGGTCGGTGGCCCCTATGGCGGCCACCTTCTCCTCGACCAAGCGAAGCGTCTCTTCCTCGCCAAGATGAGTGGGAAGCCATTGGCTCAGATAGTTCACCTCGTAGCCCAGCTTGGCCGCCATGGCCTCGCCACGCTCCCCCGCCGCCAGGTACTCGCCTCGTGCCTTGTCCATCTTCTTCACGTACGAGCCCATGACGCGGCGATAAAGGGCATCGTCTACCTCGCCGCTGAACCCGGGCTCGGAGCGCGCCACTGCAACCTCGGTCTCGATCTGGCGGATCACGTCGCGGCGGTCGCGATCCTGTGTCCGCATCGCGTCGCGCAGCTCGGCGGCGAGTTGCTCCTTGATCGATTCTCTGTCAGCCACGTCCTGCCGCCTCGCCCAAGTGGGCCACCAAGGCCACTGGGTCGTTGCTGACGATCCCGCTGACGCCCGCCGCAGCCAGAACCGCGGCGAGGTGAGGGTCGTCAACTGTCCACGCCACCAACTCGATCCCTGACTCGTGAGCCTCGAGGACCTTCGCCTCCGCGTCGTCGAGCAGCAGCGACCAGTGCGCTCCAACCACCGGATGGCCCTCGCTAACAGCATCCTCGATTGCCGAGCCGAGGACCGCCTGCTCGGGGACGATCAACCCGGTGCGTATCTCGGGCATTGCGCCGTGGACCGCGGCAACGGTCCCGAGGTGGAACGAGGTGATGAGGTCACCGGGGCGGGCGCGCTCGGCCACATCGATGGGGAACTGGTACGTGTTGTCGAACCCCGGCTCCCATGGATGGTGCTTGATCTCCAAGTTGAGCGGCACCGGGCACGCCGCGAGGACGGACTCCAGGTCGGGCGGGTTCTTCCCGCTACCGAGGTCCGTGTCGCGCAGCACCTCCCAAGGGGTATCGGCAATCACCATGCCCCCCATCACCGGATCGTGGCTGAGCAGCAGGACACCATCGGCGCTCCGTCGCACATCGACTTCGACCATGTCGCATACGGAAGCGGCCGCAACGATCCCATCGAGTGTGTTGTCCGGGTACTCCAGTGGGAGCCCGCGGTGACCGATTATCAGTGGTACCGGCACGGTGACCTCTTGGCTGATGTCAAAAAGAACCCCTTGCGACTCACCAGGGGCACCGGTAGGGTACCGGTCACGAAGATACGGCCAGGCGTTTTCTTTCGCCCCGGCTTGTGAAATCTCTCACAATCATCCCTTCCAGGAGTCCACCCCCGTGTTAACCCTCACCTCAGACACACTGTTGACCGAATGGCGAGAGGTCGCCGCTTGCCGTGATTCCGAGCCCACCCTCTTCTTCCCGATCGGCACCACGGGACCGGCCATCGATCAGATCGTTGCCGCCAAGGCCATCTGCAGCGAGTGTGTCGTCAAAGACGCCTGCCTGCTCTACGCCCTCGAGACCAACCAGGAGAGCGGCGTGTGGGGTGGTTATGCCGAAGACGAGAGGCGCCGCCTCCGCAAGCGCTGGTTGGCCGAGCGCCGCCGCCGCGCCAGCTGATCAGCCGCCCGGAGAGAACCCCACAGATCTCTCCCCGGCGGTCTCCACATCGACGAACCCGATGCGCGCCAGCGGCAAGCCAACCCGTCGGCCCCTGACATCGGTGATCCAGAACATCAGCTTGCCGGTGGCGAACGCCTCTTCTATCTCGGTGACAAAGGCCTCGTGATCGTCGATGTCGATCTCGATGACCCTGTCGGTGTCGGCTACGCCGATCCTCGCTAGCACCCTGGCTCCTTTGCGTTGGGCCAGGATGGTAACGCTGTCGATCTGGCCAGTATCGATGTTGTATGGCGTTGTTCCACGACGTTCAGTTGTCATCAGCGTGCCTCCACGCTAGGCTCCCGCGCATGACCGCCCAGTCGCGATCCGGAGCGGCAATGCGCCTCATCGGGGTGATCGCGGTTGAGGCATTGGCTGTGGTTGCCTTGCACCGGCTGGGGAACGTCCCCGGGTTCTCACCCGACTGGTCGAATCTCGGCGGTTGGTTGGCGACTGTGTCGCCGGAGGACGCAATTGCCACCACGCTGCGATTGGTGGCGCTAGTCCTTGCTTGGTGGTTGCTGATCACGACCATTCTCTACGCCTTGGGCCGGCTGGCTGGCTTGGTCGGTCTGGTGCGGGCGGTCGAGTGGGCCACGCTCCCCATGGTGCGCCGTCTGGCAGACCGGGCCGCGGCTCTGAGCCTCGCAGTGATGACCGTCGCCACACCGGCGGTGGCGGTGATGGCCCCCATCCCCACCGTGGAGCCCAAATCGGCCAGCCAGACGGCGGAGGACCCGATCTTGGCCCCCCCGTTGCCGCAACCGCCGCACATCACACGGGTATCTCAACCGGGGACTTCCGACCCTGCCCTACCCCCACCGGTGCCTCTTCCCCAATCGGGCGAGGTCGCCTACTCGCCCACCCCAGCGGGAGACGTCGGAGCGTCATGGAACCCGCCACTGGCGCCGGCTGCCCGGCGCGCCATCATCCGGGTGGGTGCCTCCGCAGCAGCGCAGGCAAGGGTCGAGATTCCCATCGAGCATGTCGTCGTCCCCGGCGACAACCTGTGGATCATCTCCGAGCGCCACCTCGAGCAGGTCACCGGCCGGGGCGAGCTCAGCGACCAAGAGGTGGCCAATTATTGGGTTGCGGTGATCGAAGCGAACCGCAATCGGGTCCGCTCGGGTGACCCCGACCTGATCTACCCGGGCGAGGTGATCGTGCTCCCGCCGGTCAGCCCGGCAGAAAGCTGAGCCGCAGCGAGCGCTCCGGGTTGTCCCGGTTGAGGTCGACCAACACCACCGACTGCCAGGTTCCCAGCGCCAACCGGCCCGTGATCACCGGGATCGTGATGCTCGGGCCGACGAACGCCGGAAGAACGTGGTCGGCTCCATGGCCTTCGGTGCCGTGACGGTGCCGCCACCGTTGGTCTCGGGGTAGCAACCTGTCGAGCGCATCCAACAGATCGCTCTCGGTCCCTGACCCGGTCTCGATCAGGGCCACACCTGCGGTGGCATGGGGCACGAACACCGAGAGCAGGCCGTCTCCCCGGTTGGCGACGAAACCGGCGACCTCGGCCGTGACGTCGACCATGGCCGGTTCCCGACCTGTTCGAACCGTCAGGATGATCGAGTCCATGGAGTTCTCAGTGGTAGGTGGTTAGCACCGTGGGAGTTCGCAGCCCCCTACCCGCTGCTCCGCAGCGGTCCCTTCCCCCTGGGGGGACAGTCGGATTGGCTTCCGTCCGCCGTCTAGCGGCGGCTATGCCACCGCTACAAGTTCTCCCCGAGAAAGATCTCGCTCACCGAGCTTTCCATGAATATGGCTTCGAGGGCCTCGGCGACGATGGGAGCCACCGAGAGGACGGTGATGTTGTCCAGCTCGGTGGCGGCCTCGGGCAGGGGGAGCGTGTTGGTCAACACCACCTCGTCGATCGGGGCATTCTTGAGCCGGTCGATCGATGGCGGCGACAACACGCCGTGGGTGGCGGCAACCGAGACGCTCAGCGCCCCCTTGGCCCTGAGCAGCTCGGCGGCGTTGGCCACGGTCCCGGCGGTGCCGATGATGTCATCGACTATCACGGCGTGGCGGCCCTCCACCTCCCCCACAACGGTCAGCGCCTCGGACACGTCGTGCTCGGTCGGCTTGCGGCGTTTGTGGATGAAGGCGACGTAGGCGCCGAGGTGACGGGCGAATTTCTCGGCCCGCTTCACCCCACCGGCATCTGGAGATACCACCGTCGTCTCGCCCTCGAGCCGCTCTTGGAGGTAGTCGACCAGGATCGGGAGGGCGGTGAGATGGTCGAAGGGCTCGGATATGAAGCCCTGGGTCTGACCGGTGTGCAGATCGACCGAGACGATCCGGTCGGCACCCGAAGTGACGAACAAATCACCAAGCAGCCGGGCCGTGATGGGCTCGCGGGGCAGGACCTTCTTGTCCTGTTTGGAGTACCCGTAGAAGGGAACCACGGCGGTGATCGCCCGTGCCGACGCTCTCTTCAAGGCGTCGATCATGATCAACTGCTCCATGATGTGGTGGTTGATCGGGTGGGAGTGGCTCTGCAGCACGAAGCAGTCGGCGCCGCGCACGCTCTCGGTGGGCCGGACGTAGATCTCGCCGTCGGCGAAAGTGGACAACTCCAACCCGCCGAGACTGACGCCGAGCAACTCGACGACTTCCTCGGCGAGCGCCGGGTTGGCGCTCCCGCTGAACAGCATCAGCCGCTTGCGGCTGACCACCTCCACGGTCAGGCTTCCTCCGGCTCTTCGGCTTCCTGGGCCTGCTTGGTCTCCCGGCGGCGCGCAGCGTAGCCGGGGACGTCCACTTGGCTCGCCCTCTCCACTGCCAGCGCACCTGAAGGGACATCACGTGTGATCACCGATCCGGCACCGGTCACGGCATCGTCTCCGACGGTGACCGGGGCCACCAGCATGGTGTCGGAGCCGATGAAGGCGCGGTCACCCACCACGGTGCGCGACTTGCGGTAGCCGTCGTAGTTGCAGGTGATGGTTCCGGCGCCGATGTTGGCGTCCCTCCCCACCTGGGTGTCCCCCAGGTAGGTGAGGTGGGGCACCTTGGACCCTTCGCCCACGGTCGTGCTCTTCGTCTCGACGAACGTTCCCACCTTCGACCTGTCGCGCAGCAAGCTCCCCGGGCGAAGCGAGGCGTATGGCCCCACCTCGCAATCGTTGCCGACAACCGCGCCGCGCAGCACCGCATACCAGACCCGCGACCCGCCGCCTATGACGGTGTCGGTGGCGAACACATCCGGGCCCACCGTGGCGCCCGCTGCGATATGGGTTCTCCCCTCGAGGTGCACCCCCGGGTAGAGACGCACCCCCGGCTCCAACGTCACATCCGGCCCCAGGTAGGTGCGATCGGGGTCCTGGACCCAGACCCCCTCCTCCATCCAGCGCGATGCGATATGACGCCGCATCAGGCGCGACGCCTCTGCCAGTTGGTCGTGGCTGTTGACCCCGAAGATCTCCTCGGAGGAGGTATGGAGCGCACCGAGCGAATGGCCCTCCTCGGCGAGGACGGAGACGACGTCGGTGAGGTAGTACTCGCCCTGAATGTTGTCCGCCTTGAGCTGGTCGAGAGCCGCGGGGAGCAGGTCACCACGGAAGGCGTACATGCCGGCGTTGATCTCCCTGATGGCGAGTTGGCCCGGGGCGGCATCACCGTGCTCCACCACGCCGACCACACGGCCCCGTTCGTCTCGAAGCACCCTCCCGTAGCCGGTTGGATCGGCCATCTCGGCGGTGAGCAGGGTCACGGCCGAGTTGGTGCGACGCTGCATCGAGACCAGGTCGGCCAGCGTGGCGCTGGTAAGCAGAGGCGCATCGCCGTTGAGGATGAGGACGATGTCATCGTCCACCCCACCGATGGCAGCCAGCCCGACTCGAGCGGCATCGCCCGTCCCAAGTAGCTCTTCCTGGACGCACCAATCGACGTTGTCGGGCAGGATATCGGCGACGTGTTCGGCACCGTGTCCGACCACGACCATTATCTGCCCGGGGTCGATTGCACCCACTGCCTCGACCACCCAAGAGATCATTGGGCGGCCCGCCACGTCCGCCAGCACCTTTGGCAGCTGGGACCTCATCCTGGTCCCCTGGCCGGCGGCCAGAATCACCGCTCGCACCGTCACATCGCCTCCGTATGTCGCGCGTCCGCGGTGCCATCACCGCTCTCGCTGGGGGGACAGGACTCGAACCCATACCAACGGGACCAAAACCCGTTGTGCTGCCAATTACACCACCCCCCAATTCGGCGGTCGGAGCACGCCGCCGGGGAGGGCAAGTGTAGGGAGACACTGTCGTCTTACTCGGCGTCGGGCTCCTCGACCCGCTCGGCCCCTCGATGATGTGGTCTCACCGCGACTGCGGTCCGGGCGACGGGCGGGGCGGCCCGGATTGCGTCGGTTGCCTCCCCGAGGTCGGCAAAGAAGGCGAACAGCGCCGGCCCGCTCCCCGTCATCGCCACCTGTCTGTCCCAAAGACCCTCGAGGTCTGCATGCCAATCGGCCAATTCGCCGGCGATGGAACGCGCCGCCGGGTAGAGATCGTTTTGCAGCGGCGCGTGGGTGCGCAGCGACGGAGGCAGTTGCCTGCCGTCGATCTTCGGTCCCTCTGGACCGTCGAGCCGGTCCCAGGCGGAATACACCGCCGGGGTGGAGAGCTCGAAGGGCGGGACGACGATCGCAAGGGCGTACCCGCCCGGTGCCGGGTCTAGAGGGGTGAGGCGCCCGCCGTAGCTCTCGCCGATGGCGGTGCCCCCGAGTCGGGCAAAGGGGACGTCTGCGCCCAAACCATCCGCTATTTCGTCGATGGTGTCCGAGGCGACCCTGGTGCCGAGCAGGTGGTGGAGCCCCTCGAGGGCGGCCGCAGCGTCCGCGCTGCCCCCGCCTAGCCCGGCGGCTACAGGGATCCGCTTTACGAGGTGCAGCCTCAATTGGGGATCTCGACCGGCACGGTCGCGGATGGCCTCGACGGCCTTCCACACCAGGTTCCCCGGCCCTTCGTCGAGGTCGGCACCGTCGATCGACAGGTTGTCCTCGTCATCGGGCGTGACATCGAGCACGTCGAAGAGGGTCACGGATTGGAAGAGAGTGAGGAGGGGGTGACGCCCCGATCCGTCGCGAGGGCGGACCCGAATAGACAAGTTGACCTTGGCCGGCGCCCGGACCACCACTTGGTCGTCAGCCACCGGTCACCTCGGCGAGACGCAACCACTCGGCAGGCGCCACCTCCTCGGCACGCGCCCGCGGGTCGATCCCGGCGGCCTCGAGTTCAACCGAAGGGGCTCCGAGGACGCTCGCCAGAGATTGGCGGAGCATCTTGCGTCGTTGCCCGAACCCGGCGGCCGCCAATCGGAGTGCCTCATCGGCTCCAGCAGGCGCGGCCGACCGGTCGAGCACCACAACCGCAGAACCGACCCGGGGGGCCGGCAGAAAGACCTGTGGGGGACGCGAAAGGCGATCCTGGCGTTGGCATGGAGAGACACGACGACGCTGGGAAGACCGTAGGCGGGATCCCCCGGGCCGGCCACCATCCGCTCGGCCACTTCACGTTGCACCATCACCACGAAGCGCTCCAGCACTGCGACCTCTCTCAGAGCATCGAGCACCAGCGGGGTCCCCACCTCGTATGGGAGGTTGGAAGCCATGACCCATCGTCCCGCACCGAGCACCATGTTCAGGTCGACCCTCATCACATCCTCGAAGCGGATCTCTGCCCGGGGATCCGCACCGATCACTTCGTCGATGAGCGGTCGGAGCCTTGCATCCACCTCGTACCCGAGCAGGCGGTGTCCAGCGGCGAGCAGTTCGGAGCTCAGCGTCGCCGTCCCCACCCCGATCTCGAGCACCGGATGAGAGGGTGGGCCAACCAGGTCGACGATGCGGCGGGTGATGTTGGGGTCCACCAGGAAGTGCTGTCCTAGGGACGTATTCGGCCGCAGTCCATGGCGGTCGAGAAGTGCGGCCACCTGGCTCCGACTCTGGGCGCCGCTCACAAGAAGACGCGGCCAGCAACGGAAGAGGTGGAGTCAGCCACCTCCTCAGGTGTGCATCCCCAAACCCGTGCCACCGCTTCCCCGACCAGAGCCACCCGTGCCGGCTCGTTTGGCTCGCCACGATGGGGGGGCGGTGACAGATATGGAGTATCGGTCTCGACCATGGCGCGTTCGGGCGGGACAAGCGCTGCCCCCCTTCGAACCGTGTCCCCCGTATCGAACGCAACGGGGCCGGCGAACGAGAACACCGTCGACGGGAACTCGAGGAAGCGCCGGGTCCAGCGGGGACCACCGGTCCAGCAGTGGAGCACCACCGGGAACGACGGGCTCTCGGCGGCGAGGACCCCGTGAATGTCGGCGAACGCATCCCGGCAGTGGACGATGACCGGCTTGCCAAGCGAGTCGGCGATTCGCACTTGGGCGCGGAAAGCCTCCATCTGGTCGTGGCGCGGAGAGAGGTTGCGGTAGAAGTCCAGCCCGGTCTCGCCCACCGCCGACGATCGTTCTGCGAGGCCCGCCACTCCCTCCTCCTGCTCCGGCCACAGCGTGGCGTCGTGGGGGTGGAGGCCGGCAGTGGCCAGCACTCTCCCTGGAAAGGAGCCGGCCAGATCCAGCGCCGCCGCCGAACTGGAGAGGTCCACGCCTGGCACTACAACCCACTGCACGGCCCGAGCCCGGTCGAGCAGTTCGCCGGGCGGACGGGGGTCGAGCTGGAGGTGGCAGTGGGTGTCCACCCAGGAATGGGCCATCGGGGAGCCGAGGCTACCGGCCCTCGTACGGAGGGGTAGGGTGACCGACGGACCTCATGGACACCGGCATGGCCCGCAAGATCGACGACCTGGGAAGGATCGTCATACCCGCCGAAACAAGGCGGCTCTTTGGCATCCGCGAGGGCGATCAACTCACCATCTCGGTAGAGAGCGACGCCATCGTGATCCGGAAGCTCGAGGCGGTGTGCACCTTCTGCGCCGCCACCGACACCGTGGTCCCCTTCCGCGGCAAGGGCATCTGCTCCGACTGCCGGTCGAGGCTCAAGGGCTGAGACGGCAGACGGCAGACGGAAGACGGCAGTTCAGCCTCCCCGGTGAGGGGGAGGCGCGAGCGGAGCGAGCGGAGGGGGTGGTTGCGCACCGTTGGGAGCTTGGCGGCCCCCCTACCCGCTGCTCCGCAGCGGGGCCCTTCCCCCCTCCGGGGGACGGACTCGTGGCAGCGGTCGTCGTACCCTGCGCTGATGCCGGGAACCTGGTGTTGTGTGCAACCCCGATTGGGAACCTGGGTGACACGTCGCCGCGGCTGCTCGAGGTCCTGGCCGGGGCCGACGTCGTCTACGCAGAGGACACACGCCGGGCGGCTCGGCTGTTCCGCCATCTCGACATCGACCGATCGGCGCGCTCCTACTTCGTCGGCAACGAGGCGGGACGCGCCGGGCAACTGCGCGACGAGCTGGCCAATGGGATGACTGTGGCGTTGCTCACCGATGCGGGGACGCCCTCCGTCTCCGATCCCGGTTTGAGCGCGGTGGAGGCGGCCCTCGAAGCCGGTGCGACGGTCACGACCGTCGCTGGGCCCAGCGCCGTTACCGCGGCGCTGACTGTTTCCGGTCTCCCCGCCGATCGGTTCGTTTTCGAGGGATTTCTCCCCCGCTCGGGTGGGGGGCGTACCACGGTGCTCGAGGCACTGGCCATCGAGCAGCGCACGTCTGTCATCTTCTCCAGCCCGCGCCGACTGGGAGCCGACCTGGCGGACCTCGCCGCCAAGCTGGGTGGTCGGCGCCGCGTCGTGGTGGTTCGGGAACTGACCAAGCTGCACGAGGAGGTCTGGCGAGGCAGCCTCGAGGAAGCTGCCTCCACTGGGCCGACGGGACCAGAGGCGAGGTCACCCTGGTGGTCGAGGGCGGCACCGAGCCGCTTCCCGACGTCGATGGTGCCCTCGAGGAGGTCGGGCGGCTGGTGGCCGGCGGTATCAGTAGATCGGAGGCTGTTCGCCGGGTGGCCGCATCCCACAAAGTTCCCCGACGGCAGCTCTACGAGATGGCGAACCGGCGCTCGCCGGACAAGACCAGCTAGCCGGCCAGGGGGGCGCTGCTCATGTGGGTAGCGGCGGGATCCAGATCTTCGGCCAATGGCAGGGCCAGTTCCGAGGTCTCCGGTGGAGACGCCAGCAGCCGCTCAGCAGCGATCCTCCACATCTCGGCCGGCCCACCGAACCGCAATGACATGTCGTCGAGCACGGCTTTGTAGCGGCCGGCGAGATCCAAGGCGAGGACGGTCGGGATGGTGGTGACGCCCGAGCTGTTGAGAGGTCCTGGAGGCGCCGAGACCAAGCGATCGGGGTCCACGCCGAGGAATGCGACGATGGCCCGGATCAACTCGACGGGACGGGTGCGCGCCTCGTCGAGAAAGCCGACGAAGATGCGCTCCTTGGGAAAATGATCCATCCATCGGTCGAGGATCGCCGGGTAGTTGCCCCGCTCGAGCGAATCGGCCGAGGCGACGTGGTCCATCGCATCTTCCAGACCCGTTGGTCGACCTGTCTCGAGCTGCACCTGCGACCAGGCGCGCCCGATCGGGTTGCGCAGCATGACGATCACCCTTGCGTCGGGGAGCAGCGCCGAGACCCGCTTGACCTCAGAGTCCGACAGAAGGGAGTACGCCGGCGTGATCTCGCCGGCGATACGTTGGCCGGCGCTCTCGAACATGGTGAGGTACCGGCTGTCGCTCGGGGCCAAAAACTCGTACGACATCTCGCGGCGGAGCCGGGAGAAGTCGCCACGCCGAATGGAGGAGCGGAGCTCACCACGGACCCGCTGCCGCCAGAGAGCACAGAGCCGATCTCCAGAGGTCACCCGGTCCACGAGGCTCGGTCCGCCCGAAATCCAATCGAAGTAGTGCAACTCTTTGGCTGGAGGCAGCCACAAGTCGGGATGACGTCGCAGCGAATGGTGCAACCAGGTCGTCGCGGCGCGTTGCGCGCCGATTCCGAGAAATGATGGATACATGACCGCCCGAGTCCTCCGTGCGGTCCAGCCGCAAAGCTCCATTTTAGGGCACATCGGGATGATCAAATCCGCGGGAGGAATCGGACCCTTCCCCGGTTCTTTCTCGCCGCCCGGCAAGCACCGTTGGGAGTTCGTAGCCCCCTTCCCGCTGCGGGAGCAGGATCTGGATTTGGCCGCCGTCCGCCGTCTGCCGTCTGCCGTCTTCTTCTTGTATCACACCGCTCCCGATGTCCTCCGTGGATGCGACTTGGGTCGGGTGGGTGGAAGCCATCCAGGGGGACGCCCGTGATGGGAGGGTGGCCCGGGTCATAGGCACACGCCATCCGTCTCTGCTCCCCGCCGGGCGGATGGTGTGAGCCGCGTCCGTTACGCTTCTCTCATGGACCGACCAACACCGTGGCTCCCGGTGGCATTGATCATGTTCGGTCTGACCGCAGCCTCCTTTTTCCTTGGCACCAGACCGGGACAAGCGGGTTGGATGACCTTGACTTGGTTCGCCCTCGGCATCGCCGTCTTCTGCCTCGCCGCCTGGGCAGACGAGCGCTGGCCGGGTTCGAGCGCAGAGGCGTCAGAGGTCACCCAAGAAAGCTGATCGTGGGCGACCCGCAAGTCAGGGGTCAGTGGACGTTCGCCCCAGACGAGCCAGGTGCTACAAGCCCCGACTCGTAGGCGAGGACGATCGCCTGTGCCCTGTCGCGCAACCCGAGCTTTGAGAGGACCCTCTTCACATGGGTGCGCACCGTCTCTTCGGAGATGAAGAGCGCTTCGGCCAATTCGGCGTTTGACGCGCCAGTTGCCAACTCGATGAGCACCTCTCGCTCCCGCTCGGTGAGCCTCTCCAGCGCAACGGATGGGGCCTGTGCGGGTGCCCGACTGGCGAACACCTCGATGAGACGTCTGGTGACCGACGGGGAGAGCAGAGCATCGCCGGATGCGAGCGTGCGGACCGCCGCGATTAGTTCATCGGGTGGGATCCGCTTGAGAAGGAAACCGGATGCCCCGGCGCGGAGGGCGTCGAAGACGTACTCGTCATGCTCGAAGGTGGTGAGGATGGCGATACGGCACTCGGGTGCGGTGGCGGCCAGCCTTCGGGTGGCCTCGATGCCGTCGGTCCCGGGCATGCGGACGTCCATGAGGACGACGTCCGGCCGCGATTTGCTCACCAAACGGATCGCTTCCTCCCCGTCTGCGGCCTCACCGATGACGGCGATGTCGGGAGCCGTCTCCAGAATCATCTTCACCCCGCTGCGAACCAACTGGTCGTCATCGACCACCGCAACGGAGATCATGCGACCGGTAGAGGGATGATGGCTTCCACGGTCCAGCCGCCCGTCGGACCCGGACCGGCAGTCAATTCGCCGCCCAACTCCTCGACCCTCTCCTTGATCCCTACCAGTCCCCGACCCCCATTGGCTGGGCCGTGGTTGGTCCCCGAGTCGCTCACAACGACGCGGAGCGCTTCGCCGCCGTATCCGATGTGGACCCTCGCTGGTGCCCCCCCGGCATGCCGAGCCACATTTGTGAGCGACTCCTGGACGATCCGGTACACCGCCAGATCGGTCGTCCGGGAGAGCGATTGCGGCTCCCCCTCGACTTCGACGGTGACCGGTATCCCGGCATCGTTGAAGCGACCGGCAAGGTCGTTGATGTCGTCCACACCAGGAGCCGGGCGCCGGTCGGCTCCATTGCTCCGTCGTTGCAACCCGAGGACCCGGTCCAGTTCGGCCAGGGTTTCCCGACCGACTTCCTCCACCGTATTGACAGCCGATGCTGCTGCGGCCGGATCCGTGTCCATGAGGCGGTGTGCCGCCCCGGCATGGAGCAGCATGACGGTCACCGAATGGCCAACGATGTCGTGGACCTCGCGAATTATGCGCGACCGCTCTTCGTCTGCGGCGGCCAGCGCCTCGGCCTGTCGTCGCTGAGCGTCCTCCTCCTCCTGCATCACCCTTGCTGCGACCCTCCTCCGCCGGGCCGCCTCGGCAGCGCCCCCGGCCCAGGCGAGCACCCAGGTTGGCAACAACGATCGCTGGGATGACCGGGTTGGGATCCGGCGGGGCGATCAGCCAGTAGCCGACGGGTCCGGCAACGCTGAGGACCAGACCTATGACCGCCCGCGATGGGTGCGCATATGCGCCCACCGAGTAGGTCTGCAGAAGGTTGGCGTACGGGTACATGCCGGCCGGGAATGCAAAGGCGACCATCGCAACCACGGAGGCGCCGCTCACCAGGTACGAGGTGAGCGGGTATGTGCGTCTGAAGGCGAGGGCTCCGCCGATGATGGCGGATAGCGCGATGGCGATAGGGCTGCCGCCTTCGATCACAGCCTCGGCCACCAGGACGATGGTGGCCAGGGCTGCGATGACGATGTCCCAGAGGCGCGAAACCCTGCGCATCGCGGTCAAGGTACCCCTAGGCGCTGACCGGCTGAGGGAGGCGCAAGGCGCCGGCGAAGGAGGCGACCAGGGAGGCGAGCGACACGCCGATACCAGCAAGCAGCATCGGAGTTGGCTCGAGCATGGACAAACCGGCGTAGGCGTGCGCCGTGATGGTCAGGGTTCCGATGACGTACCCAACGGCGCCCAGCGTCATCATCCGAATCCGGGTCCCGCCCACGACCCCCCTCACGCCGAGGAGCAGCTCGAGCGCGATCAGCACCTGCAGTCCATGGATCCCGGCGGCGTGGGCCAGCTTCCCCGACCCGGCGGCGCCTATGAGCACCCCGGAAGGGACGGTTCCGGTTGCTTCCACCACCGCCACGCCGCGGCTGATGAGGTCGGTCCCGAGAGCCGAAGCGAAGAGCAACAGACCGATCCCAGTCGCAACGGCGATCAGCGCCGAGGTCTGGCCCCGGAGACGGAAACCCGCCCAGATGGCGGTGACGAGCAACCCAATGGTGAGGATCCCGACCGAGATCCCCATGGCGGTGAACACAGTGGCGTCGAAGTCCGTGGCCACGTTGAAGTGCGAGGGAACGCCACGCCACGTCTGCATCGTGATCAGACCGAGCTCGATCACCGAAGCGCCTCCGACCAGCGCGGTCACCGTCCAGCCGAGGAACCGGTTGCGCCCCATCAGGCCCTGGGCCCAGCCGATCGAGAGCGCGGTCATCCCGAGGGAGAACCCGAAATTGATCGGCTTGCGCCACGAGACCGGCCCCCACCAGGTGCTGCCGTCCAAGACGAAGACCGCCAAATGGACGGCGGCCGACGCCAGCATCGCAATCCCCATGATGTAGAGGACCCGCTGGTAGCTGTAGCGAGGTCGGACTTGTTCCCAGATCGCCGCCGTCATATCGATGCCTCCTTCGGGGTCGAAGGCAACGTACGAAGAGACGTAGGGGATGTCGTCACCCTGTGTGGGGATCGACGTCACCCGCCAGGGTGGTCCGGGGATTCCCGCTGGTCAGCTGTCGGAGAAGTCGCCGGTCAGCCAACGATCGGGACGAACGGTGTACAGCACCAGATTGGGAGAGGGATCATCGAGCTCGGAGGCGACGAAACCGGTGGCCATGTCCTCCGGCATGTAGCGGCGAACGATGGCGAGCATCTGTTCCTCGGAAGGAGGTCGGTCGGCCCTGACCACCGTCGCTTCTGCGGTCACGTACTTGTAGGGCATCTCGGCCGTTTGCACCGACATCGTGACCATCCCCTCGTGGTCGATCAGAGAAGCCTTTCGGGACCGACGTCCCTGGGTACCGGTGAAAAAGGTCAAGTCGCCACCCGATCCGTAGTGGTACCAAACGGGAGTCGCCAAGGGCGGTCGGCTGTTCCCGGCGGCGACACAGACGGTGGCGATGTGCGGCTCGTTGAGAAACTCATCGCGTTCCGTTGTCGTCAATCGGCGCATATTGGATCCTTCTGTCTGAGGGCTCTCCAAATGTGACCGGCGCGATTCCCCAAACTCATCGCTCCGACACCCGGCCGAGCTCGTCAATGAATTTTTCGATCCGGCGCGCCCTCGTTTCCGGAGCTTTCGACGACTCGATGTGCTCCACCACTTGTCGCCTCTTGGTGTAGGACAGCGCGTCGAACTGGACGGCGAGACCTGCTCTGACCAGAGCGTCCTTCACATCCCCGGGAACCTCCACGGTTCGTTCGGCATCGTCGAAGGCGAGCCCTACCTGGATCGTGTCTCCGACCTCTTTCCCGATAGCGCGACGCACCGCCTTGACCACACCCAGGACATGCTGGCCACCGTATACAGCGATCGAACCGCGGTATGGATGACCGTCAAACTTGGCGGATACCGGTATTCGACCCCCACCACCGAGTGCGTCCACGACGTCGGGTGGGATCTCCACCCAGGCACCCCCGTCCTCTTCGCCTTCGATCACCGCCTCGAATTCGATCATGCACATGACGATACGCCCGCAAATAGCGCTTCCAACATTGGCGCCGTCTACCAGGCACGCCCGATGGCGAATGTGTACTCTCCGAGCGGGAGTCCCCGGACACACCGGGTGCGAGTCGAGGGGGTTTCGATGCGTTCGTTGCACCGCAAGGTCTTCGCGTTGTTCGTCGGTCTGGCACTGGCGGTCACCGCCATGGCATCGGCGGGGGCTCAGGAGCGGGAACTGACCGTCGACGGCGAACTCTCACCCTCCGGTGTCATCTCCGGGTTCAAAGCCCCCTCGAGCGCTCTTGCCCAGACCGACCCCGCCCTGCTCGGGCGCGACGACGCAACACCGACCGCAGTGATGATCAAGCTCGACTACGACGCCGTTGCCTCGTATGCCGGAACTGTCCCCGGCCTGGCGCCCACCAGTCCCAGCATCACCGGACGTCCCCTGACCGGCGCCACCGCTGCTGAGCGTAACTACGACCGCTATATCGCCGGGCGAGAGGCCGAGGCGGTCCGCCAGATCGAGCGCCGGGTCCCCGAGACCGAGTTCGGGAGCAACCACCGCGTCGTGTACGGCGGTATCGCCGCAGTGATCCCCGCCAACCGGGTGGCCGACGTACTCGCCACTCCCGGTGTGGTCGCCGTCCAAGAGGACTCGCTCAACCAGCCTCTGACCGACGCCAGCCCCGAGTTCGTGAACGCACCACCCGTTGTATGACCAGTTGGGGTCCATCTCCAACGCCGGGGAGGGTGTCATATACGGCAACCTCGACACCGGCGTATGGCCGGAGCATCCATCGTTCGCCGATCAGGGGAACCTCCCCGCCGCCACCTGGGCCGGCCCGAGAGTGCAACTTCGGCGACAACCCGTTGACGCCGGCCAACGACCCGTTCGTGTGCAACAACAAGCTCATCGGCGGGGCGGCCTTCCTCGACACCTATCTCAGCGATCCCGGCCGCGCCGCCGCCGAGCCGTTCCACACGACGCGCGACTCCAACGGACACGGCACCCACACCGCTTCGACCTCGGCAGGCAACGCCCTCGACAGCGCACCGGTGCTCGGTGTCGACCGTGGCCCGATCCATGGGCTGGCTCCCGGGGCGTATGTGATGGAGTACAAGGTGTGTGGGATCGAGGGCTGCTTCGACTCCGACGCCAGCGCCGCCGTCGCACAAGCGATCCTCGATGGGGTCGATGTGATCAACTTCTCGATCTCGGGCGGCACCGACCCGTACACCGATCCGGTCGAGTTGTCCTTCCTCGATGCCTACGCCGCCGGGGTGTTCGTCTCGGCCTCCGCCGGCAACGCCGGGCCGGGAGCAGGCACGGCCAACCACCTCGTCGGGTGGGTGACCACGGTCGCCGCCTCCACCCAGACCCGTGAGTTCAGGTCGACGCTCACCGTCCAGAGCGGAGGCAACACCGCCGACCTTCGACGGGGCCTCGATAACCGCGGGCGCCGGTCCGCTGCCGATCGTGCTCTCGTCGGCGCCGCCCTACAACAACCCGCTGTGCGACGTCCCGGCCCACCCGGGTTGTTCGATGGGAAGATCGTCGCCTGTCGAGCGCGGCGTGGTAGCCAGAGTCGAGAAGGGCTTCAACGTCCTC
Organism: uncultured Actinomycetes bacterium; assembly: GCA_963733905.1. Classification (GTDB taxonomy): domain Bacteria; phylum Actinomycetota; class Acidimicrobiia; order Spongiisociales; family DATADW01; genus DATADW01. The sequence continues at coordinate 173,180 of CAVTEU010000006.1, read as the reverse complement.
CAGGGCGGCGCAGAGGGGATGGTCCTCTACAACCCGACGCTGGCCGACGTGGAGACCGACAACCACTGGCTGCCCACCGTCCACCTCGCCGACGGCACCGATCTCGTCGCCTTCCTCAACGCCAACCCTGGGGCGACCGCCAGCTTCACCGCCGGTGCTCCCGCCGACGGACAGGGCGATGTGATGGCCGCCTTCTCATCCCGAGGCCCCGCCGGTCTGTTCATCAAGCCCGACGTCACCGCGCCGGGGGTGCAGATCCTGGCCGGGCACACCCCGTTCCGCGAGTCGGTCGCTGGGCGGCCCGCCCGGGGAGTACTTCCAGGCGATCGCCGGCACCTCGATGTCGTCCCCACACGTCGCCGGTGCGGCCATCCTGCTGCGAGCGGCCCATCCTTCTTGGACACCGGGCCAGATCAAGTCGGCCCTCATGACCACCGCCATCCAGGACGTGGTCAAGGAGGACCTGACAACCCCGGCCGACCCATTCGACATGGGCAGCGGACGGATCGACATCGGGACCGCCGGCTCAGCGCGGTCTGGTCCTCGACGAAACGGCGCACAGAACTTCTTCGCCCTGGGCGGCGACGAGCTGAACGCGGTGCATCTCAACCTGCCCTCGATCAACATCCCGACACTGCCGGGAGAGCTCTCCACGACGCGGACCGTGACCAACGTGGGCACCGCCCCAGCCCGCTACGAGGTGAGCACATCGACCCCGGCGGGCACGACCATCAGCGTCCCCCCCCGCTCGTTCAACCTGGCGCCGGGCCACTCGAAGGAACTCGAGATCACCATCTCAACACGAAGCCACCTCCGGGCAGCATTTCGCCCAGATCGACCTCACGCCGAGATCGGGGGAATCGGGTCCTGCGGTCCACCTCCCTGTGGCGTTCGTCGCCGGACAGGGAAGCGTGTCCCTCGCCCAGACGTGTGATCCCACCAGCATCCCGCGCCGCGGCACGACCGACTGTGAGGTCATCGCCACCAACGACGGTCCGGACGAGGCGACGGTCGACCTCAACACCTCCCTCTCCGGCGAGCTGGTGGTGACCGAGGTGACCGGTGCCGATCTCACCAACCCACGGCGGATCCAACTACACGACGTGACGCTGCAAGGGAACGATCCAGGGATCCCGTCGGTCGATCCCGGAGCGTTAGCCGGGTACATCCCGCTGGATGCCTTCGGCGTAGTCCCCGACGCGATCGGTGACGAGGACATCATCAACTACAACGTCCCACCGTTCGTCTACAACGGCGTCACCTACACGGCCCTCGGGGTGGACTCCAACGGGTACGTGATCGCCGGTGGCGGGTCGTCGGAGGACAACAACTGCTGCAACCTCCCTGCCGGGCCAGACCCAGCACCGCCGAACAACATGGTGGCGCCGTTCTGGACCGATCTCGACGGCACCGGGGCGCCGGGCATATATGCCACGGTGCTCGACCGATGGGGTCGACAGCTGGATCGTGATCGAGCACCGGGTCAATGTGTTCGGGACCACGAGCGACCGTCACTTCCAGGTGTGGATCGGGATCAACGGCAGCCAGGACATCACCATGGCCTATGACCCGGCGGCGCTGCCCGCCGACCCGTCCGGATACCCGTTCCTGGTTGGAGCGGAGAACGAGGAGGGCGACGGTGACGTCGCGTCGTTCCTCCCCACCGAGGACCTGAGGGTGACGAGCACCGATCCCACCCCCGGGGACTCCGTCGCCTACCAGTTCGTCGCCGAGGGCCGGCGCGTCGGTGAAGGGACGGTAAGTACCGAGATGACGAGCTCGGTTACGCCCGGTGTCACCGTCGTAACGACCAACGTGACGGTGACCGCCAACTAGGAGAGAAGGGGGTCGGACCAGTCCGGCCCCCTCCCCAACGACGCCGTATCGACGGTCACGAGTCCTCACTAAGCGTCACTCCGCGCCGACGTGCCCTGGCGGGATAGATTGCAGCGTGCAACGACCGGGGAGGATTGTGGCGATCCCGATCGGCGGCCAGGGAGGGCATGTGCCGACATCCGGCTTCGTGGTGGAGACGATGCCGCAGAGGATCGTCTTCGGCGCCGGGGCCATCGCGACCGTGCCAGACGAGGTGTCGCGTGCCGAGCTCAAACGGGTATTGGTAATCGCTTCGGGCTCGTCGGCATCGATTGCGGCGCGGATCTCGGGCGACCTTGGTTCGGTCGTTGCCGGCCACCTCGACGAGGCTCGACAGCATGTGCCCCGGCAGCTAGCGGAGGCGGCACGCATGGAGGCGATCACCACCGAGGCCGACGGTCTGATTGCCGTAGGTGGTGGTTCATCGATCGGGCTTGCCAAAGCGGTTGCGGTCCGCCTCGGACTCCCCATCATTGCGGTCCCGGTCACCTACTCGGGATCCGAGGTCAGTGCGGTATACGGGATCACCGACGAGCACAAGCGCACCTCAAAGGACCCGAGGGCGCTGCCGCGGGTTGTCATCTACGACCCCGAACTCGGGAGCGCCCTGAGCTCGCGGGTCACCGCCGCCACTGGCTTCAACGCTCTCGCCCACGCCGTCGAGGCTCTCTACTGCACCCGGTCGGAACCCCACCTCGTCTTTGCAGGCCGTGGAGGCGATCAGGCTGTTGGCGAGTGCCCTTCCCGTGCTTGCCGATCGGAGCGACGACATCGAAGCGCGGTCCGAAGCGCTGCTCGGGGCCTATCTGGCAGGGTCGGCATCGGCAACCGCAGGCACGGCGCTGCAGCACAAGCTCGCCCACGTGTTGGGGGGCACGCACGATCTGACCCATGCCGAGGTGCACGCCGTGCTCCTCCCCCACGTCACCGCGTACAACCAATCCGCGGTCAGGGGACCTGTTGGACGGTGCGGCGGCCGCCCTTGGTGCTCCCGATACGGCTACCGGTCTGTGGCGTCTCGGGCGCGAGATCGGCAACCCGACGAGCTTGGCCGAACTGGGTCTCGACAAGGAGGTGCTGGACGAGGCTGCGGAGCAAACAGTGATCGAAGTTGGGGCGGCCAACCCCCGCCCTGTGGACCGACAAGCCGTGCGGGCGCTGCTAGAGGACGCCTATGCCGGCCGGTCCCCGAGGACCAAGGAGGAGAGCGAACATGGGTGAGTGGCAATTCATGGACCCGGCGTGCCGCAACAACCTGACGACAGCATGGAGCCGCGAGGCGGAGCAGATGCTCGACATGGCGTCGGCCCCGGATATCTGGGAGAGGCCGACGCGGAGCACCACCTGGGAGGTCCGCGACGTCATCGGTCACCTGGTGGACACCACCGAGGGGTACTTCGAGTCGTTCGATGTCGCCCGCGGCAAGAGGGACAGCCGGAGCAGCGTCCCGCTGCGCGAGATGGCCAAATACGTCAATGAAGGGGCAGTCGCCTTCCGGTCCACCTCCCAGAACGAACTTCTGGCGCGACTACGTGATGATCTCGACCAGATGAAGGGGATCGTCTCCGAGTTGACCGACGAGGAATGGGCCGGGCTCTTGGTCCCGCACAAGTACATGGGACAGCTACCCGCCACCTTCTACCCAACGTTCCAGCTTGTCGACTACGGGGTCCATTCGTGGGATATCCGCCAGGGATCGGACGAAGCCCATGCCTTGGCTGGGGACACGGCTGACCTGCTCGCCCCGATGGCGTTCGTCCTGTGGCAGTCGACCCCGCTGATCCCCGACGACCTGGAGCCATACGACATCGGCGTCCGGGTGACCGGGGCGAGCGGCGGGGACTATCGGGTGAGCGTCAGCCCATCGGGCATCGGCGTCGAGCAGGGTGATGTGGCGGACTGCTCCAGTGTCCTCGAGTTCGATGCCGGCAGCTTCGTGCTCACCGCCTTCGGGAGGATCAACGCGGGGACGATGCGCGGCGAGGCGGAGAGCGCAACCGGGTTCCTCAACTCATTCTTCAGGATCTAGCACGCCGATCTGACGGAGGTTCTTCATGGCAATCGACCTCGAAATGGTGGAAGCGGAGCGGGAGAGGATCAAACAGACCTACCTCAAGGAGTCACCCGACCGCCCGCCATCCTCCGCCCGCGGAATCCATCACACCGCCCTCCTTTCCTCGGATGTGGAACGGACGGTTCGCTTCTATCAGGAGGTTCTCGAGTTCCCGTTGATCGAGATCTTCGAGAACCGTGACTACCGAGGGTCCAACCACTTCTTCTTCGACCTGGGAAACGGCAACGCCCTCGCCTTCTTCGACTTTCCGGGGCTGGACCTCGGGGAGTACGCCGAGGTGCTGGGTGGTCTGCACCACATCGCCATCTCGGTCGAACCGGAGAACTGGGAACGGCTGAAGCGAAACCTCGAGGAGGCCGAAGTCCCGCACGAGACCCACAGCGAGGTCTCGCTCTACTTCAGGGACCCCGACGGGGCGCGGCTCGAGTTGATTGCCGACCCGCTGGGCGAGATGTACGGCACGCACCTGCTCGAGTAGCCCCCAACCCGGCAACCCAGGGTTCGAAGCGCGCCACAGGCAACCACTCCAACCCAGGGTTGGGGAGTACCTCAGGGGTAGCTGCCAACCCTGGGTTGAACCGCTAGGCGAGACCGCGGACCGCCCAAACCGATGCCGATGATGGTGAAGGGGGCGGTTGGGAGTGACTGCCGGCACACCCGCTCCAACTCGGCGCGGCGTTCGGGGTCGAGCGCGGCGACAAAGGCACCGGCGGGACCCACGCCGAGCGTGTAGGGCTCCCACCACTCCTCGAACGTGGCGTGCTCGACCTCGACCGACAGTGTGGTCTCCTCGACCTGGCGGATCCCGGCGGCCTCGGCCAACTCTGCCAAATGACCTTGGCGCGTCCCGGCCCTGTCGGATTCGTCGTCGAAGTTGGGGTCGAAATGGTGAGCCGCCTCAAAGAACACGCTGAGCGGACCGCCACCGCCGGCGTGGTCCCAGACGCAGGCGGCGACCACGCCGTCTCGGCGCGCCACACGCGACATCTCGGCCATTCCGGCCACCGGGTCTTTCATGAAATGGACCACCAGTTGGGCGAGGACGCAGTCGAATTCACCGTCCGCGAACGGCAGGGCCTCGGCCGCTGCCTGCTGTACTTCCACACCCGGGTGCCTCTCTCGGATGGCGGCGACGAAAGTCTCCGACGGATCGACCGCGGACACACGCCCCTCCCCCAACCTCCGCACCAATTCACCGGTCAGGGCACCCGGACCGCACCCGACGTCGAGCACCCGTTGACCCGGCCCGACCCGGGCGAAGTCGGCGAACTTGGGGGCGAGTGGGCCCGAATACCTGCCCATGAAGCGGTCGTAGGACTCGGCGGCGACTTGGAAGCTCATCTGCCGAACATAACCGTCCTGGTTCTCGCCACGCTCGACCGGCGAACGAAATAGCGGCCGGCCGTCATAAGCTCGCATCACTGATGGACCACCACAGCGTGGTGCGGCCCGGAGCGGAATACCGCCGCCGGATGACCGTGACCCTGGCGATGGTGCTGGGGTTCATGGTCGTCGAGGTGGTGACAGCGGTCATCACCGACTCGCTCTCTCTGCTCTCCGATGCGGGGCACATGCTCGCCGACAGTCTCGGTCTTGCCATGGCGCTTGCCGCCATGGTTGCGGCAGATCAAGGCAGGCACCGGCGACCACCGCACCTTCGGGCTCTATCGGCTGGAGATACTCGCCGCACTGGCCAACGCAGTGCTCCTGTTCGGAGTGGCTGTTTACGTCCTGTGGGAGGCGGCGCGGCGGTTCTCGGACCCAACCGAGTGTCCTCTCCGGACCGATGCTGGTCGTGGCGGTGCTCGGCCTCGTGGTCAACCTGATCGCCTGGAGGCTGCTGCGCCCCGGTGCCGCAGCGTCACTAAACCTGGAAGGCGCCTCCCTCGAAGTTCTGGCCGACCTGGTCGGTTCGGTCGGCGTCATCCTCGCCGCCCTGATCATCCGCTTCACCGGCTGGCCCTACGCCGACCCGCTCTTTGCTGCCGCCATCGGCCTGTTCATCCTCCCCAGGGCATGGCGTCTCGGGACGCCGCGCAGTCCGTGTGCTGGTCCAAGCGGCACCGGAAGGGATGGACTTGGGTGCGCTCCGCCGCCACCTCGAGCAGATCGAAGGAGTCGTCGATGTCCACGATCTCCATGTGTGGACGCTGACCACCGATATGCCCGTGGCCTCACTCCACCTGATGGTCGCCGATGGGACCGACCCACACCCCGTTCTCGATCAGGCGCGCAGCCTGCTCTCCGAACGGTACGGGGTGGCGCACGCCACGCTCCAAGTCGAACCGGACACCCACCTGGGCTGCGCCGAGGTCACCTGGTAGGCGCGATCGCGTCCATCGTGCCCTAGCGGCGCGGTGCCCAATTTCCTGCAAGCGCTCCGCAACTGGTTCACAAGCGGCGGGATGTACTTCTTCGGCTGCACGAGGCAATGGCATGTCGCGCGGGAGGCCGGAACGGAAGCGAAACGGCGCAACGCACAACATGTACTTGCCCAACAAGAGAGTGGGGACGAGGAGGTGGATACGGCACAGAGAGTTCGACGTGCCGCCTGGGGTGAAGCGACACCCATCAAGGTGGTCCGCCCAAAGATGATCCGCTTTGAGAGAAGGGTGCATTCATGAACCAGCGACACCAATTCAGTGTGCGGGGCACTTCGACAGTTGTCCTCGCGCTTCTCATTCTCGTCATGTCTCTGCCGTTGGCGGGTGCACAGGGAGCGACCGTTTCCGATACAAGCGCCACGCTCCGGGACTGGAACGGGCACGCCCTGGCCGCGTTGGGCAATCCGACCACCGCACCGACTCCGGGCGCCGGGCAGCCACCGCCGCTTGCCGCAACCCACATGGCCATGGTGCAGATCGCGGTGTTCGACGCGGTGAACTCGATCACGGGCGGCTACGAGCCCTATATCGACGGGTTGCCCGCGGCACCTTCCGGCGCGTCGCAGGACGCGGCGGTGGCAACCGCGGCCCACGACGTGCTCGTCGGGTTGGGACGTGATCCTGTGCCCCCATTGCCGGACAACGTGATCGACCGACTCGACACCTTGTATACCGACTTCCTGGCAACAATCCCCGATGGTCCCGCCAAGGAGGACGGGATCGCAGCCGGGGCGGCTGCCGCAGCGGCGATCCTCGCCGAGTCGCGATGGCGACGGCCGCTACGTGCCGTTCACGTTCACCGAAGGCACAGAGCCCGGGGAGTGGCGGCCCACCAGCGGGGTGAGCGACCCGTTCGCCTTCATGGCCTTTGTCCGGCCCTTCGCGTTGGAGAGCAGTTCGCAGTTCCGAACCGACGGACCGAAGCCGCTCAAGAGCCGCGCTTATACGCGGGAGTACAAAGAGGTGAAGAGGGTCGGCTCTGCCACCGCCGTCCGGACCCCCGAGCAGCAGGCTCTGGCGGACTTCTACACGGTGAGCCCGCTCGAGCTCTTCAATCGAGCTTTCCGCGGACTGACAGAGGAGCGTGGTCTGACCCTGGCCAAGGAAGCCCGGCTGTTCGCCATGCTGAACGTCGCCGGAGCGGATGCGTTGATCAACTGCTGGAACGACAAGGAGCACTTCTACTTCTGGCGGCCGATCACAGCAATACAGGAGGGCGATGCCGACGCCAACCCGAGGACCAAGGGAGACCCGGCGTGGACTTCGTACGTGACCACCCCGCCCTATTCGGATCACTCCTCCGGATACAACTCCATGACCGCGGCCTACATGAACACGGCCCGCGGCTTCTTCGGGAGCAACCAGACCGACCTGAGCGTGCAGAACCTGGTGACCGGCGTGATTCGGGAGTATGACCGGTTCAGCCAGGTGATACGTGACACGATCGAGGTCCGCATCCTCCAGGGGATCCACTTCCGGACGGCCGATGTTCAAGGCTGCCAGGTTGGGTAACAACGTGGCGCGCTGGGTTCGTCAGCACTACTTCCAGCGGGTGAACTGAGGATCGAGTCGTCCGAGACGTCGATGGGGGCGGAGGGGTGATCAACCCCTCCGCCTCTCTATTCGAGCCTCCGAGCCGGCGATCAGGTGGCCGTAGAGACCGCTCCGGGATAGGCCATCACTGGCTCAGGCTCGTCGTCGTGCTCCGGTCCGGTGAACTGCGAGTTGTAGAGATCGGCGTAGGCACCACCCCGCTCGAGAAGTTCGGTGTGGGTTCCCTGCTGGACAATCTGTCCGTTCTCCATCACCAGGATCAGATCGGCGTCGCGGATCGTGGAGAGCCGATGCGCAATCACGAAGCTGGTCCGGTCGGTGCGCAAAGCCGCCATGGCGTGCTGGAGCAGGGCTTCGGTCCGGGTGTCGACCGAGCTGGTGGCCTCATCGAGTATGAGCAATGCCGGGTCGGCGAGGAAGGCGCGGGCGATCGTGATCAGCTGTTTCTCCCCGGCGCTGACGTTGCTGCCCTCGTCGTCGATCATCGTGTCGTACCCGTCGGGGAGGCTGTGGACGAACCGATCGACGAACGTCGCCTTCGCCGCCTCGAGCATCTCGTCCTCTGTCGCATCCGGCCGGCCGTACATGATGTTCTCCCGGATGGTGCCCCGGAACAGCCAGGTGTCCTGGAGGACCATCCCGATCTCCGACCGCAGGTCGGCGCGGCGCATCTGTGAGATGTCGTGGTCGTCGAGTGTGATCTGGCCGGAGTCGAGGTCGTAGAACCGCATGATCAGGTTGACCAGCGTCGTCTTGCCGGCGCCTGTCGGGCCGACGATGGCGACCGTCTGCCCGGGCTCGACGCTCAGCGAGAGGTCCTCGATCAGGGGCCGGTCCTCGTCATAGCGGAAGTAGACGTTGTCGAAGGCGACCCTGCCGGTCGGGTCGCCGATCGTCTCCGCCAGGTCCTCGTCGGGTCGCTCCTCGTCGGCGTCGAGCAACTCGAAAACGCGCTCCGCCGACGCGACGCCCGACTGGAGCAGGTTGATCATCGAAGCAATCTGGGTCACCGGCTGGGTGAACTGGCGTGAGTACTGGATGAAGGCCTGGACGTCCCCGAGGCTCATGGTCCCCGTGGCGACGCGGAGCCCGCCCAATACCGCGATCACCACGTAGTTGAGGTTTCCGACGAACATCATGATCGGCATGATCAAACCGGAGAGGAACTGGGCGCTGAAGCTCGCCTTGTAGAGCTCCTCGTTCTCCGCCTCGAACGCCGCCTGGACCTCACGCTGCCGCCCGAACACCTTGACCAGGGAATGACCGGTGAAAGCCTCTTCGATCTGCCCGTTGAGCGTCCCGGTTCGCCGCCATTGGGTGATGAACTGCTTCTGGGACCGCTGCATGACCCACCCGGCAAGGAACATCGAGATCGGAATGGTCACCAGTGCCACGAATGCCAGGGCCCAAGAGATGTAGAACATCATCCCGACCACGAAGATCACCGTCAGGAGCGATGTCAGCAATTGGCTCATCGTCTGTTGGAGCGTCTGGGAGACGTTGTCGATGTCATTGGTGACCCGGCTGAGCAACTCGCCACGCGGCTGGCGGTCGAAGTAGCTGAGAGGCAGCCTGTTGAGCTTGTCCTCGACGTCCGAGCGCATCCGGTAGATGGTCCTCTGGACGACCTCGTTGAGCACGTAACCCTGGAAGAACCCGAGAAGCGCCGAACCGGCGTAGAGGGCGAGCACAACCAGCAGGATCGAGCCGAGAGCCTCGAAGTCGATGCCCTGACCGGGGACGACATCCACGCCGCTCAGCAGGTCGGCGACCCCATCCTGACCCTGGGCCTGGCAGCCTCGATCGCCTCGGCCTTGGTCATTCCCTCGGGCAGCCTGCTCCCGACCACCCCGGCAAAGATCACATCCGTCGCCTCACCCAGCACTTTGGGACCGATGGCAGAGAGAGCGACGCTGAACACGGCGAACACGATGACCGCGATCACCCTTGCCATTTCGGGCCGCAATCTGCGCACCAACCGCTTGGCGGAGGTGCCGAAGGCGAGCGACTTCTGCCCGATCATCGGCCCGCCGAACGGGCCGCCCCTTCCGGGGCCGCCTTGGCCCTGGATGCGCTCCGTGGTCTTCATGGTCCGTGGCGATGTCATGACGCCACCGCGCTCAGCTGCGACTCGACGATCTCCACGTAGGTCGGGCATCCGGCAAGCAACTCGTCATGGGTTCCCATGCCGACGACCTGGCCGTCCTCGAGTACGACGATCTGGTCGGCGTCGGCGATGGTGGAAACCCGCTGCGCCACGATCAGGACGGTGGCGTTGGCGGTGATCGGCTTCAGAGCCCGGCGCAGCCGGGCGTCAGTCGCCAGGTCGAGCGCCGAGAACGAGTCGTCGAACAGGAAGATCTCGGGGCGGCGGATGATCGCCCTGGCGATGGCGAGACGCTGGCGCTGCCCGCCGGAGAGGTTGGTCCCGCCCTGGGCAACGGGTGCGTCGAGGCCCTCGGGCATGGCTCGCACGAAGTCGGCCGCCTGGGCGATTTCGAGCACATCCCACATCTCCTCATCCGTCGCCTCGGGGTTTCCGTAACGCAGATTGGAGGCAACCGTGCCCGAGAACAGATAGGGCTTCTGGGGCACCAGCCCGATCCGCGCCCAGAGGCTCTCCGGGTCGATGTCGCGGATGTCGACACCGTCGACCAGCACCGATGCCGCCGGTGGCGTCGAAGAGCCGTGGAATCAGGTTGAGGAGCGTGGTCTTGCCGGCACCGGTCGAGCCGATGATGGCCGTGGTCTGCCCCGGGTGGGCCGTGAACGACACATCGCACAGCACCGGGTGGGTCGCACCGGGATAGCTGAACTCGACACCGCTCAACTCGAGCTCGCCTCTGCTGCGTCAACTCGGTGACGCCGTGTGTCGGAGGCACCACCGATGACTTGGTGTCGAGGACCTCGCCTATCCGATCGGCCGAGACCGCGGCCCGGGGCACCATGACCAGCATGAACGTGGCCATCATCACCGACATCAGGATCTGGACGAGGTAGGCGAGGAAGGCGGTCAGCGACCCGATCTCCATCAGCCCTTCGTCCACCCTGATCCCACCGAACCAGAGGACGGCGACGCTCGAGACGTTGAGAACGAGCATCACCACCGGGAACATGGCGGCCATCCAGCGGCCCACCGTGAGCGACACGTCGGTGAGCTCGGCGTTCGCCCGACCAAACCGCTCCCTCTCGAGTGGCTCCCGGACGAAGGCGCGCAGCACCCTGATGCCCATGATCTGTTCGCGCAGGACCCGGTTCACGATGTCGATCCGCCCCTGCATGACCCGGTAGGCGGGAACCATCCGCGAGATGATCAGACCGACGATCACACCCAATACCGGCACCGCAACCGCCACCAACCAGGCGAGACCGACATCCTGGCGGAGGGCCATGATCACCCCGCCGACCGCCATGATCGGGGCCATCACCATCATGGTGAAGGTCATCAACGTCAGCATCTGCACCTGCTGCACGTCGTTGGTGTTGCGGGTGATGAGCGAGGGGGCGCCGAAGCCGGCGACCTCGCGGCTGGAGAACGAGGCGACCCGGCCGAAGATCGCCGACCGAAGGTCGCGGCCGAAGCCCATGGCGGTACGTGCCCCGAAGTAGACGGCGGCAATCGAGCACACCACCTGGACCAACGAGACCGCCAGCATCCAGATCCCGACCTGGATGATGTAATCGGTGTCGCCCTTGACCACACCGTTGTCGATGATGTCGGCGTTGAGGCTGGGCAGATAGAGCGAGGCGATGGTGCCCACCAGTTGCAGGGCGACGATCACCCAGATCCAGGTCTTGTACGGCCTGAGGTACTCACGAGCCGATCCGCAGCAGCATCAGGCGACGACCTCGGGTGTGCGCTCGGCGACGCCACCGAGCATGACATCCACGATGTCATCGACGGTGAGCTTTTCCCCGGCCCCCGGATGGGCGGTGGCGAAGACCAATCCGCGCAGAACCATGGCGGCTCGTCCCGGATCGAGCCGAAGCCGCTTCTGGTTGCGCGCCAAGAGATCGGTGAGCGACTCGGCGATCGCCGCCTGCGACTCCAACACGAAGCGAGGCGGCCCGGAGCGGTGCTCTTCACCCGTCATGGGGATCGTGCGGAGAATGGTCATCAGGGCGATGACCTCGTCGAGCCGGTCCATCAAGATCTGAACGGCGTGCCGCAGCTGCTCCTCGAAGGGGGCCTCATGGTCGATGTTCTCGATCTCACGCTGGACGGGCGCCGGATCCATGCCGGCCTTGATCGCCTCGTGGATCAAGGCGCACTTGTCGGAAAAGACGCGGAAGATGGTGCCCTCGGCGATCCCGGCTGCCTCGGCCATCTGACGCGTCGTGACGCCGCCGCCATGCTCGATGAGGAGCGGGGTGATCGCCTCGACTATCGCCCGCCGGCGATTGTCCGATGACATGGGTGCTGCCCGGCCTTGTTTCATGAGCCTCGCAACTCTAGCTGAGTGAGCACTCACTCACAAGTCCAATTCTCGCTGTCTTGACCTGCTGTATATGCCTTGACAGATATATACGTCTAGAGGTATATTCGACGTCGTGTTGAGCGATGCCTTGGCAGTGGTGGCAGAGCCCACCCGGAGGCGCATCCTCGACGAGCTTCGAGGAGGCGAACGCAGCGTTGGCGAATTGGTTGAAGCCATCGCCGTCAGCCAGCCGCGCGTCTCCAAGCATCTTCGAGTGCTCAGGGATGGGGGTTTCGTCTCGTCGAGGACCGATGCTCAGCACCGTCGCTATCGGCTCGAGCCCTCACGCCTCGAGGCGATTGACCACTGGCTGGCGCCCTACCGCATCCTTTGGACCAGGCACCTCGATGCACTCGAGCGCCATCTGGAAGAACAGGAGACGAAATGATCTCGACCGACTTCGAACCGGGACCGCTTGCAACCGTCGCTTACGAGCCCGCCGACACCGGGTGGACGCTCGTTTTCACCCGGGATCTGCCTCACTCCCCCGAGAAGGTGTGGGCCGCCCTCACCCAACGCGACCAGCTTGGGCAATGGGCGCCATTTGTTCCCAACCGCGATCTCGATGTCCAGGGTGATGCCACCTTCACGATGGAAGATGGCAGCGATTCAGAAGAGCAATCCGCCGACGTATTGCGTGCCGAGGCGCCGTCGCTGCTCGAGTACAAGTGGGAAGACGACCTGCTCCTTTGGGAGTTGGAGCCGACCTCAGCCGGCACTCGACTCACGCTCCGTCACACCCACCAGGATCGCGACTGGTTGCCAAAGCTCGCCGCCGGCTGGCACCTGTGTCTCGTCGTCGCCGACCGCCTGCTCGAAGGGAGGCCCATTCCCCGCATCGTCGGCGAGGACGCCAAGAAACTACGGCTGGGACGACCTATCCAATGCCTACGCCGAGACACTCGACATAGTTTCCACTGACGACTCCGATCCCTCTCAACCCTGAGGGCGTCACGCGATTCCGCGGACCTTGTCGAGATGCTGGAGCAACTCATAGGAAGCCAACTCGATCTCCTTGTGCTCCCACTGGGCGGCCCGGTAGAGACAGGCGATCAGCCCCATCCGGTGGACTCGGCGGAAATCCCCGTAGACGAAGCCGTATCGGGCCTTGGTCTCGTCGGAGGCACCCTCGGTCAGACCGAGGTGCCATGCCGCGTACTCCTCCCAGTCGTGGGATTCGAGGTAGGCGTTCTCGTCGTCGGCGCTGGGCTGGACATCACCCCACTCGCTGCGCACGACGTACTGACGGGCATCGATGAGCTTCCGGCAGTGTTCGACACCGCTCTCGTTGACGAGGTAGTTCGCCGTGGTGCTCTCCCCCAGGCGGTCGTGAACGTTCGACGCGAGCCTATCCAGCTGTGCCTGATCGCCACCGTTGTTTCAGAGGAGGGCGAGTACCCGATCGAGCGGGCGGGGCACGCGCTCCAGATCGAGGGCCTCGACCAAGAGCGATGCATACCGCGCTTTGCGTCCGGAGCGGGTGCCCATGAAGCGCCGGAGTTGGCTCGCCGTGGCTCGCCCTCGATGCGCCGGCTGGTTCTGAAAGGTCCGCCACGACCCGAGTTCGCCTTGCCCCTCGATTACCTCTTCGACGGCCGCCGTGCCCAGTGCTCGGATCAGCTCATCCTCCAAGTCGACATCGCACATGAAGAAACCCAGCTGTTCCATCTCCGGGCGGGTCAAGTTGTCGCCGAGGCCGGCCCGCACCAGCCCTCGCTGGATAGTTCCCTCTTCGGCGGCGTCGTAAAGACCCGCGAGCCGGACGTCGTAGCCCGCCGGTCCGAACACATCCAGGAACTGTCCGATGTTGGTGGCACCCCCCATCGGAACGATGTAGATCCTCTCGCCGGCCAGGTCCCGACCACGGCGTCGGGCCAGGGTCTCGAGCGCGACCTTATCGCTGAGGCCCTCAACCAAGACAACAATCGGCTTTAGGCCGTCAGCCCGTCCTGTCGATACCATCAGAGATGCACGGTGAGCGACTCGGCTGATACGGGTAGCCGATGAATAGCCCGAGTTCGACATTAGGTACACCCTTGCAGCACGACCACACCGATAGATCGGTTTTTTGGTTCCGGACACCCGCTATCGCTTCGGTCGCGAATCGTGGATGGTTCGGTTCTGACGTCCGAGTCGAGTGGTGTGATCCCCACCACATGCTTGAATGCGAGCGAGTGGTGGGTTCACCTTGGTGATATGCGGCGAATGCGGCGGAGAGAATCCGAGCGATCACCGATTCTGCAGTGGTTGCGGGAGCGCGCTGAGCTCAAATTGCCCGCATTGCGGCTCGGCTGTATCCCCAGGGCATCGTTTTTGCGGCAACTGCGGTGAGGTACTTTCCGAATCCACGCCACAGGCCGCCGGAGTGCCCGAGGAGCCAGCGAGCCGGCCGGGCGAGCTTCGGCTGGTGTCGGTTCTGTTCTGCGACCTGGTTGGGTCAACCGCCATGGCGGAGCATCGGGACGACGACGAGTTCCGTGAGCTACTCGCCGGCTATTACGACGTAGCCAAGACTGTCGTCGCCCTCTACGGCGGTGTCATCCAGAAGTTCATCGGCGATGCCGTCGTGGCGGTGTGGGGAACCCCCCGAGCGCTCGAGGACGACGCCGGGAGAGCGGTTCGTGCTGCACTCGAACTTGTCGACTCGGTGGCGGCCTACGGGCAGCGGGCCGGTCACCCGGCATTGGCGGCGCGCGCCGGAGTGGTCACCGGAAGGGCGGCGGCTGTCGACGACCCGGACGTGATCGTCGTCGGTGACCGGGTCAACACCGCGGCGCGAGTGCAGTCGGCGGCCGAGCCGGGTCATGTGCTCGTAGACGATGTCACCTTCGAGGCCACCCGCTCATCGGTCGCCTACTCCGACGCCGGCATCTTCGATCTCAAAGGCAAGACCGCGCAGGAACACCTCTGGAAGGTGGAGAGCGTCGTTGCGGGAACCGCCGGCCTCGACCGGCTCGACGGGTTGGAGGCCCGCTTCGTTGGTCGTGACTCCGAGCTCCGCCAGATCAAGGAGCTCTTCCATACCGTTGTCGAACGGGGCTCGGCCCGGTTGGTGTCCGTAGTCGGATCGGCGGGCAGCGGCAAGTCTCGCCTCCGCTCCGAGTTCTACCGGTATATCGACGGTCTGGTCGACATCACCTACTGGCATGGAGGGAGATGCGTCCACTATGGCGAAGGTGTGGCTTTCTGGGCGCTGGCCGAGATGGTGCGGCAGCGGTTCGGCGTCGCCGAGGACGACAACGCCGAGACGACGACTGCCAAGCTCGCCGAGGGTCTCGACTCACTGATACCCGATTTGGCCGATCGCACTTTTCTCAAGCCCCGCCTTGCCCACTTGCTCGGTGTCGGCGGTGGAGAGCGGTCACGTGATGACCTCTTCGCCGGGTGGCGGATGCTGATCGAGCGGATGGCAGAACAACACCCCGTGGTCCTGGCGGTCGAGGATCTGCAATGGGCCGATGAAGGCTTCCTCGATTTCCTCGATTCGATCTTGGACTGGTCCGCCGAGTACCCGATCCTCATGCTGACCCTGTCGCGACCGGAGCTTGGGGAGGTCCGGCCAGGTTGGGGCCAGCGCCGCGGCGCCTCCACCATCAACCTGGAGCCTCTCGACGCCGACTCGATGGCCACGCTGCTGTCCGGGTTGGTGAACGACCTTCCGCCGGACCTGGTCAACCGAATCGTGGACGGATCGGACGGGGTACCCCTCTATGCGGTGGAGACGATCCGCAGCCTGGTCGACCGGGACCTGGTGCAGCCCCGTGAAGGCAGCTACCACCTGGTCGGGGAGGTGGATCGCCTCCAGGTCCCGGCCACGTTGACCGCGCTTCTCGCCGCCCGGCTCGACGCACTAGACACAGATGAGAGGTCTTTGGTCAAGGACCTGTCGGTACTTGGAACCAGCTTCCCCCGGGCGTCGGTGGCCGGCGTGACCGACATCGAGCCGGACCGCCTCGAGCGACTCATCGGATCGCTGATGGAGAAGGAAATCTTGGCGGTGCGCAGTGACCGTCTCTCGCCGGAGAGGGGTCAACTCCAGTTCACCCAGAACCTCCTCCGCTCAGTTGCTTATGACACGCTGACCCGTAGGGAAAAGCGCAGCCGTCACCTCGACGCCGCCGCCCAGTTGCGCAGCGAGTTCCCAGATGATGGCGCCGAGGTGGCCGACCTGATCGCGGCGCACTACCAGGCGGCTCTCGACCTGGTACCCGATGCCCCAGACGCCCCGGCCGTCCGAGCGGACGCCGCTAACGCCTATAGGCGAGCAGGTGACCGGTCGGCCGATCTGGGATCGCCTGCAGCCGCGTTTGCTGCCTACCGCAAGGCGGTCCGGTTACTCGAGGGCACCGGCAACGACCTGGAAGTGGTCGCCGCCGCGGGCAGGATGGCTTCGCGGGCCGGAATGTGGGCCGACGCGGTAGCACTGCTTGGGGATGCCGCTTCGCGCTTGGAGCTGGAAGGTCACGCCGATGATGCCCGTGGCTTGGTCGCCGAGCTTACGTTCGCCCAAGCGCAGTGGGGCCATCCCGAGGAGGCGTTCCGGCTGGCAAGCGAAGCGCTGGAGAAGACACCGCCGGACGCCGTTGGACGAGGCACAGCCGCTCTGTTGGAGCGCCATGGGAAGAACCTCGTCTTCGGAGGTAGGAACGACGAGGCGGCAACAGTGATCGATCGGGCAATCGGGATGGCATCGGCCCTCGGCGACAACAAGTTGCTCGCCAATGCACTCGACGCCGAAGCAACGCGGCTCTGGTTCTCGGGCAGAACCGTCTTGGCGCGGTTGGTCGCTCGTGGGGCGGTCGAAGCTTCACGCACGAGTGGATTGCTCGACGACCTCGTCAAGCACCTGAGCAACCTGGGCGACACTTTGCTCAGCTCTGATCTCCCGGCAGTCGATGTGCTCCGAGAGGCCCTCGAAGGTGGGCGCCGATTGGGCGACCCAGTGAAGCTGAATTTTGCCGCGACCAATCTGGTCAACGCCTTGATCTACGCCGGGGCATGGGACGAAGCGGCGAACCTCGCAGAGCAGACCATCAAGGAGGGGGCCGAGTACGAGGGAGCGGCGGCCGGTTCGCTCTACGACCGGCTCGCCCTGATTCATGCTCTTCGAGGCGACCTCGACGCTGCTCGCGAGAACTTCGATCGAGCCGAGGCGCTTCTTGCCCCTGCCGACCGCCAGGACGTCGGTATCCACGCCGCCGCCGGCGCAGCAATCAAACTCAACGAAGGTGATCACGCGGCCGTCCTGAGCGGAATCGACGAAATGACCGACCTGGCAGCGACATTCGGCTGGTCGTCCGAGATGGTCCGTCAGATGTGGCCCGACGTGGCCGAGGCTGCGCTGCGAAGCGACGACCTGACGACCGCCGACCGGCTCATCTCATTTCTGGAAGCGGAGGCCGCCGGGTCGATTGTCGCCGTACCTCCAAGCACAGCTCACTAGGACGACATGCCCGGCTGGCCGCAGCCAGAGGCGAGACCGACGGCGTCGAAGAGGGGCTTCGTGATGCCATTGAGCGGTTCGTCGACATGGGCTACCCATATTGGGAGGCGTAAGGCCCGGCTCGACCTGGCCAATTGCCTGATCGACCAGGGTCGCAACGATGAGGCGGTCTTGTTGAGCGACACCGCCGCCGAAGTGTTCGAACGGCTCGGCGCTGCTCCCGACCTGGACCGTGCCCGCCGCCTCGGCGCATCGGCAAGCACTCGTGAGCTGACGCCGGCCCGGCGGCCGGGCACTCCGCTACCGCGGAGGAGTCGCCCAAACGGACGAAGACGCTGCCTATCGCGACGGCTGCTCCGATCAATGATGAGTAGATGGCGATCTGGTTCCCCCGGCGCCGGTCCATCGCCATAGCCTCTTCGTCGACGACCTGGTCCGCCTGCCCCAAGCTGCCGAAGTTGAAGATGCCCCTGCGCGCGAAGCCTGCGCAGAACCGAAGCCTTGCTTGGAGGAACCCAGAGGCGGACGCCGCTGCCGGGAAGAACAACAGCAGGCGCCACCAGGGATTCACCCCGGATGCAACCAACACCGCGAATGCGACGGCGGTGACCACCAAGCCAATCCAGCCGGCATTACGCCGACGCCGGATCTCGTCAGCCCCGATATTGCAAACACCTGGTTGGTATTCAGCCTGAGTCATTGGCAGTGAGCGTATCCGAGTTGATGCCATGCCTCTTCTGGCTGCCGTCTGCCGACCCTCGTGCGATCTTCCCTTGTGGAACCGTTGTCGGCGATTCGGTGGTGGATGGTGGGCAGGATCATCGATGCGGCGATCTGGCAAAACGGCGGACCTGCAGTCGCACTGGAGTCGTTGCTTCCCGCTGGCCACGGTTGGGGCCTGCACACTGCTCAAGCGATCAACAACGCAGAACGGGTTGTCGGGTACGGCTTCCGCAGCAACATGAGCGGGCTCCGGTCGTTCCTCCTCACCCCTGCCCCGTAGAACAGTCTCCGGCGGAGCCCGGAGCCAGAGTGGGACCGTTGTGTAGTTAGCTTTCGGAGGTGGACTCCGGCAGGCGACTCACTCCCGACGAGCTCGAGTTGGCGCGCTCCAACCTCGGAGAGGTCCCGTCATGACGGTACGTTCACCGGGTGGCTCCACGATCGCCGCATTTGTGGCGACCGTGATCCTGGGTGGGGCCAACTTCTTGGTGGTCAGGATCAGCAACCAGGAGCTTCCGCCGCTGTGGGGAGCTGGGCTCAGATTCAGCCTTGCGGCCGCGCTCTTTGTCCTGATCGCTTTCGGCCTGCGCCTCCACTGGCCGCGGGGCCGCCAGCTCCTGCTCACCACCCTCTACGGCTTCCTCAGCTTCACAATCTCCTACGCGCTCGTCTACTGGGCGCTGATCAGTCTGACCGCGGGGCACCACTGTGGTCCTCGCCACCGTCCCGCTGGTCACTCTGCTGTTGGCGGTGGCACACAGCCTCGAGACATTGCGTTGGCGGGCCGTCGTCGGATCGCTGCTGGCTGTCGCCGGCGTTGCATGGATGTTCGTCGGTCGACAGAACCTCGAGCTGCCGGTCATCCCGGTCCTAGCCGTGTTTGGAGCTGCGCTGTCGATCAGCGAGAGCGTGATACTCGGGAAGAAGGTGTCGGGAAGTCATCCAGCGGTGATCAACGCTGTTGCCATGACGGTCGGGGCGCTCGGTCTGCTCGGCCTCTCGGCCGCCGTAGGCGAGCAATGGGCGCTTCCGCGCCAGCCCGAGGTGGTCTGGTCGCTCGTCTACCTGGTGACGCTCGGATCCGTTGGGCTCTTCGTCCTCATACTGCTGGTGGTCCGCCGATGGACCGCCTCGGCGACCTCGTACGCATTTGTGCTCTTTCCGGTGGTGACCCTGGCTTTGGGAGCCTGGCTTGCCGACGAACCGGTGACCATGGACAGCCTCGTGGGCACCGCACTGGTGATGGCCGGGGTCTGGTTCGGTGCCCTCTCACCCGGTGCGCGCCGGCCGACCCATGCCGATGAGGAGCGGCCAGCGCCCGTCGTCTGATCGGCCTGAATCGCCGTCCGGCCCTTTGCACGAGTTTCACCACCGGAAACGACGGGTATTGCGGAGACATGTCGTTACCACGAGAACGAGGTGGCAAATTGGCTGTCCCACTGTTTCTCTCAGCCTCGACGCTGATCGGCGACCCTGTCATGAATTCCAGCGGCGAGAAGGTCGGAGATCTCAAGGAGATCATGCTCGACGTGTCCTCGGGGCGTATCGCCTATGGCGTCATGTCTTTCGGCGGCTTCCTCGGGATCGGTCAGAAGCTCTTTGCTCTCCCGTGGGCGGCGGTGACCGTCGACACCGACGATCACGCTGTTGTAGTGGACGTGACCAAGGAGCAATTGGAAAACGCCCCCGGATTCGATCCCGAGAACTGGCCGCTGCCCAATGACACCGGATGGGTCGGTGACGTCTACGAGTACTACGGGCGCGAGCCGTACTGGGAAGCACCACTGACCTGACTGGTCTGACGGGCCCCGGCACCCGGGCGGTAGCGTTCGTCGATGGCAAGATTCGTAGTCGATTGTGGTGTCGTCCTCCACTTGGCCAGCGAGGAGATAGAGGTTTCGGCCGAGCACCGGCTTCTTGCGCCGACGCTGTTGCGCTCCCAGGTGCTGTCGGCCATGCACGAGGCCGTTTACCGGGGCGACATCCCGCGGGATGCTGCTCTTGATCGGCTCTCTCGCATCTGGGGACTGTCGATACGCCTCCTCGGTGACGCCGTGCTCCGGCGCCGGGCGTGGGATATCGCTGAGCGGCTGGGTTGGGCCGAGACCTACGACGCCGAGTACGTGGCACTCACCCAGCTGCAGGCAGACGCATTCGTGACCCTCGACGAGGCGCTGGCCCGCCAAGTGGAGGGACTCGTCCCCATGGCCAATGTCGAAGCACTTCGTAAGGCCTGAGGTGGGGCTGGCTCACCCAGATCGCGACGTACCCGCTGCTTCTGTGTGCAGGACCGGCCGGTACCTGGTCAGTGACAAGGAGCGGGGAACGCGTTACAGGTGTGCGGGGCATCCGTGACAGGTCATGGGGTTGGGGAGGGTGATTACCGCGGCGACCGTCACCCCTCCGCTCGCTGAGCTCGCGCCTCCCCCCCACCAGGCGAGGCAGGGTCAACCCCCCGTGACAAGTGAGAGCGCCGGAACCAGCCAGGGCGTGTATGCGGTGGGTCGGGTGGCGAGGTCGGCAGCGAGATCGGCCAGCGTCACCCAGCGCCAATCCGATACCTCGTCGGGATCGGGATCGGGATCGCCATCGTGCCGCCCGATGAGGACATGGTCGACCTCGTGCTCCACCAATCCGCTGGCGACATCCTCGGCTCGATAGCTGAAGGTACCGGCCTGCCGCATTGCCGCCTCGATTCCCATCTCCTCCGCGAGCCGCCGCCTCGCGGCCTCGGCCGGCGTCTCGCTTGGCACGGGATGAGTGCAGCAGGTATTCGACCAGAGCCCACCGAAGTGGTACTTGTGCGGCGACCGTCGCTGGAGCAACAACCTTGACACATCGTCGAAAACGAAGACCGAGATAGCGAGGTGGAGCATCCCAGGCGCCAGGTGCACTTCGAGCTTGTCGGCGGTGCCGGTTGGGGTCCCGTCCGCGTCGACGAGGACGACCTGATCCACGTGAAGAGTCTGCCATTCGTCACTAGGCGCCACGCCAAGCCCCCAAACTGAGCGGAAACCCGAATCCTGGTATCCGCAATGCGTAGTCTCGGTCTGTCGGGGGATGAGCGTCACGACGGTCAGGCCGGCCAGTGCCTCCGGAGCCGAGGTGGAGTTGGAGCCGAGCGACTATCTCGATTTCGATCTGATGATCGAGGCAGGCGACGGGGGCTACACGGCGCGCGTCGTCGAGTCGCCGGCCGGCGAGGCCCGGAGCGAGTTCACCAGGCCATTCACCGATCTCGAGCTGGAGAACTTCGTCCTGAACGTGGGCCAGACGGCGGGGGGTCAGACGGGTTGGTTCCCCCCAGTGGGATGCCGCTCTGCGATTCGGGACGAAGCTCTACGACACCGTTTTCGCCGGTGACATCGGGACCGCCTTCCAGGTGAGCCTCAACGAAGCGCAGGACGCAGGCAAGGGCCTACGGATACGCCTACGTCTCTCGGCGGTGCCCGAACTCGCATCGGTCCCCTGGGAATACCTCTACTCGGATTCGCTGGGCAGCTTCATCAGTTTGCTGACCGACACGCCACTGGTGCGTTTCATCGATCTTCCTCACCCGATTGAGACCCTCTCGGTCACAACCCCTCTGACCGTATTGGTGGTGGTGTCGAACCCGACCGACATCGCGGTGCTCGATGTGGCACAGGAGCAGGAAAGGTTGCGACAAGCGCTGGCCAGGCCGATCGAAGAGGGTCGGATACGTGTCCGCTTTCTCGACGATGCACGGCTGACCAGCCTGCGCGATGCACTGAGTGACAACGATGTCCACATTCTCCACTTCATCGGGCACGGCGGATTCGACGGCAAAGAAGGTGTGTTGGCCTTGGAGAACGACGCGGGGACGAGCCGTATGGTCACCGCCGCGACGCTGGCGATGCTCCTTCAGAATTTCAACGCGCTCCGCCTGGTGGTCCTCAATGCCTGCGAGGGGGCGCGTAACTCCGCACAGGATCCTTTTGCCGGTGTGGCCCAGGCCCTGGTGCGGGGTCGCATTCCCGCAGTCATCGCCATGCAGTTCGAGATAACCGACGGTGCGGCGATCGCCTTCTGCAACGAGTTCTACAAGGCCGTCGCCAAGGGCCATCCGATCGATGCGGCATGCAGCCGGGCTCGCCTTGCCCTCCTCGGCGAAGGCAACGACGTGGAGTGGGGAACCCCAGTGCTCTACCTGCGGGCACCAAACGGTCGAGTGTTCGATGTCGCCGCCGGGGCGGTCGCCGAACTTCCATCTGAGGCGGTCTCAACTGCGGAGCAAGCCGCACAGCCCGATGGGGACGTCGAGGTGCAGGAAAGTCGGGCAGCGTCGGGCACCGACCATCGCCGACGCGACACCAGCGGTGGCGACAGAAGAAGCCCTCTCCGGCGAAGCGACGCCGCAACCGGAAGCGGCGGACGATTCCGCGGTAGTCCAAGGAACGCCCCCACCAACGACCGAGGACGCCACCGTCGTCGAGAGGCCACCGCCTGCTGATTCAGATGAGGACTTGGAGCAGCCGGTTCCACCCTGGAAGGTGGCCCGGCTGCTTGCTATGGCCAAGGCAGCTCTCGATTCCGGGAAGAAGGACGAGGCCCACGCCGCCGTCGCCCAGGTTCTGCAGATCGAACCGGACAACGTAGAGGCACGTCGCATCGAAAAACGTCTTCAGAGGAGATGGCCCCTCGTGGCTGGAGGCGTGGCCGCCGCCCTCTTGGTTTTGGTGGGCTTCCTCGTTCTACGCCCCGATCCCGCACCGCCAACCGACAGCACATTCGCTATCGAGACGACCGTGCCGACGTCGACGCCGACGTCGACGCCGACATCGGTCGCCGCGGTATTCGGCATCCTGAAAGCGACGGCTCCGCCCACCGTCGATGGCGACGTCGCCGAGTGGGCATCCTTGCCTGGATCGGTCATCGAAAGCGACGCGTTCCACTGTGGAACCGCCTTCTGGTCCGGGCCGGACGACTATGCGGCGAATTGGCGGCTTGTGTGGGATGAAGAGAACCTGTACGTGCTGGCGACTGTGACCGACGATGTGGCCGTCCGGAACCCGGTGCCAACCGGCAATATCAGGAAAGGCGACACCATCACCGTCTCGTTGGGAACAGAATCCGGAGAACGGGATCGTGCTCTGGTCGCCGACAACTTCGATACCTGCCGAAATCGCAATACCAGCCGGCCTGACCCCGAACCGGGCGAGCCAGGTGTGCCGGTGGAGTCTGATTTCCATCTGGCAATGATCCCCGGCGGCAACGACGTCGTCCTGTGGTTCGCCCAAGGGAGAGGGCAAGGGGGGTTCACGGAAGAGGATTCCATCGAGTCGAGCTCCATCACGGCAGCAGCAACCGAGTTGGAAGGGGGGAGCTTCCTCCTCGAGGCGGCGGTGCCGTGGGCGGCCATCGGGCTCGATGGACCGCCAAGTGAGCTTGGAGTGAGACTCGAAGGTCGTGACGAAGACCAAGAGACTCGACGCACAACGCGACACATTCATCTCTAACGCTCCGGGGAGCATGACCCCCAACACGTTCACATGGGCGACCATGCGGCTGGAGGGTTAATCCTTCGCTGGATTTTGCCGATCTTCAGATTCCCGGGGACCCCGGAAGAAGATTCAGGACTTCTTGGGGGGCGGCACTCTGTGGCGGGTTGCCGCGGCGACCAAATCACGCAGTTCGGGCTGTTCTACTTGACCCTCCTCGGTGATCTTGATGCTTCGCATCGTGCCCTTGTTTCTGCTCGTGCCGCCGAACAGCTCACCGGGGTCGGGCAGCTCCGCGCCGTAATAGAACCCGAATGTTACGTGCTCCTCGAACGGCAACATGTAGGCAAACTGCTCGGACATCTTCTTCGGCCCAGTTCCCCAACCCACCGTCCCTTGTCGAATCCACACCACCTCGACGGTCTCGGGTAGAGCGTCGTAGACGAGCCTTCGGACCGCACGGGCCAGTGTTTGGACTCGCGGGGAGAACTCGGAGACGACTTCAGAGAAGGCCTTGTCATCGGCCGGGCCCTCGTAGTTCTCGATGCCCGCCGGCCTCGCCATGGTTGGGCTCGAAGGTAGTCAGTCGCTCGGTTCAGCGACAGCCGCCGCCCCGAGGCCGGTGAGGGTTTCAGGCACTTGGTTCGGTGGCTAGGAAGAGCCGCCACGATCCGGGAACCCCCTTGAGCTCGTGTTCTGAATGATCTTCGAACGCGATCTCGGACCCGGCGAGCAAGTCCTTCACCGTGCTTGAAACGAGTACTTCGCCGTCACCGGCGAGCGCCGTAACCCTGGCCGCGATATGGACGGCGAGACCTCCGAGCTTCGGGCCGCGCACCTCGACTTCACCGGTGTGGACACCGGCGCGGATCTGCAAACCAATTTCGGGCATGGCGTCGACCATCGCTATTGCACAACGGACCGCGGCGACGGGACGATCGAATGAGGCAAAGAACCCGTCGCCGGTGGTTTCGACCTCCCGACCTCCGAAACGCTCCAGCAGCGCTCGACCCACATCGAAGTGCTGGTCGAGCAGATCCCGCCATCGGCGGTCGCCTAGCTGGGCGGCGAGCACGGTCGAGTTGACCATGTCGGTGAACAGCAAAGTGGTGAGGATCCGGTCCGGATCTGATCCGGTCCGTGTCCCCACGAGGAACTCCTCGATCTCGTCTTGGAGTCGGTCGATTCCCTCCGCGAACACCAGGTGATCGGTTCCGGGCAGCTCGACGAACCTCGCTCCCTCGATTGCCGCAGCGGCGCGACGGGAGTCCTCCGAGGGCACGATCTGGTTGCCTGTCCGGTTGAGGACAAGGGTGGGCTTGCGGATCGTCGAGAGCATGTCGCCGAGGTCGGCCTCCATGGTTTGTCTGTAGTAGTGCCCCATCACGCCAGGACGAACGGCGTACCGCTGAAGCCTTGCCAATTGCCGGTCGAACGCCGCGTCACCCACCCGGCTCGGCGCCAACATCTCCACGCCGCTGGTGCCGGTCACCGCGTCTTTCTCGATCATTTCGATCACCTCGTCGATCGACTCCATGGGCATCCCCGCCGCCATGGAGTGAGCTTGTGGTCAGCGTGAACAGAATCAGCGACCTACACAAGTCAGGATGCTGCGCTGCGAGAAGCGATGCGATGATCGTGCCGTCGTTGATTCCGATCAGGACCGCTTCCCGTGACCCCGCAGCCCGCATCACGGCCATGGCATCCCCGACCTGTTCGTCGAGACTTGGGAGTTGAGTCGGCGGCACCGGGTCGGATAGCCCGGTCCCCCGCCGGTCGAAGTGAATGAGGCGGCCGAAGGAGCTCAGCCTTCTCAGAAAGCGGGCGAAGTCGGGGAAGTCCCAGACGGCCTCGACGTGATGTACCCAGGTGTCGATGAGGAGAAGGTCCAAGTCACCTTCGCCCACGACCTGATAGGCCAGATGCAGGTCGCCGTTTCGAGCGTATTGGGTCCTCGGTGTCTCCCCCATCTGATGAAAGAGTAGGGATCACTCGAACCGGACCCAGGCGGAATCCCCGACGGGGGCGAGTTGCCCTGAACCAGTTCTTGTCCGATCGACGTATTGTCGGAAGTGCCATACGTCACGGTGAGCACAGGACCCTCGGTGGTGGTGGCTCAACATCTCGCGGTCCAGGCTTCCTTGCGACGTCCCGCTCGAGCCACCCGATGAGGAGGACACCAATGCGCAGGGGCTTGCTACGTACCACGCTCGTTGGTCTTGTTCTGGCAGCAATCAGCGGGCTTCCGGTAGCCGCCCTTGCGGACGGAATACATCCCGCCTTCCAGTCGACCCCCCCACCTACGAGGTCGAAGACCTGGGCACCCTTCCGGGTGACTCTTCCAGCGTCGCCATGGGCATCAACGATTCCGGCGACGTGGTCGGCTGGTCGCTCGGCCAATCCGGGACCCGGGCCTTCCTGTACACGGATGAGACCGGGATGATCGAGCTGCCCGGACCAGCTGGCAGGCCCAGGACATACGCCCGCACAATCAGCGACAACGGATTCGTGGCCGGCACGGCAATGACGAGCACACCGACCGACATCGGCCACGCCGTCAGATGGAAGAACGGGGTCCCCCTCGACCTCGGCACGCTCGGGACCGGCAGCTTCAGCGAAGCGCGCGGGATCAACCATGCGGGCGTGACCGTCGGGTACTCCTACACCGACGGGGGCAACTTCCCCATCCACGCCTTCAAGTTCGACGACGTGTCGGGCCTCGTCGACCTCACGCCAGGGAGCGACGGCCAGGCCCAAGCAATAAACGACGCCGGTCAGATCACCGGGTGGCGCAGCGGCCGGGCCTTTCGGATCACCGGGAACACATTCACCGATCTGGGAGTGCCGGCAGGTTTCCTGAACAGCTGGGGCTATGCCGTCAACGAATCCGGCCAGGTGGCAGGCCATGTGACGAGCGCCAGCGGGAACGTCGAGCGGATCTTCCGCTACACCGACGGCGTCGGAATGGTGATCCTCGGTGGGACTGGCAGCTTCAACCGGGCGTCTGGGATCAACAATGCGGGTGACGTTGTCGGTCAGAGACTCTCGGCGGGCTTCGTCTTTACCGACGCCGACGGGATGCGATCGCTTAACTCGCTCATCGATCCGGCACTCGGATGGTTCATCTTCGGTGGCGGCGACATCAACAACGCCGGTCAGATCGCGGCCTGGGCATCGGGCCCGCCGGGCCACCGTGCCTTGCGCCTTACACCTGTCGGTGACGAAATCGACCCGCCGGCGGCTCCATCGGGGCTCATCGGAACCGTCCTCTCGCCCACAAGCGTCCGGCTCAACTGGACCGACAACTCCAACAACGAGATCGGGTTCAACGTGCATCGCGCCTTGGGTCCACGTGGGCAGTTCGTTCAGGTGGCTCAGGTCGGCCAAAACGCGACCACATACACCGACACCACCGTCTTGGCTCGCCGGTTGTACCGCTACCGGGTCCAGGCATTCAACAGCGCCGGTGCATCGGCCTGGTCGAACACCATCCGCATCCGGCCCGGTTGAGGTAACCGCTCAGCGATTGGTTATGTGATCCCGCCAGGAATGACCCGGTCGATAGCCCAACAGCTCGCGCGCCTTCTCGATAGCGAGCAGCGTCTCGTATCCACTGATTGCCCTACGTACCGGGATCTCGGGGTAGACCTCATCGACGAGGTCGGCGCTGGGACGGTTCATGACCGTGTCCTCCGCGGCAACGATGAAGACCTCCGCTCCCGAGATCTCGGCTTCCAAAGCGAGCCGCACCGAGGCAGCGACATCTCTGGAATCGACATAACCCCACAGGTTCCACTTTCGCAGCGTGGGGTCATCCCAGAAATCGGGGAACCCGTCGTAGTCGGCCGTTTCCATGATGTTTGAGAATCGCAGCCCGACGAAGGGCACGCCGAAGCGGCGACTGAACTGTGCTGCCATGTGCTCGCTGAGCAACTTGGAGAGTGCGTAGGAAGACTGGGGAAAGGGCGTCTGTCCCTCGTCCACCGGTACATAGTCAGGCTGCTCGTCGTTCGAAGGGCAATCCGAGGACGGTCTCGCTCGATGCCCAGACGATCCGACGCAAGCCAAGCGAACACGCAGCCGAGAACACGTTGAATGTGCTCATGGTGTTGATCTGAAAGGTCTCTGTCTCGGTACGGAGACCCGGCGCCGGGATCGCCGCCAGGTGCACGACGGCGTCGGCGCCTTGGAGGCACTCGAAAACCTCGCCGAGCTTGGTGAGCTCTACGGCGAGGAAAGGAGACGCGGGATCGGAGCTGGGCACAAGGTCGACGTTGACCACGTCGTAGCCGGTGTCGACCAACTCCCGCGTTACTGCCCTTCCCGCTTTCCCCGACCCTCCGGTGACGACGACCCTATCCATTGAGCCTCCTCAAGGCACCCCGGGGCGCCTTGGCCGAAAACCGGCCGATGCGCATTTGGCGCGACCGCTACAGGACGATACTGCGGGGCTCCGATGCTGCTCCACCTGGACACCGACTTTGCCGGGGATACCGACGATGCCTGCGCGCTCGCCATGGTCCTCGGTTGGCCCGACACGGAGCTAGTCGGCATCACCACCACGGCCGACCCCGAGGGACTCCGCGCCGGCTATTTGGCGCACTTCCTCGGGTTGGCCGGTCGCGCGGATATCCCTGTTGCAGCCGGCGCTGCGGTCTCTCTGACCACCGGTCGGACGATGGGTGGTCTTCCCGACCATGAGCGGTACTGGCGCGAGCCCGTCGCCGCACAACCATCGCCACCGGGTTCAGCATTGGACCTGCTCGCGCAGAGCATCGAGCGCAACGCGACCGTGGTGGCCATCGGTCCGTATACCAACCTGGCTCTTCTCGAGCAGGCTCGCCCGGGCAGACTCGACCAAGTCCCGGTTGTTGTGATGGGAGGTTGGGTTCGGCCGCCCGATGAGGGCCTGCCCCAGTGGGGGCCTGAAGCCGATTGGAACGTCCAATGCGACACCGTAGCGGCGCTGGTGGTGGCTCACCTCGACCGGCTCACGATGGTCCCCCTCCACGCCACACTTGGAGCGCACCTGCGCGCCAGAGACCTGCCCCGCCTGGCTGCCTCGGGGCCGATGGGTGAACTGCTCGCCCACCAAGCACGGGCCTACGGGGAGGACAACGAGATGGACGAACTTGCTCGGGCCCACACCGCCCTGCCCGACGACCTGCTCAACTTCCACCACGACCCAGTCGCATGCGCCGTTGCCCTGGGATGGTCGGGTGCCGTGATAGAGGAGGTCCGGATCGAACCGGTTTTCCGAGGCGAAGTGCTCCAGTTTCAAGCGGTGGGCGGGGGTCCGACCCGGCTCGTTGTTGCAGTCGATGGCGATGCCTTCACCGGGACCTGGCTTTCTGCAGTGGCGATGACGGATCTTGAGGTGGGCCACAACGCCGTCCTTTTGCAGGATCCGTGGTGATGGGCGAGGCAGTCGCCTGCACAACCGACCAGACGGTGCTGGGCGAGGGCCCCCGTTGGGACGCCCGCCGCGACGAGTTGCTTTGGGTGGACATCCTGGCCGGCCGCG
This sequence comes from uncultured Actinomycetes bacterium, assembly GCA_963733905.1. Classification (GTDB taxonomy): domain Bacteria; phylum Actinomycetota; class Acidimicrobiia; order Spongiisociales; family DATADW01; genus DATADW01. The sequence goes on along the minus strand of CAVTEU010000006.1, from coordinate 143,666 downwards.
TCTACCGCCACCGAATCGGCAACAACGGTGACCTGGTCCCGGTAGATCGCTATCAGGTGTCGGGAACGGTCGGGGCGATCGCGCCGATCGAGGGGGACGAGGGCTGGCTGTTGGCGGCGGAACGTCGCTTTCTTCACCTCTCCCCCGATGGCAACGTGCGCTCGCTCACCGACGATGTAGCCGCGGTCGGGACGCGCATGAACGACGCCGCATGCGATCCACAGGGCCGGTTCTGGGCCGGTACCAAGGCCGACCAGGTGGGTGGCGCCGCCCTATATCGGTTCGATGGTGGTGGGCACACCGAAATGGTCCGCGACGGCATGACGATATCGAATGGTCTGGACTGGAGCCCTGACGGCGCCACCATGTACCTCGCCGACAGCGGGACTCGCATCATCCACGCTTTCGCCTTCGAGCCCGAAAGCGGCACGATCTCGGATGAGCGCGACCTCGTGGAGGTACCCAAGACTGTCGGTGCTCCTGATGGCCTGACCGTCGACACCGCGGGCGATCTCTGGGTGGCGATCTGGGGCGGCTGGCAAGTCCGTCGATACTCACCGGACGGCGTGCTGAGACAGGAGCTTCCGATTCCCGCCGAACAGACCTCGGCGTGCGCCTTTGCCGGGGCCGGGCTGCACCGGCTCTACGTCACCTCGGCAACCGAGGACTGGAGCGAGGAACAAAGGAGATCTCAGCCTGGAGCCGGACTCGTCTACCGCCTGGAGACCGATGCCACCGGCCTACCCGCCAGACCCTTCCGTCCCAACCAGGCGTGGTGGGCGACAGCCGGCAACGAAGGCGACGGATAGGTTGACCGCCGGGTCCGATCAAAGGGGGACCTCGCAGTGCCGCACCACGGCATCGGACGAAGGAGGCTCATGTCCGACTCAGCGCACCCTCTGGCCTCGTGGAACGACAGTCCATCCAAGGAAGCGATAGTCGATTTCGTCGAGTCAGTGGCAAAGAACGTCCCAGGTGAGGAACGAGTAGCCGTCTTCGACAACGATGGCACGCTCTGGTGCGAGAAGCCGATGCCAATCGAGTTGGGCTTCATCCTGAAGCGGTTTGCGAAGATGGCTGAGAAGGACGAATCGCTGCGTCAGCGTCAGCCCTGGAAGGCGGCTTTCGAGTCGGACTTCGAATGGCTGGGCGGAGCCATCACCAAGCACTACGCCGGGGATGACAGCGATGTCAAGATTCTCATGGGCGGCCTCCTCCAGGCCTTCGCCGGCTGGACCGTGGATGAATATCAGGCGTCGGCGCACAGCTATTTGCACGACTGCGAGCACCCCAGCCTGGGTCGGATCTTTCGCGACTGTGGTTATCAGCCGATGGTCGAGTTGTTGCGCTACCTGGAGGCCAACGGCTTCACCAACTACATCGCCTCAGGAGGCGACCGGGACTTCATGCGGCCGGTGACAGGGCCGATATACGGCATCCCACCGGAACGCGTCGTGGGGAGCTCCAACGGTCTGCGATACGTGGACGACGAACAGGGTGGATCGATCGTCTACCTCGCAGAACCGGACGTGTTCGACGACGGACCGGTGAAACCGGTGCGGATATGGAGCAGGATCGGTCGCCGTCCCATCGTCGCCGGCGGCAACTCAAATGGCGACATCCCGATGTTCCGTTACGCCGGCGGTGCCAACCGACCCGCCCTGCGCCTGCTAGTCCTCCACGACGACCCCGAACGCGAGTTCGACTACGTGACCGGGTCCGAGGAAGCGCTGAAACGCGCCGGCGACGAGAGCTGGACCGTGGTCAGCGTCAAGAACGACTGGAGCCGCGTCTTCGCAGATGCGTGACGGCAGGTTCCCACGCCTCCAGTCCTCAGAAACCCCGACTTGCCGGTATCGAATCTCATCGGGGCTGCGCCAGGAACTTGGCGATGAGGGAGTGAACGAGGTCTGGCTGCTCGAGATAGGAGAAATGCCCACAGCCTTCAAGCTCGACGAGCCGTGACGTGGGAATCGCCACCGCAATTTCCCGTACGACATCGATCGGGATCAGGTCGTGCTCGCTATGGATCAAGAGCGCGGGAACATCCAGTAGTCGCAGGTGCGGTATCAGGTCGTAATCCTCGGAAGACCAAGTCTGCTCATACAGACGGTGCTCGATAGCTCTCGCCGCGACGACGCTCTCATTTGTGAAGTTCACCCTGAAACGAGGAATGACTTCATCGAGGCGCTCCGGTTCATGCAGCGTCGTACCAAAGTGGATGCGGTAGTACTCAGCCTCGGCGTCGATGTCCCCTTGCTCGAAAGCCGGGGTCGAAGCGATCTCTTTCATCCGATCGGACTGCTCGGGAGACCGCCGCTCTCGTAGGTGGCGGCGGACTTCGAGGATGCCTGCGTGCGACGCAGGCGCGGTGTTCATCAGGATGAGATGTGTCACCTGTTCCGGATGACGGATGGCGTACTCCATCGCCAGGACACCGCCCCATGAGTGCCCGAGCACGGCCACCGCATTGACGCCGGCCGACTCCCGGATTCGGTCGAGGTCTTCGATCTCTCCAACCAACGTCACATCGTCGGGACCTTCTCCCGAGAACGATCTGCCACGTCCCCGCTGGTCGTAGTAGATGAGTCGGACCGACTCGGCCAACCGATCCAACTCGGGCAAGAAGTACTCGTGATCGAAATCGGGCCCCCCGTGGAGCACGATGACCGGAACACCGCGCCCGATGTCGCGCACATGGAGCCTGGCGGAACCACTATGTACGACTGACTCGCGGGGTCCGGGCAACTCTGCTCGAGGCGGCACCGGTCGACTATCCCAGGCAACGACAGAGCGGGCAAAGACGGCGCAGTCACCAGGAGGCGCCGGGTCCACCGAGGCCGGTCAGTAACGAGAAGCAGGTGCCTAACCTCGACCTCGGTACGCCATTTCTGAGGGAGGAGAACCAATGCGCAAGGTCGTGCACTTCGAGATCCCAGCGGACGACATAGCCCGCGCCAAGGAGTTCTACGGATCCGTATTCGAATGGCAATTGGAGGACATGGAGGGGATGGACTACACGTCGGTGACGACGGTCCCGGTCGATGACCAACAGATGCCATCCGAGCCGGGAGCGATCAATGGTGGGCTCATTGCTCGGTCGGAGGACTTGTCGGTCCCGGTGCTCACCGTCGACGTCGACTCGATCGACGAGACCCTAAAGAGCGTCGAAGCCGCGGGTGGAAGTGTTGTTCGGAGTCGGACCGAGATTCCCGGCATGGGTGCGTACGCCTACCTCCGTGACCCCGAGGGCAACGTCGTCGGGCTCTGGGAGACAACGGGGTGACCCGCGAGGCGGGTGGTTAGGGCACGCCGAAAGCCCAAGCGGCTTCGCCCCACCGGAGATCGGCCAACCCCTTGACGCTGATGCGGGGCAGCCCTAGCGTCGCTGGCGATGCCTTGGTCGATGTGTCGCTGCGTGTGTTGTCGCTCTCGGGCGAACTCGACGCGCATGGCCCGCTGCTTGCGCTCCTGAGACGCCACCGCCCGAGAGTCACCTACGCGGCGTCGCCCCTCATCGATTCAAGGAAGTGCTAATGAGCGTCACCGACACCCTGCTCGAGAACAACGCGGCCTACGCCTCCACACTTCACCGGACCCCTACCCCTCCCGCCGGCCAAGAAGGTCGCGGTCTTGGCGTGCATGGACGCCCGCCTCAACCCCTACGGCGCGCTGGGTCTCCAGGAAGGTGATGCGCATGTCATCCGGAATGCCGGAGGAGTGGTAACCGACGACGAGATCCGATCGCTAGCGATATCTCAGCGTCTGCTCGGCACCGAGGAGATCATTCTCATCCATCACACCGACTGCGGAATGCTCACCTTCACTGAAGACGGGTTCGGGCAGTCGATCCAGGATGACGTGGGGATCAGACCGCCGTGGTCCGCCGAATGCTTCGACGATGTCGACGAGGACGTCCGCAAGTCGGTCGCCCGGATCAAGGACAGTCCATTCATTCCCAAAAAGGAGAGTGTGCGGGGTTTCGTCTTCGACGTCGCTACCGGTCGACTGCGCGAGGTCATGTGAGGCTCCCGGGCACCGCCTGCTAGCTCACGGTCTACGCCTTCTCGGCGACGACGATATGAAAGCGCGAGAAGCTGGTCTCGTCGTTGATGATCAACCCCGCGAGGCTGCATAGCTCCTCCAGCCCGGCCCGAGTGTCGACCACATTGCCCCAGGTCAACTCGTACCACTGTGCCAAGGCAGCGAAGCGAGTTGGCATCGTCCGCAGCGCATCGTCGGTGACCGGGTAGACCTCGTCGAAGATGAGGAAGTAGCCACCTGGCTTGAGTGCTCGAGCCACCGCGGCGAACGCCGCAGGCTTCAGCTCAGGAGCGATCTCGTGAACGACCAGGAAGCTGGTCGCCACATCGAATCCGCCTTCCTCCCCGAGTTGGTCCGCGCTCATCACCCTCGCCTCGCAGCGGTCGGCCAGCCCGTGGTCGGATATGAGGCGGCGCGCCAACTCGATCGAGTACGGCTCAACATCGATGCCGAGACAGCTGACCTGTGGAAACCGCTCGGCGATCTGCACCAATGCCCATCCCCCACCGCAACCAACGTCGAGAACTCTGCCGCCTTGCTCGAGCCGGTCGCCGAGGCGGGACAACCTCGGCAATACCAGATCGAGGAATATGCGGGGAAGCGTCTTGAGCCCCTCGGCGACCTCCCGCATGAACGCCTCATCGTGCTCTTGATAGGGCCTCGTGGTCCCTTCTCGAAAGTGATGCGCATAGTTGGCGTAGTCCTTGCCCACCTCCATGTGCACACCGGCAGCGCCGCCGAGGTAAAAGCTCGAATCGGGGTCGCCGAGTATCTGGTCGAAATGCGCCGCCATCCGCCAACCGGGACCCTCTCGTTCAAGCAACTCGAAGGCAAAGGCGGTACGACAGAGCACGTCGGTATAGAAAGCGTCGGTGCCGAGGCGGCTAGCCAGCCCATCGGATGTGAGGCCCGGACTCTGGGTCAGAGCTGCCCATGCACCCAGCTCGCGTCCGATGTCGACCATGTGTGTTGCGTGGTATCCCGCGATTAGGTCGTAGAGCTTGCTGACCTGATCGGCCAACGTCGGATCCGTCGAGTTCGGCTCAGCCGTCATCCATCCCTCCAAGTCCCGCGAGAGCTCGGACAAGCATCGCCCCGCATAGTCCTAGCGATAAAGGTCTGTGCGCCGGAGCTGCAGCGTCGGCTCGTGCTGTCGCTCTGCGTCCATCACTGAGAAGTCGAGGTCGGCGACAATCGGGCCTTCCTCCTCATCGGCCTCCGCAAGTATCTCGCCTCGGGGGTCGGTGATCAGCGAGCCACCGCAGAAGCCATGTCGCGTCAAATTGGCCGCAACCACGAATAGCTGGTTGTCCTGGGCTCGGGCCCGGGTGCGAAGCGTGAGCAGGTGGCGGTAGCCATCGCCAACGGCCGACGGGATTGCGATCACCGACGCCCCGTCCAAAGCGAGGCTGGCGGTGATCTCCGGAAAGGCGTGCTCGAAGCAGATCTCAACGCCGAGGCGGCCGAAAGAACTCGAGATGGTCATCAATTGATCGCCGGCGGAAAAGTGCTCCACTTCGGTCGGGTACAAGTGGGTTTTCCGGTAGGGGGACACTGCACCATCGGGTTGGACGGTCACGACCGTGTCGTAGATGGCCCCATCCGTCCCCGCTTCGAGGATGCCCGCCATCAGCACCGCTCCACGATCGGCGGCCAGGGGACGGAGGGCCGATACCGTCGGACCGTCCACCGGTTCGGCCAACTCGCGCCCGACACGAGCGAATCCATCGAGGTCGTAACCGGTGATCACCGTTTCGGGAGCTACGACCAGGTCAAGACCCTCGTCCAAGCTCTCGATCGCGCGGACGAGACGTGCCCGGTTCGCCTCGACCTCACCGAATGGCGCGGCGAGTTGCAGTGCGGCTACCCGCATGGTCGGTCGATATCTTGCGTCGGCTGCCACTATTTCTTCCCCTTGCCTCTTCGCTCTCGCCAAGGCTATGCGATGACGGATCGATACACCGCGCCGCAGGCGGGCACTTCGTGTCCAATCCGCGACAATTCGGACTTACACGGTTGAGAAGGGATCAAGGTGAGCCGCCACGGCGCCATGGTCACATTGGGGCCATCCGATGACCGACCACCACGGCCGAGGACGGCGGGGTGGGTCCCGGCCGTCCTCCTAGTCCTGGTGTTGGTTCTCGTCTGGGCGATCCCGTCTCAGTCGCCCCGAGTGAATCCAACTAACGAGGTTGATCGGCCGCTGCCAAGTGTCGATCCTCCGTCGATCGCGGTCGATCCCCGGTCATCGGAGGCGACGATGTCGCCTGATTGGCTACTGCTCGACCGCGGACCGCTCTCGCCCCGTTGGCCGGCTGTGATCGCCTGGACCGACGAGGAACTCGTGATCTGGGGAGGCACCGTTTTCAGAGGAGCGCGAGATCTCGGCGACGGGGCGGCCTACAACCCGGCAACCGACTCTTGGAGACGGCTCGATTCGAGCCCGTTGGGAACGGTCCGTCAGGCGCAATGGTTGTGGACCGGCAGCGAGCTGGTCGTGCGGTCGACCGACGGAGTTACCACCGAGGATGTGACGGCGGCCTGGGATCCGGCCGGGAACAGCTGGCGCCAGCTACCCGAATGGCCGTTGCGAGGCAGGTCTTCGGACACAGTCGTTTGGACCGGCTCCACAATCATCGATGTGGCCGCTTCCACGGCTATTGATCTCGGCTCCGGCGACATCCGAGCAATCGCCGGTTCGCCATACCAAACGGCTAGTTCGACGATATGGACGGGCGACGAGGTGCTGGTGCTCCCCGGTGGGGCATACGACCCGATGGCCGACGCCTGGCGACCGCTGTCCCGCGGTCCGTTGGGGCGTAGCGGCACCGCCGCTGCCTGGCTCGAGAACCGCGCCGTCGTTGTCGACTCTGAGCTCAACTCTGCCGAGTACCACCCAGCCACCGACTCCTGGTCTTCCCTGCCCGACCTCCCACTGCCATCCTTGGGGTGTGATCCCCGGATCCACACGGCCTGGCGAACCGTCATCGCCGAGATGTGCGGCAACATCGCCCTGCTGGACGCTGACGAAGAGACGTGGACTCCCTTGGCGCCCCCCAGGTCGCTCGAAACCAATACCGTGGTCACTGGAGGAGACCAACTCTTCGAATGGGGGGAAGGGTTCTATCTCCTACGTAACTGGCTTCTGGCCGGCGCTCAGCCGACGCGTCTCATGATCGGCTCGACGACATTGGACGTCCCGACTGGTTGGCTTGTGCGCCGGGCCGACCTTGTCGCTCCCGATCAAATCGAGATCGCTTTGGGCGGTCCAGCGGGTGAGAACTGCACTGCATTCTCGTCTCACCGTGGTGCCAGACCCGGGTCCCCGGCCGGGGGTGTGTCAATGAAGTGGCGCGTCTCGGACCGTGAGGTCTTCCAGCTCTCCTGCCAGCCCGCATCAGCCGCCGAAACCCTCGTCGCAGGTGTCGTGATTCCCAACCCATAGGACGGTCGAGCAACGCGGGAGTACTCCTCAACCCAGGGTTGGCAGCTACCTCCTGGGTACTTCCCAACCCTGGGTTGGCATCAGACGACCAGGGGTGATGGGCCGGCTCGTGTGCCGAGAAGCTCCCACAGCCGGTAGGGGGCTGCGTCCTCGATGAACCCGTAGGGGTAGTCGGGAAGCCCCGGTGCTGCAACCTCGTCGAGGCGCTTCCCCTCCTCCGGTGTCAGCCTCCACTCGAGTGCGGAAAGGTTCTCGTCGAGCTGTGCGACGGTGCGGGCTCCGAGGATCACCGAGGCCACGCTCGGTCGGCGGCGCAACCAGTTGAGCGCAACCTGGGCGTGTGGGACGCCGCGCGCAGACGCGATGGCTCCCACCTCGTCGAGTATCCGCCAGGTCCGATCGTTGTTGCGGATGGCATACGCCTCGACGCCACGCTCAGGATTATCGCCGAGCCTGGTGGCTCCAGACGGGAACTGGTCGGGACTGTATTTCCCGGCAAGCCAACCGCCGCCGAGGGGGGACCACGGCAACAAACCGATCCCTTCCTCGACACATTGCGGGATCAGTTCCCACTCGATGTGCCGGTCGAGCAGGTTGTATTGCGCCTGGTAGGACACGATCGGCGGCGCCCCCATATGTCGGGCGGTGAGCAGGTACCGCTGGAGTTGCCATCCGGTGACGTTGGAGACACCGACGTAGCGCACCTTGCCCGCCCGGACCATGTCGTGAAGGGTGGCCAGGGTCTCCTCGAGTGGCGAGGACGAGTCCCAGCAGTGGATCTGGTAGAGGTCGATCACATCGACCCCGAGCCGATGAAGGCTGGCATCCAAAGCCCGGGTGAGGTGGCGACGACCCGCCCCCTAGTCGGTTGGGTGTGGACCCGTTTGGAAGAACGCCTTGGTGGCGATGACGAGGTGGTCTGAGGTCGGAACGGGAGGCAAGCCACCTACCGATGAACTGCTCGGATCGACCCTGGGCATATGCGTCGGCGGTGTCGATAAAGGTGCCGCCCGCCTCGACGAAGCGATCGAGCATGGCGTGCGACTCCGGCTCGTCCGACTCGTCGCCAAAGGTCATGGTTCCCATGGAGAACACGCTTACTTGGAGCCCCGAACCGCCGAGACGCCGACGCTCCATTTCGCTCCCGCGTCCTTCCTCGGACTGGGTGTCGGCCGGATTCTCCGGATCTGTGCCGACGTGCTCGGTAGTGGTGCCTGCGCTCATCGGATACCTCCGGTTCAGTGACGGTGAAAGAAGTCGGGAAGCCGCGGGTCTCCGGGATGCTCCCACCCCGGCTCGATCGAGGCCAGTGCGCGGCGCCGGTCCTCGAGCCAACTCTCGAAGGCCCGGCCACGTGCATCGCTGAGAAGGTCGGCTTCGATCTCGGATCGGACCGCCTCGAATGGCAGCGTTCCGGCGGGGATCACCGCCACCACAACTGCGACATGCCAGCCGAACTCGGTTTGGACGGGGCCGAATGCGCTCCCCTCGCGGCAGGCAAAGACCGCATCCTCGAAGGGCCCAACCAACTCCCCACGCCCCAGTTCTCCGATCCTGCCGCCACTGTGTCGAGTGCCGGCATCGATCGAGTACTCGACGGCCAAGGTGGCGATGTCCTCACCGGCGTCGAGTCTCTCCCGAACGGCGCCGGCGGTGGCGGCGTCGGCGGTCAGCACATGGCTGACAAGCCGTCGCTCTTCTTTGCGGAACCGGTCCAGGTTGCGCTGGTAGTAGTTCGCCACTTCGTCGTCGTCGACAACGACATCCGACGTCACCCTTTCGAACACCGCCCGAGCCGCAGTTTCGAGCCGCGCCGCCGCGTCGGGATGCGACCCGTTGCTCGTGGGAGGGACTTCGTCGAGCGGTTCGGAGGCACCGAGGTCAACCCCTGCTTCACCCCACACCAGTGCCTCGGTGACCAACAGGTGTGCCATCCAGCGCCGCCAACGCCGGTCCTCCACCCCGGCGGCGGGGAGCCAGTCGGCCATGGGGCCCCGGGCCACCGCGGCGAGCCGCGCCTCGACCATCTCCGCCTCGATAGGCCGCCCCCCCACCGTCGCCGCTATGGCCGTACCTGGTGGTGTTCCCGTCACTCTCCGCTCCCGATGACCACACGAACAGTCTCGGTGTAGTGGATTCTCCCGAAGTACATCACCTTCACCAGCGCCCAGTACTCGGCTGCCCGAGCACCATGTGGAGGTCTGACCGTCACCGCCAGGTTCTTCTCCTCCCCTCCACCGAGGGCGAAACCCATCGTCCACGGCGTGATCATCTCCCAGGTATCGAATGGGCTGATCACCTGGAGTTCTCCCCGAACCTCGTCGAGCGTGCTGTTGCGCAGGCCGACAACGATCTCGCCTGACTCCCCAGGGTTGAGATGGAGATCCTCGCGGTGGAGTTCGACCTCGAGATCGCCCCGCAGCTCAGGTAGAGCCAGCCGAGGCGATTCAACAACGGCCTTGCCGGTAGCGGGATCGATCCTCAGTTCGCTCTCGTTCTCGGCGGCCGCGATCGGCTCCTCGCTCCGGTAATCCACGGTCACCACGTCCTCGTGGACCTGTCCACCCTCGTCCCCGATCCGGGCTGCAACGAAGTAGCGCCCCGGCGAAGAGTCCACCGCTGGGGTGACCTCGACCGAAAACTCGAGGTGCGCTCCCGGTGCCAGGCGGAACATCCTCTGTGCCGGCTCTGCCGACCAGCCGGGAGGCAGTCGGAACTCGACCTGTCCGGCAACAGGAACGTCGGTCCGCTCCGAAGCCACCGCCACGTCGACGCTGAATGGACCGCTCGTCCACATTCCGCGAGGCGAGACCCGCACCGTGACCGGCTGGTACCCAAGCGGCGCCGCTCCCTTGTTGTGCAGCCAATAGGCGGCGAAAACCGGCTGTGCGGGCTCGGTGCGAGGACCGAGTTGGGCGAGCTCGGAAACCGGCGAACCCGCGGAGTTTCCGGGGACCGCTCCGACCCCGCTGATTTCGAATCCACCGAGCGAAACGGTTACGCCCTCCGGTTCGCTCGGGAGTGGGTCGCCTGGCTCCTCGAGCACATCCGTGCGAAAGGCGTCTGATAGCGGGGTAAAAGCGCGCACTGTCGCTTCGGTGGGCCGGCCACCCGACTCCTGGAGGCGCACCAACAAGCCCCGTCCCGGATCGTGATCGGCGCCGGCCTGACTGGCGATGGGGTTCCCCAGCGGCTTGAGGGCGCTCAGCAGCACCGAGGCTGGCTCGATCTGGAGGAAGCTCGCCTCCTCGGCCAGATCTCCTTGATGGGAATCGATCTCGATCACATGGAAGGTTCGGTTGTAGGCCTGCGCCATGCCCGGCATTCCGGCCGATCGCCAATCGCCGGCGAAACCGGTCAGGGCGTATTCGAAGGTATGGCTCCAGCGCTGGAACTGGAAGTTGCCACCGTCGGGGAGGGTGCGCCTCGGGGGGTCGATCCAGATGCCCGAAGGCCAACCGCTACATGACCGCATCAGCGATAGATGGAGGGCGCCATATGGGTCCACGTTGAACCCGGGGTTTCCCCGGTTCATCACGGCCACGCCGTAATCCACCACCCGACCGGTCCCGACACCGCCCTCACCTACCTCGTCGACGGTCACCGTGCCATCACCCATGTCGTCGAGCAGTTGGCGAACCGCAGCCATGGTCGCCTCCGGAGAGTCACCGGCGACGATGAGGGTTGGCAGTGCCCGCGGGTCACGCAGGTCCGGGTTGGCCGACCACACCTTTTGCAGTGGAGCCTCGGCGGACACCCAGACCCGCGCCGAGCCACCCTCGGAAACCCGGCGGCGCAGAGCAGAGCCCAGCCCGGGATCGGCCGAGTCGAGCACCGCAGAACTGAATCGATTCATTTCCGGCCCGCCGACGCTGATCCGTGCGTCGGGGAGGTTCGAGTCGAGATCGATCAACCCATAGCGGCCGTCGTCATCCGTCGAGAGTGTCGACGTCACCCCCTGCTTGACCAAGGCCGCGGCCAATTCGTCACCCAGATCCCCCCACTCGCCCCCGGCGGGAATCACCAACTCGGCGACCGAGATGGCGCGCGCCTCATCCTCGCCGAGCTCAACCTTCAGACAGCGACTCAGGCCAAACCAGTCGTAGGCGGGATAGTCGAGGGTGAAGGGAACTTCGGCGACATCGACAGAGGGAAACCCGAATGTCCTGCCCACCACCGCCCCAGCCACACCCGATACCGGCATCGCCCCCTCGACGTCCACCGGGAACCTGACCCTGAAGAGCGTGTCCTCACCGGAGAACCCATCCAGGTGGGTGCGGAACTCGATGCGGTCGAGGCCGTTCCAAAGCGTGGTCTCCTGGGTGTAGCGACAGCCGAGCGCCGTGCCCCTCACAATGAGCCGTTCTCCTATCGAACACTGTTCGAGAGTGACCTCGGCACGGGATGCCGCCGTCCCCTCGATGCGACCGTCGGGGACAAGGTGCCACGGTCCCTCGCCGTAATAGGGATGGGCGGAGTATTCGCCGTAGGCGAGCAATTCGTTGCCGACCTCACCGGCGGAGAGCAGCTCGCGGTCGGCGCTCTTGTCGTACAACCGGACCAGGCTCCCTCCCCGCTCCGGGTCCGCCTCCACCAGGTACCGGTCGCTCTCGGCGACGTTGCCTTCTTGTGGCGACCAGCCGGTCTCGGTGGTGGGCCGGTCGGTAGGCAGCACGCGGTAGAGCCGGTAGCCGAGCGAAGGAACCTCGCGCGCGAGGAAGGTGATCGTGGCCTGGTCGATCGAACCGTCGGGATGCCGTGCCAGCGACTCGACCACGAGGTCGACAGGTGACCCCGATCCATCTCGCAGCTCGATCCCGGCCGCCACCCCCTCATCGAACTCGACCCGGATACGGGCCAGATCTGTGCGGCTTGAAGCGGACGGGTTGAAAACCGCCACCGCCCGACCTTCCCCGCTGGTGTCGATTCCCGCTCCGATGTGCGCCAGGGCGGCATCGAGCACCCCCCGTCCCTAGCTCCCACGCCTCGCGCCATCCACCGAGCAGGTCGAGATAGACCTGATCGGACTCGCTCCCGGTGATCCCGTCGTGGTGTGCGTTGAAGAGCAGTTGCCGCCACGCCTTGTCGATGGCTTCGGTGGGGTAACGGGCGCCGTCGAGCGAGGCGATGGTGGCGAAGGCCTCGGCGTCGAGCAGGACGTTCTCCGCCAGGCGGTTCGCCTGCTTGGTATCGATGAACGAGACATCCTTCCCGGTGTAGAGGGGATTCATGTCGCGCGTCTGGCTGCGGAGGTGGATTCCTTCCCGAGCCACCTCCTCGCGCACCGCGGCGAAGAAGCGCCGCGGGGTGGTCACCACGTAGTGGGGCGACACGTAGCGGCTGTTCCAGTCGCGGGCGATCTCGGTCACCCATTTGTTGGGCGGGGTGTAGTCACCACCGACCGGCAACAGGACGTTCTTGGTGGAAGCCAGCGCCTTGAGCCGGAGGTAGCAGGCGTAGGTCTCCTCCTCCGCCTGTGCCAGGTCGGGAGCGGCATCCATCCACCAACCAGACGAGTAGTGGTCCGCCATGTAACAGGTGAGCAGCTTGGCCCCGCTCGGCGCCATCCACTCGAACTCGGTGGGGAATTGGACGCGGGGAGGTTCATCCGACCGGGTCTCCGACCGGACCAACTCAGGGGTTGGCGGCATCCGGTAGGGCCCCCACGCATGGAAGGGCCCGCGGGCCCACGAGCTCGAGGTGAGCCCGGCGGAGGCGGCGAGACCGGGGAACTGCGGGTCGTGGCCGAAGGCATCGAGCTGCCAGGCGGTGGCGGGTTCGCCACCCATGACATCGCGCTGGTAGGACACGCCGTAGACCAGGTTGCGGATCGTGGTCTCGGAAGCGGTGAGATTGGTGTTGGGCTCGTTGTAGGTGCCCCCCACCAGCTCCAGCCGACCCTCCTCGAGCAATTGCCTCATGTAGGCGCGGTCTTCGGGATGGGCGTCCCAGTAGGGCTTGAGGTAGTCGAGCTCGGCGAGGACGAAGGCGTAGTCGGGGTCGCGCCGGGCAGCATCGAGGTGCGCTGCCACCAGCGGAAACCCCGGTGACTGGAATCCCGCTTCCCAATCCCATTCACCCTTGACCCAGGTCTCGGTGTAGGCGGCCTGGGTGTTCCACCACACCGGGTCGTAATGGAAGTGCGGGATCATGAACACGGTCCACCCCGGCTCTTCGACCACGAAGTTGAAGGTATGCCGAGTGACCTGACCCGATTGGCTCTCCAACACGGCCTCCGCGGCGAGTTGCTCGCCCTTGGCGGCATCGGCATCGACCGCAACCGATACTTCAACGACAATGTCCGCATCACCGATCGGGACATCGACCGGCTGCGGCGTCGAGAGCCGATCCCCTTCCACCCGCAGAAGGGCGGATTCCTCATTTGGCGGAGAAACGGTGACCCGCACCACCTGTAGCGGGTCATCACCGGAGCCGGTGAAGAGATCGGTGGACTCTGCGGCGGTGATCGTCATCGAACCTCCTCCATGTGCCAGTCCCGACGGGCCGCACGTACCATGACAGAAGCATGGAAATGTTTGAGAGCCGCGCCTATCGGTTTGCGCTTGGCCTCAGCAGACTGATTCTGCTCAACCTGGCCTGGGCCGTCGCCTCTCTGCCAGTGGTGACCTTCATTCCGGCCACCGCCGCCATGTTCGGCGTGGTCCGGGAATGGCGCCGGGGCGATGAGCCAAACATCTTTCCCAGCTTCGTGCGCCATTTTCGGGCCAACTTCCGCCAGGCGTTTGGGATCGGTCTCCTTTGGCTGCTCACGGCGGTGGTGCTCGTGCTCGACTACCGGCTGGCCGGACAGTTGCCTGGACCCGCGCAGTTGCCATTCCTCGTGCTGACCACGATCATCGCAATCGCCTTCGCCATGACCTCGGTGTATCTCTGCCCGGTGATGGTCGAGTATCAGGCGGATTGGAAGACACTGATCCGCAACTCCTTTCTGATCTCGCTCAGTCAATTTCACACCTCCGTCGCCGCCCTCGCGGTCGTGGCTGTTGGGGGATTTCTCGGCTTGCGGCTGCCCCTCACTCTTCTAATTGTGCCGAGCGGGGTCGCTTATCTGGTCCACGCAATCTGCAGCCGCGGGTTGAGACGGGTGGAGCGAATGAAGAGCACGGCTACTTGACGCTTCCCAGGGTGATCCCCTCGACGAGCATCCTCTGAAACAGGAAGAAGAAGATGACAATCGGGATCACCACCAGGGTGGTGGCCGCCATCAGCAGGTTGAACTGGACGTTGTGCGCCGAACGGAAGAAATTGAGCCCGATGGCCAGGGTGTACTTGGCCTCCTGCTGCAAATAGATCAGCGGGCCGAGGAAGTCGTTCCATGCGTGCAGCACGGCGAAGACCCCTACCACCCCGACGGCAGGTAGGGCGAGTGGCATGATCACCCGGAAGAAGATCTGCAACTCGGAGGCGCCATCGATGCGGGCCGCATCCGAGAGCTCATGGGGGATCTGCATCAGGAATTGGCGCATCAGGAATATCCAGAAGGCCGACCCGAAGAAGAAGGGCACGATCAGTGGGAGAAAGGTGTTTACCCACCCCAGTCGGGCAAAGATGTCGAAAAGGGCCACGATCAACACCGGGAAGGGGATGAACACCGTAGCCAGCACGATGTAGAAGACCTTGTCCCGCCCCGGCCAGTCGATCCGCGAGAAACCGTAGGCGATGAAGGGGTTGGAGATCACCGATGCCAACACGGTGAAGGCGGTGATGATGAGGGTGTTGCGGAAGAAGGTCCAAAACGGGATGGCATTCACCGCAGTCGCGAAGTTCGACCAGACCAACTCATGCGGGAAGAAGGTCGGGGGGGAGGCACCCATCTCCTCGGTGGTCTTGAGCGCGGTGGCCACCATCCAATAGAAGGGGAAGACGAACAGGATCGAGAGGACGATGAGCACCACCCGGGACACCCATACCCCCCTGGCCTTCCGCCCTGACGTCCCCTCTACTTCCTCGACTGCGCGACGGGCGCCTCGAGCATGCCGATGTCGCTCATTATCCCACCGTCTCGTAGTGGACCCAGCGCTGCGACCAGCGGAACACCCCGAACGCCAGCAGGAAGGTGATGATGAACAGCACCCAGGAGAGGGCGGCGGCATACCCCATCTGGCTGTAGCGGAAAGCGTTGAGATAGAGGTAGTTCACGTAGGTGAGGAGGGATTGAGCCGGATCCCCCACCGAGTTGCCGATGATGAAGGCCTGGGTGAAGACCTGTAGCCCCAGGCTCAGCCCGAGGATGATGTCGTAGAGGATGATCGGGGTCATCATCGGCAGCGTGATGTGCCAGAACTTGCCGCCAGGCGCTCGGCGCCGTCGATCTCGGAGGCCTCGTAGAGGGTCAGTCGGTATCCCTTTCAGCCCGGCGAGGAAGATGATGGCGATCTGGCCGGCGCCGAGCTGGGCGAGCATCACCAGCCCCAGCTTGGCTGTGGCAGGGTCACCGAACCAGTTGATCGACGGAACTCCGAAGATACCCATGAACCGATTGACGATCCCTGTCACCGGGTCGAACAGGGCGAGGAAAATGAACGACACCGCGAACAACGGCAACACCGAGGGCAGCACCAGTGAGGATCGGTAGATGCCCACCTCCCGCAACGGGCGGTTCATGGCTATGGCTAGCACCATCGCCACAGCCACGCCGATCGGCACCGCCAGCAATGTGTAATAGAGAGTGTTGTAGAGCGATTTCCAGAAGAGGGTGTCGGTGAGCATCCGCTCGTAGTTGTCCAGCCCGATCCACAACGGCTCCCCGAAGCCGGAGAAGCGGGTGAAGCTGATACGGATTGTGTAGTAGACCGGGTAGGCAATAAAAGCCAGGAAGCCGAGGATCCACGGGCTGATGAACAGCAGCCCGGTCTTCAGGTTCCGCCTGTCGGTCTTGCTCCAGCGCGGCTTCTTGGTTTCGGGGGGCGCTGGTCGCCGTCTCGGTCGCTGTCGCCAATCTGGTCCTCCCCGTCGCTCGACGGGCCGGGAGCCGTCGGCGGCTCCCGGCCCTGTCGTCTTGCCTCTAGCCTCCTATTTCTTCTCGGCCTCCTCGCTCAGCCGCCGCAGAAGGGATCGAGCTGCGCCTGCACTCTGTCCTGCACCGCCTGCAGCGCCTCGCGCCGGCTGCGCCTCGTTGAGATAGTTGGCGCTCCAAGCGGCGGACAACTCGTCCCAGTACAGCGCCCCCACCGGCAGCGGTGGCCGGTTATAGGCTGAGGGCAGCAGATCGGCGAAGAACTGATGCTGCTCATCGAGCAGGCCTTCCTCGGCTAACAAGGCTCTCGATTGTGGGGAGGTGGCTGGTCTCCGAGGCGTAGGTCCTCTGACCCTCCTCGCCGGCGATGTACTCGATGAACTCCCAACCGCCCTCCGGGTTCTTGGCCCCTTCCGGGATCACCACCGACCAGCCGCCCGCCCAGGTCGAAGACTCCATCCCCGCGTCCGGGACCGGGAGCATGGTGATTCCGTAATCCATGTCAGGGGCGTATTGCGCCATGTTGGCGATGTTCCAGTCCCCGGTGATGAGAAAGCCGACCCGCTCCGTGAAGAACGGCTCCTGCGCCGGCGGGAGGTCAGCCACCTGGTCGGAAGCCGAGAAGGCCGCCACCTTGTCCACGCCAAGCTCGGTCCACCAGTCGTAGACGTACTGCCAGGCCTCTACGTTGGCTGGGTCGGTGGGTGTGACCTGGCAGGCCTCCTCGTCGTAGAAGTCGGCGCCCCACGAGAACCCGTAGGTGTAGTGCCACGCCTGGCTGCCCGCCCACGTCTGCGCCGGGACGATTCCCAGGCGGGTGTAGTTCCCGCCTTCCTCGACGTTCAACGCGTTGGCCATCTCCTTCAACTGGTCCCAGGTGATGGGGCCGTTGGCCGGGTCGAGCGGTGCCGTGTCGACGCCGGCCTCTTCGAGCATCCCGCGGTTGTAGTACAAGGCCCTGGTGTCGGTGTCGGACGGGACCGCGTAGGGCACCCCGTTGTAGCTCGCCTCGTCGGCGGCGAACTGGATGTGGCCGGCCAGGGGATCATCGGAGTACTGGGTGAGATCCTCGATCAGCCCGTCAGCCGCCCGCTGGGCGACGGTGAAGCGGTCCAGCAAGTAGACGTCGGGGCCGGTGCCACCTCGAACCGCGGTGATCAGCTGGGTGGCCTCGGTCTCGGCTCCGGTCACCTGCACCAACTCGACCTGGGTGCCTCCCAGTGCGTTGAAGTTATCCGTGATATTCCGGAGAGACGTCAAATCGGGCTCTCCATGGCTGGTCCAGAAGACCACGTCGCCACCGGCAGATGCTCCTGCGGTGGTCTCAGTCCCGCCCGCAGCAGTCGTAGCGGTCCCACCAGCCGCCGTGGTATCGGTCCCACCGCGCCGCGGTCGGTGGCGGTCCCACCCGCCGCCGTGGTGTCCGCCGAGTCTGATGGGCCGCAGGCGACCACCAGCAAGGCGAATACGGCCAGAAAAGCCCAGGCCGTTCGATTCCTTTTCGACACGTCGCCTCCTTCGCCTCTTTGGGCGCCCGGGGTGAGGAGTCTCAGCCCAGTCCGCGCATTTCAATGGGCGGCAAGCCCGGAGGCGAGGGCGACCGGCCTAATCCGGGGCTCTGGCCGCCCCGACCCCGCTATGCCGTCGACCGTCGACCATACACGGTGGTGTCATCGATCGGCGCCGCTGACATGGCCCTGTTTCGCGCACGCCGGAATCTTTCACCTTCGACGTAGCAGGCGCCCTCGACCTGCTCGACTGTCCCGATGGCCTTGCTTTTTGCACGCTTCGGTGCGGTAATCAGGACCTGAAATGCACATCGGAGTCATCGGCGCCGGCGGGATGGGCGCCGCCATATCGAGAACCTCCGCTCGATCGAGGGCATCGAGGTCACCATCACCGATGTCGACCTCGCCCGCGCATCGGAGGTCGCCGGGCCCGCATCAGCGGTCACCGACGACCCATACCTTCTGATCGCCGATCCGTCGATCGATGGAATCGTCATCGCATCCCCCGACCACACGCATGCCGACTCTGACCGTCGCTTGCCTTGAATCCGGCAAGCGGGTGCTGGTCGAGAAGCCCCTGGCCGAGACGACGGCCGACGCCGAGCGGGTCACTCCTGGCCGAGGCGTCCGTCGGTCATCGGCTCGTCCAGGTGGGCTTCATGCGCGAGTTCGATCCGGAGCACGAGGCGCTGCGGACCGAGATAGAACGAGGCGCCGTCGGCCGGCCGATGCTGATCCGCTGCACCCATGCCAACGTCGGAGCTGGGGTACCGCCCGTGGACGCTTTCATCCGATCCGCCGTCCACGACTTGCACACTCTGAGGTTTCTCACCGACCAGGAGATCCAGGAAGTGATGGTGCACACCATCGCCGCCGAAGAAGACGTCGGGTTGATTCGGTTGGCCACGATCACCTGCCGCATGGATTCGGCGCTCGGAACCGTCGCCCTGAACCTGGCCTCGGCATACGGCTACGACGTCCAGGTGGAGGCGACCGGCGAAAGCGGAATAGTGCGCACCAAGACGCGAGGTCCTCGGCAGTTCATCACCAGCGGGACCGAGGACCGCTCGGTCTCAGCCGACTGGCTCGACTGGTTTCAAACCGCCTACCGAAGGGAGATGCAAGCGTGGATCGCCTCCCTTTCGTCACCTCAAGCGGTTGGCCCCTCTACTTGGGATGGCTACGCGACGGTGGCTGCCGCTACTGCCTGCATCGAGTCGGCCAGGATCGGCCGGCCCGTCCAGGTCGAACTCATCCCCCGCCCGATCGCGAGCTAGTGGGTTGGCGGTGGTCGTCTCCTCCCAGCGGAGGATGTGCACGAGGATCATGGCTCGCCGCGCCCCCGCCACAATTGCCTGCAAACCTACGGGCGTGTCGCGTGAGCCAGCGCCCAGGCCTCGACTACCACCACGCTGGTTTGTACGCGGCGCGTGGAAGGTCCACCGCGCCGCCTATTCAGCCACCAGAGGTCGCTTCGGGCTCCGGAATGCAACAGCCAGGCGTTGGGGGATGCTTCGTCTGACGACGACAGGGCGGCGCACCGGCAAAGAGCGATCGGTAATCCTCGGCTTTGTCGATGACGGTCCGAACCTGATCCTCCTCGCCATGAATGGCTGGGCAGACCCTGATCCCGCGTGGTTGCTCAACCTGAAGGCGGATCCCGCCGCAAACGTCGACCTTGTCGAAGGGTCGCGGGCGGTCATCGCACGCCTGGCCGCAGGCGACGAACGGTCACGTCTCTGGGAGAGGTGGGCTGCCCACGGAGAAAACCTCGCTAGCTACGCCGGTCTGAGGTCGCGGGATACCCAGATCGTCATCTTGGAGCCACCTGCTTCCTGATCGCAGCCGCCATCGACAACTACTCGCAGAAAGTGAATTACGAGTAGGACGAATCGGCTCGGGCGATAGCTCCGACAGGATGACTTGAGATGAACTCCGTTAGCCGCTCCCCCATCACTCTTCGGGTTCTGGACCATGAGGAGGTGGCCCGCGTCCTGTAGGACGAAGCGCTCCGCCCGTGGGAACCAGGAATCGACCAGTTGGCTCGCCTCGACGAAGCGCGGCACGCTGTCCGAGCCGAGCACGTTGAGCACCGGCTGGGTTATTCGCCCGGCGTCTTCGGGGCCGAAACTGAACTGGCCGACCGCGGCCTGCTCTGCCTGGAAGAACAGGTCGGCTTCGGCGACGGCCTCCTGTATGCCTCCGGGAGCAGGCGGTCGAGCTCGGAGCGATAGCCGTCACCGCCCACCGTTCGCAGGAACCCGTCCATGGCCGCCTCCTTGTCCCCAGCCCGGTAGGCGGCGATGATCGGCTGGAGGGCGGCCACGACCTGTTTCGAGGATGAGATACCTCGGGCTGCGGGCTCGAGCAGCGAGATCGAGCGAACTCTGCTCGGGTGGTCCAAGGCCAGCGCCAGCGCTACCAGCGCTCCGTACGAGTGACCCGCGACATGAGCGATCGGCCATTCGATGTGGTCCATCAACCGGGCGCAGTTGGCAGCATCCTCGCCGGCGGTAAGGGGGCGGAACACTCCAGCGCGATCAGGTCGGACTCGGCGTCGATAGCGCAGAACGGTGCAGCCCGGGAGGTAATCGACCAACGGCCGGTACCAGCTGACGAAGGGGCTGGCGTGGATGAGCACCAAAGGCTCGCCCTGCCCGGTCAACTCGTAGGTCAGCTCGACGTCCCCCAATTGCAGGTGATCGGCGTCCTCGAGATCCACAATACCCCCTTGTCAGCTAATTCACTCCATGTAGACTGGAGTGAATTGAGTGGTACTATATCGAAATGGCCAGGCGAAGTCAAGAGTCCAAAGCGCAGGTACCACTCCCCGCTGCGCGCCGACCAGGCGCAGCAGACTCGACGAAAGATCCTCGAGGCCGCGTTCGAGTTGTTCGCCGACCAGGGATACGCCCGAACCACCATCGCCCAGGTAGCCGATTTGGCCGGCGTTTCGCCCGAGACGATCTATCTGACGATGGGAGGCAAACGCGGGCTGCTGGACGGATGTCATCGACTCGGCCATAACAGGCGACGACGACCAGGCGACCCAGGAAATCTTTCTGGGACGAGACCGCGGCCCTGCCGGCAGCCAGAGAGCGTCTGGGGAGGATGGTGGAATACAGCTGCCGGGTCTTGGCTCGCACCCGCCCCATCCACGCCGTCATCCGCGGAGCGGCGGACACCGAGGCCTTCGCCGCCGCGCTCGGCCGACGACGGTTGCACGATCGACTTCAAGCCCAAACCGAGCGCATCCGCCGGTTCCTCGCCGACGACCTTCGCCCGGGACTCTCCATCACCGAGGCGGGTGAGCGCTACTGCGTCTTGGCGAGCCCCGACCTTTACTACCTGCTCACTGTCGACTTGGGGTGGACCGCTGACCAGCACCGCCAATGGCTCAACGAACTGGCACAAAACGATCTGATCGGAACCTGAGCG
Organism: uncultured Actinomycetes bacterium; assembly: GCA_963733905.1. Lineage (GTDB taxonomy): Bacteria > Actinomycetota > Acidimicrobiia > Spongiisociales > DATADW01 > DATADW01. The sequence continues at coordinate 122,254 of CAVTEU010000006.1, read as the reverse complement.
TCATCACATATTGGCTCCGCCCGACGAACATGATGCGCTCGATAGGGCGGTTGAGCCGAGGAAGGTCTCGATGCATCCCTTCCGTGACGCTCACCGGGAGTACCTGCCGGGCACGGATTCGCACGGGTGCAGGCTGCTCGACCGCTAGCGTTCTGGCTTCGTGCGGTTTCGTCTGCTTCCGACCGACGATCGGTTCTTCCAGCTATTCAACGAAGCTGCGGAGAACGTGGCCGAATGCGCCCGACGCTTACGCGAGCTACTCGACGGACGAGAGGACGGCCTCGAAGCCGTCGTCGAGTGCGAACAGCGCGGTGACCAATTGATCAGGGACATCTTGCGGCGACTCAACACGTCGTTCGTCACACCGTTCGATCGTGAGGACATTCACGCTCTGGCCGAGCAACTGGACGATGTCGTCGACGATGTCATGGAGGTCGGCTACCGCCTCGAGCTGGGCAACCGGGATGTCGCCGCGATGCCGGAGCTGAAATTGCAGGCTGATCTCCTCGTCCAGATGGCCGACTCGACGGTGGCCCTCGTCAAGCGTCTGCAGTCGATGAAGGGAACGGGTCCTCATCTCGATGCGGTCGACCGTCTGGAGTCCGAGGGCGACACGGTGTTCCGGATGGCGCTTTCAAGGCTCTATTCGGGCGAGCTCAAAGCCTCGGCCGTGCTCTATTGGAAGGACGTCGTGGAGGCTTTGGAGGATGCGCTCGATTCGCTCGAAGACGCTTCCGACGTCATCGAGGGCATCGTCCTGAAGCACGCCTGAGCATGGACGCGTTCGTGGTCGTCGTCGTCATCCTGATCGCGCTCGCATTCGACTTCGTCAACGGCTTCCACGACGCCGCCAATTCGATCGCCACCGTGGTTTCGACCCGGGTCTTGTCCCCCCGATTGGCCGTGGTCTGGGCGGCATTCTTCAACTTCGTGGCATTTCTGGTGTTCGGCACCGTCGTCGCCGCCACGATCGCTACGGGGGTGGTCGAACCCGAGGCGCTCACGATCCCTGTCATATTCTCGGGACTGATCGGGGCAATCGGCTGGAACCTGATCACGTTCTATCTCGGGCTGCCGACGAGCTCATCACACGCGCTGATCGGCGGGATCGCCGGTGCGGCCGTCGCCAGCGCCGGCTTTGACGTGCTCATCGCATCGGGCCTGCGAACCATTGGTGTGTTCATCATTTTGTCTCCGCTGCTCGGGCTTGCCTTGGGTCTGCTCCTCACGATCGGGTTGATGTGGGCAGTGCACCGCTACCAGAACACCGAACGGCTCAACCGAAGCTTCCGGGTTGGTCAGCTCTTCTCGGCGGCGGCGTTCAGCCTCGGTCACGGTGGCAATGACGCGCAAAAGACGATGGGGGTGATCCTCGCCCTGCTGATATCGGCGGACTACTTGCCTACGGGCTCCGCCGTGCCTCTCTGGGTCGTGCTATCCGCGCATCTGGCGATCGCGTTGGGGACGCTCACCGGCGGTTGGCGGATCGTCAAGACGATGGGATCGAAGATCACCCGCCTCCAACCGGTGGGTGGCATGGCAGCTGAGTTGGGCGCCGCGTCCACGTTGTTCTTTGCCTCGGCCTCGGGCATCCCTGTGTCCACCACCCACACCATCACGGGTGCCATCGTCGGCGTCGGCGCCAGTCGCCGCATGTCGGCCGTTCGCTGGGGAGTCGCCAGGAATGTCGTCTGGGCGTGGATCCTCACCATCCCTGGCGCCTGGCTGATCGCCACCATCACCTATCTGATCGTGGCAGCATTCGGCTGATGGACCGGCGCGCCCTGTTCTTTCTCGGTGCCGCCGTCGTGTGTGCCGTGCTGATACCGATCACCGAAGCGGAGCAGCGATGGGTCCCGATCAGTCTCACGATCGTCTATGCGCTGTTGGCCTTGGCGTCTTGGGCCGACCACCGCAGCCGCCGTCACCTGGACCATGAACCTGAACCATGATGATCCCGGGGCTTCACGCCTGTGCGTGGCCTACTCCAGCGAGCGGATCGTCCGGTTGGCCGCGGCGAGCTTCTCGGCGAGACGTCTCGCGATCATTTGGTGCAGCTCCAGTGCCCGCGACGGATCTTGGACGGCAAGGTCTTTCAGCCACTGCTTTGGCATGTGCCGCACGACGCATACGGTGTCGCATATCACGCTCGCCATCGCCGGCTGACCGGTGAGGTGGCTGAGCTCGCCGATGACCGATCCCGGCAGGAGGACGGCGTGGCGGTGTTCACCCGGATCTGTTGTGTCGGGGGTGACCAGGGCGCGACCCGACTCGAGATAGAAGATGCCGGGATCGCGTTCTCCCTCGGTGACGATGAACGACCCAGCAGGCAGCGTCATAGACGGGACCTCGGCCCACTCCGCCATCTCCGCGATGCCTTGCTCCCCCGCATCGCTCGATCCGACCGACGCAAGAAGGTGGACCTCGCAAACCTCCAATGCTCGGTCCTGGTCGACCTCGTGACGGATCGACCTGTGACCGATCGTCTGTTGGATCGCGGTCAGCACATCGGTAGCTGGCGCCGCAGAACACCACCTCGATCCCCAGGTCCTCGGTGAACCGGATCAGTCGATCGAACGAGGCCCCGGCCGACGAGTCCATCCCAGTGACCCGGTGAAAGTCGACGACGAGGACCTCGACCCCCGATTGCAGCGCCGGCATCTCGCGCACTGAGCGGACGATCTGCTCCGTCTTGCCGAAGAACAGGAAGCCCTGCAACTCGATGAGGACGATCCTGTCGCCGACCTCGGTGAGCATGGACTCGTCGGCCGCGCTGCGTTGTACGTTGCTCCTCCGATCTTTGACCGTGGATAGCGACCGCACCGCAGGAGTACGGCTGTAGCGGACCACGAAGAGGACGGTGGCTGCGATGACTCCAAGGGCAACGCCCGAGAGGAACCCGGCTATCGCCACGGTCACGATGATGGCGATGATGAGGACGTATTCGAGGGGCCCGACACGGCGTCGAACGTCCCACACCCAGGTCAGGATGAAATCGAAACCGAGGGCCAGCAACAGCCCTGCCGGGATGAAGACGGGCACGGTGCTGATGACATCGGCACCGAGGGCGAGCACCGTGGCAGCGACTCCGGCCGCGACCAGCGGCGGGATCCGACTGGCGCCACCGATGCGCCGTCCGAGGACTGTGACCCCGAGGAATGCGTAGCCGGGCATCCCGGCCAGAGGGGCTGCGGCCGCCACACCGGCCCCAGTGGCCATCAGCTCGCGGTCGACATCGATGTCCATCTTGGAAGGCGTGTTCCAGGGCGCCGGTGTTGAGGAGAAGGGCCAGCGGGACGATGATCGCCATCGCCACGACGGCGGGGAGCTGGGTGAGAATCGCCCCCCAGTCCGCCGACCAAAGCTCGGTGACGACACCGAGGTCGGCCATGCGGCCCTCTGGGAATGGACCAAGGAGAAGCCCACGGGAGATACCTTCGGCCCGGTCGATGCCGGTGACCGCGGCGGCGATGTGGAACCCGACGAACCCAACGGCGATCACCGCCAGCGACATCGCGGGCGATGCTTCCCTGCGTCCCAGCCAGGCGAGGACGAGTCCCAACAGCACACCGGGGACGACCAAGAAGGCGAGCTCGCTGCGCTTGACCCCTCTGCAACAACTCGATACCCCCGATGGCGAGCACCACGCCGGTGCCCCCGAGAAAGCCGGCGACGACGGGGAACGGCACGTACCTGACCAGGTTGCCCAGCTTGAAGTAGCCCATGCCCAGTAGGAGCAGCCCGGTCACCGCCGAAGCGACGATGGTGAACGCTGCCAGTGATTCCACCGGGTTTTCGCTGGTCGCCACCAGCGCTGCTCCTGCAGCCCCGAGGATCACCGCCGGGGCGTCCTGGGGCCCTGCCGCCAGCCCCCGGAATGAGCTCGTGATGGCGGCGATGCTGCTGATCACCACCAGGCCGGCGAGGGCCCATCCCGTCCCGCGCCACAGTTCGCCTTCGAGCTCTCCGGAGAACATCACGGCGGCGAACGAGATAGTGAGCGAGACCCCCATTACCCCGACCACCAACCCGGCTAGGACCTGGCGAGGAGCCGACCGCAACAGCGTCCTCGCGGATGCCATCGGCGCACCCTACAGACCGGCTCCTCGGCGCCTCCGCCACGAGATCGGGCTCGCGTGTTGGTCATTCGAACCTCAACAGACCGATCGGATCTTCACCGTTGGAAAACAGTCGGTCCCGGCCGTCGTCCGACGAACAAATCGCCAAGATGCGCCCGTGAGGAGGACAACCAGGTTCGCCCTGCTGATCGTGGTGATAGCCACGGCGTGCTCGGGTGGGGTGGAGCCGGCGACCACGCTGAGACAAGCGGCACCTACCACGACGGTTCTGGATCCCTCGGGTTGTCCGGTCGCGGATGAGTCGTTCTGTGTGGTCGCCGCCGACGTGGGCAACGCCCTTGCTGCCGGAGATGTCGACCGGCTGCTCGCGCTGAGCCGCGTAGACAGGATCGTGTGTGCGGACGTCGCCATCGAGCACTTCCCGGGCTGCACGGCCGGCGGCGTTCTCGAGGGCCACGGGGTGAGCAACGCAGACCAGCTCGTGGAACTCGTCGGCGACTCCGAGTATCGGGCCCACCTTGATGAGATACTCGGCGCTCTCGACCCGGCGTATTCCGACGAGCACGGGACAGGGGACGTGCGCCTGCTGGGGGTTGGCACATGCGGACCTGACCAACCCGGCCGACGCTCCTACCACGTGGCGTGGACAGCAGCGATGGACCTCGACGCCGGCACCGAGCGGGTAGCGGGCAGCTTCGAGCTCACGTTTCGGGACAACTGGCGGATCGCCCTGTCGTACCTCGACACCTTGGAGCGGTGGGAGCAGACGGACCAGGACCCGTTCAGCGACGCCTTCTGCGAAGCCGGCCGCAACCCCTGGCAGAGCTGATCATGGGCAACACTGCAGGCTCGATGCGATCGTGTCAACGAGGACCTCGCCTCGATCCGCTCGAGTAACAACAAGATATCCCTGATCCACCTATCCTCGACGTCTCGGCGATGTGGCCTAACAGTTGGCCACTCGAATCGTCCGAAGGGGACGCCATGAAACCGGATGGCTCGGCTACATCGACCTCCAGACCCCGATTGATCCAGCTATTCGTGGTCGCCCTTCTGATGTTCACGGCTAGCGCTTGTGGGCAAGGAAGCACCAGCACATTCTCCGCGGGCGCTAGCGAAGCCCAGATCCCGGCGGCATCCACCGACCTAACTCAAGGCAGACTCCGAGTGGACGGCGCGAAGATCGATGTTCACGCCCATCTGGCGAGCCAGACCCTCGCCGACGTATTCGGCGGTGGTGGGCCTGCCTTAGCCGAGGATCTCATCGCCCAGCTCGACGAGGCCAACGTCGACCAGGCGGTGGTTCTTTCCGGCGGGTACTTCGGTTGGCCAGTCGGCTTCACCGACGACTTCAACATGGCGCCCGAGAACGACTTCGTGGCGACGGAGGTTGTCGAAGTTCCCGAACCGTCTGATTGGATTCTGTGGCATCAATCCATTGTTCGACAGCGCCGTCGCCGAGGTGGGACGCTGCCTGGACCTTCCCGGGATGGTTGGGGTCAAGATCCACATGGAGGGCTCGGGGATCGACATGACCGACGATGAACAGGTGGCTTTGCTCTCGGCCGTCTTCGACGAGGCGGAGGCGAGGAACGCCCCGGTGACGATGCACGCCGCCGACTTCTCCGGCTTCCCGTTGAGCACGATCGGATATCGCAACCTGGCCGGGATTCTCGGCTCCCACCCATCGCTGCGCGTCGCCCACGCCCATTGCGCCGGACGTTCCGATATGGATGCCATAGAAGTGATCAGGCGAGTGACCGGTGCCGCGTACACCAGTAACGCGTGGGTTGACCTGAGTGCGTGCTTGAAGTATTTCCAGGATGCACCAAGGTCGCAGCGCGAGCTCATCGTGTGGCGACTCGAGAAGTGGGGTATCGCAAACATGCTGTTCGGCTCCGATTACTTCCAGTTTCAACCTGAGCAGACACCGCAAGAGGCGCTGAAGACGCTCACCCGATACCCCTTCACGCAGCGACAGCTAAACCAAATCGTCGACAACGACGGGACAGACTGGCTCGAAGGATCGTGAGCGACCGCTGAGCGCGACCCTGCGCGTCGTCGACGTAATGAGCAGGGGTGTCGTCAAACGATCTGACGACGACGTTCGAGTCCGTCGAGGATCAGGTCGAGCCCGAATTCGAACTCGGTCTGGTCGTCACACCACCCGATCGTGGTCTCTGGTCCCTCGTGGGTGATCTCAGCCAACATCTCGACGAGCAGCGGGAGCTCGGTGGCCATCTTCTCCATCATCTCGCTGCTGAGCTCCTCGTCGTCACTTCCGGGTGCCGGGTCGAACAACTCCTGGGAGAACCCGAGGGCCCGGCTTCCCAGCGCATGCAACGCATGATGGGCCAGGTCGTAGCTGATCCCTCCGGCGCGGAAGACCTCCAACAGACCGTGGAAGTACCGGAGCACGGCGGGGTTTGTCGCCGTCCGCGACTCGAGCAGTGCCGGCGCCCACTTGTGCCGGAGCATTACGGCTGCGCGCCGCAAGGATGCGGGTCCGCATCACCTCCTTCCAATCCTCGGGGCCGGTCGCCGGATCGTGTTCCGATACCGCCTCGTTGATCTCCTCCACCACTCTCTGGGCAACCCCGTCGAGTAGGGCTTCCTTGTTGGCCACGTGGTAGTAGAGAGACATCGCCTCGACGTCCAACGACTCGGCGAGGCCACGCATCGTGAGGGACTCGAGGCCAGCCTGGTCGGCAATTCCGACGGCGGCTGCTCAGGATCCGCTCCCGGCTCAGGGGGGATCGGGCTTTGGTAGTCCTCTCGGTCTCGGCAACCATCTCGCCCATCGTACAAGGTAAGAATCCACTTGACAGCCTTACGGCGTATGGTCTAGGGTCCTTACAGCGTACGAGAGAAGGAATGATGCACTCCCCGACCACGCCGCAAACCCGACCGGCCACCCAGACGATGCGAGCCATGGTCTACACCGAATACGGGCTCCCCCGAGACGTGCTCCGGATGACAGAGGTCGAGCGACCTGTCCTCAAAGCCGACGGTCTCCTCATCAGGGTGCACGCGGCATCGGTCAACGCCCTCGACTGGCGCCTGATCACCGGCACGCCGTTCCTCGCCCGCATCTCGGACGGAATTCGTAGACCATCGCGACATATCCCCGGTGCCGACATTTCGGGCACGATCGAGGCGGTAGGCGGAGACGTGGAGGGGTTCTCGCCGGGTGACGAGGTCTTCGCCGAGATCCCGGGCGGCGGATTCGCCGAGTACGTAGCGGTGGCGGCCGACAAGGTGGCCCCCAAACCGACCAACCTCGGGCTCGAAGAGTCGGCCACGCTGGGTGTCGCCGCTCTGACCGCACTTCAGGGCTTGAGAGACTGGGGAAAACTGCAACCCGGTCAGAGCGTGCTGGTCAACGGAGCCTCGGGCGGGGTGGGCACCTTCGCAATTCAGATCGCCCGAGCCCTGGGAGCGTCCAAGATCACCGCGACTTGCAGCACGGACAAGGTGGAGATGGTCCGAACGCTGGGAGCCGACCATGTCATCGACTACACCCGGGAAGACTTCACCAAGGTGGCAGGCGCCCACGACCTCCTGTTCGACAACGCCGGCATGCGTCCTTATCACCGATTGTCGTCGCGTGATCGCCGCCAACGGCACCCACGTGATGATCACGGGGCCTATGCACAAATGGTTCGGCCCGGTGCGACGGATCATCTGGTCGGCTATTCGGGCGATACCTGAACGGCGCACCTTCGTCGGTGGCAAGACCGCCCAGCAGAGCACCGACGACCTCCTTACCCTCAAACAGATGGTCGAAGCGGGGACGGTGACACCCGTAATGGATCGCCGGTTCTCCTTGGACGAAGCCGTCGAGGCCCTGCATTATCAAGGTGAGGGGCACGCTCGGGGCAAGTCGGTGGTGATCCCCTGATGTCGTTGCCCAGATGGCTGGGGCGGATCAACCGGAGAGTCTTCAATCCGCTCGAGATCAGGCGAGGAAAGCGGCCGGTGTTGTCCCATGTGGGGCGCAGATCGGGCAAGCCTCTACAAGACCCCGTTGGACGCCCACTCCGTCGAGAACGGCTATGTCTTCATTGTCAACTACGGAGTCGGTTGCGACTGGGTACAGAACATCCTGGCCGCCGGGAGGGCGCGCCCTCACCATCGGTGACCGAACCTACGATCTTGAGCGGCCGAGACTCATCTCCGATGAGGAGGCGGCCCGATCCCTCGCCGCCCGACACAAAGCTCCCTCCGTCATTTCTCGGGATCGACGACTATCTGCGCATGAATCTGGTGACGTCCAATTCGTGAGCAGCGTCGCTGGCTCTGAAGCGCCTTCCCACCGCTGAGCAGGCGATGTCCGCACCCTTTCGGGTGAAAAACGCCACAGGTTTGTCGCCCGGCTGGAGCTGAGCCGCGGCGTCGCACGATCACTGGACATCAGTCTCATATGCAACTGCCCTGCCTTCTCCGGCGACCTAGCGTCATATGCTGAACGGCGTGCTTCCCGAGACCCGATACGCGACCCGGGGCGACGTCCATATCGCCTACCAGGTGACGGGCAATGGTCCCCTCGATGTGGTGCTGGTCTCGGTCTGGTTCAGCCACCTCGAAGCGCGCTGGGAGATCCCAGGCTTTCGCCCATCTCCTCAATCGCCTCGGCGCCTTCAGTCGGCTCGTCTCGTTCGACAAGTACGGCATCGGGCTCTCCGATCCAGCGCCTCCCGGAGCCATGCCGCCGCTCGAGGAGTGGATGGACGACGTCCGCACCGTGATGGACGCGGTGGGTATCGCCCAAGCTGCGGTCATCGGCGCAGCCGACGGCGGGATGATGGCCGCTCTGTTCGCTGCCACATATCCCGAGCGGGTGAGCTCGCTGGTGCTGGCCAATTCCACCGCTCGAATGTCACAGGCCGATGGACTACCCGACCGGGGTTCCGTCAGGGGTCCAAGAGGCACTCATCGGCATGGTCGAGCAGGGATGGGGCGGGTCGAGTTTGGCTGTCGCTACCAACCCAAGTCTGGCGAACGACCCGGCAAGCCAGGAGCGTTGGGCCCGCTTCCTACGAATGTCCGCGAGCCCGGCCACCGCCGGCGACGTGCTCCGAACCCTCTTTCAGATCGATGTACGACCAGCGCTGGCGCTGATCCAGGCGCCCACCCTGGTGCTGCACCGACGTGACAATGCCTTGGTGACGATAGAGAACGGTCGCTACCTCGCCGAGCACATCAACGGGGCGCGCTTTGTGGAGCTTCCCGGGGCGGACTACGGGCTCGGGCTCGGTGACGTTGACGGTCTCGTCGACGAGGTGGAGGAGTTCCTCACCGGCACCAAGGGCAGCGCTGACTCCGACCGGATGCTCGCCACCGTGCTCTTCACCGACATTGTTGGGTCCACCGAAAAAGCGGCCGAGCTTGGCGACAGCCGCTGGAAGGAGTTGCTCGAACTACATGACTTGGTCAGCGCCCGTCAGCTCGCCCGGTACCACGGCCGGCTGGTCAAGACCACAGGAGATGGGATCGTGGCGACGTTCGATGGACCCGCGCGGGCCATCCGCTCCGCCCTTGCGACTCGGGATGCGCTACGCGGTCTGGGGATCGAGATCCGCGCTGGGCTCCACACCGGCGAGATCGAGCAGCGTGGTGACGAGATCGGCGGACTCGGTGTCCATATTGCGGCTCGCATCATGGCCCTCGCCCAACCGGGCAAGGTCATGGTGTCCCGAACGGTCAAGGATCTCGTCGCAGGGGCAGGCTTCTCATTCATCGACGCCGGGATCCACCCGTTGAAGGGGCTCCCTGAGCCGTGGCAGACCTTCATCATCGACGGCTGACGCACGATCTCTTCGTAACTCCCACCCCTAGTCGCCACTGTCTTGCCATCCGGGATGGATACGACTCTCGGAGCGAGTATCACCTCAATACGACACTCCGCTAGGTGACGTATTCGAGGATCTCGCATGGGAATGGCGCATTTCCGTCAATCCACGGCCGACTGACGGACGAGGTGTAAGGTCCTTTCCCGTTTGACGTAACTGGCGTGTGCAAGGCGCCGGTGGCACCACTACTCGATCTGGAGAGAGACATGGCGCGTCGTATCGTTCTCGGCTCGGCACTGACCGCGGCGTTGGTCATCGGATCGGCCTGCGGTGGCTCGGTTGCCGACGCAGCACAGGAACTCTGCACCGATCTGACTGCGCTCGACTCCACCGTGGATCAGATCGCTGGATCCTCGGTGGACCCGGCGACCGCCACCGTGGGCGACGTTCAGGAGGGGCTGTCCCAACTCGAGTCTCAAGTGACAGCGGTGCAGGACTCCGAAGCGGACCTCGGGGATGAAGTCAAGTCGGCGCTGCGAAGCGCTTTCGATGACTTCCAGGGTGCCGTCGCCGACATTCCGGCCGACTCGACCTTGGAGGATGCCGGAGCAGACGTGGAGCAGGCCCGTACCGAGTTCCAGCAGGCCTGGACAAATGTGCTCAGCGAGCTCAACTGCGAATCATCGAGTTGAGGCACACCTCGGGTCGACCCTCGCAAGGCTGCGATCCACCGACTTCGATCATGTCCTCCAGGCAAGGGTTGCCTGGTTGAGGGTGTCGACTTCTTCGGATGTCAGCGAGAAGGTCACGGCGCCGGCGTTGGCGGTTGCCTGCTTGCCGTTTTTGGCGCCGGGTATGGGCAGCACAACCGGGTTCTCGATCAGCCAGCGGAGCGGCCACCTGACTGGGGTCTTGGAATGGCGCCGGCCGATCTCTTCGAGCAGGGCGACCACCGGTTCCAATGCCTCCAGGCCTTTGCGGCGGTAGCGGGGCAGCACCCGTCGGAACACCCCGCCCGGGCGGTTCTGGTGGAGTACTTGCCGGTCAGCAGCCCTCCGGCCAGGGGGGTGTAGGCGATAAGGGTGACCCCGAGCTCCCGGCAGGCATCGAGAACACCGTTGGTCTCGGGCTGACGGTGGAGAAGCGAGTACTCGACCTGATTGGATGCAAGGGGGATCCCGCGTTCTGCCGAGCGCCGACGTGGGCTTGACGCATCTGGTCGGCTGAATAGTTGCTCACCCCGACCGCGTTCACCTTGCCTGCATCGACCGCATCCGCCAGTTGCTTCATCAGACTCGGGATCGACACTCCTCTCCTCGGGAAATGATGTTGGTAGAGGTCGATATTGGACCTTCCCAAACGACTGAGACTCGCTTCCAGCTCTTCAGGGAAATCCTCGACACGAAAACGAAACCCAGACGGGAACTTGGATGCGATCAGCATGTCTCTGCCCGTTGCCAGCTCACCGAGACGCCGCTCCGAGGCTCCCCCGCTGTACATGGCGGCGGTATCGAACAGGTCGACCCCCGCCTCCAGGCTGACCTCCAAGGCCCGTTTCTCTTCTTCGTATCCATGGGCGCCGCCGTAGGCGATCTGGGCCGGATGGAGACGGGCGAGCCCTTGTGGCTCCCCCCAGGTCATGGCCCCCACCCCGAGGCGGGGGACGCTCAGGCCGCTGCGACCCAGGGTCGTTCTGTCGTCCATCGCCTATCAGTCAACCCGAAGACGACGAGTTTCGTGTGCGGAATCAGATCCTGGAGATGCCCAACCACTCTTTCACCACGGATTCGGCGCGCCGAGGATCAATGCCATCGTCGCCGAGCCCGAGGCAGGCATCACTTCGTATTGAGTGAGAGAAACTCCAGGACCATCTCGTTGAACACGGCGGGCTCTTGATAGCTCATGAAGTGCGTGACGCCCGGGATCACGGTCAGGCGACAACCCGGAATGCAGTTTGCGAGCAACTCAACGATCCTTCGCGAGTAGCGCATGCCGTACTCCGCACCGATTACGAGGGTGGGCTGCGATATCGCGCCGAGCTGCTCGCGAGTCAGCGGCTCGGGCGGTGGGGCGGCTGGTCGCTGGGTGCCGAAGTTGTCGAGCCACATCCGGCGTAGGTCCGGCGCTTGGGCATCGAAGGCTGCCCGGTCCTCGATTGTTGACCAACTCGAACCACAGCATTGCGGCGCGCTCGACATCCCCCGCCGCTTCGGCTTTGACGCGTTGGTTTTGGGCTCCCCACCAGGCCAGGCTCTCCTGGCCTTCAGCGTCATCATCGAGCAGCCACGGCACATTCGGCTCGATGATCGTCAGGCTGCGAACGAGGTCGGGCTCGGCGAGGGCGGCACGAAGTGCCAGTGCGGTGGAGAACCCAACGAGATGGACGGGCCGAACCGGAAGCCGACGCATGACTTCGACCAAGTCAGCGACGTGCGTTTCGGTGGAATTGTCACCGCCCGAAGTCCACCCGCCCCCTCCGTGGAATCGACGGCTGTATGCGACGAATCGATAATGACCGGCGAAGGTGCTGCGCTGTGGCTCCCAATAACGAACATCCGAGCTACCGCCGTGTGAGAACACCACCGGGACACCCACGCCCTCGTCCACGTACTCAAGGTCGACACCGTTGATGTGTTTCCGCTGCATTGAGCACATTTCGCTTGTCACCGCCATAGTCGACTCCAGCTTCATACCACCATCGCCCGAAGGAGGACCGCCATGCCCGCGGGATTCGCCATACCTCTGCTCCCATGCCCTGATCTCGACGAAGCGCTCGAGTTCTACGAGGCCCTCGGATTCCAGCGGACCTACCGACAAGTTCGCCCGAACCCGTACGGCTCCGTTCATCGCTCGGGAATCGAAATCGGCCTGTTCGGCATGGACGGGTTTGATCCCACCGAGTCCTATTCCAGCGCCATCCTCATGGTGGAGGACCTCGACAGCTGGTACCGCGACTTCGCGGCCGGGTTCCGACATCGCTACGGGAAGCTGCTGACGACCGGCATCCCTCGCATCCTCCGACCGCGCAAGCGCCAGGGCACTTTCCGCGGCTTCACAGTCGTCGACACTGGAGGGAACTGGCTACGGCTCTCCCAGGTGGGCGATGAGAATCCGGCTCGGGCCACAGGTCTCGCCCAGGTCCTCGAGAACGCCGCACGGCTCGGCGACGCCCATGGCGATGAGGTGCGGGCGCTGGCGATCCTCACCGCCGGACTCGATCGTCATCCCGGTGCCCCTGCGATCGAGCGTGCACACGCCCACCTTTATGCGGCAGAACCGCGGCACGTACCGGAGACCTGCCACGTGCCTACTCCGCCCTCGACGACGCTCGATCGACCGACCTGAGCATCGCCGAAGAAGCCGAGATCCACGAAGACTTCGTCCACACTGAGGAAGTCGTCAGCAGTGTCAGCGATCGATACAGCGATTGAGGTTGTTTGGTTCTCGCTTGATCGGTGTGGCGAGCGACAGGGGGATCATCTCCCTGCGATGGCGCGGACGGTGGCATGGGCTCCCAGCCGTTCCAACTCCGCCTTGCCGTCGGCCGCAACCGCGGGATCGTCGTCCAGCGCCGTCTCGACTGCAGCCTCGTAGCGCTCGCCTAGCTGCTTCCAGTGGGTGGCCGAACGAGCAACGTCTCCCATCAATCCCGATGCCCAGGGCTCCGGCACGCTCAACAGTGGTTGATGAGGAGTCTCTCGCGCTCCAATACGTTGCAAATAGCGGACGATCTCGCCATATGTCGTGGTGTGGCGTGTCTCTACGGCAGACTTCAACGCAACCTCCGCCAGGCGAGGAACCGTCCGTTTGCCCTCCAACCACGCGATCTCGATCTGGGCCGCGGCCAGCGGTCCCACTAGGTGGATGTCATCGTCATCGGCCGCCAGGCGGGCGGCCTCTTCCACATATTCGGCTCCCCGATCATCTCCCTGTCTGGCGAGAAGCCGGCCGAGCAGGATCCCGACGAGCGGTCTCATGATTCCAGGCTCTCCCGGACGCTCCCACAAGCTCGTCAAGAGCGTCACCGCGCGAGACCACTCTCCCTTGCTGGCAAGGACCGCGGCCTCGGTGAGGTCGATGCGATATTCACCGGCGAAGAACTCTCCCTGACCCTCACTGGCTCTCCTGGCTTCCTCGATGTATCTGATGGCTTCATCGAACCGCCCGGCTCTGTAGGCACCGCCCGAGGCATTGACATAGGCGCGCATCACGTACTCAATCCGTGGGTGCTTCGAGGCCAATACGACAGATCGCTCGAGATCGGTGGCGCCCTCGACGTCCCCGAGAGCCAGACGGGCGGTCCCCCGATAGTTCAGAGCATGTGTACGCAGATCGTCGCGATCGAGGCGCTCGGCCAAGTCCAGCGCCGCCTGTGCATGTTCCAATGCTCGAGCGCTCGGCTCGGCAACCACCCCCAGCGTGGCGAGATTGGAGTGCGCCCGGGCGAGCATGGCGTGGGCCAAAGCCTGCATTTCGACGTCGTCTGTGGAAGCCACGACGTCCAATGCCCGCTGACCAGCAGATCGCGCCTCGAGAGGGCCCGATGCCCAGAATGCGGTTCGGGAAAGGTTGATCAGAGAGGCGGCCAGAGCCCTGGGGTCGTTCTGAGTCTCAAGGATTTCGACCGCCGACCGCGCCCAGCGGTTCGCTTCCTCGAACCGGTTGACAAGGTAGAGGGTGTGGGACAGCTCTCCCAACAGCAGCGCCCGCTTGGATTTGTCGAGCCGATCGGCGTGGCCAAGCGCCAAACGCAGGTGGTCGACTGCCTGCCGGTAGGAACCGGCGGAGATGGCGGCATCGGCTGCCTTGGGAGCCCATTCGATCAGAACGTCGGCATCCTCGGCCATGGCGGCGTGATGCACGATCCGCGACACGTCTGATCCCCTCTCGAGGAGCTTTCCGAGTACGACCCTGTTCCACTCCAACCGTTCCATGATCGGCTGGGACTCTTCTATGGCTCGACGCACGAGTTCATGCCGAAACCAAGCGAAGTTGCCGTCCCCGACGATGATTCCTTCTCGTTCAGCCTCGATCAGTGAGTCCGCCGGCGCGTTCACTATCCCGTCGAGCAGCCATCGCTCCACCTTTGTAGGGACCACCGACATGAACCGGACGAGTTTCTGCGACCCATCGGAGAGACGATCGAATCGTCCTATCACCGCATCGCGGACGGAAGCGGGGACCGACTGGTCGCCCGAATCGATCACCTCGGTGACGAACAGCGGATTCCCCCCCGTCAAACGCTCCAGATCTCGCGCGTCGGCCAAGGACCTCCCCGACAGGCTGACTATTCCCTCGACCGTGAGCGGCTGTAGCTCGATCCTTTCGACCAGTCTTCCTCGGAGCGAGGCGAGCAGCCGGCGGAGCGGATGGCCCTCGCGAACGTCCTCTGGACGAAATGTCATGACCAGCATGGTTCGGCATCGCCTCGTGTCCAGCCGGTGGTAAAGGTGACGGAGTGCATCCAACGTGCCGTCGTCCGCCCAATGAAGATCGTCCATAACGACGACCGTGGGCGTGGACCGTGACACGAGTTTGTCGAGCTGTTCGTTCACCTGATCTGCGGAAGGAGCGCTGGGCAACCCCAGCCCCGCAGCGTGGAGTATGTCCCTGACGGGGCCAAGGGTGCGAGCAGCTATCAGGTCGTCGCTCTGGCCAAAGTAGAAGCTGACACGTGACGCATTGAGAGCGGCAAACGTCCGCACGAGCGCCGTCTTCCCCATTCCCGATTCCGCTGAGATGACCATGACGGAACCGCGCTCTGTCTCGATCATCCGGTCCAGCCGCTCGTGCAAAGTCGTCAGTTCCCGGTCTCTTTCCACCAATGTCTCGCCTTCGAAGAAGGCATCGACCTGGTCCGTCGGCTGAATGTCGGTCAACCGCTCTTCCTTTGCGTCGGTGGCCGCAAAGAGATCCCAGTCGCCGGCTATCCCCTTCAGGCGGTGTACGCCGCGTGTCGTGTAAGCAAAGTCCGTTCCCGCCGTCACCTCGACGGTGGTCCGCGACACCAAGACCTCCGAAGGGCTCGCAAGTGCCATGATGCGAGCGGCGATATGGACCGCTATCCCGGCGATGTCGTCACCTTCCACCACGACCTCGCTCGTGTGGACCCCCGCTCGGACCTCGAGATCCATCTCGCGAGACATCTCGACAAGTCGGATTCCGCAGCCCACCGCGCCGGCGGGGACTTCGAACGTGGCGAGAAAGCCGTCCCCGATCCACTTGATCAACCGACCCTCATGGCCGACGATCGTCGTCTCCGCTTGTGTTCGGAAGGCGCCGAGCACGCTCACCCATCCCGCATCCCCCATCGACGCCGCTGCATCGGTCGAGCGGACCAGGTCGACGAAGAGCATCGCCAACAGCCTTCGATTGCTCGATGCCCCGTCCGAGGCGGTCTGGTCGTAGCTCATCGATCCCCCGACGAGCCTATCGGCCCCACCCCCACCGAATCTCCCAACGGTGCGGAACCTCCCTCCGCCCGGCATCCCCTCCCCAGCCGCGTGGTTCGGGTCTGCGACCGAGTCCTGCGGTCAGATCCGTTTGATCGTCGCCAACCAGGCCGGGGCGCCCTCGGCGTGGTATCTCGTCTGAAGGCTGTCCGGTTCGATGGCGGCGACACTCCATCCATTGCTGGGGTTGAATGCCGCTCTCAGCTCTTCCTGACCGATGGGGTGCGGGCCAATGTCGGGACCATCGTCGCTGAAGCACAACACATACAGGGTTCCGTCTGCTCGGTCACCGACGCCAGACTCGCCACGTATCTTGGTCGCTCCTCACCGTCGAAGGTGTGGAACAGTCCGCAGTCCAGCACCGTCTCAAATCTGCGCCCCAAACTCTCTAATTCGAACGCGTCAGCCGCAGCGAACTCGACCTCGATCCCACGGTCTTCTGCCTTCGCTCGGGCGATCGCCAGCGCAGTCTCCGCCACGTCAACACCCAAAACCGACAATCCCAGCGATGCGACGTGAAGAGCGTTATCGCCGGTCCCACAGCCCGCATCGAGCACCGCTCCGGTGAATCCGCCTTCGGATGCCAGACGCACTATTGCTGGCTGCGGCTGGCCGATATCCCAAGGGGCAGGGCCGTCGCGGTACGACGCATCCCAGGGCATTCCCGTCAGACGTTCGTGGCTGGTTGACTGTCGACCACTGAACGGATCGTCAGCGAGGGGTCCTGATGGCCAACCGTCGACGGAAGTCAACCCGCAGCCGCCCAGGCGACGGCGTCATCCCGCTCGGCGAGCGGGAAATGCTTGAGCTCGCCCGGGGTCATCCATCCGGAAGAGGTGGGTGACATGGATCATCCACTCGACATCGGTGACGAGCGCGATCCGCTTCCACTGAGTGAGGTGCTCGACACCCATCTTGAGATCCTCCCAGGTGGCGTTGGCTGATATCCCATCGAAGCTGGGGAACTCGAGCACGATTCGCACCTTCTCACCTCGGTCCAGCGCTTGCTGCAACGCCGGCTGGAGCACATCGCGGTAGTCGTCGGCATTAGCCGAGTTTCTCTTTGACACTAGATCCGGGCAAGCCCCGGATCAGGTGAAAAGGGCGGTCACTGCGAGCGCAACCGCCTCGGGTTGGCCACCAGGATGAGCGCTCCCGCCGCTGCCAGCAGCGCCGCCAGGGCCATCCAGATCGGGGCGACACCGGTTGCGGGCAGTTCGTCGATGACTTCGACCGTGGCCTCGTCGCTTGCCGACACCGGGTCCCCAATCGGCGTTCCATCGGGGAGGACCGGGGTGCCATCGACCGTCACCACATTGGTGGTGTCCTCGGTGAGGACGGTGGAGCAGGTGAAGATCCAGGTCTCGGCCGCGCTCCCGTTCTCGGCTGCATCGAGCAGCCCGTTATCGTTGAGGTCACCTGACACGTAGGAGACCGGCGAGCACTTGTCGTCGGTAATGCTCCCGCGGACGCCAGCCAGCGGTACGTTGCCAGTGTTGGAAACGGCGTAGGTGTAGGTGGCGGTTCCGCCGGGCAGCACCTGGAACGGGGTTGCGGTCTTCACCACATCGATCCCCGGGTTCACTTGCGGCTCGTCGGGCTGTACCAGACCGAAGTCGGCGTCGAGGAAGGTCTCGCCGACGTCGAGCGTGACGGTCACCGACCCCGGCGTTGTCAGGCTCAGACTGGGATCGACCGAGTTGAGGTCGATCGTAACGGTGTAGTCGCCGGCCAACAGCTCGGTGACCAGATAGTCGCCTTCTGACCCGGTGGTCACGGTCACAGGTACTTCTGTGGCCTGGAGCGCTCGCCGGCGAGGCCGCAGTGCTCGCCGAAGCGCTCCGCCACGGTCACCCGCGCCCCCTGGAGCCCCACCTCTCCGCCGTCCTGGACCCCATTTGCGTTCTCGTCGAGCCACACGGTGTCGCCCAAGGTGGCGGTGCCCACGTCGATCCCGATGTAGTGCGATGGATCGCTGTCGGTGAGCGTCGACTCGACCTCCACCGGGTTGGTGCCCTCGACCGTGCCGACATTGGCGTACTGGCCGAGCTCGGCGGTGCCGGTGGCCTCGTACAGCCAGGTCTCGCTCGGGTCGAGCAGGTCGTCTCCGTTGGTGTCACCGCCCTGGAACACCGGCGTCACCCCCTGGTCGTCAGTGACCACGATGTCCGCCAGGGCGAAATCACCGGGGTTGGTGACCTCGTAGGTCCAGGTGACCGGGTCACCTACCGGGATCTCCGGCCCGGTGGGCTCGTCGGCGTCCTCACCGTTGGTGAACTTCTCGATGTCGACCTCGACCACGAAGCCGAAGTAGTGCGACGGGTCCTCGTCGGTCACGGTGTTCTCCGCGGCGTCGATACCGGTGACCGTGGCGTTGTTGGCGTACTGGCCCCGCTCGGCGGTGCCGGTGGCGGTGCATTGCATTTCGGCCCCAACGGCGAGCGTGTCCTGGGGACAGGTGATCGGGCCCAGCTGGTCGTCGACCAGCTCGATGTCGCTCAGCGGGGTCTGGCCCGGTGTTGACCACGTCGTAGGTCCACAGCACCTCGTCACCCTCCGGGATGTTGGGGCCCGGGAGGCTCGTTGGCGTCGATGCCGTTGGTGTACTTGAACAACGAGATCCCCGACTCGGCGCCGAAGTAGTGCGACGGGTCGAGCGAGCCGACCTGGTCACCGAACGGGTCGACGGCGATGGCGCTGGCGATGTTGGCGTACTGCCCCAACTCGGCGGAGCCGGTCGCGGTACACAGCGTCGACTCCCCCGGGTCGAGCTCGGTGGCCTCACAGGTCACCACCTCGGCGCCCGGCCCCAGCCGCGGGTCGGTCACGACGAGATCGGTGAGCGGGGCGGAGCCGGTGTTGGTCACCTCGTAGGTCCAGGTGACCCCACCCCCCTCGGCGATGAACGGGCCGGTGGGCAGGTTGGCGTCCTCGCCGTTGGTGAACTTCACGAGGTCGATCGCCGGGAGGATCCCGAGGTAGTGCGAGGGGTCCTCGTCCTCCAACGGTTCGCCGAGCACGTCGGTGGCGGTCACGGTGCCGATGTTCTCGTACTGGCCCTCCTCGGCGATCCCGTTGATGAAGCAGGTGATGCTCTGGCCCGGGAAGAGGATGATGCGCGGGCAGCCCACCGGCCCCTCGATGTCGTCAGTGACCACATAGGTCCCCAGGGGCAGGTTGCCGGTGTTGGTGACCACGTAGGTCCAGCTGACCGGGTCGCCGACCTTGATGACCGGGCCGGTGGGATCGTCGGCGTCCTCACCGTTGGTGTACTTCTCGATGTCGATGCCGCTGACCACCCCGAAGTAGTGCGAGGGGTCGTTGTCCAGCACCGTATCGCCGTCCGGGGTCAGCCCGGAGACGTTGGCCACGTTGGCGTACTGCCCGGCGGCGGCCGTGCCTGTGGCCTCGTACAGCCAGGTCTCGTCGACGTCGAGCAGCCCGTCGCCGTTGGTGTCCCCTCCGGTGAAAGTGGGGTCGAAGTCGTCGCCGGTGTCGCCGGCGGTCCCGGCGTCGTCGGTGAGCGTGACGTCCGAGATGGGGGTGTTGCCGGTGTTGGTCACCTCGTAGGTCCAGGTGACGTCACCCCCCTCGGCGATGAAAGGACCGGTCGGGTTGTTGGCGTCGTCGCCGTTGGTGAACTTGACCACTTCGATCGAGCTGACCTGCCCGAAGTAGTGCGCTGGATCGTCGTCGGTCACCTCGGTGCCGTAGCCGTCGACGGCCGTGGCCACCGCGGTGTTGGCGTACTGCCCGGCCTCGGCCTCGGCCAGATTGGCGGTGCAGGTCACCGAGTCCCCCGGGTCCAACGTCGTTTCCGGACAGACCACGGTCGGTCCCGGACCCGGGTTCGGCAGCTCGACGGTGTCGGTGATGGTCAGGTCGGAGAGCGTGACATTCCCGATGTTGGTCACCACGTAGGTCCACAACACCTCGTCACCGAGCTCCAGCAGCGGCCCCGTGGGCAGGTCTGCGTCGACGCCGTTGATGAACTTCTCGAGGTCGAGGGCCGGCTCCGGGGTGGCGATGTTGACGATCTC
Organism: uncultured Actinomycetes bacterium; assembly: GCA_963733905.1. Taxonomy (GTDB): domain Bacteria; phylum Actinomycetota; class Acidimicrobiia; order Spongiisociales; family DATADW01; genus DATADW01. Next base: position 101,891 of record CAVTEU010000006.1, on the reverse strand, counting down.
GCAGGTGACGATCGAATCCGGGGGAACGACCGCGGTGAACCCACCGGCCGGGTCGACCTCGATGTCGAGCGGGGCGTCGTCGGTGTCGGGGGTGCGGAAGGAGCACTCCGTCTCTTCGGGCAGATTGATGAAGGTCCCGCCCGGCGGGTCTGGAGGGTTGGCCGGCGAGTCCTCGGAGACAACGATGGTCGAATCGCCGTCGGGGTTGGTCGGAGTCCATTGGAACGTGGCGAACCCGGCGCCGTCGGTCACCGTCTCTGCGGTGTCCCCGGTGGCGCCGGTGGGCAGCACCCAGTCGAACGTGCCGGGAGCCGGGGCGGTGACGGTCCCGGTCAGCGTCCACCCCACCCCGGGAAGGAGATCGTCGAGCGTGTCCGGATCGGGGGTCTGGTCGTACAGCTTGCGCACCGTCACCGAAGGGGCGCACAGCTGGAAGGCCGCGTTGCGCAAGGCGTCCTCGAGCTCGTCGAAGTCCGCCTCGAGGAAGACGTCGTCGGTGGCGATGTCGAACTCGCCGGTGCCGTTGAACACGTCAGGCCCGGAAACCTGGATGAGCCGGTTGACCGATGCCTGGTTCTGGAGGGCCTCCCCCACGCCCAACGCCAGGATGTGAGAGTCCTCCGCCTTGATGCCGTTGGCGTTGGGGATCGCCGGGGTCAGCGCGCTGCTCTCGCTTATGTTGCTGCGCACTTCGCTCTCGGCGAGCGGCACCTTCGTCAGGTACTCATCCATCGTCACGTTGTTGTTGTTGATGGCGGCGGTCGGGTCGCCGTCCGTCAGGAACACCACGAGGTGGGGGATGACGGCGCTGGGCCGGGGGGCGAAGTAGCGAGCCCACCCGCAGAGCGTCCTCCCAGTTGGTCCAGCCGTTCGGGTTGTAGCCCTGGATGTACGTCTCGAACCCGGCCTCGGTGGTGTCGTCGATGGTGATGTATGTCCCCGCGGGCAGGCCACCGATCGAGGGGAGCCGGGCCACCGTGCTGAACTCGGCCACCGACATCTTCGACCCGGTGTTCTTCAGCGAGGCGACAAAGGCGCGGAAGGCGTTCCGCACGTCGTTGGTGGCCCCCGAGTTACTGATCGAGCCCGACTCGTCGATGATCATCAGGACGTCGAGGCCGCACGCCTTGGTCAGGTCCGGGTTGGGGCTCGGGAGCAGTGGACTCGCGGGGCGCCGCGGCCGCGGGGAGCGGGGAGAGCACGGCGACGAAGACCAATAGCGCCCCAAGCGCGACTGAGATTCGTCTATGACGACCTGACCGCATCGCGACAGGCTACCCATGAGAATCGTCCGCGTGCTGGTCGAGCCACATTTCTTGCGCTTGCTCCTTGATCGCACCTGACTCCGTTGCACGAAGTCGCCGCCGCGTTTTTGGCCGCATCATGCGCACCCAAACGCGCCAATTCGGGCCTCAAGCGACTCGGTGAGCCTCGTGGAGACGAACCGTGCCCGACACGCCCTTCAACTCGACGGCACCGACCTCGGAGAAGGTCACCGGCGCTCCCGCGGACGCGTCGACCACTTCCTGGCTCACTAGAACCTCGCTTGGCCTGGCGTAGTCGGCGATCCGAGCGGCGACGTTCACCGTGCGGCCGAAGTAGTCGCCCTGATGGAGGACGACAGGCCCGGCGTGGATTCCGACGTGGGCGGGCGGAAGGGCGTGCATCTCCATCCCCTCGCTCATGTCCAGAGCGGCGACGACACTGGCCCCCGGATCGGGAAAGTAGAACATCACACCGTCTCCCAGCCACTTCACCGGCTGCCCTCCGTGTTCCTGGGAGGCGCGCCGGACCAGAGTGGCAAGTCTCGCCGCCAGATCGGCCGCCGCCTCGTCCCCCCGCTCTTCGGTGAGCCGCGTGTAACCGGTTACGTCGAGGAAGCACACCGCGGGAGGACGATGCAATCGGGTGTGGAGACCGGCTCCTTCCAGGGCGGCCTCGACTTCTTCGACGAACCTCTTGCTCCAGGCGTGCTCCTGCTGACCGTGGTAGATGGCGAGGAGCGCCTGCTCGGTCAGCGGTGCCAGGCGGGACCCGAGGTCGGCTTGTTCCGTCAGCACCTCGCCTTCCTTCATCCCGGTGTCGAGTAGTGGCTGTACGACTTCGGTCCGATACCACTCCGCTTCGGTCTCGGCGATCCGGCGCAAGCTGTCGCCACAGGCTCGGAGCCATCGCTCGATGACGACGGGCTCGAAAGCCCACCGACAGTTGGAGCTCGATCACCGGCACCACCGACAGCTCGTCGTCGCGAACCGGCTCTTCCGGTTGTGGCTCGGCAAAACCGAGGGCCTCGCGCACCACCGTCAGGAGCTCGAGGGGGATGCCGGTGCGTTCGCTCAGCTGGCGAAAGGTGGTGGGACTCAGGCCGCCGAATCGATCGAACGCATTCGCCTCCAGGAATGAGAACGAGAGGGCTCCGCTGCCGCACCGCCGCCCCCATCCCGTCGAGCGGCACCCCGGCCAGCTCCAAGCCGTGCACCCAACGCACCTTCCGTGCGTCGGCCGCTGCCTGTCCCTCTCCCGTGCCGGACTCCAGTATCCCGATCGCAACCAAACGGTCGACATAGTCAGGTTCGACTCCGGCCCTTCGGGCCACCTGCTGGCGCCATTCCTCGGTCACGGGAGGCCGGATCCTAGGTGTCGAAGCCGGCACCGGCGCCCGGCCAAGTGTGGAGGTGTTGGGAGCGAATATGTCGTCGAGACCGACCCACAAGCCACTGCGCGCCTCGTCGGCGAGCACGGCTTGATCGATCAGGCGAGATACGCGGTACTACAGACCTTCCAGGTCATGACGAGGATGAGCTCGACTGCGATTCGTTCCGATCTCCGTAACCTCACTGGTCCGATGAGCATCGAGATGGTCGCCGGTGTCCTTTTGATCGTGGCGCCGGTGTGGTTCAACGTCTGTTTCGCCCTGCTCGGCAAGCGGTTCGACTACCCAGACATCTTGCGCCGGCCGACGGCCGAGATCCTCGAACGGTTTCGAGGTGGTGGCTCGTCGCTGATCCTCCTCTGGTGGACGTTCATGCTGTCGGGGCTTCTGCTGATCGCCGGGGCCGTGCTCATCGGGCAGGTGCTCGGGCTCGGGGGCGTCGTCTTGGTGGCCACGACCTTTGGTGTCCTCGCCGGCCTGGTGCAGATGCTTGGGCTCCTCCGGTGGGTGTATCTCGTGCCGGCGCTGGCTCGCGCCCATGCAGATCCGACTCTCGGACCCGAGCAGCGAGAAATGAACGCCACCGTCTTCCGTGCCCTCCACCAATACCTCGGCGTCGGCGTCGGCGAGCACCTCGGGTACCTCTTCACCGGTATCTGGTCCGTGTTGATCGGCATCGGTGTCATCCAGGCGGCGGTCATGCCCACGTGGCTGGGCTGGCCCGGGATCGTCATCGGCGCCGGGCTGATGATCGGCTCAGCCGAGTTCCTCGGTCCCAACGAGGAGCGGGGGTGGGGTCTTGCCGGAGCCGCCATCCCGATTCTCTACGTCGCCTGGTCCGTCTGGCTTCTCGGAATGGGCATCGCCTTGATCGCCTGATGCAATCAGGTAGGCGATGGCGGCGGATAAGGAGCCAACTGACGGTTCAGCGCGGCGAATCGACTGGGAGGCCGACGAGGTCGGCGCTGACCTGCCAGAGGCGGGCGATGGTGGCGCTTTCGTAGGAGGATTTGTGGGACTTCTTCGCCTTGCGGTTGACGAAGTACCGGCCGGTGACACCCTCCATTTCCGGCGCGCTGGCCAGGTAGACGGCGGTGTCGGCACCCCGTTCGGGGCTTCTCATGAATGGTCGCACGGCGAAGACGATGGGCGCCATCGCACGCGCTGGGTCCTCCGCGCTGAAACCAGTGCGGGTCATGCCGGGGTGCATCACGGTCGCGGTGACACCCGACCCTTCTAGTCGCCTGGCGAGTTCGTAGGTGAACATCACATTGGCCAGCTTCGATTGGTTGTAGGCACGCTGGCCGGAGTACTCCTGCTCTCCCATCAGGTCGTCGAAATCAATCCTCCCCATGGCCTGCGCCCCGGACGAAACGGTGACGACACGCGCCGGTGCGCTGGCCATGAGCCGTTCCAGCAAGAGGCTCGTAAGCAGAAACGGCGCCAGGTGGTTGAGGGCGAACGTGTGCTCCAGCCCGTCGGCGGTCACGTGGCGGTGCGCCCAGAATCCGCCGACGTTGTTGATCAAGCACATCCAGCCGCGGGTAGGCGGATAGAACCTCGCCGGCCAACCGCCGCACTTCGGTCTGCGACGACATATCGGCAACGAAAACATCCACCCGGTGGTTGCCCGACTCGCGGCCGATCGCGGCCGCGGCGCGCTCCGCCCGGGCCAGGTTGCGGCCCGTGATCCCTACCCGCGCACCCATCGAGGCAAGCCCGATCGCGGCCGCCTTGCCGATTCCCCCGGTGCCGCCGGTGATCAACACTGTCTTGCCCGACATCAACAACGTGGCGGCCATCAGCTGGTCACATCACGTCTCGGCGGAACCGTCGAGGTGCGGTCCGGCTGACGATGCAGCAGCCACGGTTCACTGCGGAGGTTTCGGGTCCAGCTGTCATATCGTGATGGCGATCTTTCCGCGTGCCTGCCCACTTTCGAGGTGGGTCATGGCAGCCGGCACTCCGGCCAACGGGTAGGTCCTGTCGATGACCGGAACTACCTGGCCGCTCTCGATCAACGGAGTCAGAGCTTCGAGGTCGGTGTAACGCTCCTTGGAAGCAAGCATGGTCAGTCTCTGGCTCACTAGAAACGACAGGGCGAGGGCGCGGAGCTGCCGGTCGAAGCCTCCGATGAGGTTGCCGCCATCTTCTCCACCGACGATGACAAGCGTCCCCTTGGGTGTAAGAGCCCGGCGGAGTGCCGACAGGCTGTTGTTTCCACCGATGTCGAGGATGAGGTCGTAGCGGTGGGAACCGTCGAGATAGTCCTCGCGGGTGTAGTCGATGACATGGTCCGCGCCGATGGAACGAATGAGATCGATCTTGGCGGTACTCGACACACCGCTGACCACTGCTCCAAAGGCCTTGGCCAGTTGGACCGCATAGGTGCCGACCCCGCCCGAGGCGCCGATGATCAGCACCGTCTGCCCGGGCTCGATACGACCCGAGTCACGCAGACCCTGGATGGCGCTCCCACCGGAAATCGGGACCACAGCCGCCTGTTCGAAGCTGAGACCGGCCGGCTTGTGAGCGAGCTTGTCCTCTCGCACAGCGGCGTACTCGGCGAAGGAGCCTCGGCTCATACCGAACACCTCGTCGCCGGGCTCGAACCTGGTCACCTCCGAGCCGACCGCCACGACCGTGCCGGCCACATCCAATCCGGGCACCCGATTCTTGGGGCGGCGGAACCCGAACCCCATGATGCGCATCAGATAACGGCTTGCCCGCCATGGAATGCCAGGTTCCCCGATCCATCCCGGCCGCCACGACCTTGACGAGCACCTCGTTCCCCGCAATTTCGGGCCGGTCGACCTCTGCGAGGCGAAGCACCTCGGTTGAGCCATATGCGTCCTGGACGATGGCCCTCATCGAACCGCTCCTCGCCTCGGAGTCGGACCATGTGGTGCCCTGTGCGGGTCTGTCGGTCACCGGCGTCGTCGTTGGTTCCATGGTCATGTCCTTCACTCGCCTGACTCTCACTGTACTAAGTACGCGTACTAAGTACGGTACCCGCTAGGCTCCGATTTGGCAAAGGCTCTTCCGGGACCGCTTAGGAGGCTCGGGGGTCTACGAGGAGGATGTGACATTGAGCTCAGACGTCAGCGTTGGTGCGAACATCCGGGTTCCGCTCAGCCGTGAGCGGGTGCTACGGACTGCTATCGCCATCGCAGATGCACGTGGGAGTTCGGCTCTGACGATGCGCTCCCTCGCCGGGGAGCTCGGCGTCAAGCCGATGGCGATCTACCACCATTTCGCCAACAAGGAAGAAATCCTCGACGGCATCATCGACATCGTTTTCGGAGAGATCGACCTTCCCTCCGCCGATGACGACTGGCGGACTGCCATTCGTCATCGTGCGATCGCCGCCCGCCGGATTCTCTCGGATCACCCCTGGGCGATTCCACTCATGGAATCACGGACCAACCCCGGACGTGAAACCCTCAGGCAACACGACGCAGTCATCGCAACCTTCCGTCGAGCCGGCTTCTCGATCCAGATGACCGCCCACGCTTACTCACTGCTCGACAGTTATGTCTACGGGTTCGCTCTCCAAGAGTCTGTGTCGCTGCCCTTCGACAAGGAGACCGCACCTGAATTGGCGGAGAAGATCCTGGCGCAGTATCCCACCGACGAATATCCCCATCTAGCCGAGCTAGCCACCGAACACGTTCTCAAGCCGGGCTACGACTACGGCGACGAGTTCGAATTCGGGCTCGACCTCATCCTCGATGGACTCGAAACACTCCCGCACTCCCGCCGATGACGTCGCCATGACCCCGCAGTAAGCGGCCCTCGTCCCGCCTATGCAGCGTCGAGGAGAGCCGCTCCTCTGGCAGAACGCCGCCGCTCGGCGGCCGCGTCGCTAGGGGACGGCTATTTGCCGGTTGGACGGTGCTCTCTCCTCCGTCGTCGTCGCGAACCGTGAGCGTGATCTTGTAGGTGCCCTTGCGGGCGTACTGGTGGCCGGCGACGACAGCCCCCGACCCCGTTCCGTTCCACCACGACCCCGGAGGACTCGGTGCCGTCGCCCCACTGGACTCGTGCCGTGTGGGTGTCGAGACGGCCCTTGTCGGCGAAGACGGCGCTGATCTGGAGGCGCCGCTGCGAGTTCTTGTCGACGAGGAACGGCGACACGACCGGTCGCGCGTTGGTGACGGTCACCGTGGTGTCGTCGCTTCCGGTGAGCCCGGCGGCGTCGGTGACAGCGAGGTTGAGGGTGAGGGTTGGCGTCGTCCCGCCCGGTGAACCTGGGGTCGGCGATGTCGGAGTTGCTCAGCTCGTCTGCCGGCGCCGGTCCACCGGTAGGACAGCGGCGCCTCCCCGCCCGCCCCGGTGGCGTCGAGGAGGACGCTCGATCCCTCGACGACGGTGTAGGGACCGCCTGCATCGGCCGTCGGGCTGGCGCGGCCGGCGACCCAGTCGCTCGCCTGGGAGGTGCGGATCACGATCTCGACGTCCTCGTCGGGCAACCGGGTTCGGCTCTCGACGCACGGATCCGGTGTCGCCCCCGGCCCGTGCAGTCGTCAACCCAAGCGCCATTGCGGTATGCATGGAGCCAGGAGAGCTTGCCAGTCCGGCGGAAAGACGCTGGCGTCGATCCGGAAGCGGATCACCAGCGGGTCGGCGGCGGTGGCCGCCGGTGCCGTGATCTCGACCAGCCGACCTGCCACGCTGAAGTCACCGGCGTAGTGCTGCGGACGCGGTCTCGGCGACCGAGACCGTTCCAGCCACGGGCGTTGTCAGCGTCGTCTCCACCGGATCGGTTGCCGTCGCTCCGTCCGATTCGACGTCGGTGGTCACGGTTGCACCGGCTGGAAGGCTGGTCGTGAAGCTCTCTGTGCCCTGGGTCGGGCTGGCGCGGCCGACGGCGAAGCTGTGGTAGTAGCCAGCCGCCACCGCGGCGACGTTGCTCAGCCCGCTCACCTGGACGGGAGTGGTGCGCTGCTGCGTCGTCCCGTCACCGAGCTGCCCGGACCTGTTGTTCCCCCAGGCCCAGACTGTCCCGTCGGTGCGGAGCGCCAGGCTGTGGTAGTCGCCGGCGGCGACGGCGGCGACGTTGCTCAGCCCGCTCACCTGGACCGGAGCGGTGCGCTGCTGGGTCGTCCCATCACCGAGCTGCCCGTACCTGTTGCACCCCCAGGCCCAGACGGTCCCGTCGCTGCGGAGCGCCAGGCTGTGGTAGTCGCCGGCGGCGACGGCGACGACGCTGCTCAGCCCGCTGACCTGGACGGGCGTGGTGCGCTGCTGCGTCGTCCCGTCACCGAGCTGCCCGTAGCCGTTGTTCCCCCAGGCCCAGACGGTCCCGTCGCTGCGGAGCGCCAGGCTGTGGCCGGCGCCGGCGGCGACGGCGACGACGTTGGTGAGCCCGCTGACCTGCACGGGCGTGGTGCGATATTGCGTCGTCCCATCACCGAGCTGCCCGTTGCCCGTTTCACCCCCAGGCCCAGACCGTCCCGTCGGTGCGGAGCGCCAGGCTGTGGTACGGAGCCGGCGGCGACGGCGGCCACTCTCGCTAAGCCCGCTGACCTGGACGGGCGTGGTGCGCTGCTGGGTCGTCCCGTCACCGAGCTGCCCGCGTACCGGTTGAACCCCCAGGCCCAGACCGTCCCGTCGGCTGCGGAGCGCCAGGCTGTGGTCGAAGCCGGCGGCGACGGCTGTGATGTCTGTTAGCCCGCTGATCTGTACGGGCGCGTTGCGCTACCTGCAGTCGTCCCGTCACCGAGCTGCTCCGTAACCGTTCTGATCCCCAGGCCCAGACGGTCCCGTCGGTGCAACGCGCCTCGATCACCACACCATGTTCGGTGATCGCAACGCTGCCATATGCGGGCCACTCGGGCATGGTGTCGAGATCGAGACCGGCTTCCCGGGCGATCTGGGCGGGATCACGGTATCGGAAGACTGTCCCGTCGATGGCCAGCAGATTGAGCGCGGAGACGATCCGCGTCGTCTGGCAGTCGACTGCCCCGCATCCCAAGATCGAGGTGGCGGGTGCACCGCGGAGATAGCGGAACGGCCGAGCGTCGAAATAGGGATCGAATCGGCCGTCCATCCCAATGTATAGCGGCGTGCCGATCAACGCTTCGTCACTGGGATGCTTCTCGATCCTGTCGAGCAGTCGGTTGGCGAAGGCCAAGTCACGCTGGTTCGACAGGAAGTGACCGCCGAGATCTCGCGTGACGAGGAACAACTGCCCCACGATCAGCAGGATGGGCAAAGCCACCAGCACATTTCGCCACGGCACCAATCGGAGCCGATGTTGGGGTGCGGAGGAATAGTGGCCATCGACGATCAGCGGTCCCAGCGATCCGAACAGGGCGATACCGACTGCGAGCGACGAGATGACGTTGTAGCGAAGCGACGGCTCGTCCCGGACGAACCAGAAGAGGAACGGTCCGAGAATCGTGACCAGGGTGACAACCCCCACCTCGGCTGCTCGTCGTGCCAAAGTCACCGACCTCCATGCCAAGCTCCCGGCCCGCAGGGCGGCCAGGGCACCAACGACAACTAGACCGAGCGCGAGCAACTTCACCGGCGCCGTGTCCCCGCCTGTGTCGATACGCCAGAAATCGACCCAATTGGACAATGCCCATCGTGCCTGCGCGAGGATCTCCCCGGGTCCGGTGTAGCCCGAGTCCAGGGAGTATTCGCCGCTGGATAGCGCCTGTAAGCCTGTGATCCTCCAAACGAGGCTGACCGTTCCGACATAAACCAGCGTCGCCGCGCCATATATCGCCGGACCTATCAGCAACAGCTTCCATCCCCGAGAACCATCCTGCTCCAAGCCTGTCACCCGGCGCATCAGGTAGACCGCGGCCAAGCCCATTCCAAAGAAGAGTGCGCTCGGTTGATATGAGGCGAAGCAGAGGGTCACCAGCGCGGTGACGAGTAGAAGCCGGCGACCATTTATCCGTTGGGCGGAGGCGACAACAATTGCCGCGGCAGTCGCCGTGAGCATTCCCAAACCCTCGGGAATGTGAAGGATCTTGAAGATGACGAACTCGGCGTGGAGCGGGTTCACGATGAAGAGCACCGCAAACAACGCCCGGTAAGTGCCGGTCGGCCGGCCCCCAGCCGCCCCGAGTGCGATAGCGATGGCAACCAAAACGTCAACCGCAAAGAGCCCAGTGAGGAACGGGGCAAAGGAGGCGTCGCCCGTCAGCCGATGGATCAGATACGCCAGCCATCGCCCATTTACGAGGTTCACCCTGATCGTCGGCGGGGATAGGCCCGGCTGGGGAAGATGAGGCTCCAGTCGTCGCCGACGAGCAGGAACTGGGTGACGGCATAGCCCCCAGCAGATCAGTCCGGCGACTATCGCCAGCCACAAAGCGGTGCTGTGCCGCAGATTGAAAGCCTGGTTCAACTCCGATAGGAGGAGGCGATCGCTCGTGAGCTCCTTTGCACCGTCTCCCACATGTGGGGTGAGACAACAATTTCAGCAAACGGCCACGTCGAATTGCTTGGTTCGCGACTGCGAGCAGCCTCACTCAAGTCTCGCTCGGAGCTCGACAGCTGGTCGGCGACCAGCGTCGAGGAGATCAATTTAAAAAAAAAAAAAAAAAAAAAAAAAAAAAAAAAAAAAAAAAAAAAAAAAAAAAAAAAAAAAAAAAAAAAAAAAAAAAAAAAAAAAAAAAAAAAAAAAAAAAAAAAAAAAAAAAAAAAAAAAAAAAAAAAAAAAAAAAAAAAAAAAAAAAAAAAAAAAAAAAAAAAAAGCCGACGGGAAAGGCGAAGTCCCCTTCATCTGGGGCGTCGCTTGTCACCCGTCGGTGACCCGTAGGCACGCAGCACGTTGTCCCGCCGCACCGCGTCGAGGAAATCGGCGCCGCAACGCGCCTCGACCATTGCGGCGAATCTCCGATCGAGATAGGTGATGTCGCGCTCGTAGGCGAGTTCGGGGGGATGCACCACGAAGGTGCTGTCACTCGACAACACCACCTGTCCGCCGGCCTCAGCCAGCGCTTCGATCCGGTCGAGCATCTCCACGTCGTCGCTGGTGCCGATGGCGTCCAGCGACACCGTGACCCCGCGTGACGCCATCTCCAGGTTCTCGGCGAGAGACGACTCCTGAGCATGGACCCAGACCAGGCGCGCCGGCTCGAACCCCTCGCCTTCCAGGGTCCGGAGGACGGTCCGCAAGGCGCCGGCCTGGGGGCTGTGCAGGGCGATAGCCGCACCGGTCTCGACCGCCGCCATCGCACCCGCTCGGTGGATGGTCGTCTCCTCCTCGGTGGGGCCGGAGTCCGATGTCGCCAGTTTGATGAACCCCGCCCGCACCCCGGTGTCTTCGATGCCGACGGTGAGCTCATCGGCGAACAGCGCAGCCAGTTCCTCGGGAGAGGCGTCGGCGAGCTCCGGGGGTCGCAGCGCCTTGTAGATCCCGGTGGCACAGACGATCGGAACCGACGTCTCCGCCGACACCGCGCTCAGCAGGTCCACGTTGCGGCCGATGCCGATCCCAGTGCATTCCACCAGCAGGTCGACCCCCTCGCCGCGCACCTCCCCCAGGCCATCGACGCAAGCCGCCCGCACCTCCTCCCAATCCACCCGGCAGTAGTCGGGATGATCCGGACCCAGGAAGTCGGCGAACAGGTGCTCGTGTGCCAGCGCCCGAGTGAAGCCGTCCAATCCGATCGGTCCGGTGACCGTCTCCAGCGCGAAGGCCTCCATCGTCTCGCCGTTCAAGATGCAGTCGCTGCCAGCGGGGCATTCGCCATCCGGCGAGGATATCGACCCCCGACGCCCCTCCGCCGCCGCCAGGTCGGGCGCCGCGCTCCCCCACCTCGCTCAATCTGGGGGAATGTTCTTGTTGTGGTGGAACACGTTGTCGGGGTCGTACTTTGCCTTGACCTCGGCGAGTCGCCGGTAGATGTGATCGCCGTAGGCCTCTCGGACTCGGCCCGGGTCGTCGTCGGAATCAAGGAAGTTGACGTAGACACTCCCGGCGCTGTGTGGTTGGAGGGCTTGGAGGAACCGCCGCGCCCAAGCGGTCTCGGCCTTGGCGTGCTCGCCGGACTCGTCTGGGAGCCATACGGCGTCGATGACGATGTTGTGGGCGACGTCGCGACTGGCGTAGGCGGTGGCGTCGTGTGGGACTCGGGCGACGGCCCCACCCATGTGGAACATCGCCGAGTATGACCGGGGCGAGCTGGCGCGGTAGGCGTGATCGGCGATGACGGCGATGGCGTCGTCGGAGAGGCCGGCGAGGTTGGTGGACTTCCAGTAGTAGTGCCACCCGTGGGGGACGGTGTCGTCCATTCCGCCCTGGAAGTCGGCGTAAGGCGTGGGTGAGAGCAGGTCCACGAGCGGCGTCCCCAGCCGGCGGAGACTCCTCACCTCACGCTCGCCTTCTTCGACGGCGCCGGCGTAACAGCAGATCACGGCGATCGCCGGCCGCCAGTGCAGGTCCTCGGGGATGTCCGGCAGCGGGGGAACGGTGCCCAGCCTGATGACGGTGCCAAGCTCGTCGGGCGCTTCGGCGACGAAGTCCCGGTAGAAGCGCAACACGTCGACGGTGTCGTCGGCCGCCCAGAAGACGGGTCCGGCCATCACGGTCGGGCCGACGGGGTGCAGAGCGAACTGGAACGTGGTGACGACGCCGAAGTTTCCGCCGCCGCCTCGCAGCGCCCAGAACAGATCGGGGTGTTCATAGGCAGACGCCCAGATGATGCTGCCCTCGGCGGTGACCACCTCGGCGGCCAGCAGGTTGTCGACGCGAGCCCGTGTTTGCGCATGAGGAAGCCGATGCCACCGCCGAGGGTGAGCCCGGCGACGCCGGTGTGGCCCACGATGCCGCCGGTGGTGGCCAGACCGTGGGCCTGCGTCTCGTGGTCGACGTCGCCCCACAGCGCACCACCCTGCACCCGGGCCGTGCGGCCGGCGGGGTCGACCCAGGTGGCCCGCATTGCCGAGAGGTCGATGACGATCCCGTCGTCGCACACCGCCGTGCCGGCCACGTTGTGGCCCCCGCCCCGGACGGCGATCTCCAGGTCGCGGTCGCGGGCGAAACGCACGGCGGCGGCTACGTCGGCGGTGCCGCTGCATCGGGCGATCAGCCGAGGGCGCCGGTCGACGGCGCCGTTCCACACGGCTCGGGCGGTGTCGTAGTCGGCGTGGTCAGCGGTGATCAGCTGGCCCCGGAACCCGTCGATCTCCATCGCGGTTGCCTCCTCGGTGGCGTGGGTTCCGCTCTCGACGGCCATCGCACCACCGTGGACCGCGGCCTGTGAAGTCAACAATCTGGACTTCACGGCCCAAGGCAGGGGCGCGACACTGGCGCGGTGCGGACCTACGGCCAGTACTGCCCCATCGCCCGTGGCGCCGAGATCTTCGCCGAGCGCTGGACGCCGGTGATCATCCGCAACCTGTGGCTGGGCTGCGGAAGTTTCAGTGAGATCCTGGAGGGCGCGCCTGGGCTCTCCCGCACCCTGCTCTCGCAGCGGCTCAAGCAGCTCGAACGGCTCGGCATCGTCGAGTCGGCACCCAAGCCCGAAGGACGAGGACGCCACTACGAGCTCACCGCCGCGGGTCACGACCTCTTCAAGGTCTGCGCGTCGCTCGGCGAGTGGGGTGCCGCCTGGCTCGAGATCGCCCCCGAGCACCTCGATCCCTTTGTGGCGCTGTGGTCGATGTGCAACATGCTCCGCCGAGACCGGCTCCCGGACCGCCGCGTCGTCATCAGCTTCGAGTTCACCGGCCGCCGGCGCCCGGAGTGGTACTGGCTACTGATCGAGCACGCAGATACCGAGATCTGCAAGGAGTACCCCGGCCTCGACGAGGACCTCTACATCACGGCGGAAGCCGAGGCCTTCGTCAAATGGCACGCCGGCCAGCTCCCCTGGGCCGAAGCCACCCGCGACCGCCGCATCCAACTCCACGGCCCGTCGTGGCTCGTACGAGCCTTTCCCACCTGGAACGCCCGCAGCGCTTTTGCCCACATCAAGCCGGTCCCCGGACTGCGGTGAGCCGTCTAGAGGAGCTCGTCTACACAGATGTGGTGGACCCCTCGCTACGCACACTCAGGTCAGATGGCTGACAAAGCGCGAGTACCTCCCTGACCGCGGACATTGCTAGCCCGGCATGGGCCACGCTCACCGACAGTGAAAGGCCGCACGGTCCGGGTGCCGATCACCGGTTCCGAGAGTGCACCTGGTTATGGCAATTTCAGGTGTCTCGTCGGCTGTTGAGCCAGCTGACCATGGCCGGGTCGCGGTGGTCGAAGAACAGCGAGGCCCCGGTGTCCAGGGTGGCGATGCGGGCCATCTCGTCGTCGGTCAGGGTGAAATCGAAGACGTCGAGGTTCTGCTCCATGCGTTCGCGGCGGACGGATTTCGGGATGGTGACGATGTCGCGCTGGATGAGCCACCGGAGCACGACCTGGGCAACGGACTTCCCGTGCGCCTCGCCGATTGCGGTGAGCGTCGGGTCGGTGAACAGGTTGTTGCGGCCCTCGGCGAAGCCGCCCCACGACTCGATCTGCACGCCGTGGGCGCGCATGAGCTCCTGGTCGGCGTGGCGCTGGAAGAACGGGTTGGTCTCGATCTGGTTGACCGCCGGGGTCACCTCGTTGTGCTCGATGAGGTCGACGAGCCGGTCGGGGTAGAAGTTGGCGACGCCGATCGCCCGGGCGAGGCCCTCGGCGTGGAGCTGCTCCATCGCTCGCCAGGAGCTGTAGTAGTCGCCGAGGGGCTGGTGGATCAGGTAGAGGTCGACGTGGTCGAGGCCGAGGCGCTCGAGGGACCGCTCGAAGGCGCGCTTGGCGTTGGCCTCGCCGGGGTTCTGGATCCACAGCTTGGTGGTGATGAACAGCTCGCCGCGGGGGATGCCGCTGCTGGCCACGGCCCGGCCGACGGCCTCCTCGTTGCCGTAGGAGGCGGCGGTGTCGATGTGCCGGTACCCGACCTCGAGCGCCGTGGCGACTGCCTGCTCGGTCTCCTCCGGGGGGATCTGGAAGACGCCGAAGCCGAGGATCGGCATCTCGACGCCGTTGTTGAGAGTGACGTTCGGGATCGTGCTCACGTACAGGCTCCTGTCGCTTGTTCACTCGCCACCGACTCGATCGCGAGCCATCACTGACCCTCGTCAGCCGATGGCTGTGCCGGGAGCAGCCACCTCGATCGCCACGGATACGGCCGCGGATCGCAACCGGTCGTCATATACCACGATTCCTGCGAGATCAGGTCCCAACGTGAGGGCTGCGGCGAGGTGGAGGGCGTCGAGCGACCGGAGATCGACAGGGAGAAGTCGTCCCGCTCGGTCGAACACGTCGGCGTCGACTCGTATCACGTCACTTTCTGCGAGCAGCCGCTCGGCTCTCGCCGGTGCTCGACCTCCGGCCCGGGCGGCGGCGCGCCGGAGCTCTGTGCGATGAAGGTCAGACAGGATCCAGCGTCTGGACGCGAGCCACCGAAGCAGCGGTTTCGTTTCCGGCTCGGGCGGACGAACTTGGCCAAAGCAGAGGTGTCCATGTACCAGATGGCCATCTACCGCTCGCCCGCCCGCAGTTCCAAAAGGGCCTCGGTCACCGAGGGTCCTTGGTCAGGGGGGATGTCGGCATCGAGGGCGGTGAGCATCTCGTCCAGACTGCGGCCGGAACCAGGGGCGACCTTTCCCTCGGCCACCAGCCTGTCGTATCCGGCCGGCTCCTCGAACGGAGAGAGCCGTGCCACGGGACGGCCTCGATCGGTGACGACGAATGTTTCGCCCGCCCTCACACGAGCGAGCCAGCGGCTGGCGTACCGCCGGAGTTCTCGCACACCGATGTTCTCCATGTGCGACATGGTAGCACATCTGAGCCCGACCCTGCGGCCAGCTTCACCCGCCGGCCGCCTCACCAACCCCGCTCAATTCGCCGCGTCGGCCACCTCGTTTAGCCAAGCGGCGAAGAAGCGCATCGACACAGATCGGGCCTCGTGGGACACGTCCCGAGCTTGGCGCAGCCAACTCTCTGGGTTGATGCCGTCGGCGTCGAAGGTGGTCTGCGGCGTTCGGCCAACCCACTCGGCGAGCACCTCAGGTGATGCCTCCGGATGGAACTGGACGCCGACCGACCGGCCAGCGCGGAAAGCGAGCGGGTACCGGGTACTCGCCAGCAGCTCGGCGTCGGGTGGGAGCTCGAAGGTGTCGTGATGCCAGACCAGAACAGGGCCGGTCACCTCGCGGATCAGCGGGTCGTGTGATCCGGCGCCGGTGAGGATCGCATCCGGCCAACCGACCTCGACCGCCTCGGAGGGAAAGGCCCTTCCCCCGAGCGCGGCCGCCATCAGCTGGGCACCGAGGCAGATCCCCAGGGTCGGCACATCCGCCGAGGCCGCCTCGCGGATGAGGCGCATCTCGGCGTCGAGATAGGGATAGCGGTCCGCCTCGTAGGCGCCTTGCATCCCGCCGAGGACGACGATCGCCACCACCTCGTCGACGCTTGGCAACACGGCGCCCTCGTTGGCCCGCACCCGTGTCATCTCCACACCTGCCGCCCGAAACGCCTCACCCAGCCAGCCGAGGCTGGAGTCACTCATGTTCTGAACGACAACGACGGGCCGCACCCGGCCATCGTACGGACCCTCTCGCCGAGCCCTTTCTAACCACCTCCTGGTCTCCCATGCTGCTGGGCACCGGCAAACGGATGTACAGCGACAACGACAAGAGAGGCTGGGTGCTTGGAAGCGCGCTAGCTGCGTTCGAGAGTCTGAGCCCTCAGCTCTTCTGCGATCGTTTCGAGCGCTCCGGCTGAAGCGGCGTTGCCCTTCTGCTTCTGAAGCCGAATGGCTTGGTGAAGTGCTTCGGCCGCTTCCGTTGTCTTGCCGCGCAGCCGCAGGACCTCCGCGAGCGCAGCGAACGTGTCCGCCGTCATGGTGATGTCGTCGCTCGGCGCCACCAGGCGCACCGCTTCGTGAGCGATGAGCTCCGCCGACTCGAACTCGCCCCGCCGTGCGAGTAGCTGAGCACGCATCCTCCGCGCCTGGATCTGACTCATCAGGTCGTCGGGCGACGCTGCTGCTCGCAGATCGTGATCGCTTCTTCCGCGGCGTCGTACTTCGCTTGCGCGTACAGAGCTTCGGCCAGAAATCCTGCGAGCGTGGAGAGTCGCATGGTCTCGCCAGTTGCGCCGACCGTTTCGACTCCCCTGCGCAGTATCTCCTCGGCGGCAGCGGGATCGCCGGCGAGCAGTTCGATTTGGCCCGCATCCATTGCTGCGTTCGCGGCGTGAAACGTATGCCCGAGCTCCTCGAGCATCGCGATCGAAGAGCTGCAAAGCGAACGCGCCTCGTCGAAGTCTCGGCGCATCGCCTCCAGGACGGCGAGATTGATCATGATCCTCGCCCGTAGCACGACGGCGTCGCCCACCTCGTCGAGCATCTCCCGGCAGCGGCGCGCCCCCACGTCCGCAGGAGTAGTACCGAACACGATCGACAGTGCGAGGTCGCTCAAGGCGCCGGCGATACGTTGCCGGTCACCAAGCCTGTGCGCATGCTCCAGCGCGTGTTTGGCTGCCTCGGCGGAAGCATCGAAGCGGCAGCCATCTATGCAGTAGTACGTCCAGAGAACACGGTAGGCCTGGAAGAGGCCGGCGTCGTCCGAGTAGCGTTCGAGCACGGGGATCGCCCGCTCGGCTGTCTGCCTCAGCACCTCGAACCTGTATGCAGGATCGGTCTCGGAGCGCAAGCTTTCGAGGCCGAGCGCGATCCGCAATTCGAACCGCTCGTCTCCGGCCGCCCGAGCCTCACCGAGCGCCCGCTCGTAAACGGCGCGGGCATGCCCGAAGTCGCCGACGTTCCGGGCCGCTGCGGCGAGCGCGAGCAGAAGCTTGGGCCGCTCGGGATGGCCCTCCGGAAGGAGCGCCATCCCGCGTTCCAGCAGGTTCTGGGCGCCGGCCGGATCGCGTGGCGCGGCGCGCTCGCCTGCGGCGGCCAGAAGCTCGCCCGCCCGGACTGCCAGCTCGAGTTGACGTTCGTCGCGTGGTCCGAGCTGCTCGCGATACCGGTAGGACTGTTCTAGGTGGTACGCGACGATTTCGTCGAACTCGCGCACTCGATCGCCGGCCGCCTGTTCCAGCCAGGCAGCGAACCGCTCGTGTAGCTCCGCACGCTGGTGCTTTGCGATTCCGTCGTATGCGGCATCGCGAATGAGGATGTGGCAGAAACGAAAGCCGTCGTCGCCTGCAAAGAGCGCGCGGTCGGGGCGAATGAACTCCTTCCGGACGAGCGTCATCAGGTGCGTGCCGAGGCCAGGGCGCGTTGCGTCAGACAGGAGGGCTGCGACGGACCCACGGTGAAAGACTCGACCCTCGACCGCGGCGTGCTCGAGCACGCTCCGTTCCTCGGGCTCGAGTCGGTCGATGCGGGCGGCGAGAAGCGCCTGAATGGTGGGCGGGACCTCGAGTGCGCCCTCTCCGCTCTCTGCCTGCATCGCGACGAGCTGCTCGACGAAGAGCGGGTTGCCTTCCGCTGTCTCGACGATCCGGAGCTTCAGCTCCTCGGGGACATCGCCGAGCCCGTCGACGAGCGCCTCGACCTTCTTCTCTTCGAGGGGACCGAGCGTGATCAAAGCCCTATTCGGTTGCGGCGTCGCCCAGCCGTGTCGACGCTCGAATAGGTCGGGACGAGCCAGGCAGAGGAGAAGCAAGGGCGCGTCGTGGGCGAAATTCGCCACGTACTCGATCAGGTCGAGCAGCGTCGGCTCGGCCCAGTGGATGTCGTCCAGAGCAACGATCAGCGGCTTCTCGCGAGCGAGCGCTTCGAACAGCTTTCGGAACCCCCACGCGATCTCCACGGGGGACGCCGCCGCGTCGGCCGTTCCCTGCGCCACTGCGATGCGTGAGGCCGCGAGGTCCGCATCGCTCTCCGTCCTGAGCGCCGACCGGACATCACCAACCTGCGAGAGGACCTCGGCGAGTGGCCAATAGGTGATGCCCTCGCCGTACGACAGGCAGCGGCCGACGAGAACACGCGCCGGCGAGCGCTTGATCAGCTCGCGTGCCAGCCGGGACTTGCCGATGCCGGGCGGTCCGACGATGGTCGCAAGCTGAGCCGTTCGCTCTTCGATCGCCCGCGCCAGCGCACCCTCGAGCGTCTCGAGCTCGACCTCGCGTCCGATGAATGAGGCATCGACAGGACGCTCAAAGGCGGGGACCTCGGGTAGCAGCTCGAGCAGCCGGAAAGCTCCCACGGATTCCGCCTTGCCCTTGAGCGCGAGCGGACCTGCGGGCTCGACCCGAACCGCGTCACGCACGAGCCGATACGTTGCCTCACCGAGCAGCACCTCCCCCGGGGATGCGGCCTGCTCCAATCTGGCGGCAACGTTCACGGCGTCGCCGATGACGAGCGTCTCACCCTGGCCGGCAATGACCTCGCCGGTGTTCACGCCGATGCGGACCTCGAGTCCGAGCCGCCCGACCGAGGCAAGGATCTCGGCTGCGGCGCGCGTCGCCCGGAGCGCGTCATCCTCCTGAACATGCGGAATACCGAACACAGCCATCGCCGCATCGCCAATGAACTTCTCGACCGAGCCTCCATGGCGTTCGAGGATCGTGCGTAGCTCGCGGTGGTAGCCGCTCATCACCTCCCGGAACACTTCAGGCTCGGATCGATCCCCGAGCGAGGTCGATCCGACGAGGTCGCAGAACAGCACGGTGACGGTCTTGCGAATCCCGGGCGTGCCTCGTCGCCACGCGGCGCGCCACACCGTTTGCAAAAGCGCCCGTCCTCAGGGTTCTCCTCCCCGCACTGGGCGCATACCACATGGTCAGAGCCTACGACTGCCGTGAGGCGATCAGCCGCGGCAGACACCATGTCGCGCGGCGGCGTAGTGGTCACCACCCACATGACGTCTGGGACTCCTAGAGACTCCGGCGCGACTCCGCCGTCCCGACCCGATTACCGGCTCGATGGTCGAGTCCTCGCCTGAAGGCTCAGCCCAGGTCGTGCGTCATCTGGTCCAATGCGACGGTGGCAGCCAGGAGGAGTGCCACATCCTCGTTGGGGCCGATCTCGACGCCGTAGGAGTCGCGGACCCTGAACCACTTCTTTGACACGCTGGCGACCTGGTTGCCGTCCCGCTCGAACTCGTACTGATGGTCGGTGATCTTGCCCTTGACCTCGTAGTTGACACCATTCGCGCATTCGATATCGAAACGCTCCCGCAGCGGAGTGAACATTGCCTTTTTGACTGTCGCCAGGGGCTGCCCGCCGCGCTCGATCGTCATCTTGTCGCGGACGCTGACCATCTTTTCCCTCAGCGTGGCGACCTCCCGCCCCGCGACATCCTCGATGACCAGCGTGTCGCGTACGCGAAAGGCCTTGCCATCGACCTTGAATGCGCGCTGCCCGGCGCCGTTCTCGATCCAGTAGTCGTCACCGATCGAAACCATCTTCTCGCGCATCCGATACACGTTCGGTGGGGGGTTCTCTTCTTGATGACGGCGCAACACGGCTCACCTCCGGCCGGATTCGGCGGACACCTGCTCGGCCGGCAGCATACGTGCGGCGCGAAGCGATGACCGAGGGGACGCGCCGGTGAATTCGAGTCGATGGTGGCGCCCGGAGCCATCCGTACCCTCCACCGTCTGGCTGCTGGCCATCCAGTACGCCGGATCAGTCGACCCCCGTGCTGCAATGGCCGATCGACCGTGAATAACTAACCAATGTTGCGGTGCGATGGTGACGAGTCTCAGCGCCGTCGGGCGACGATGAGCACCCGCCGCAACATGGTCTCCTGGGTGGCCGCCATCTCTTCGATTTCCTGTCGGATCACGTCGGGATCGTCGCCGCTCTCGATGGCGAACTCGTCGACGCTCTCCAAGAGTCGTTCGTTGATCGCTCGCTGGCGCGGCTCCCAGTCGGCAGTCTCGTCGTAGACCTCGACATCGAGGCCGACATCGGCGAGCAGCGGCCGATGGTCGGAGACCTGGGGCGGTCGCCCGATGGGTTGAGTGTGGTAGTCCCACGTCGTAGCAACGAGGCGACCTCCTGGTCGCAGGACTCGGGCGATCTCGGCGGCGGCCACCTGCTTGTCGAGCGCAAAGAGCAGCGAGTCGATGCTCATCACCGCCCCGGCCTCGCCATCGTCCAGGGGAAGCGCCTCAAAGCTCCCTTCGATGGTGCGAACCCGCGAGCTCAGCCCGAGGCGCTCGGCCCGCCGCGCCACCTCGAGGAGGGCCGAGGGCGCGATGTCGACCCCTACGTAGTCGGCCCCCGTAGTGGCCGCAACCCAGAGCCCCGGCCCTCCCCGGCCGCAGCCGATATCGACCAACTCATCCCCACTGCCCACGGCGAGAGCGCCGGCAATGAAACGCAACTCACTACGAGTCGTGTAGCTGTACGGGGCGAGCTCGACCGGATACTCGTCGCCCAAGACCTCCGCCCATATCCGAGCAGCCACCGCCGACTCGGGCTGCTCGAACGTCTGTGTGAACACCTCCACCCAGTTGTGTTCCATCATCCGCGTATCTTCGTACGAGTCGGCGCGGGTCGCGTTCAACGAGCGCGGGCGTTGGCCGCTTTCGTGATAATGCGGTGCGGGCCGGCCGCAATCGAGCCAAGGCGGAGACACAAGGGAGGCCATTTTCAATGCCGCCAGAACCATCGGAGACCTTTGTCGCCCTCGGTCCTGACTTGTTCGTCGCGCTCGACGGCAGGATCGTCAGGAACGCGCCGTTCGCTGCGCCGATCATCCAGACCGACCCCGATCCGGTCTTCGGCGGGACGCCGATTCTTACACCAATAGGACCGCTCACCGGCGGCCAGCCGTCGCATCCGCCGGAGGTCTGGAACAACATCAAGACCGCCACCGAGCTGGCCGAGCATGTCAAGGAACTGGCCGAGCACGGGCTGAAAACCGTCGGCGGCATCGCAAGCATCGTGGGAACGGTTGGTGTGGTTCTCGAGCTGCTCGAGTCTGCCGGGATCTTCGGCAGCAAGACGACCCTCGACGACGTACTGCGGGTCGCCACCGCGAACTTCACTGCGACGATCGCGGCCTCACAAATCTCGCACCTGCAAAACATGGTGCCCTATGTCACCAAAGCTGCCGTCGCGCTCGACAAGGTCGAGCAGTTTCGTACGCATCCGAACCTACGTCAGGATCTGGCCGACCTCGATAGTGACATGCAGGAGGCGACTCTGGCGTTGACCGACAGCGCCTTCCAGCAGGTCGTGTTCAACTTGAACGAATACGGAACTTTCCCGTGGTGGTTCGAACAAGATTGGCTCACCATCCCTGAGCACGTCGAAGCGAAAGTGCCACGGCCCGATCTGGCCATTCGACGGTTTCCTGAGATCGCCAACGGCGCCGCTCGATTCGACTATCGCTTCGCGCTCGGCAACATCATCTTCACGGTGACGACCAGAGTGATGATGATGCACGCCCTCGAGCCGGAGTTCCGTTCGACCGGAGGGCACCGGCAAGAGCTCGAGACGCTCTGTAGCCGCCTCAAGGATCTGCAGTGGAGGTGGCTCCAAGCGTTCCAGTGGCCGTGGCATCCGAGCGACGACGAACCGCCGCCCATCACCCCCCTGTCGGCGAGTCCGTGGGGGTCGTATGTTCCTGTTGGCGCCGTGGATACCTGCTCCGGCGTGTCATTCTGGATAACGCGGTACGTTCCCAAGTGGGATCCCTACGCGCCGGTGACAGAGCCTGAATACTGGGCCTCCCCGACCAGCATGCCGGGAAATTGGCCGGAAGACGTACGCAACAAATACCACCAGCGCGCTCGCACGCTGAGCGAGGCGGCACGACAGACCGTCATGGAACAGTCGGGATATCTCGCCTATGCCGCGTTCGTGGCTTCCATCTGCAAGCTGACGACCGACCCCAGTCAGTCCGAAACGGTCGTGATCCGTCGCCAACAGCAGTCGGTCGCCGCGTTCGACTTCCGATGGGGCCGGGAATCGACCCTTGACAAGATCATCGGTGGTTTGTTCTGTACCCGCCAGACATTCACTGCGGAGGTTTGGAGGCGTCCGGACGCCTCGACGAGGGTCGAGATCCGAACCCAGACGCCAGAGTCCATTGCCACTTGGGCGATCAAATATGAGTACCTTCTCTTGACCGGTGCTGGCGAAGTAGCGCTACTGCCAGGCACCCAAACGGCCACCATCAATGCGCCACGGTTCATCGCGGAGGTCGGCCCGGCCGGTGAATGGCGGGAAGTCGAAGCCGAGCCGGCCTGGGCCAACACGGCCATCGAATATACGTTGAATGTTACGCCGGGTCACACCAGCCTGACCCTCAAGGTGGAGTCCCCAATCAACGTCAAGGTCGTGGTCAGAGTCCGCGAGACGATTCAATCCGGCGGAGTCTTCGTAACGGATCACGACGTGACGCTCACAACAGAAGA
The DNA here is from genome assembly GCA_963733905.1 of uncultured Actinomycetes bacterium. Classification (GTDB taxonomy): domain Bacteria; phylum Actinomycetota; class Acidimicrobiia; order Spongiisociales; family DATADW01; genus DATADW01. The sequence goes on along the minus strand of CAVTEU010000006.1, from coordinate 78,906 downwards.
TCACCGGCTGCCGAGCGCGTACTTCAGCACCTCGAGGAATGTGAGCAGCGCGCCAACATGATGCTGGGTCAGCTCAATCGTGAATACGCCATCTCAGAAGCCCCAGGGCCGCCCCGGTTCGACCCTCGCCGCCACGTCGCCGCCGAGTATCTCGAGAGGATTCAGCGGGAGCGGCCAGACGAGTTTCAGCGTGCTCTCGTGGAACTGGGATATGAATAGGTGGCTTGGGCGTCGCCTTGGTGAGTTCCGGAACAATGTTCGCCAACTGAGAGGCATGCTCATGTGCCCGTCGAAATGGTTGCTGAGCGCGCCGTGATTCCCGCCGCGACAAAGGCCGCGACCAGTGTCGCTGGCACGGCGAGTTCTAAGGATGAACCTAAGCCAAAGCCGGTCCCGACTATGGCAGTTACTATTCCTGCGGCTCCCACGATTCTCATCCGCCACTGATCGAACGATGGGCCTTGAACTCCATCGGGCTCAGCACGACGACTGACGATGAGCAAGGGGATCAACAAGGATGGCTTCAGGAGATTCGCGAGATTCTGGATCGAGTTTCCCGGCGCCCAGTTGCCTTCCTCGACGATGTCGATCGCGTGAACCACGGTCGCACCGATCCCCACAATGGTGACGGCGATCACTGTCGCCTCTCGGAAACCATCCCTTCGTACCGCCGCGATGAAGCCCAAGACCCCTAGAGCGAGGTTGGCGAAACCCATCTCTTGCTGGAACGGACTGCCAACCGGCCAGCCGATCGACTCCGCCACCGCGTCTGGCGTGAACACATGACCGAAGAACCCACTGATCCCGCTCCCACCAACCCCCACCATGAAGAGATAGATCAGGTACACCTCTACCTTCCACAGGCGATCTTTCGTTCTGGAGTCGAGTCGAACATGGAGAGCGGCGAGCAGTACGGGGAGAATGGAGAATGCGAATACTCGTACGGCAACCGCGGTCCACTCGTAATTGTCCATCAGCCGCCGTTCCGATCTGCTCCCGATGGAGCGAGCGGAAGCTAGTCATTGGACCCATCGGGGCGGGGTTCTCGGGGCCGGTTCTGCGTAATCGGTGGTCTGGCCGCCAAGTCGCTTCGGGTCAACGCGCGGTTGAACGATCTTGACGCGTGGAGTTGGCGGCGGCGCGAAGCCGGTAGGAGACGCCGTCGCGGGTGACTACCCGCATGACGGTTTCGCCTCCACTACTTGGCGTTGCCGCTCGGCGTATCCGCTCGATTACATCGGCGGGCAGGTCCTCAGCGAGTACCTCCGCCACCGCAAACCGTTAGATGGCAACAGTGCCCAACCAACGAGTGAGACAATCGGGTTGTGTTGAAGGGCGCGCTCTTGGCAGAGAGTCTGCGGGTTGGTGCGGTGGTGGAGGTCCCTGGTCTCATGCTCACTCGGGTCGCCCGACGTGACGTCTCTGGGTCCGCGACCACCACTCAGCCCTCGGTATGGACCTTCCTGGAGTTCGAGGCGTCGGATGAGGTTGCTGACCAGCTGGCGGACGCGCTCGCTAGATCACTACTGGCTGAGGGTGGCTGGTACGCGAACTTCACCGTCGGCGAAGAGCACGTCGTGGTTTTCGCCGGTCGGATCTTCCGTCACAGACGTGGTGATAAAGCACGCCGTGCCGAGGCCGAAGCGTACGCACGCCAGGTGGGGGTCCCGGATGTCCAAATGGACTGGGGCGATTGAGGAGAGGGAACAAGCGGCCATGCCGCCGGCACTCCTGCTTGACAGGACCCGTTATACAACCGTATGGTTGTATGAATGCAGATCGCCCCTCCCGACTTCGACCGCATGTTCGGCGCCCTGGCGGACCACACCCGCCGCGACATCGTGCGCCGAGCGATCGACTCCGAGGAGGGCGTAGCCGAGTTGGCTAGCCACTACCCGATGAGCTTTGCGGCGGTGCAGAAGCATGTCGCCATCCTCGAGCGGGCCGGGCTGGTCACCAAGCAGCGCATCGGGCGACGGAAGGTCGTCCGCACCAACGTCGAGGGGCTCCGCGTGGCGCGTCGGCTCCTCGACCGGTATGAGGAGCTGTGGCGCGGCCGGATTGACCGTATGACTCAGCTCGTCAACGAGTACACCAGGGAGGAAGACCGATGACCGTGACCGCCGTTCGCAAGGACCCTCAAGCCCTCAGCCTGACCTTGGACGCCGAGTTCGACGCCTCACCTGAGCGCGTTTGGCAGCTGTGGTCGGACCCGCGCCAGCTCGAGCGCTGGTGGGGCCCGCCTACCTACCCCGCCACCTTCACGAGGCACGACCTCAAGCCCGGCGGCCGCGTCGAATACCACATGACCGGACCCGAGGGCGACCAGCCGCACGGATACTGGGAGGTCCAGGAGGTCGACCCCCCGCACTCCCTCGCCGTCCGCGACGGCTTCGCCAACGAGGACGGCTCACCGAACACCGAAATGCCGACCAATGAGTTCCGCGTCACCATCGAGGATGGCGACGCGGGTCGGACTCGGATGTCGATCGTGAGCACCTTCCCGAGCACCGAGGCGATGGAGCAGCTCCTCGCCTTCGGTATGGAGCAGGGCCTGACCGAGGCCGTCGGCCAGATCGATGCGATCCTCGCCGAGGACGCCGTCGGCCAGCCGTCGTCGGGCTGACCGATGACGGAGTCACCGCTAGGGCGTCTCGCCGGAACCTGGGAGTTCGAGTCCTTCGTCGAGGGCCGGTCGGCGGGTAAGGGACAGGCGACCTTCGAGTGGATCGAGGGCGGAGTGTTCCTTTTCGAACGTACCGTCGCGGAGTGGACCGATCCCGGATGGGTGGAAAACGCCCCGAAGATCACATGGTCGGTCATGGGCTTCGACGACACGACCCACGAGGTCACCCAGTTGTACGCGGACGACCGGGGCGTGACCCGGATCTATCGCGGCACCCTGACCGACGACCTGTGGCGCTTGGAGCGGGCCGCCCCGGACTTCCACCAGCGGTTCGTCGGCGAGTTCGGCGACGACGGGCGGACGATCGACGGGCGGTGGGAATCCTCGCCCGACGGCAGCGCCTGGGAGCTCGACTTCCCGATCACCTACCGCTCGCTCCGTATCGCGAATGACACAGAAGGAGCAACACGATGACCCTGACCGAGATCACCACCCGCACCTTGGCCGTGTTGGGCGCAAACCTGACCTACGACGTCCGACACGGCGGCTCGCCGGACGCCACTCCCCTGTTCCTGACCGCCTCGCCGATGGGCGCGGCTGGCTTCGGCACCCTGGCGGGCCATTTCACCGACCGCACTGTCGTCACCTACGACCCGCGCGGAAGCGAGCGCAGCCAACTGACCGAGCCGATGACCCCGCCGACGCCTGAGCAGCACGCCGGCGACATGCACGGGATCATCCAGGATCTCGGAGATGGGCCTGTCGACCTGTTCGCGAGCAGCGGCGGCGCAGTGAACGCGCTGGCATTGGTCGCTCAGTACCCCGAAGACGTGCGGACGCTCGTGGCACACGAGCCTCCGCTGCCGACGCTCCTCCCCGACCGGGAGGCGGCGCTGGCGGCATCTCGCGCCGTCAACGAGACATATCGGCAGCGCGGATGGGGCGCGGGGATGGCCCATTTCATCGCCGTCGTCAGCCATCGCGGCGAGTTCACCGCTGACTTCGCGCGACAGCCCGCGCCCGACCCGGCAATGTTTGGCCTCCCGACCGAGGATGATGGGTCTCGGACCGACCCGCTCTTGGGCTTGGCCCTCGTCGGGTCCATCGGGTACGAGCCCGACTTCGAAGCCCTGCGCGCCGCATCCACCCGAATCGTCATGGCCGCAGGAGCCAAATCGGAGGGCGAGTTGGCGTGCCGCGGCGCGTTCGCCGTCGCCGAGCGCCTAGGTGCCGAGCCGGTGGTCTTCCCCGGTGACCACGGTGGCTTCTTTGGGGGCGAGTACGGCCAGATGGGCGAGCCGGACACATTCGCGGCCAAGCTTCGGGAGGTTCTTGCAGAGGGCTGACCGAATGGGAAACCTCTGGTCCACCCAGTCAGGCCCGTTCGTCGGGCCGTCCTCGGGGACGCCAACCCAAAGGAGATTCGATGCAGGAACTGATAGTGGATTTCATCATTTCACTGGACGGCTACGCCTCCGCAGAAGGCTGGCCCGGGTGGTGGGGACTCCAGGGCCCCGAGTATCTCGCCTGGCTCGACGAGCGACCCGACCGCGACTACACGATCTTGATGGGAGCGAACACCTACCGGCTGATGTACGGATTCGCCAGCGAATCCGAGGCTTCGGAATCGGATGCGACCGACGAGGACGGCCTCCATGGCTGAACTGACCGGAGCGCCCAAGGTGGTGTTCTCCTCGACGTTGGAGGCCCCGTTGTCGTGGGCCAATACCCGGCTGGTCAGCGGGGATGCGGTCGAGGCTGTGGGCGCGATGAAGCGGGACGGCACCAGCATGAGCACCCTCGGCAGTCTCACCCTGTGCCGGTCGCTGCTCGAGGCGGGCCTGGTGGACCGCTTCCGCGTGGTCGTCTTTCCGGTGATCACCGGGAGCACCGGTCGTGAGCGGATCTACGACGGCTATCCCGATGTCGCCCTCGACATGGTTGCCAGCCGGACATTCGACGGCCGAATCCAATTGCTCGAGTACGTCCCCACGGTGCTCACCGGCCCGCCCAGCTAGCTCCCCAATTCGGAACGTGTCACGACACGTGGACAGATCTCCCGGTCGCGACGATCGGCAGCATCTCCGTCTGCCTGCGACTGCCTCGACACGCTCTGCCTCGGATGCCGTGACTCCGAGTCTCGGTGCTAGACCTCAGCGAAGTGCGTCGGCACCTGATCGGGAGCTTCGCCGAGGTGGCACCGTGCGTCGCGATACGATCGGCATGACTCGTCGGCTGCACCGTGCCCGACGGACGCCCCTCGCCCCCGAGTACCGGCAGGCGCCCCGGTGAGAAGCTTCTACCAGCTGGTCGCAAACACTGTGGTTGCGAGCACCACCAACAACTTCCTCTGGTTCGCGCTCACCTTCTGGGTGTACCTCGAGACTCGATCAGTCGTCGCCACCTCGGTGGTTGGCGGGGCATACATGCTGCTCTTCGCTGCCTCAGGCATCTTTTTCGGGACTTTCGTCGACCGGCACAAACGGAAGACCTCATTCGTGTTGTCGAATGCCTCGTCCCTCGTCTTTTTCGTGCTCGCCGGCGTCGTTTACCTGGTTGCTCCCGAGGATTCGATTCCCAAGCTGAGCGAGCCCCTCACATGGGTATTCATCACCCTCGCTCTGGCTGGGGCCATCGTCGGGAACCTGCGAGCCGTGGCCCTATCGACGACGGTGACGTTGCTCGTTCCCGACGATCGTCATGACAAGGCCAACGGCCTCGTCGGCACAGCCAATGGGGTGGCCTTCGCCCTCACCTCGGTCTTCAGTGGCCTCGCCATCGGTCAACTCGGGATGGGAGCCTGCCTCGTCCTCACAGTGTCGATGACAGTCATCGCCGGCGCCCACCTCGCCACCATCCATATCGACAACGACTCGGCACCGCGAGCCCAGGACGATGCCACCGCCGGAGGACCGACGAAGTTCGACGCCGGAGGCGCCATACGTGCGGTGAGGCTGGTGCCCGGGCTGCTGGCCTTGCTGTTCTTCAGCATGTTCAACAATTTTCTTGGCGGAGTGTTCATGGCCCTCATGGACCCCTACGGGCTCGAGCTGGTGTCGGTCGAGACGTGGGGTGTCCTCCTCGCCGTTTCGAGCCTCGGGTTCATCGTTGGCGGTGTCGTCGTTGCCCGCCGGGGGCTCGGCCCCAATCCCGTACGCACGTTGCTGCTCGTCAACGTGGCGATGTGGAGCATCACCATCCTGTTCCCCATCCGTTCGCTGGTCCTCCCCCTTGCGATTGGGTTCTTTCTCTACATGCTCGTCATCCCTGCCGCAGAGGCCTCCGAGCAAACCGTCATCCAGAGAGTGGTGCCGTATCGAGAACAGGGCAGGGTTTTCGGTTTCGCCCAGACGGTCGAGACGGCCGCCAGCCCGATCACGGCATTTGTCATCGGGCCCATCGCCCAAGCGTGGGTGATCCCCTTCATGACCGACGGCACCGGGGCCGAGACGATTGGAAGCTGGTTTGGCACCGGACCCGACCGCGGCATGGCCCTGATCTTCATCGTCGCTGGTTCGATCGGGCTCCTGGTAACGATCCTCGCTCTCAACTCCCGCGCCTACAAGAACATCTCCCGCAGCTACGCGAGAAGAAGCCCGAGCCCGTCGCCTCGGAAGTAGGTCAAGGGCACCTGATGCCTGTGAGACGGAGAGCCCACTCGGATCGAGGCCCTCGAGCGCATTGGGTGTCTAGCGTCGCCCTCCATGGGCGACACCTTCTACCCCAGGTTCAGCGATAACGAGATGACCCGACGCCGGCAGTCGATCGCCGAGGTGATGGAGTCTGCCGGAGTTTCCCACCTGGTCGTCTATGGCGCGGATCGCTCCGGGTCGGCGATACCCTGGCTCACCGAGTGGCCGGTCACCCGGGAAGCGGCCCTGCTCATCACACCCGGAGAGCCGCCCCATCTCTTCGTCCAGCACTACAACCACCTTCCCAACGCGCGGAGGATTGCGTCCGGTTGTGAAGTGGATTGGGGTGGGCCTTCCACGATCGACCGGCTCGATGACCTGCTCACGGCGCGTCGCCGAAGGGGTCAGCGGGTCGGGGTCTTGGGACCGCTGCGGTTCAGCGATCAGCACCGGCTGGCGGGCTCGGTGGGCGAATTGGTGGGACTCGACCGCGCCTACCAACGGCTGCGCCTGGTCAAGTCAGCGGAGGAGATCGAGAGGATGGAGGTGGCCGCCCGGCTCTCTGACCTCGCCATCCACGCCATCGTCGATCGGGTGGAGGTGGGCATGGACGAGCGGAAGGTTGCGGCGATTGTCGAGGAGGCGTACCTGTCCCAGGGTGGCACCAACCACATCCATTACTTCGGTGCCACCTCGATGAGCGATCCCGACCAATGCGTGCCGGCGCAGTTCCAATCGACTCGCAAGTTGGAGTCTGGAGACATCCTCTTCTGCGAGATCAGCGCCTCATTCTGGGGGTATGAGGGACAGGTGCTTCGCAGCTTCACCATCGCCTCCGACCCGACCCCGACATTCGTCGACCTCCACCGGGCCGCAGACGCCGCCTTCGATGCCATCGCCGCCGTCGTGCGCCCGGGAGCCCATGCCGCCGACCTGGTCGAGGCGTCCGCCGTGATCGAGGAGATGGGCTTCACCACCTACGACGACCTGGTCCACGGATATGGAGGTGGCTACCTGCCTCCGGTACTCGGGAGCAGGAGCCGTCCCAACCTGCCGGTTCCCGATCTCACCTTGGAGGCGGGGATGGCCCTGGTCATCCAGCCCAACGTGATCACCACCGACGAGCGAGCCGGGGTACAGACCGGGCACCTGGTTGTCGTGACCGCCGACGGCCATCGATCCCTGCACGACGTCCCTCGTGGCCTGGTCAGGGTGGCTTGACATCACGCTTGGTCTGATTGCAGCCTCGATGTCGAGGTGGGCAGGAGCGATGAGATTGGCGACGCCGCGTCGTCAGGTCAGCATGGCCGTGTCGAGCTCAATTTCTCCCTTGGCTGCCGAGCAGGTAAGGAGGTTGCGAGATGGCGACGTTCGCCTTGATCCATGGTGCCGGCGACGTGGGGTGGTACTGGCATCTGGTCGGAGCAGGAGCTCCAGCAGCGCGGCCATGAGACGGTGGCGCCCGACCTCCCGTGCGACGACGACTCCGCCGGTCTGACCGAGTACGCCGACACCGTGGTCGATGCCATCGGTGATCGCCGCAACTTGGTCGTCGTTGGCCAGTCGTCGGGCGGTTTTACGGCACCGCTGGTGGCGGATCGGCTTCCCGCCGAGGTGCTCGTCCTGGTCACCGGGATGATCCCAGCACCGGGAGAGCGAGCCGACGAGTGGTTCGCCAACACGGGGTGGGAGCAGGCGGTGCAAACCCAGGCCCGTCGGGACGGCGGCAAGACCGGCAGCGAGGACCCCTATGTCGTCTTCTATCACGATGTGCCACGCGCCCTCGCCGAGGAGGCCATGAGTAAGGAGCGCTCCCAGTCGGCCACTCCGGGACTCAGCCCCTGGCCGCTTAGGGCGTGGCCGACGGTCCCGACGAGGTTCGTGCTCTGCACAGAGGACCGCTTCTTCCCTCCTCGCTTCATGCGCCAAGTCGTCGCCGATCGTCTCGCCATCACCCCCGACGAGATTGCAGCCGGCCACTGCGTGGCGCTCAGCCGCCCCAAGGAGCTAGCCGAGTTGCTCGTCAGCTACACCATCCGCCAGCCGCCCCCGTAGGAGGCGCCATTTCGGACACAACCCAATCGCTGCGTCTCGAGATCGACGACGGATTCGTCGTTGCCACCGGCATCGAGTGCTCGGCGCCGATGATCGCGGGTGGCGTCCGGCAGGATGAATTGCGCAAGACCGGCCACTGGGACCGCTTCGACGAGGACCTGGCTGCGATCGCCTCGTTCGGGATCCGATATCTGCGTTACGGGGTGCCGTTTCACGTCGTGGCCAAACATGACGACCCACGCAGCTTCGATTGGTTGTGGATCGACCGTTCCATGGTCGCGCTGCCGTGCCCACGGGATCGAGCCCATCCTCGACCTCTTCCACTTCGGTCTGCCAGACGACATCCTGGCCGTCGGAGATCCGCGGCTCCCGGGGCGTTACGAGGCCTACACGGCGGCGGTCGCCGAGCGCTACCCCTGGGTTCGCTACTACACCCCGGTCAACGAGCCGTTCGTCACCGCCTGGCTCTCCGCCAAGGAAGGCCTCTGGAACGAACGGCGCCACGACGATGTTGCCTTCGTGGCCGCGCTCGACAACGTCGTCACCTGCGTCATACTCGGCATGAAACGCATCAGCGAGCGACGACCCGATGCGATCTTCGTCCAGAGTGACGCCTGCGACAGCTACCGGGCGCTCGACCCGGCCTCGGTGGAGCAAGCGAGTTTCCTGACAGAGCGCAGCTATGTCGCCTACGACCTGACCTATGGACGCCGCCCAAGCCAGATCATTCTGCACTGGCTGCGTGCCAATGGAATGTCCAATGAGCGCCTCGCCTGGTTCGCCGAGCAAGGCACCAGCGAGCGCTGCATCATCGGCCACGACTACTACCGCGGCAACGAGCGCCTCATCGAAGACCGGCGAGGCGTACGTCGCGCCGGTCCTCAGCGACGCGGCTTCCAGACCCTGGCCCTCGACTTCCACGCCCGCTACGACCTGCCCTTCATGCTCTGCGAGACCAACATCGCCGGTACCCACGCCCCGGGCTGGTTGGCGGAGGTATGGAACGACGCGCTCGATCTGAAGGACCAGGGGGCTGCCCATCCGGGGGTTCTGCTGGTACGGCTTCGTCGATCACGTCGACTGGGATACCCTCCTCACCCGCAACCGCGGCAAGGTCAACACCTGCGGCCTCGTCGGCCAGGACCGTCGCCCCCACGCCGTGGGGCAGCTATACCGACAGTTGGCCACAGCGGCCCTGGACGGCCGCTACCCACGCTTGGGGCGCAGGAGTCCATCGGGAGCCGTGTCGCTCGTCCAATGAGGGGGCCGAGGGCGCGGACCACGGCCCCCTGTCGCACAGAGAGCTCAGTGAAATAGCACGAGCTCCTCTGCCTCAACGCCTTCGAGGACGTACCGGTCGGGGTCCGGCCGGCGGCCCGAAAGCAGCCGCACCAACGACTCGAGGTCGGTGTCGAGCCGGGCCGGCCCACCCTGGCGGGTCGATGGACCCGATCGTGAAGGTCTGCTCTGGAAGGTGGACCGCGACCAGCGGGAGCCGACGGCCGCGGGCGATCAACAGCTCGAGGGCGAGCTCACTGCCGGCGCTGACATATGCATCGGTTTCGCCCAGCGGTTCGCGCACGTCACCGCCGTGCACCCACTCGCCCAACGCCACACCGTCGAGCCCACCCCCGGCGGCGTCAACCACCGGGGCCGCCGCCGCGTACCCGTCGCCCAGCTCGTCGATGAGCCGCTCAAGGCGCCAGGGACGACGCTCCTCAACGTCGGTCTGGTTCTCCTCGGGCGAGAAACCGTGCATGGTCCCCCGGGCGACACGATGCAGAGCGGCCGAGCAATGGGCCAGGACATCGCGGACCGACCACCCGGCGCAGACGGTCGGCCGATCGAAGGCGGCGGCCGGTGCCCGGCGCAGGATCGGCGGCAGCGCACTCGCCTCGATCACGAGCAAACGGCCGGCAGTGGTCTTGGGACGCACCGCTAGGTCCTCGTGGCCATCGACCGAAACTACGCGACAAGCCCTCGTTGAGTCACCCCCTACCGTGATGCCGTCCCCACAATTGGCCTGCCCGGCGACGAGCAAACAGCTCTGAGTCGGACATCCGAGGCGACCGCTGTCACCACAGCGGGCTCGGCGAAGTGCCCCTGCCAATGGCGGACCCTCTCGTTGACTGCGCTCAGCGAATTCCTCGGTGTGTCGAACTCCCCAAGTCGCTGGGTCGGGTTGGTTCAGGGGTCGAACCGGTCGTGAAGCCGTGAGTTGGCGGTGGCGCCGTGGGGGCGAAGCCGGTAGGAGGCGCCCTCGAGGGTGATCACATAGAGGCTTGCGCTCCAACTACTTAGCGCTACTATGTACCAGTAGGTAGTAACACTGAGTAGCTGGAGGAGGGTGCCCAATGGGCAGGCAGATGACGGAGATGCTCAAAGGGACGCTGGAGGGCATCGTTCTTGCTCTCCTCACCGGGAAGCCGGCGTACGGGTACGAAATCACCGCGCTGCTCCGGGCGAAGGGCTTCTCCGCTATCGCTGAGGGCACCGTGTACGCGCTGCTCGTCAGGTTCGAGCAGCGCGGCCTGGTCGACGTGGAGAAGGTCCCGTCGGAGAAGGGGCCACCGCGCAAGGTGTATTCGCTCAACGCTCAGGGACGGGAATACCTCGAAGAGTTCTGGAGGACCTGGAGCTTCCTCGCTGAACGATTGGAACAGCTCCATGAAGGAGGCAAATGACCATGTCCATCTCAAAGTTCACCTCAAAGGTGATCGGCGACAAGCGGCGTTGGCGGGAGTACAAGGCGCGCACGCGACAGCTTCCCGAGAACTATCGCACCGCGATCGATGCGCTGGAGCGGTACCTGATGTTCTTCGGGTCAGCGGACGGCGACAGCGCGGCTTCGATGTTCGAGGACCTTGCCTATCTGTTCGAGCAGGCTGCGGCGGACGGAACGCCGATCCGCGAGATCGTCGGGGAGGACCCCGTGGAGTTCGCCGAGGCGTTCCTTCAGAACTACTCGAAGGGCGGGTGGGTCACCCGGGAGCAGGAACGGCTCACCCAGGCCATCGAGAGCACCACGAGCGAAGAGGAAACTCCATGAGCATCGAGGCGACGAACAAACGGGACGGCGAACCTGCGATCCACGTGCAGAACATGGAAAAGTCCTACAAGGAGTTGCACGTGCTGCGCGGCGTGAACTTCGACGTGGCACCGGGCAGCATCTTCGCCCTTCTCGGCCCGAACGGAGCAGGAAAGACCACGATGGTGAGAATCCTGTCCACGCTGCTGAGGCCAGACGCCGGCACAGCCACCGTTTATGGATTCGACGTCACGACGCACCCGATCCAAGTTCGAGAATCCATCAGTCTGACCGGACAGTTCGCAGCGGTCGATGAGATCCTCTCCGGTCGGGAGAACCTGGTGCTGGTTGCCAAATTGCGGCGTCTGAATGACCCCGGCCAGGTGGCGGATGATCTTCTCGCACGCTTCGACCTCGCCGATGCAGCATCGCGAAAGGTGTCTACGTATTCAGGAGGCATGCGCCGTCGCCTTGACATCGCCATGAGCCTGATCGGGCAGCCGAAGGTGATCTTCCTCGATGAGCCGACCACGGGGCTCGACCCCGAAGGACGCATCGAAGTGTGGCAGGTCGTTCAGGAGCTCGCCAAGCAGGGGACCACCGTTCTGCTCACCACGCAGTATCTCGAAGAGGCTGAGCAACTCGCAGATCGGATCGCCATTCTTCATCAGGGGCGCATCATCGCGAACGGCACACTCGCCGAGCTGAAGCAACTACTCCCACCAGCGAAGATCGAGTACGTCGAAAAGCAGCCGACCCTGGAGGATATCTTCCTCAAACTTGTGGGGAACGACGGCGAGGACGAGTCAAGGAAGGACCAGATCATGAGCACACACTTCTTCGGAGACACGGCCCTCTTGGTGGGCCGATCGATGCGTCATATCACCCGCAGCCCGGACACGATCATCACGACCGCAATCACGCCGATCGCCATCATGCTGCTGTTCGTCTACGTGTTCGGCGGCGCAATCCAGACAGACACCGAAAACTACGTCAATTACCTGCTGCCTGGAATCATGCTGATCGCGATCGCGTCGGGCATCGCGTACACCGCCGTTCGGTTGTTCACCGATATGACGAGCGGCATTTTCGAGCGATTCCATTCCATGCCGATCGAACGATCGTCCGTGCTGTGGGCACATGTTCTGACCTCGCTGGTTGCCAACGGGATCGCGCTCGTGATCATTGTGCTGGTAGCCCTCGTCATGGGATTCCGCACATCGGCAAGCCCACTGGCATGGCTCGCTGTTACCGGAATTCTGGCGCTGTTCACCCTGGCACTCACCTGGATCGCAGTCCTTGCCGGCCTATCAGCGAAGTCCATGGACGGTGCCAGCGGATTCGCCTATGCGTTCATTTTCCTGCCGTTCATCAGTTCGGCCTTCGTCCCCACGGAAACCATGCCGGGTCCCGTGCGCGCCTTCGCTGAGAACCAGCCGGTCACCTCGATCGTCAACACGATCCAGGATCTGTTTGCACAACGACCGGTCGGCAGCGACATATGGATCGCTCTCGCATGGTGCCTCGGCATCCTCGTCCTCGCCTACGTCCTCGCCATGGCCGCCTACCGGCGCAAGATCAGCTAAGGGCGGATCCGACAAGCTCCCTTCGACCAGTCTCCAGTGGGGCGGAGGGGAGCGATGGCCATCGACCGCGGATCGACGGCGGACAGCGTTCGGTTCTACGGCTCTTGATCCCGATGATCACTCGAAACGATCTAGCTCCGGGAATCGCGTGTATCCCAGGGAGCCCGGCGAGATCGTCTATCCACTGTTGATCGCAGGCTGACCTGCCTGCCGCACAAAGGAGTGAACCGTGAACGACAATGCATTGGTTGCCCGTCTGCGACGCCGCGTCGTCGTCGCCGCAATCGCGATTCTGTCGCTGGTAGCTGCGGTAGTGGGGGCTACGACTCCGGCAGGGGGAACGGAAGTGACCGCCGTCGTCGCCATCCTCCACCCCATGCCACCCCTCGGGAACATCGACTGCTGCCACTGAGCGAGCAGTCAGCCCAAACGTGGCCCAATCCATGCGCCCCACCTACGCGAATGGCCTATGAACAAGGCCTTGATGGTGGGGATGCGGGGAATTGAACGCCTGACGTCTTCCGACGGCAGACCCGAGCATCCCATTGACTAGGAAAACGCAGGCCCTCAGCAGGGGAAACGGGTTCTCGAATTGACGTGTCATTGCTTTCTCGACCTCTCACAGCCGAAACGCGGCCCAAGGGGTCCTGGAGTTCGCCTGAATCGCCCCGTCTACGCGATCCGATGGGCGACGTGGAGGATTGCGTACCAATGACGGCTCACGCGCGCGATCGTGGCGCAGGCCGATCCGCTGTCGAATCTCGCCGTAGAGGTACTCGCGTTTGGCAGCATCCATGGCGATATGGCCTGAGAAGGTGTTGAGGAGCGCGATGTACTCGTCGGCCGTGTACGACCTCTCCCAGACGTAGCGCCCGACAACGACGCCTTCGAAGAGACCGCTGGCCTCGATCTCTTCCCGGTCGTCGGGGATATCGTCCGGCGGAGGCGGTGGCCATTCGTCAGGGTGGCTCTCACCGATGGCGTCGTACACCTCTTGGATCTCGCTGAAGAAGGGATCGAAGCCTTCCGGGAACGCATGCAACGCGCTCCAGAACGCCAGGTGACCACCGGGCCTGAGAAGCCGGTGCGCCTTGCAATAGCGGATCGCCGGATCGACCCAATGCCAGGCGGTCGCGGCGTAGACGAGGTCGAACGCCTCGGGCTCACCGTCCCACGCCTCGAACCGTCCAACTTGGATCTCGACGGGGAGGCCGGCCAGGTTGCGGCGTGCTTGCTCGGCTAGCTGCGCGCCCATCTCGACGCAGACGACGGAGAAGCCGCGCTCGAGCAGCGGACGGGTCGCCTTACCGGTCGCAGAGCCGATCTCAAGCAGCCGGTCGCCAGGCCGGAGACTGGCCAGCGAGACGAGGTCGTCGAACAGCTCATCCGGGTAAGCGGGCCGAGCGGCGTCGTAAAGACCCGCCGCCGTCTCGAACGTCCACCGGAGCGTCTCCCGCCTCTCGCTCACGTGGCCCCCTAGCCGACACTTCGTAGCCGTCGGAACCGGCCGCAGAGCTCCACCGTCTCTGAGTCGGAGCTCGTCACGGCGGCGTCGTCAAGATACAGCTCTCGGTGACGGCCCGGACCTCTCCTTGTAGACGGCGGTGACGCCAGCCAGGCAGCTGGTGGACCAGGTCTGTCTTGCAACGCCCACACCTCCATCACGGACGGTCGAACGTAGTGTCGTAATAGGAGCCCAGCATCCGACCCCGCTGACATGGTGCCCGGGCACATGACGTCACGGACCGGCGTCGATGACTTCATGAACCTCGGCTTCCCCGGGCTGTGGCTCAAAGGCGGTGAGGACCCATGTGGCGCCGGCTGACACCCATGGATCCGGGTCAGCACTCGGCGGGATCTCCACGATCAGATCGAATGGGTCGTCCTTCCCAGCACGCTCCTGCCGTGTTTCTTCGGCGAGGTGGGCAAACTCCTCGGGTCCCGGAAGGTCGATTGGGAACAACCCGTCCCATCGGAGTGCACGCCGTATCGGCTGTCGGTGGGGCCAGTTGGCGGCAACCCAGATCGGGATACGGGGGTGTTGGACAGGAGGCGGCTGGAATCCTCCATCCCAGTATCCGGTGAGCCTGTCGAGTCCACGATCCAAGAGACGTGCGCGTGCGCGTGGATCCACTTCGTCTCCGAAGGGTTCGAAGTCGTCGACGTTCCCCAGTCCGACACCCATCGTCAGACGTCCGCGGCTCAGGCGGTCAAGGGTGACGGTTTCTCGTGCCACTTTCTGGATACGTCTCCGCGGGAGAGGGGTAATCATGGGTCCCAGGCGAATCGACTGTGTGGCGACTGCAATGGCGCTGAGCATCACCCATACATCGGCTACCGGGCGATTTCGAGGTGGATAGTGGATGCGGTCCCAGAGGAATATGGCATCCCAGCCTCGAGCTTCAGCGTGGGCTGCGAGGTCTGCCATCACGTGAGGTTCGGCCAGTTCGTCGAAGGGTGCGAGGTACAGGCCTCGTCGAATGGTGGCTGATCCGGTAGTTGGTTGCATTGCGACCCGTGTGGTCATCGACGCCGAGCGGTGACGATCCATGCCCGCGAATCCAACCACACGCCCTCATCTGGTCTGGTGGGTGGAAAGAGTCTGACGAAGTCGCTCAACGGCTTCTGACGCCGATCTCTCGTCGAGTCCGACGAGCACTTGTCGAGTGCTCTCAAAGCCAGTGACGAAGTCGAGAGCTGCGTCCACGTCCCGGCCGTAGAACACCGGCTCGTGGACTTCGTCGAACGTCACCTTGGAGAATCCTGCGTAGTCGAGTATCCGCTCCACGTGGGCCGGATCGGCCAAAGAGAAGATGTCGGGTCCATGTTCCGAACGGCTGGACTGATGCTCCGGGCTCCGACAGGGCCTGTTCGATGGCGACGGACCACTCGTTACGTTCGTGGTCCTGCCAGACCATCATCACCAGTCTCGCCGAGGGACGCAGCCCCCGCCCGATGTTGGCAAAAGCGGCCTTCGGGTCGGTGAAGAACATCGTTCCGAAACGACTGATCGCGACGTCAAAAGGCTCGTTGGGAAAGCGACACACTTCGGCGTCTGCGTGCTGGAAGGTGACGTTGCCAAGCCTCTCCTCCCTGCTGAGATGGCGAGCGCGTTCAATCATCACCGCCGAGGAGTCGACGCCATGGGCATGGCCGGCCGCGGCGACACGTGCCGCTTCACGGGTTGTCTGGCCGGATCCACATCCGATGTCGAGGACACGATCGCTGGGACCGATCTCGTAAGCCTCTCGTAGACGCTCGTTGTGCAGCCTCAGCTCGGCGTCGTAGTCGACCATTCGGCTCTGCTTCGCGGTTCCAGGATTATCGAACCCATCTCGCCTCTCTGCCGCGGCCCAAGAATCAGAAGTCTCGATCGCTTTTGGGTCACCAAAGCGAGTTGCCACACGTTCAGCCTCATGGTGGTTCAGGCCTGCCCCCGCTGTCCGTCCAAGAAGTCGAGGGCGACAGCGGGGAAGAGCGGCGAGGCGGCGAGGTTGTAGTGGGTCAGGCCGGGCAGGACGGCGAGCGCGTGGCCGCCTTTCGGCCGGCCCTCGCCCATCCAGCCGCCGTCGCGGAGGCCGCCGTCGAGCAGCTTGAAGGCCTCGACGTAGTGGCTCGGTGGCGCCATGTCGGCATCGGCGCAGACAAGCATCGTCGGCACCTGGAGGCCGCTCATCTCCTCGCTGAAGTCGAAGTCCTTGCTCATCGACTCGCCGATCTTGTCGAGCAGCCGTCCGAAGTCCTCGGGCCGTGGGGCGACCCGCTGGTAGAGCTCGTACATCGGCGTGTCCTTCATGAACTCGACCGCCGCCGAGCTCACCTGGGCCTGCTGGGCGAGCATCTCGGGCGGGATCGCGTCGCGCCGGATGTGGGCCGAGGCCATCACGAGCTTGCCGACCTTCTTCGGGTACTTCACCGCGGTGAAGAAGGCAACGCCTCCTCCGAGCGAGTAGCCGACCAGGTCGGGTGTCTCAAGCCCGAGGTGGTCGATGAGGGCCGCGATGTCGTCGGCCATGAGCCGGATGTCGATCGGCCGATCGATGTCGGCGGTACGCCCGTGACCCTGCAGGTCAGGAGCTGATTACCTGGTGGCTTTCGCTCAGTGCGGGGAGGATCGGTCCGAACATCTCGCCCGAGCCGAGACCGCCGTGCAGCAGGATCAGCGGCCGTCCGGTCCCGTGGGACTCGTAGTAGAGATTGATGCCATTGACCTCGGCGTACGCGCCGGTGCCCGTCGCTTCCGTCTTCGACTGGGTAGTCATGTTCGTACTCCTCGCCTCATCGCTGCCGATGTCCGCACACGACCATATGACCGATCCCGACCGCAAACCTCATCGCGTCCGAGACCGAGGCGAGCGTCAATGCGGAACGTGCCTCTTGATCCAGATCAAACGCCGAGCCATCTCGTGTTGAACGAATTACTGGCCTATGCGGCCGTCAATCCGCTCACGCAACAGGTCGGCGTGACCCATGTGGCGGGCGTACTCCTCGATCGTTCCGACCAGTACCTCGCGCAGCGACATCGGCCCTCCGCCGCTGCCATGCTGATTCAGGGGGTCGTCGCCGGTGATGTCGAGACTGGGCGCCTCGGCCACGAACCGGGTGGCGAAATCCACCTCCGCACGCCAGGCGTCCCACGCCTCCGCAACCACCTGGGGGTCGGGAACAGCACCATCGAAATCACCGTCACGGTCGGTGTCGGAGCAGAACAGCCGGGGCACGTCCTGTCCCGCCATCATCACCCGGAACGCCCCGCGCTCCATCTCGGCCAGGTGTCGCACCAGGCCCAGGAGCGACATCGTCGACGGCTCGACGGAACGCCGCGCCATGGCATCCGCATCAAGACCTGAGCACTTCAGCTCCAATGTGAAGCGTTGACACCGCAGGGCTTCGACCAGCGTGGTGCGCTCGTCACCCAACCTTGGTCCGTTCTCACGCGGGTCGTCGTCGGAGGGCTTGCCGTCCGCGGTGAACATGTCGGCTCGTCGGGTCGTGGCCATGGCCGCGATCATCCCAGGGCCGCCCAGCCGACGCGAGCTGATTACTTGCGATACGGCAAAGCTCCGGATTCGCCTGGCCCAAACGCGGCCCACGGCACATGATCGTTAGACATGCGAGCGAAGACCCGCGCTATCCGTGACCAGGGGAAAATAGTCAGAAACGGCCTCAAAACGGGGGAAACAGGTTCTCAACTTCTCACATCATTTCGCATCGTTTCTCAACCTCTCGCGGCCCGAACCCGGCTCAAGAATGCGAACCGGTTTCACCTACCCAACACAGGGTGCCCTCGCGAGCTCAACGAAATAGCACGAGTTCCTCGGCCTCGACACCCTCCAGTAGGTACCGCTCGGGGTCCGGCCGGCGGCCCGAAAGTAGTCGCACCAACGACTCGAAGTCGGTCTCGAGCCGGGCCGGCCCACCGGGTGGGTCAATGGACCCGATAGTGAAGGTCTGATCGGGAAGATGGACCGCGACTAGCGGGAGCCGAGGGCTGCGGTCTATCAACAGCTCGAGGGCGAGATCACTTCCGGCGCTGACGTACGCATCGGTCTCGCCCAGCGGTTCGCGCACGTCACCGCCGTGGACCCACTCGCCCAACGCCACACCATCGAGCCGACCCCCGGCGGCGCCGACCACCGGGGCCGCCGCCGTGTACCCGGCGACCAGCTCGCCGAGAAGCCGTTCAAGTGGCCAGGGGCGACGCTCATCCACGTCGATCTGTTCTCCTCGGGCGAAAAGCCGTGCATGGTCCCGCCGGCAACATGATGCAGCGCGGCCGAGCAGTGGGCGAGGACATCGCGGACCGACCACCCGGTGCAAACAGTCGGCCGGTCGAAGGCGGCGGCCGGGGCCCGGTGCAGGATGGGCGGCAGCGCCCTGGCCTCGATCATGAGCAAACGGCCGGCAGCGGTCATACGCAGCTCCCGCTAGATCCCGGTGGCCATCGACCGAAACTAGCGATACGCCTCCTTGAGGCACCCCCTCACCTGTTGCCGTGCCCGGCTTGAGGGCAGCGCTGGCTCGCCACCTTTAGCGGTTTGCCTTTCCAGGCGTGTGGAGCTCGAGAATCGTGCCCTCCCTCAAGGCCATACAAAGTTGCTGGGACACCCCCCCTGTGCCGCCTTCAAACGCCACCTCGGGGACTCACCGATCGTGTGGTGGACGAGAAACCGAAATTGGGCTCTGGTCGAAGTTGAGCGTCGGAGACTCGAACTGATTTGACCCCGTTGGGCGATGCCACCTCGAGTTCGGGAGGAAGATGAAGCTAACCGCGGCATATTTCACCGAACATGGTCGGTGTATTCGGCGGCGCTTACGTAAGGACGATAAGGTATCGGGTCTGGAGCGCGACTCCGACGACTCGTCGGGCTCGCCACGGGGGGGACCGGTCCGGGACAAGCGCGCTCTGACGGGTAGAGGGAATCCAAATGTCCGAAGAAGCTGCTGCGGGCGGGTCCGGCGACGTACCAGCGTCCGACCGTGATCTGGGATTGGTCCCGGGCTTCTTGCGCCCGTCGGTCGACCTGGTGGCACGACTCAAGACCACCATCCATCTAAAGCTGCTTGCCGGTTTCCTCGTGATTGCCCTCCTGCTGCTCATGATGGGGATCCTCAGCATCGTCGTGATCGCCAGAATGAACCAGCAGGTCGACCAGTTGGTCGCCCTCCAAACGCAGACCGACCTGGCTCGTCAGGCCATCTACTCGGTAACAGCGCAGAGTCACTACCGGGCCATGGCGCTCATCACCCAGGTGGACTCCTGGAACGACTCGGTCGCTTCCGCCAAGGCCAACTTCACTGATGTTGTCGATGAGATTGATTCGCTCGGTGCGCCGATCGATCCGGAAGTCACCGACCGCCTTCGCAGCATCGACGTCCGCTTCACTGCTGCCGGGGAAGAGGTACTGGGGCTGTACGAGGCGGGAGATCTGGACCAGGCACTCGACGTCCACATCAACGCCGAGCACGCGATCTCGCATGAGCTGGAGGCAGAGCTCAAAGCCCTCATCGATGATTCCTCCCAGCGGATGGCGGCGCAGCTGGACCAGTTCCGGGACAACCGCCAGCTGCTCACCATCGTCGTGGCCATCTTCGCCGCGGTCAGCCTGTTGACTGCCCTCACCCTCGGGGCGGTCCTCTCCTGGTCGCTGATTCGTCCCGTCCGCAAGATCGATGTGGCACTGGCCCGGATCGCCGACGGCGACTTCGACCAGCAAGTCGACGTGCCCAACCGCGACGAGTTCGGCCGGCTCACCACGAACCTCAACCGCACCAGCTCCCGGCTGGCCACCCTCTACAACGAGCTAACCGCGCTCAACCAGGGCTTGGAGAAAACCATCGAGGAGCAGCTCATCCAGCTGCGCCGCAGCGAGGAGCTGCGCCGCTACGTCTCGCCCCAGGTTGCCGACGCCATCCTCACCGAAGGGTCGCGGGTGACCCTCGCTCCGACCAGGCGCAATCTCTCGATTTTGGTGTCGGACATTCGTGGGTTCACCGAGATGTCCGAGCGCATGGAACCCGAGGAGTTGGTCGACGCCCTCAACCAGTATTTCGGCGCGATGACTGACGTCGTCTTCAGCAACGGCGGGACCCTGGACAAGTATCTGGGGGATGGGATCCTCGCCTTCTTCGGTGACCCCATCCCATTCGAGGACCACGCCGAGCGGGCGGTCGCCTCAGCCTTCGAGATGCAGCGAAGTCTCGATCGGCTCAGAGACCGGTGGATGGTCCAATACGAGGAGGACCTGACCATCGGGATCGGCATCAGCACCGGTTATGTCACCGTTGGCAACATCGGGTCCTCGGACCGGATCGAGTACACCGTCATCGGCAACCACGTCAACGTCGCCTCACGGTTGGCGATGGTGGCGTCGGCGGGTCAGGTCCTGGTCACCGATCGGACCTTGGCCCCGATGCGCAACCGGGTCGAAGCCACCGAAGTGGAGACATTGACGCTCAAGGGCGTCCAGCGACCGGTCCGGGTCTTCGACATCGTAGAAGAGGCGGCGGCCGACGTCTGAGCCGCGTCCTTATTCCTGAATGCAGACCAGGCTGTTTGAAGGAATAGCGCTCCTCCACTCGTCCCAGCTCCCCCAACGGCATTGGGCCTTCATTCACCCGACACGCCGATGAGGAAGGCATGGGCGCCAACGATTGATCGCTGCAGGGTATGAGCGCTACTTGCTGAGTACTAAGCAAGAGGTACCCGATATATGGTCATACGCCGATGACCCGGACCGATCTTCCTACCGGGACGGTGACGTTCTTCTTCAGCGATGTGGAGGAGTCCACCCGGCACGCCACGGCACTCGGTGAACGCTGGCCGGCCGCGCTCGAGGCCCATGCCGCCATCATCCGCCGAGCCGTGGCCGCGGCCGCAGGAACCGAGGTCTCCACAGAAGGCGACTCGTTCTTCTGTGTCTTCCCCGATGCGCCTGCGGCGCTGCGGGCGGCGGTTGAGGCGGAGCAGAGGCTCGAAGAATATCCCTGGCCCGACGGAGATCGGCTGCGGGTTCGGATCGGAATCCATACCGGGAGCGGCATCCTCGGGGGTGACAACTACGTGGGTCTCGATGTGCACAGGGCTGCCCGCATCGAGGCCTCCGGACACGGCGGCCAGGTGGTGTTATCCGAGACCGCCCGGGCGCTGGTCACCGGCTCCCTCCCCGAGGGCGTCGGGCTGCACCCTCGGCGAGCATCAGCTGCGAGGCGTCGAAGGGATGATGCACCTCTATCAGGCGACTATCCCCGGGCTCCCCAAGGAGTTCCCGCCGCTGCGCACCCTGAGTGCCCCGGTCAGGGTCCCCGCCCCGCCGACCAGCTTCGTCGGGCGAAAGGACAAGGTGACCGAGGTGTTGGAGCGGCTCGGAGAGACCCGGCTGCTCACGCTCACCGGGCCCGGTGGGACCGGGAAGACCCAGCTGAGCAGGTCGCGATTCTCAACCTCGACCGGATCCTGGTCGGTCAGTTGGTCAGAGCGAAGAGCTGCCAGTCTCCTTCGACGCCCTTAAGGTGATGAGTCCCGCGATCATCGAAGCGGAACTGTGAGCCTACGACGAGGTCTTTTACAGTTCGCGAGACCAACACCTCTCCTGGCCCTGCCGCCGCCATTACCCGAGCAGCGATGTGGACCCCCACACCGCCAATGTCCTCCCCCCGCAACTCCACCTCTCCGGTGTGGAGGCCCGCCCGGATGAGAAGGCCGACGCGACTCAGCTCGTGTCCGAGGGCCATAGCGCTAAGGATCCCTCGTCCCGGAGTGTCGAATCTGGCCATGATTCCATCTCCGGTGGTCTTGACCAGCTTTCCAAGCTGGCCCTCAACCACTTGCCTGGATAGAGAGTCGTGCAGGTCCATCAGTTGGACCCACTCGGAGTCGCCAATGTCCCGGGCATGCTCGGTGGAGGAGACGATGTCGGTGAAGAGGATGGTGGCCATCACACGCGTAGCGGAGGTTGACGGGACGGACGTCGGTGCGAAGGTCGAAACGAAGTCCCTTACGGGTTCTATGAACAACTCTGGGGATTCCCAATAAGGGGCCGCATCGGCACCGGGCAAGCTGATGAACGTCGCGCCTGAAATCGCCTCGGCGACGTAACGGCCCAGGGCAGGAGGGATGAACACGTCCTGCTTGTGGATGACGAGGGTGGGCACGTGAATGGCTGGAAGGAGGCTTCGGACGTCCGCATTGAGGAATTCCAGCATGAATGCACGCCAGGCATTAGGGCCTCCCACAGCCCTCACGTACCGCTCCCTTCGCCGTGCGTACGCCGGGTCGTTGGCACGGCTCGGATTGCCGATATCCATGAGTTGGGCAGGATCCTCTTGCGCAACTTTCGCCAGCGCTTCTACCACATCAAGAGGGACGCCGTCTTCATAGCCCTCCGCCCACAGGAACCGGGCGGGGGCGTGAACGAGGATGAGACCGAGAACCCGCTCCGGTCGAGTGGCCGCCGCCAGCATCGCCGTATGGCCCCCTGGTCCGTGCCCCATCAAAACGGCGCGATCCGATCGGGTGGCATCCATGACGGCCAGCATCTCTTCTAGAGAGAACTCCAGTGGAGGCAAGGCGTCCAAAGGCACGGGGTCAGAGCTTCCGGAGCCCAATGAGTCGTAGCGGATTAGCCGGCAGAACGAAGCCACACGCTGGAGGAGAGATGCACCTTCGGGATCCGCCCAGTCACTTCCCATCGAGTTAGAACGTCCCGCGGTCGCAACGAGGTCGATCGGGCCATCCCCCATCACCTCGAAGGCAATGTGGTGTTCCCCGAGCCGCGCATATCCGCTCTTCGGCTCCACCGAGCCAAGGGTATCCCACGAGCTTCCTTGCCTTGGGTGCCGCCGCCCTGGTGATCGCCAAGCTCCGAAATGGATCTGAGCGACAGACGCAACGGCCCGCTACGGCTCAGGTAACGGAGGGTCGAACGCTCTAACGCCTCCGCAGCCGAGCTGACAACGACACGGGTGGACGGTTAGTTGCGGGTGCCGTGTCGGTCGGTGGGCCGGGTGTGGGGTGGGGTTTGCGGCTGGTATGAGCCGGCTTGGATGGCGGCGTCGATTGCGGCGATGTGGGCGAGGGAGGTGGATGCCAGCTCTCGGGTGAGGGCGGTTTGGGTGCGGGCCCAGGTGTCGTGAACGGGACAGGTTTGTTCCCAGTCACAGGGACCGTCGCGGAGGACGCAATGGTCGAACGTGGCGGGCCCTTCGGCGGCTTGGACGATGTCGAGCAGGCTGATATCGCTGGGGGGTCGAGCGAGGCGATAGCCTCCGCGGGGCCCGTGGGCGGCTACCAGCAGCCCTTCGGAGACCAGCCCGGCGAGGATCAGTGTCAATGTCTTGTAGGGGATGTGCATCTCGGTGGAGATCTGGCGGGCTTGGCGCAGACCGCTCTGGTGGTGTCGGCCGACGGAGATCATGGCCCTGACGGCGTAGTCGCCTTTTCGTTTGAGATTGAGTTGCATTGGGGTTCCTGACCAAGCTACCCCAAAACTACACCACCATCCCAGAATTCCGCATTTGACTTAGAACTCCATATCTGTGTTAGAGTATGCATCACAAGCAGCCATATGAGGAGGACTCATGATCAACACTGCAATCCGCCATTCGGTGACGGACTACGCCACCTGGAAGAGCGTGTACGACACGCACCTACCCACCACGGCAGGTGCCAAGTACGCCAGAGTGAACCGCTCAGTCGAGGATCCCAACATGGTGACCGTTGTCGCCGGTTTCGACACCCTCGAGTTGGCGAAGTCATTCCTGAACAACCCGAACCTCAAAGCCCAGATGACCGAAGCCGGCGTCGTTGGCTCCCCGAGGATCGAAATCAACGAAGAAGTCGAGTCGATCTAGACCACACCCCCCGGATCCCGTCCAGGGACCCAGGGGACACCGACAGACATCTCGACAAGACATCCCAACAACTGAGACCCCCCGAAGGAAAAGCCGACGGGGGGTCACTCACGTCCAACCGTCCAGCCCTCTCCGAAATGCACCGCGAGGCGGATCGAAAAGCAGAGATGTCGCCGAGACCTATGGCCAGCATCAGGATGCAGGCGTCAAGATCGTTCACCTCGCCCCCACCACGACTTCTCTGATACCTCAAATTGCAAGGACGGCGGTCGCGCCGGCTATACGACCCGGTCGAGGATCGGTCGCCGTCTTGCCTCATACCACCGCAGGCCGAGAACGTCTCGGGGTTTGCCTCGGTCTATATCGGACATGCGGAGATCACCCGTCGGCGCAACGCCGGTTGGGTGGGTCTCGCCATCACGGTGGTGGCGTTTGTCGTTCTGGTGTGGACCGCCGTCAACCCATGGTGGAGACTGCTCCTCTTCCTACCCGCCATCGCCTCTGCCTCTGGTTTCCTCCAGGCCCACTTCCGCTTCTGCGCTGGCTTCTCCCGGACGGGCGTGTTCGACTTCGGTGCCGTTGGCGACTCCCATGAGGTGACCGACGAAGACGCCAGGGCCAAGGATCGGCGACGGGGCAGCCAAATCAGCCTCTACGCAGCCATCATCGGCGCCACCATCGCCACACTTGCTGTGCTCGTGGGTTGAGGAGCCAAGGAGGTGATCAGGGACCTCATGCCCTCTCCCGTCGTCAAACCGGGCTGAGTTCGCCCTCTTCCTCGGGCGTGGGGGTCGCGTCCGGTTCGTCACGACGGAACCGCACCTTCAAGCCGTCGAAAAGGCTGTACACCGAGGGGATAACGAACAGCGTGAGGAAGGTCGAGCTCACCAGCCCACCGATCACGACCGTCGCCAGACTCGCCGAGAGAAGAGCACCGTCGCTCAAGCCAAGAGCCAGCGGGGTGAGCGCCAGAATCGTGACCAAGGCCGTCATCAGGATTGGGCGGAGCCGGGTCTCTGCGCCCAGCTTCAACGCCTCCAGGGTGCTGAGACCCTCCTCTTTCTTGAGCCGTTCGACGAACTCGAGCATGACGATGGCATTGGTGACCACGATCCCGATCAGCATCAGCAACCCGAGCATGGCGGGAAGGCCCAGCTCCCGCCCGGTGAGAGCCAGGGCAGGGAAGGCGCCGATCATTGCCAGGGGCAGCGTGAGGAGGATCACGAATGGGGTGAGGAGGCTTCCAAATGTGGCGACCATCGACAGGTAGACGAGAGCGACGGCGATAACCATCGCAGTGAGGATTCCGGAGAAGCTCTCCTGCTGCTGCTCTGCGGCTCCACCAAGGCTCGCTTCGACCCCGTCGGGGAGCGCGAGCTCGCCGAGCACAGCCTGAACCTCCATGTTGACCGCTCCGAAGTTGGGATCAGTGATGGCGGCGGAGACCTCGGCGGAGCGGTTCCCGTCGAAACCGGTAACCCCTATGGGGCTCGAACCCTGGGAGATCTCGGCGAGGTCGCCGAGAGGAATGCCGGGGGCAACCGGCAACGATGCAAGCGCCTCGGGGGTGGCGACCGATGCCGGGTCGGTGTTGACGACGACGCTGACCTCGTCGCCCTCGAGAGATACCGTGGTTGCCGGAATTGGGGTGAGGAGTGATCGCATCGAGGAAGCGAGTGTTGCCGCGTTGAGGCCGGCAGCCGCCGCAGCTTCCTGGTCCACGGTGAAGACGATCTCCGGTCGCTCCCCAAGGAGGTTCGATGTGATGTCCTCAACTCCGTCGATGTCCTCCAGCGCCCCCATCACGGTCGTCGAGCCCTCCTCGACCGCTTCGAAGTCGGAGCCGGTCACATTGATCGTCAGTGACGTTCCGAGGAATGCGGCCGAATCACTGAGCTCGGCGACCGATCCCGTCAGTCCCGACTCGGCGATCAGGGCGTCGATCTCCGTGGTCATCGCATCGAGATCTGCGCCCTCCTCGACATCGATGGTGATGGTCGCACTGCTGTCCCCACCTCCACCACCGGTGAGTGCCGCGAACGGGTTATCGGCCGAAGAGCCGACGACCGTGGCCACCCGCTCTACGCCCTCGACTTCGACGAGGCCGGTCTCGACGACGGCCACCTGGTCCGACATCGAGGTGAGGCTGGTGCCGGGGGCACCGGTCAGGCTGACCTGCATCGAGGTGGCCCCTTCGGACGGGAACAGAGTCACCGGCACGGTGGCGAGGGAGGCGAAGGAGAAGACGAGCAGCACGAAGGAGACCAATACGACCGTCCAGCGATGGTTGAGGGCCCAGGCCAGCGGTCGGCGATACACGCGACGGAGGGCGGTGTCGTCCGCACCCAGCTCCTCCTCGGCGTCCTTCGACCCGGCTGCGGGGCGATGAGAGCGTTTGAGCAAGGTGATTGCAAGTACTGGGACCACGGTCACCGCGACGATCAGGCTCGCCAGGAGGGCGAAGGTCACTGTCAGAGCGAATCCGACGAACACCTCACCAATCAGCCCGCCGATGAATGCGAGCGGAAGGAAGACGGCGACGGTGGTGATCGTGCTGGCGGTGATGGCGGGCACCATCTGCTCGGTTCCCTTGAGCACCGCCTCACTTCGTTGATAGCCCTCGTCGAGGAGGCGGTGGATGTTTTCCAGAACCACGATCGCGTCATCGATGACACGGCCGATTGCGACCGACAGGGCGCCCAAGGTCAGGATGTTGAGGGTGATCCCCTCCAGATTCATCAGGATGAACGCAACGAGCAGGGAGAGTGGGATCGAGACACCGGAGACGACAGTGCCCCTGATGCTGCGGAGAAAGACAAGGATCATCAGGATGGCGAGAATTCCCCCGATCACCGCGTCCCGGGTCATCTCACTGACGGAATTCTGGATCTCCGGCGCCTGATTGATCACCTCGGTGACGGTGATCCCTTCAGGAACCTCGACCTCCTCGATGGCTGCGGTCACGGCGTTGACCGTGTCGACGGTGTTCTCCCCTTGCGCCCGGATCACCTCGACAGTCATCGCCGGCTGGCCGTCGAGTCGGCTGATGGTCGACCCGAGGCCGTTCTCCACGATCGTCACGGTCGAGATCTGAGACAGTGGGATTGGGGCGCCACCGGGGACTATCCCCTGAACGGGGACCTCCTCCAATCCTTCGATCCCCTCCACCCCGGACACGACCCGGGCGGGAAGCTGAAACCCGTCGGCGCTGACACTGCCGACCGGGACCGAGATATCGGCGGCACCAAGCGCGGAAATCACGTTGCCGGTGGTGATCCCGGCCTGCGACATCGCTTCCGGATCGAGGGTGACCGAGACGACCTCGTTGTTGCCGCCTGCCACATTCACGTTGGCGACTGATCCGACTCGATCGATCGCCGGGACCAGCGACGTGGTGACGAATTCCTCGATGGCGACTGCGTCTGGGCCGGAAACGGCCACTGAGTAGATCGGGAACGCGTCCAATGAAATCCGTTGAATGTCGGTATCTGCGCCTTCAGGGAGCCGCAGCGCGGCGATCTGCTCGCGGACGTCGGACTGCACCGCATCCATATCGGTGCCGAACTCGTAGGAGCCGGAGACGATGACGAACCCCTCGAGGCTTGTCGACTGCACGTGCTCGAGGTTGTCGGTGGCCAAGAAGACCCCCTCGATGGGGGCGGCCACGTCTTCGGCGATCTCGTTGGGCCCGGCACCGGCAAGCGTCCCCGTGACGATGAGATTGGGGATCTCCAAAGAGGGAAACAGCTCTTGGTTGAGTTGCGCAACGGAATAGGAGCCGAAGCCGATCAACAAGGCCACGATCAAGAGGGTCACCGTGCGGTGACGCAACGAGAAGCGAGCAAGACGGGTCAAGAGGTCCTCCGGAAGATTAGGGGTGAATCTAGTCGTTGACTGTCAAATGTCAAGTGCTGACAATTGACAGTCACTGTCATCCGGTGGTACCGTGGCGATATGAGCGAGACTTCGAGCACCGTCGGATTGCGGGAGCGGAAGAAGCGGCAGACCCGCGACCGATTGATGGAGGCGGCCTTCGCTCTGTTCGAAGAGCGGGGATTCGACCAAGTTTCCGTTGCCGAGATCGCCGATCACGCCGACGTCTCGGAGCGAACCTTCTTTCGGTACTTCCCGTCCAAGGAGGCGGTGATCTTCGGCAATGCGGCGGAGGACCGCGCACACGTTGCCGACCTGGTTGCCAATCTCCCCCACGAACTGTCTTTGGTCGACGGGTTGCGCTCAGCGCTGATGGCCATCTCGAGCGAGTTCGAGGAGGCGAAAGAACTCCACATGGCGCGCGCCCGCCTGGTCGCCTCCACGCCGTCCCTGCAAACGCTGGTTCTTTTCCACGAGCAGTCGTGGGTGGAGTCATTCGCCGGAGCCATCGCCGACCGCCTGGGAACCGATCAGAAAAACGACCAGCGGCCCGAGCTCATCGCCGCGGTCATGGTCGCCGTGTTCCGGGTGGTCATGGAACGGTGGACCAGAGGGGGAGGCGAAGGCGACATCCGCCAAAGGCTCGATCAGGCCCTCGAGTTCCTGGGCTCCGGCCTTGATGTCGACAAACCTGTCTGATCGGTGGAGACGCAAGACCGCGGTCGGGCCTCGGTTTCACCCCCTCGATCGTCGGCAGGAATTGGGCCATCACGCCGTTGTGGCCTTGCTCTCGGTGAGGATTCACTCGGCCTTATGAGTCTGGTTGCCCGATGGCCGTCATACGGCTGTCCATCTCTTCTTCTGACACGTCCTCGACGTGGGTGGCGATCGACCACTGGTTGCCGAAGGGGTCAACTACAACCGCCGATCTGTCGCCGTAGAACTGGTCGGCCGGTTCCATGATCGAGGTCGCTCCGGCCTCGAGGGCCCGGCTGTAGGCGTCATCGACCCCGTCCAAATAGAGATGCACAGAGGCCGGGAAGACCGGGAACTGTTCGCTGGCGTCGGCCACCATCACCACGGAGTCACCGATCTCGACCTCGGCGTGCGCCACCTTGCCGTCGGGTGCCGGCATCCGCACCCGCTCTCTGCCCTCGAATACCTTGCCGAGAAACTCGATCACCCCGTCGGCACCGTCGACGATGATGTTCGCAGTAACAGTGCGGTACCCCTCCGGTGGGTTCTGTACAGCCATTGCCCGCCCCCTCCAAGTGCGACATGGCCAGAGTAGGCGCAACCCGAACCGCGGCATGCCCGGTCGCGACCGACTGTGTCGGACCGAACATCCCCGAATCGTTCGTCCAACCAGCGGCGGGCCGCTCCAACAAGAGCTGGTGTCTCGGGTACATCGGTCGGTGGCCGACTCTGCCCTTCCGGCGCCGGGGCCATAAACCATGCACGAACCCGGTGTGGTTCATCCCGAGTCCGCTGGGGGTAGGCTGCCGTCATGAGCGATCGCCCGGATCAACCGGTGACCGGGGGCCCGATCCCTCCGGTCGACGCCGACGCTCCGGCGACAAGCCCAGGTCTCGAAGTCAGCCCGCTGGCACCGCCCGACCGAGTGGTGGAGCGGGTGCCCACCGGGACTGGTGTCCGCTGGGGACTGATCCTCGGGATCATCCTCTCCATCCCGCTCATCGTGTTCCTCGCCCAGAACACCCAGTCGGTCACCATCAACTTCCTGGCGTGGACCGGCCAAATCCCGCTGGTCGCGGTGCTTGGAGCGACCGTGATCATCACCATCGTGATCGACGAGCTGATCGGGCTGGCGGTCCGGTCGCGGCGGAGGAAGTCCATCGTCGAACATCAGGAGCTGCAACAGCTCCGCGCCGCTCCGCCTCGCTGACCCGCATAGACGCCGGAGTACACATGGGGGTCAACGGTGACATCGCCGGCGGGTCGGCAGCCAGGAAAGAGACGCCGGCAACTCGAGTCAGTTCTAGGAGGCCTTGCCACGTCGCGGCAACCGCGGTTCCGGAGCAGGAAGGGCTCAAACAGGCAGGCTGCCGGGGGTCGGCGCCGATCAACTGTCGGCGATCGAGCTGGCTCTCAGGTCCGCAGCGCGTCGAGTGCCACGGTGAAGCGGCTCCCATAGGGAGCCGCTCCTTGTACCAGGGAGCCCGGTTCTTTTACGCGGCGACTGTGGTCGCCGTGAGGGCCGGGAGTTCTAGTCCTGCTTGGGTGATCTCGACCTTGCGGGGCTTGGCCTCTTCGGCTACGGGGATGGTCACCGTGAGCACGCCGTTGTCGTAGGCGGCGGTGATGTGCTCGCGGTCGAGGCTCTCCCCGAGGAACAGGTGACGGCTGAAGTCACCCTGGGCCCGCTCCGTCATCTGGATCTGATCGCCCTCGACCGGCGCCCAGGTCCGCGTCGCTCGCACGGTGAGGACATCCTTCTCGACGGTGAGCTCTATGGAGCCGGGATCGGCGCCGGGAACGTCGAGAAGCACCTTGAACTCGTCGCCCCGACGGTAGGCGTCCACCGGGATCTGTCGGATCCGGCGCTGGCTGAGCTCCTCGGTGACCCGGTCGTACTCGCGCAGTGTTTCGAATCTCATCAACATGGCTTGGTCCCTTCGGTTGACCATCGAGTGCCGGCGGTCGGCGACCGTTCAGCCTCGATGGCCATGAACGCATCATAACCTAGTCGCAGATCACTAGCAAATTATTGCCTGAAAATGTGGACTATGATGCCCAGCATGGCGAACTGGAGCTTTCTCACCAACCATGCCCGGGTTCTGCTCTGCATCGCCCACGACCCCGGGATGCGCCTGCGCGACATCGCCGCCACCCTGGGAATCACCGAGCGCAGCGCCTACGGCATCGTCACCGACCTGACCGCGGGTGGCTACATCGTCAAGGAAAGAGAGGAGAAGGACGGTCGTAGAAACCGCTACCAGATCCAGACACATCTTCCGCTGCGAGAGGCCATCAGCCGGGAACGCACCATCGGCGAGGTGTTGGACCTCCTGGTCGACACCAACACTCTCACCGGAGGACGAAGACAGCATGGCTGACACTCCGGGGGGGCGTGGATGATGGTGTCGCTGACCTTGGGTTGCGTCCCGGTGAAGTCTCCTGACTGGCATTGGAGGACGTGGGTCGTGGCGGGTCTCCTTCGATCAGACGGTCGGGTCGGGCAGGAGTTCCCGTACCTCTTGCGCACAGCGGCAAGCGACGGCGATCTTGGCCGCCCACTCCAGCGCCTCCTCGCGTGAGGGCACGTCGACGACCGCGAACCCGCCGAGGACCTCCTTGGTCTCCGGGTACGGGCCGTCGGTGACCGTCCCGTCGGTGGCCACCACGCTCGCCCTCTGGCTTTCCAGTCCGCCGCCGAAAACCCACACGCCGGCGTCCTTGGCCTCTTGGACCACCTCGTGCGCGGCCTTGGCCACGTCCGGCAGCTCCTCCTCGGGGAAGATCATCGCGCCATCATCGAACGAGATCAGGTACTGCGCCATCTCATGACTCCTTGTCCCGGCGACTTCCTTCGACCGCCTCTCACCTCTACTACGAACGCCGCCGACGGGACGGGCTGCGCCAGCGTCACGACCCGGCGCGAGCGATTGCCGATTCGTACTAGGAGGGAGCGTGACGGGAGCAAGTTTCTGTCCCCGCAATTGCCATGTTCTTGCAGCGCTCACCCGAGGCAGTCTTGGCCGTGCACCGCGTGCGTGGCAATCCCTGCTCCAGGCGCTGCTCGGTGAGGATGATTTCGAAGAAGTCGCTGCGTCCAACCGCGGGCCGCACCGGCGCATCCGATGAGAATACGGGCTTGCCACGCCGGTCGAAGACCGCCACATAAAGCTCGGGCATCTCCTCACCGGTTTCGGCGAAATCCCTCGCGTGATAAATCGCACGGAACTCCCCCGCGGCGTCGGTCACTGTGTCACCGAGAAGGTCATCGAGCTTGCGGTCCTTGTCGAAGACCTTGACAGTCAGCCCCTGTATCGGCTCGCCGGTGTCCAGCGTGACTCTGCCGTGTGCCATCCACTCGTTCGGGCGGAGGTCGGGCGCGTCGTCCACCTTCCGTTTGACCTCTTCCAAGCGCTGAGCGACGCCGAGGAGCAGATCCTCCCGACGCTGCAACTCCAGCACTCTTGGGTGATCCTCGCCGAGGGATCTCGCCAACCGGGTCTTTGCTGCCCCCACCCGAGACGCCCTAGCGCTCCCCAAACCGACCAATCGGTCGGTCAGTCCGAGGCTCTCACCGCGCACATAGCCGGCCAGATCCTCGATGATCGACTGGAGCGCCGCTTCGGCAGGTTCAATGTTTCTCTTCCGAGCCATCTCAACCTCCGTACATCACATGGATGAACCCGGAAACCGGCTCGAAGCGTGGACAAATCAGTTCGAGGTTGTCCCGATTCACCACCCCGGCAGGGAAGAGGCCATCGACCCGCATGCAGTGGGTTGTGATGTTGTCTGACCTGTTGTGCCCGGCTCCGATTCCCATATATGAGCGCAACGCCGAGAGCGGGAATTCGGTCACCCGGTTGGTGGTGGCCCTCAGCGTGGTGCTCGACGCCCACACCGTGGATCGGATCCGACCAAAGGAGTCCTTGAGCGGAGCCAGCTCGTTGAGCACTTGGTTTGCCTCGAGCACGATGTCGTCGAACGACATGACGGCTACGGCAGAGCCGGTCCGCATCTCACCCACCGGCGCCTGATCGGGGTCAAAGTCGGGATTGTGAGGATCGAGCCCGAACGCCGACCCCTGCACCGTCACCTGGTTGGAGTCGACACTGACATTGCCGTGGAGCAGCGGCCAGACCACGCGGCGCCGGGCTAACTGGATGACCCCGATGTCGGGTGCCGCCCCGAGATTGAGTAGGAGGATCGCTCTACCGAAGTCGAGGACAGCCCGGCCTCCGTAGAGGCAGGTGATGACGTTGTCGTCGATGGCCATCGGTCCCACACCGAAAGCGGCAATACCGGGCCCTTCGGTCGAAGCGATCTCGTTGCCTTGGATGATCAGCGCCGGAGCATCGAGAGTGAGGGTGCCGGATGCCGCCGGTAGCACCCCAAGGGCGGCGATGCCGGCGTTGAGGGTGATCGCCTCGTCGTTCGCACCAGTCTCTCGTCCGTTGCCGACTATCCGGTTGTCCTGCACGTCGAGACCGATACACATGACCGCCCCGATGCCGAACCCCATGGCGAATCTCTCGCCCGAGCCGTCGACCGGCCCGTTATCCACGATCTCGTTCTCGTGGATCCGCACAGCCGAACCGTCGCGGATGAAGATGCCACCGCCCATCGCCACACCGTCGGCGATCGGTGCCAGCCCGCACCGAGTGATGACGTTGCGGGCGATCGTCACGGCGGACACTTCGCCCAGACTGTCATCTTCTCCGAAAGGCGTGCTCACCGCTTCGCGGGTCATGACATCGATCCGGTTGTCGACGATGTCGATTTCGTTGACCCCGGCTCGGTCATCGCGGGCTCTCCCCTGCAATGAGGCCGCCGAGCAGCACTCCCTGGCCGTGGCCACGGGTGATCGTGTTGTCGCTGATCACCGCCACCTCGCTCCCCTCCCTTATCCAAACGCCGCCCCCCGAAAAGATGTTGTGTTCCACCCACGAGTTGTCCCCCTGGAGCGTGATCGCAGGGAACCCTCGGATAACGCAGTCGCGAATCTGACGAAACGGCTAGTGACCGAGGCCAGCGCCGGACCCGCCGACCGCTGCACCACGAAGGACGACGCCAGCTTGACGTCATCGCGGATCGCCGCAACTGCGTCGGCGTCTCTGGCGAAGTCAGTGGGACCGAGTCCATCTCCGTCGAACAGACCGTGTGTGTTGGTGACGCCGGTTGTGGGGACGGCAAATTCGTCGCCACGGTCGAGGTCGGCGCGACCCAGGTTGGCGATGCGGCAGTCGATGACTTCCACCGCAGTGCAGTCGACCATGGCGATGGTAGGCAACGCCGAAGCGGAGAACATCCATAAGTCTTCGATCCGTACGTCGGTGACGTCGCGCAGCAGCAGCGCGTGCCTCCGATGGCGATCACCTGCGAGCGGCGTCCGCAACCCGAGATGGTGAGGTTGCCCCGCACCACGTCGACCGCAGTGGTCACCCGGTGCTCTCCCGGCAAGATGCAGATCTCGGCCGGGCCCGGAACTTGAACCAGGCTGTCGACCGCGTCCTGGATGGAGGCGAAGTCGCCGCCCTCACCCACGGTGACCGTGCAGCAGGACGGTCCACCAGCCTCGACTTCGCACAGTGGAGGGAACAGATGGCGGCAGTCGAGTATCGCCCCCGAGTCGGCCGGCCAGGAGACCAGCCCGACCCGGGCGAAGTGGTGGTAGATCCCGGCGGGCAGCGCATCGACGAACCCCTCGACGTCGCCGGTGGCGACCCGAGCCGGGATTACCCAGTAGTCGCCGGTATCGAACGGACCGTCCTCGAACCGCACCTGGACGCCGTCCTCCAACTCGATGAACCCTTCGCCGGTGGGGATGGGGTCACCCGGCTGGTCCCAGCGGCGCACCCGAGGTAGGTGATGAGCCTCGTACACCGAGACGTCGACGCTGAGGTCGATGATGCGCTCTGCCTCATCCGGCTGGCCCACGACTAGGCCATTGTCCCGGGTAGGCCACTCAGCTCGCTCTCCTCGCTGAATACCTCGACCCGGTCATCGGCACTGAACCGCAGCACCTGGTCTTTGCCGAGGCTGTGGACCGCGATCGAATCGGCCTCGGAAAGTCGACGATGGCGCTGAGGATCGAGCCGTTGTCGCGCGACCATTTGAACGTCGCCGTCCCCAACGGGCCCGGGTCATGGATCTCCACCCGGTAGAGCCGGTTCTCGAGACCGCGGTACCCCGCACCGGGGATAATGGCGCAGGGATCCTCGGGATCGGCCGCGGCCTCGGCTCGCGCCGACATCCGGCCGGCCTTGCGTGCGGTGAGGTCGTCCCACAACCGAGCTCGTCGTGGCACGCCATCCCGGTCGCATCAAACGGCACGACCCGGCGGGGTTACGCGGTCAGGAATCTCAACGCCCACGCCGTCTGCGCCCTCGTAGCGGTGTCGGGACCGCCGAGCGCGACCTCTCGGATGCGGGGATCCTCGACCGCGGTGACGTGGCGACGCCAGACGTCGAGGTAGAAGAGGTGGGTCTCTCCGCCCAATTGTCCGGGCAAGAAGGAGTCGCCGATGGGCGGTCGGCGCGCTCGGCGGGGTAGTACGGCTGGGTCAGATATGTGACCAGTCGTCGTACTACCGGGTTCGCAGGTGATTCGACCGGCGCCCCGATGCAGTCAAGGGTGATGGATGTGGCGTCGACATCGGTGATCTTCCCCACTGCCGAGCCGGCGCCGGTTTGGGAGCCGTCCCACGAGACCTCAACCCATTGTCCGGCGGCGAAGGGGACGCCATCGGGCGCCAAGTCGGCGAGCACACCCCGTCTTCCCTCGACGGCCTCGACGTCTACCCATAGCCGTGGTGGTTCTCGACCAGCAGGCCATCGATATAGATGCGTCCTTCGCCGATGATCAGGTCGGTGCCGTCCGGTGTGAACGACAGCCCAAAGCCGGCAGCGTCGACTGGGGCGCAAGCCTGCCCGATGGTGTCGATCGTCTGAACCCGCCAACGGTGGTCCTCGATGGCGAGCTGCTCGTTCCAGTCGGCGTCGAGCGTGACCCGTCCCTGCTGCATGAGGACGGCGGCGTAGTCCCGCCTCGGTTGATGGCTGAACCTGGTGAAGTCGCCTTTCATGGTTCCCCTTAGGTGACGTAGATCAGCGCGGGCTCGAGTCCAAACGGCAGATATTCGTCGAGGCGGATTCGGAGGTTGGTCTCTCGTTGGGGGTTGCGAAGGAAGGACCACACCCCCATCTCGGAACCGTCTTCTGCTCCGGTCCCGATCTCGTCGGGGCATTTGATCCCAAGCTGGGTGTACCCGGGGTCGTGGTAGTGGATCGACGTGTAGGCGGGCCGGAGACCTGCTTCGATGCGGGCCCGCTCCCCTGAGGAGAGACCGGGGAGTTCGAGCGCCATGTCCGGCTGGCAGCGATAACGGCGCGGGGTCGTCGACCCCGGAGCGACGTAGCTGAATCGCACGCATCCCACCTGGGTCCGTTCGGCGTGCACCGGGGCATCGAAGATCACCTCGCTTGCCATCAGCAAGGTCCTCACATGCACCTCGCCGAGAACGGTCACCTGGCGGAGATCGGACGGCGGGCCCGCCTCGTCGTCGGTCCCGGTTGCGGCGACGGCCGAAATATCCAGGCCATCGATGATCGACTGCAGCGCCACCAACCCGGCCATCTCCTCGGGGAGTCGCAGAGCCCCGACGATGCAGCGGTAGGCCACCAACTGCAGCGCG
This sequence comes from uncultured Actinomycetes bacterium, assembly GCA_963733905.1. Lineage (GTDB taxonomy): Bacteria > Actinomycetota > Acidimicrobiia > Spongiisociales > DATADW01 > DATADW01. The sequence goes on along the minus strand of CAVTEU010000006.1, from coordinate 42,368 downwards.
GTGTTGGTCACGTCGGCCACAACGCTCGGCTCGTTGGGTGCCACCGGAGCACCGTCCTCGTCGAGCGCTCGGCCCGGGATCAGGGTGCAATGCGCCAGCCGCACTTCGGCGAGATTGCCGGTGAACGCCAGGTCCCCCTCAACCTGCAGCCCGTCGATGACGACTCTGGCATCTGGGTTGTCGCCGCTGATGGTGATCGACCCGACGAGTGTGGGACGGCGCTCGTTGGCGGCCTGGATGACGATACGTGAGGCGTCGGTGACGTCGATCGTGATGTCCTCGACGTAGGTGCGGTCATCGCCGATCTCGATGACAACCGGCGGCCGGGGGGCCCCGCCGGCCCACTCGTCGATGGCGTCCTGGATCGAGACGTGATCGGAAGCGACCGCAGCCACCGTGATCGGTTCGGAACCGAAGGCGCTCGGATCGGCCACGGTATCGGGTCCCCACCCCTTGAACTCCTCGGCCTCGGGCTCGGGTCGCCGCCGGTCGTACGGACCCCCGCCGACGTTGCCTGCGAACCCGTAGTGGTACTCGACCCCGATCGTCTCGGGGACGGCGTCGGGTGCGAAAGCGAGGCGGCCCATGGCTACATCGACGGCAACCGTGTCGCTCCCCGCCGGCGGCGCCTCCCAGGTGGAAAGGTCCTTGCACAGGATGCGCTCTCCCGGGACCTCGGCGCCGTCGGCAAACACGGCGACGCTGCCCCCGGAGAGAACCGCCGTGGTTGGAGCGCCGCACTCGTCGAGACCACCGCCGGCTATCGATGCCGCGCCGTAGTAATCGAGGGCTGCAACCGGATCGGCGACGAGCCGATCGAGATCCCGCATGAATGCGATGGGTCGGATTGGGCCTGGCACGAATGGCTCGGTTGCCAGTCCGGCCTCGTCTCCCTCTCGGCGCCACCGATTGAACAGGGGGCCGGGGCGCCGAACTGCTGAAGTGGAAAAGGTGGGGAGCGGCAGCTACACGAGGCTGGGGTCGCACGGCGTGCTCGTTCCCCCCGGCGTCGGTGAGCACCACCCCCTGGACCGGATAGCTCTGCAGCCGGTAAAGGAAGAAGCCCATGTTCTTGATGTTGTGCCACCCCTCGACAGTCCCGGGCGGCTTGATGTCGACGGTATGCGACACCTGATCGAACCCCCCGTCGACGCGGTCCATCGCGTCGATGTCCCTGATGTCGGGCCATCCGGACTGGAACCGCAGATGGTTGAGGTTCTGGGTCCACCCCAACAACTCGAAGAACTCGACTGCGTGGGCGCCCCAGCCGGTGATGTCACGCGCCAGCTCCTCCAGCATCGGCAAGGTGCCCTTGCGTCGCCGGTAGTAGATCGTCTTGGCGACATCGACCCTGGCCCGCGTCCCGGCGTCGTGGATGGCGTTGTTGGCCACCAGGTCGCCGATGTAGGGGACGACCCAATCGCTGGCAGGTCTCGATGAAGAAGTCGTCCCACAGCCGGTCGACGTCCTGGCGAAGGATCTCCGCCTGCTCTCCCAGTGCCCTCAGCAGCGTCTGCAGCGGGCGTCCCTGGTCGATGTCTCGCAGCCGGTAGAGGACCGGGAGTGCCTCGAGCAAACGGTCGGACGAGATCGTGGTCATCGCACCAGGCCTCCGGTGACAGTGACCTCGAGGTCGCTCGGGCCCTCGAGCGTGGCAATCTCGGCGCCAACGACCGGCGGCTCGGATCGGTGCGTGGCACCCCGGATCGAAGCGTGCACCAGGACGACGGCGAACGGCACGCCGTGGCTGACCCGGTCGGTGAAGAGCTTGTAACGCAGTCGAGTGATGTGAGCCGATACGACGCCTGCAGCCCGGTGGACCACCTCGTACACGTCGCTCAGGTGGACGGCCTGTCCGAAGTCACGGTTGTCGTAGGCGAAGTAGTCGGTCACCTGGGCAGTCACCTCGGCCTGTATGTCCTCGTTGAAGTGGTCCGGGTCGGCCTCGACCGAGAGGAAGATCGAGAACGGCACGGGTCGGAACTCGGCGATGACGGAGCGCCCGGTTGGGGTCGCGTCGCTGGTCGATGAAGCTGCGCAAAGCCGTCAGTTGGTCGGCGGAGAGGGCGGCGCCATCCTCGCCACCGACCGTGACATGGACCACCCGCTCCTCTCCGTCCCAAACCCAGGTGGCAAACGCTTTCTCGACACCGGCGAACTCACGTGCCAGGTCGGCGAAGTCCCGTAACGACACTGCCCGATCGAAGGTTCGCACCGTGTTGGGAGCGTTCTCTCTCGCTCCATCCATCGATTCGGGGTCAACGCCCCCGGTCGCCGGGAACGGATTGCTGACCGAGGCGACCCCTGCCGGCTTGTCGAGAGCGGTGATGATCCGACCCGCCGGCACGTTGCCCCCCCACCCAGCCCCTGGCGGTAGGTAGCCACGATGTTGGCCCGTCCGGTTGGGAGCCGGGCGCCGAAGCGCCCGTCACCGAAGCGCACGTGCATTTTCTGTTCGTCGTCTATCCAAGTGGTGTAAATGCGGTCGCTCGCCCCGGCTCCAAAAAGGCCGGTGCGTTCCGCCCATCGCACTCGGTCGACTATCACCTCCGTTGAGTTGCGGGCGCCACCGACCGCGGTGGGGTCCGAGGTGTGTGTGACCGGGGACTTGGCGAGGGTGAATTCCTGCAGCGCCACAGAGGAGTCGCCGTCGCCGATGACCTCGTCGGCGACCGTCTCTCCGTGGGTCGCCGGAACGACGTTGCCCAGCATGTGGGCACTGGCGCCGTCGAGATCCCGGGTAGTCGCAGATTGCAGCGTGACCTCGAGGAACTCGGGAACGGTGCCGACCGTGAACGGCACTGCCTCACCTTCGACCTCGAGCAGCATCGGATCGTCGCTGCGGTCGTCGAGGACGACTACCCGCCGATCGGCCAGTGCCTCGACCTCGGGATAGGGGACGTACAGCTTGGTGGTGCCCATGAGGAGCGGGGTCTGCGGCACCTCCCATCCCAGCGGCTCGATCCTGGGGCCTAGCTCGTACACCCTGGTGGTGCGGCGGTCGTGCGGTCAGCGACGACCCGCTCAAGGTGATGCGGGTTGCGCCGCCCACCATTACCTCGACCGATGCGGAGCCGGTGGTGCCGTGGACCACGCTGGTGACATGCTCGATCTCCTCCACGTCCTCCGCCGAGCGACGCCGGCGAGCACGACGAGCACCTCGCTTCCGACCTCGAGCCCGTCGACTGTTCCGTCGAGGTCGAGTTCGTTTCCGGTGACCGTGTAGTTGGTGGTGGCCGTGTCCCATCTCACCGACTGTGCGCTGCGGTGCTCCCCTGCGGCGTGGCGTAGACGTGGGTCGCCGGGGCGCTGTGCCCGAACAGACGGAATGCCCGACCCCGGGGATGGGCGCGACCATGGGTCGATTTGAGGGGCGTCGACCATCGGAGCACCGGCCGACCATCCACCTCCTCGAGGGCGGCCACGGTGCGCTCCTCAATCCCGGTGAGCCCCCCGGTGAAGAGGATGACGGAATCGCCCACTGCGGGAACGTGGGTGCCCGGCGTCAGCGTCTCGGCGGAGCTGCCGGCAGCCAGCGTCGTCACCGTGGCCGGTGGCCCGTACACCGGGACCCAGTTGACCGCGCTCTCCGCATCGAGTGTCGCTGACGTCTCGAACTTCTGCGGCACCTCCCCCTCGCCGGGGACGCTCTGGGCGCGCAACCCGGCCCGCATGGTGAGCGCCGCCCCGTCGTCGAGCCGGTAGGCGAAGTGGGTGCCGGCCGCGACGCCCGGCTTGAGGTGATAGCCGAGCAACCCGGCGAGGCGTCTGATCGAATCACGGTCCCGAGCCGTCCTCAGCCACGCCTCGTTGGCATAGCGCTCGGCGTAGAAGGTGAGGATGTCGCCGATCGTGGCCCACATCTCCATCAGCGCCATGCCGTAGTCGTCGCTGTCCCGGCTGGTCCAGCGGAGCAGTGGCGGTTCGGCCAGCCCCTCGTCGACTGCCAGCTGGGCAGCCATTTCGGGAACGAGTTGGACCATTGCCTGGCGGAACGAGGCGAAGCGCCCGACCCGGTAGGCGACGGCGTCCAGCGAGGGGCGGTTGTAGACCGTTTCCGGTGTGGCCGGCGCCGGGGGCTCGCAGCACCCGCAGCGGCCGACACCGAGGTCGAAGATGCTCATCACTTTCCCCCGAGCATCTCGATGGAGAGCACCCCGTTCTCGGGGAAGTTGGGGTCGTTGTTGAGCCGGATCACCTCGAGGCTGTCGACATCGATGCGGCCGGCCTGCAGTTCGCCCGAAGCGGGATCTCGCCGAAGCGATGGAATACGACGATCTCCACCGAGTCGACGCCGGGGACTCGCTCGACGGCGGCGTACACCTCGCTTAGGTGGAGCGACTGACCGAAGGTGAAGTTGTCGGGGTGGAAGAAGCCGCGGCTCCGGTCGGGTTGCACCGTGGCGCTCATCGCATCGGCTACCGCCTGCCCTACGTCGGCTGCGGAAGTGGTCCGGGCTTGGCGCACACGATCATCTCGATCTCGAGAGGCACGAACCGCGGTGGGTCGATCTCCAGGTCGTACCCGGTCTGCCTGTACCGGGTGAGTTGGGTCCGCACCGACCGCTCCAGGCTGTCGCTGACCTCGTCGGTGCCTCTCGGGTCAACGGTGGCGAACACGGTGTGCCACGAGCCGGTCCAGCGGAACGCCGCTTCGGCGCGGGACAGTGTGGGAGCAACTCGGCAGCCTGGGCGTAGTCGGCCTCGGTGACCGCCCGATAGGTCTCGGCGCGAAAGGCGTCTGGCGCCACCTGCTTGACGACATCGATCGGCTCGGGGTCGACGCCGCCCCAGGCCGGCATGGGGTTGCGCACACCTTCGATGATCGGCCAGTCGGCCCCGATGACCTCCGGTTCGATGACGTGCACGATGGTCTCGGCGCCAACGTTGCCCTGCCGCCCGTTGCCGACTCTGTAGATGGCAAGCAGGCGACAAGACTCGACTTCCTCCGGCGTCGCCGGGAACGAGGGCTGGCGCCCGAACGTCCCGTCCCCGAAGCGCAGCAGTCCCGCCCCCAGGTTGTCGGGCTCGGCGACGAAGGCGCGGGAGAAGGCATCCGAGCCAAGAAGATCGGGCTCGGGAAACCATCCGAACCCTTTCCCGTCGCCATCGACGACAGCGACGTGCGGTTCCGCCGTCCTCGGGTCGATCCGGTAGAGCGAAGCCACCGAGCCGCCCGACACAAAGCTCCCGCCGAATCCGAATGTGAGCGGCACCTCCGACAAGCGGAACCGATAGCCGATGCCGCGAATAGCGGATCCGGTCCTCGTCGGGGTCGTGACGCTCGGTGACGGTGACCCCGTGGTCGACAAGCACGATATTGCCTCTGGCCAGTGCCACCTGCCCGATCGGCTTGCCGTCGGCATCGACCGTCGAGACGCACAGCGGAAAGGCGAGGGCGTCCTCCAGGTCCCACGCCACCCTGGTCACCGGCAATGGCGGGTCGGCAGACCCCCCGCGGGCGACCCCGCCATCGGCATCTGCAGGGTGAGCAACGGATCTTCGGTGAGCACGGGATCGCCGCTGATCCGCACCACCTGGCGGTGGTCGGGGTCGGCGTCCTCGGCCAACCCGGTGACCACTCCCTTTACCTCCTCGAGGAAAAGCAGATCCCCGGCGGTGAGCAATCCGTCGGTCACGTAGTCGCCTACGAGGTCGACGCTGGTCGACCCGGTGGGTAGGCAGCAAGAGCCGTCGCCCCAGGTGTGGATCCAGATCCGGTTGAGTGCGGGTCCACTGTGGCGCTCTCCACCGGCTCGAAGACGCTCGTCGGCGGCCTGGACGGCTCTATCGCCGTGGTCGGCCGGGATCCTGGCCCCTGGCGGCAGCGACGAGGCCGGGTCCACCGGCTCGCCGATACGGGTGGCGAAACGCACGATCCGATCCGGGCAGCGGAGATTGCCACTGGCATCCTCGGCGTGGGCAAGGAGTGACCTAGCCGGATGATCCCCGCGTCGGGTGCCGCGACATCAAGCACGAGAACGCCTTGGCGTTGAGGCCGTGGTGCATCGGGTAGTCGATCAGCCGGACGTGCCGGGCCGACCGACTCGCGCTGGCGGGCCGTCTCCAGGTGCATCTCCTGGGCCACCGCGTCCTGGGCGTAGCTGATGTAGTCGCCCTCGTAGGCGAGCAGCTCGACCAGTGCCATGCCCTAGGTCGGCCTCGTGGCGGTCGGTCCACTCGGGCACCTTGGCCGGGAGTGGTCGAGCAGCAGCTGGCGGAAGCTGGCGTAGTCCTTGGCCATGTAGTCGATCACCGGCGTGTCGACCTCGCCGGGCGGGCGCTCGGGCTCGTCCAGGCAGTCGAAGTCGCGTCGGGCAGCCGACCTTGAAGCCGAACGCGCTTGTGGTCGTAGCCCGGGTCGAGCACCCCCGGGGCGTCGATGTCCGGAGCACGTACGGCGAGAAGTCGCCGGCCTGGTCCACGGTCACCTGGAGGTAGGGACCCCGCCGGCGTCGGTGGTCGACCGCCGTGGCCACCACCTCGATGCCGGTGATCCGCACGCCCCCCTTCGACCCGCACCTGCATGGGGGCGAGCGCGGGCGGCGGCCCCTTCACGAAGTAGACCCGCAGGTGGGTCTGGTCGTCGAACGGCACCTCGACGGCGTCGATACCGTCGAGGCCCGACGCCAGCAGGAGCTGGCGACGCCCGGGTCCTCGCACGCGAGCTGGTCGTTCTCAGGCACGGCCCCGTCGGTCCATCGAAGGTGACCTCCTTCGGCGACGCCGTCGAGCAGGCGCCGGTACACGACCTCCACGCGAAGCGTCCGACTCGACCGCCGCCACCGTCACCCTCTCGACCTGGATCACGTCGCCGAGCCACTTTGCAGCGCGCCCCGGACGGTGAACTCGGTGGCGATGGCCAGCGGCTCGCTGTTGGGCAGGAACACCAGCTGCAGCAGCCCGCAGCCGAAGTCGGGCCGGTTGACGCGCTCCCCGGGGCTGGTGAACAGCACCTGGTGGATCATGTCCCGGACGTGGTCGTCGGGTGCGGCCTGATGGCGAGCCGGCCGCGGCCGTCGACGTGCGCCGGGAAGTCGAGATGGCGCTTCATGGATGGTCCCAGGCCGCCGTCGACCCGGATCCGCAGGTACCCGTCGCTGTCGTCGTCGTGCCCCGAGTCGTGGCCCGTGACTCGTCGACTCGATCGAACGCCTCGCCGTGGTCGCCGAGGTAACCGACGATCCCGCGGGCGAGGCCGAGGAACAGGATCATCTGGTCCTCGCGGCCCTCCTCGGGCAGCGGGTCCAGTCCGTTGTCGGCGCGCACCGGATGAACCCGTCCAAGGTAGGACGCGAGGTTGTGCCAGGCTGTCGGTGCCGGCTCTCGAGCGACCCCCATCAGTCCCTCCGTGGTCGGCTCCTAGCCGCACTTGACGGTCGTCGACAGCAGGCTGGGAGCGGCGGTGGGACGGCGTCACCGGCGGGGCCGGGGTCACCGGCAGGACGCCGGCGGCCGTCTGGCCGACGTGGAGGTGGGTGTTGAACAGCGAGACGACCTGGTTGAGGTACTGGAGCAGCCTGTCGCCGAACACCGCCGGATGGGAGGCGCCCTCGACCAGCTCGATCAGCGGCGCCTCGACGACCACCTTGGCCGACGCCTGGACCCGGACCTCGCCCTGCAGACACCGATCCCCAGCAGGTTGGCGCCGTTCGGCGTCGCTGACGGCGATGGTCTGGTCGTCGTCGTCGAGCGCCACCATCAGCCCCTGCTCGCTGCGGAGCATCTTCAGCGCGGGTTGCGCCGGCTTGCCGGTCTCCTCGGCCGGGACCTGCCCGTCGCCCCACCAGCCGCCGGTCCAGATCGGGTAGTCGGGGTCGCCGCCCTCGAACTCGACCCAGACGCCCGCTGCCCGCGGGCGGGACAGGTGGAGCCCGCAGCCGTCCCCGGTATAGGGCAGGCAGGGCAGCGCCCAGCCGCTGGTGACGTCGCCGAGCACGGCCGGCACGTCGGCCCGGACGCGGCCCAGCCAAAGCGGGTCGGCGTTGTCGGCACCATGCCGCGGTACTTGCCGTAGAACCGGGTACGCGAGAGTTGCTCCGGTGTCGCCGACATGTCCCGCTCCCTTCTGCTCGTGGGAGCGTCGGTAGTCCGAATCGAGAAGAACTCGGTCCCGGTGGCGTCACCGCGTTCCGCCGCAGCGTGAGGTGCTGGGTGTAGCGCTCGCCTTCGATGCGGTGGCGGACCCTCTCGACGAAGTAGGTGCCGCTGTAGGCTGGGGCCGGCCCCCCGGACCAGCACGGTCCGCCCGACGCGAAGCGCGTCGCCGTAGAGGCCGTGTCGAGCTCGCCCTCGACCGTGACCGCCCATGTCGACCGGTCGACGGCCGCCTGGGCGAGGGTCTGCAGGTCGCCGCCCTTGGCCAGCCCGGTGCGCTTCAGCTGAGTCGTCCGAGGCGGAGTGCGCCCGAGCAGGGCCGTCGCCCCAGCTCGGTCAGCGTCGGCGTGTCGTCCGCCGCGGCCGGCTGTCTCCACGGTGCTGGCCTCGACCCCCGCGACCGCGGCGGCGGCGGGCCGCAGCATCTCGTGCCGCGCCGAGAACGACCGGACGTTGGTCATCTCGCCCAGGTTGACGCTGAGCACGCCCTGGGGCGGCTCGTCGACCGGGGGGGGGTGGAAGTGGCCCTCGACCACCCCGGGGGCCGGCCCCGGGCGGACGTACACGTCGAAGCCGTTGCGCTGGGCCAGGTGCCGCAGGAACCGGATGTCGGTGTCGCGCTGGATCACCGTCGTGTCGAGCTCGGCCGCACCGGCGAGTGTCGTCGACCACCGGGTACCAGCCCGTGCTCGCCGAAGATCATGGTGGCGATGGCCGAGTCCGGCATGTTCGGCCACTCGCGCACCTTCTCCTCGAGGTTCATCAGGGCGGTGGCGTCCATGGCGACGACGGTGAACGTCGAGGCGCCGGGGTCCTCCGACAGGGCCAGCTGGGTCTCGGCGACGTACCCGTCGAACACCGCCGGGAAGCCCGACCCAGCGTGAGCACCAGCAGCCGGACCTGAGTCAGGCGGGCGAAGATGCCGTCGTCCGCGAACATCCACCGCTCGCCGTCGTCGCTGAGGGCGGTGCCGAGCTGCGAGCCGCAGGATGCCGGCCTTGCCGAGGTCTCGCTCCATTCGATGTGCTCGATCGCATCGACGAGCTCCGGCCGCCGCCGGCAGCTTGTCGACGATGACCGTGTAGGTGATCCCGGTCAAGTCACCCCTCCGCGGCCGGGATTCGATGACCCGTCCGGGCCGCGCCGTCAGCTCGTCGGGCCAGACGACGATGTTGGCGTCGCATAGCCGCCAGAACCGCTCGGCGTCCCGGTAGTGCTCGAACGCGACGTGGTCGAGCCGTTCCCCTTCCTCGACCACGTGCCGCCCGAGCGCCGGCGTCGGCGGGATGATGCGCCGCCTTGTATCGGATGACCCGGCCGTCGTCCGCCTTGTGCTCCAGTTTCGGCACCTGCTTGTAGCGACTGCCTTTGAAGAACATCGGCCCTCCTCAGAACGGGAGTGAGCCGACAGCCTCGACCGCCGTCTTGACCTGATGCACCGCCGAGAGCGCCTCCTTGGCGATGTGGTGGACCACCGAGACGCCGTGCCCGATCGTCCTGGGTTCGAGGTCCCGGTAGGTCAGCACGCCGCATTTCGATGCGCACCTCGGCCCGGATCGGGTTGAGCAGCTGGTCGAAGGCCTGCTCGGTGATCGAGAAGGTAGGTCAGCCGCACCGGCACCACCCGGGCCGGCCCCCAGACCAGCAGCGCCAGGGGCACGTCGGTGGTCGTGACCTGGCGCGCGCCCAGCGGCGCCCGCACGAAGTTGGCCAGCACCTGCTCGACGGCGGGTACAGCAACAGCTCCAGCGTCGCCAGCGCCGGGTGGAGCCCGGTCAGAACCATGTCCGGGTTCTGCCCGGGCTCGAGCTGGTCGGCCGCGTCCAGCATGACCTTCATCCTGATTGATTCCGTCGGCGGCCCGGCTACCTGGAGCGTCTCCCTGGCTCGCCGTGCCCTTCCCGCCTGCCGCGGCCCCGCTGGCGGTCGCAGGTCGAAGGTCCGGGTGAGGGTGTCGGGGTTGTACTGGAACATCACCACCCTCGGTATCCCAGCGATGAGCTGGCTGGAGAAGGCGACGATCGCGCCCTTGAGAAGCTTGGGTCTCCCTGGGAACTCGGAGGCCATGCAGATTCTCCCCTTCGCTTGCTTCCGAACCTACACATCGCACTTGACGTGGCGCGAAGTCGGGTCGTGGACGGAACCTCGCTGTTTGATCAGTCGGTCCTGAAGCGTCGATAGTCGGCAGTCTCGGAACCGGTGCGATTTGTCGGTGGCACCGATCGAACTAACCATCGCGGTTGAAGCCGTGAGACCGCATCAGTTCGACCGCCGATGTAGGCCTCGTCTCGTTGCGCGCGAAGTCCTGGACCGAAGACCTGGCCCGGCTGTGCTTCGACGATCGTCCAGTTGGAAGGAGCGGTGGCACCAAAGGTGACCTGGTACAGGGCCGGGTCGATGGTGCGCCCCGTCTCGCCACCGAGAGCACCCTTCGGTGGCGCCCCTCTGCGAGAGCAGAAACGAGAATACTGCCGATGGAGTGGATCTCGGTGATCTTGTGGCCCATGGAACATCGGCGAGTGCCCTGTTCGCCTCCGACCGCCGAGCCGAGCGTGCGCACGACCGTGGTCCCCTCCACCAAATCGTTGCCGGAGACGGCCAGCTTGGCAGGATCGGCAGGTGACCGTGGCAGCGACCACGGCGACGTTGCCGGGGCCGAGGCCGGGCCTCTGTGGGGAGCTAATGCTCGTCAAGAGGCTGATAGAGGGACAGCCGGTGGGGACGTTTGGTACGGAGTTCAATGATGGGTTCCTGACACCGGATCATCGAAGCGCCGGGTCCCGCCAGGTCACCCAGTATGAAGCCGGTCGCCGCCTGATCGTCACGACCGGTGACCTGGCTGGTCAGATGCTGTCCTGCAATCCGACCTCGGTCGCCGCCTGCGCCGTCGCCGAGGATATGAGTCGGTAGTACGGGACCAAGTGCTTTGTGTGAAGCGCCTCGAGCGACCGCCACGTGCTCCATTTCGCCGGCCCGGACCGCTGCCTCGAAGGTGGCGTCGTCGGGGTCGCCACGGCATCGTCACCGGGACGTTGATCTTCCCGGCACATTTGGCGGCGGTCGGCCAGGTCAGCAGGACCGCGTCCGGGTCGTGAGACCCGCCTGCCAGCCGCTGGGCCCGGGCGGCTCGGCGATCAACACGTCAGGTCCCGCCCACAACCTTGAAGCCGGGTCCGAAGCAGCACGATACGGGACCTCCGCCGGCGGCCGGGGTCGACACGATCGCCGGCAATCCCAGTGGCGCCGATCATCGCTGCCGACAAAGCCCCCAGGCTCACTCCTTCGGGCATGTACGGTCGCGTTCAGCTTCGAAGGTTGCCGGGCGTCTGCTTCCGCCCCATTCGACTGAGCGGGTTGGTGGTCTTGATCAGGCACGTCCCATCTTGTGGTCGTCCGGCACCTGCGGAGGCGGGCAGGTGGGCGCCGGCGGCGGTGCCGGCTTCGGGCTCGGAGCAGGCGCATGCGAGAGGCGCCGACGGCTGCGGCGCTTGTCGTCGTACCAGTGTCGTCGCTCTTGGATGGTGTGGGTGAGTTCGTGGGCGAGGAGGCGGTCACCCCGGGTGGTGCCAGGAGCCCACTCCCCCGCCCCGAAGAACACATCCCTCCCCACGGTGAAAGCCCGAGCGTTGACCGACGACGCCAACCGGGCCGCCCCACCGTCGTGATGGACCCGCACCCCCGACAGATCCACCCCGAGACGCGGCTCGAAGAACCGCAACGACCCCGGCGGCAACCCCCCACCCCCACCCGAACGGACCGCCTCCCCCGGCACCACACCCGGCGCACCCCCATCAGCCGGGGTACGCAACAACTCGTCCTCCTCCTCCTCCACCGGTTGACGGCGCAGCACCTCCTCATCAGGACACCCCCCCGGACAGCGCCGCACCACCATCTCAGAGGAAGGCATCCGCATCACCCGATCAGCCACCCTCTCCGCCTCCACCTCCAAAGGATCATCCACCGCACCCACCCGCAACGGCGAACGCAACAACACAGAGGGAACCGACTCGACCGGGGCGAAAGCGGTCATCGATCCTTCACCAACCGCCAGGTCTTTGCATCCTCACCCGTCGATTGACAGAACCGCGACACGGACGACCGTATTGCAGCCGGCGCCACCAAAATTTCCCGGGGTGAGTTCGGCGGCTTTCTCGATTTGATGACCGCCAGTCATTCACTTTCCATACCTTCCGTCTCGCCACCCAAGAAGAAGTCGACCAGGGCCTCGGGATCCTGGACGAAATCGAGATAGGCCTCGTCGTGGAGGATCTTCACGAACTCGAAGGGCGCCATCCGAACCGCTCCCTGTGGTGTCATAGGCAGAGGATCCTCGCCAAGCTCGGCGCGTTCCTCGCCGATGACCGAAACCACCTGCCACACCAAGTCTGCGACATCAGGCGGGTACTCGATGATCGGTCGCGCCAGCGAGTTCATGAGGTCTGCGAGCGTCTCGCCTTGTACCTCGGACGAGAAGAACACGCCAGCCTCCGTCATGTCGGGGCCCGCCGGAGGCGGCAGATGTCCGACATCCCAATTCTCGACGTTCACCATGCTCCAGGCGAGAAGGACCGGCCTCGCCAGAGCCTCTCCGGCCAAAGAGGCGAGGCCGCCAACGATCCCGCCCGTGCTCTCCATGACCTTCGTCGTCGCTGCTATTACCTGCGCCAAACCCACGGTGAGCTCGGCCATGGTCTGGGCGAAGCTCACCGTTCCGCAATAGGCGCTGCACCCAGCGGCGATGGCGAGTTCGATGGCGATAACGACCTTGCGGGCAATTTGTGCAGCAGTGGCCAGGCCAGCCGCGGTCGCTCCGCGTGTGACCAGCATCCTCGTGAGCTGGTCACGAAAGGCCGTTGCCGCGACAGCCTTCACTGTGAGCGGACCGATCTTCCCGTCCACGACGAATGACAAGATGAACTAGAGGGTCTGGATCGGCGAATAGGCCTTGAATGCGAGCTGGAGTCGTTGGAATTTCAATTGACCCGCCAGTTGCCCGTATTCCGATCGGTACTCTTCCCACGCAGACTTCAGGACCAGCTCTATTGCCTCACGCCAGATTGACGGCGGCACCCCGATGTAACAGAGCACGGCGCACAAGAGCAGGCCCGGGTCCTGGCCGACTATCTCGGGTGTGAGGGTCTCGTCTGGGGCTCGGTGGAGCACGTCATTCGAGTGCCCTCTCTGTTGGATGGTGTGGGTGAGTTCGTGGGCGAGGAGAAGGTCACCGCGGGTGGTGCCAGGAGCCCACTCCCCCGCCCCGAAGAACACATCCCTCCCCACGGTGAATGCCCGAGCGTTGACCGACGACGCCAACCGGGCCGCCCCACCGTCGTGATGGACCCGCACCCCCGACAGATCCACCCCGAGACGCGGCTCGAAGAACCGCAACGACCCCGGCGGCAACCCCCCACCCCCACCCGAACGGACCGCCTCCCCCGGCACCACACCCGGCGCACCCCCATCAGCCGGGGTACGCAACAACTCGTCCTCCTCCTCATCCACCGGTTGACGGCGCAGCACCTCCTCATCAGGACACCCCCCCGGACAGCGCCGCACCACCAACTCAGAGGAAGGCATCCGCATCACCCGATCGGCCACCCGCTCCGCCTCCACCTCCAAAGGATCATCCACCGCACCCACCCGCAACGGCGAACGCAACATCGTGGAATGCGAGGCGGGCTCGGCGAGGACGGAGGAAACGCTCACGGCGGAGGACACAGGCCGGGACTGGCGGCGCCTACGGCGACCGTGTCGGTAAAGAAAAGCTCGCCGTCGGTTGGCGCCGACCGCCGGCCCAAGGCCCACTCCGCGCAAGTCGCGCAACCGAAGGCGTTGCCGCAGTCGACGTCGCATCCGCAATGACACGGGTTGTCACATATCGATCCGAACAGGCATGCCCTACTCGGGCAGCCGCAGAGGTCCATCTCACCGGCGGTGATTGCGCACTGGTCGTAGCAGTCATCGTGGACGCGGCAACCCACATGCGTGTAGCAGCTGATGACGTTCGTATAGACGCATTGGGCGTGACACCCCGAGGCTGCGTCGTAGTGGCAGTAGGTGATCGGGTTAACCGCGACGCAGCTGTCGGGGCAATCGGGGCCACACGCTCCCCGGCAGAGCCCTCGACTGGCAGCGTTCGGATTTTGCCGCTGGGGGAAAGGCGGAACGCCCGGCTGGGGGATCTGGTTGGGTGGCAGGGTAGGAGCAAACGGGCAAGTTATCGGCGGGCACGTGCCCCATGGCACATTGATGACATCGCCGATCTCGAGCCATCCGAATTGAGGGTCGGTCCGACTCTTTCCTTTGATGTTGGGATGATCGGGGTTGGCGGCAATGAGTTCCTCGAGCTTGGCCTCCCACCCCGGATTGGGGTAGCCGGCGAGCCCGGACAGGGTGTCCCCCGTCCCCGCTGTGTGCCGTGTCCCGGTGGCCGCGGCCGTCGCCCTCATCACGACGCCGGCACCACCTCCGCCCTGTTGGATGGTGTGGGTGAGTTCGTGGGCGAGGAGAAGGTCACCGCGGGTGGTGCCAGGAGCCCACTCCCCCGCCCCGAAGAACACATCCCTCCCCACGGTGAATGCCCGAGCGTTGACCGACGACGCCAACCGGGCCGCCCCACCGTCGTGATGGACCCGCACCCCCGACAGATCCACCCCGAGACGCGGCTCGAAGAACCGCAACGACCCCGGCGGCAACCCCCCACCCCCACCCGAACGGACCGCCTCCCCCGGCACCACACCCGGCGCACCCCCATCAGCCGGGGTACGCAACAACTCGTCCTCCTCCTCATCCACCGGTTGACGGCGCAGCACCTCCTCATCAGGACACCCCCCCGGACAGCGCCGCACCACCAACTCAGAGGAAGGCATCCGCATCACCCGATCGGCCACCCGCTCCGCCTCCACCTCCAAAGGATCATCCACCGCACCCACCCGCAACGGCGAACGCAACAAGACGGACGGAACCGACTCGACCGGGGCGAAAGCACTCATCGACTATCCACTGCCCGGCTCACCACTGCCGCGATTCTGCTTGCGGCGGCCTCCGCCATTTCTGCCCCATCCCTCGGGATGGGTCCTTCACCTTCGTCCCTGACTGACCGCTCCCGGCGCAACCGATCGGCCACGAGAGACGCGATGTCCCCGACCGAGCCGGTGTCGACGTTGCGGAGCACGAGCCGGTCGATGCGCACCCGGAGCGGCCGGTCGCTCACGAAGTGACCATCTCGTAGTACTCGCCGAAGTCGGCGCGGCTCGGGAGCTTGTCGATCTTGCGGTACTCGTGTCGGGCAGCAGTCATCAGGTGACGGGTGGTGATCGGCTCTCCGTCGGCCGCGGCCAGGAACGCCCCGTTCACGGCGATGTTCTTGATGTTGCCCCCGGCGAGGTCGAGCCGGGCCAGCGCCGTCGAAGTCGATGCTGCCTCGCGGCGCCTCCTCGGGGATCACCGTCTTCCAGATCAGGAGCCGGGCGCCCGGGTTGGGATAGGGGAAGGCCACCAGGAATCGGATGCGTCGCAGGAAGGCCGGGTCGAGGTCGGCCTTGCGGTTCGTCGCCAGGATGGCCAGCCCGGGGTACTCCTCCATCCGCTGCAGCAGATAGTTGGTCTCGATGTTGGCGTACCGGTCGTGGCTGTCCTTGACCTCGGTCCGCTTGCTGAAGAGGGCGTCGGCTTCGTCGAAGAACAAGATTGACGCCGCCCCGCTCGGCCGCATCGAAGACACCACGCAGGTTCTTCTCCGTCTCGCCGATGTACTTGCTCACTACGGAGGCGAGATCGATGCGGTAGAGGTCGAGGTCGAGGTGGGCTGCGATGATCTCGGCCGCCATCGTCTTCCCCGTGCCCGGTGGGCCGGTGAAGAGGGCGGAGATGCCGCGTCCCCTGGTCAGATTCGCCCCGAACCGCCATTTCTCGTACACCACGTTGCGGTTGGCCACCTGCCCCGCCATGGCGTGGAGCACGGTGAGCTGTTCGTCGGGAAGCACCAGATCGGTCCAACTGGCTGCGGGCTCCAGCTTGCGGGCCATCCGCCCCATGTCGCGCCCGGCGAGACGACGGCAAGCGAGCCACGCGGCCCGAGCGGTGATCTCGTCGTCGCCGTTCAACTCGGCGATCACCTCCGCCTCCCGGGCAGCGCGAACGATGCCGCTGGGTCCGAGAGCGAATTGCTCCACCACCCGCTCCAGGCCGGGAATCGTTCGTCCGAGCGCCTCGACCCAGAGAGCGATCCGATCGGCGGAGGTCAAACTCGGCACCGGGACCACAAGCGCCTCGCCCTCCACCTCGACCCGCTGGTCGCTGCCGACCACCACCAACCCGTCCAGTTCGTCGATCAGCTCCTGTGCGGCGGTGGCACCCGCAGCGTCTTCACCCCAACCGGGCCCCACGTCGACGTACCAACCCGCCTGCAACAGGATCGCCTCTCGCTCCACCAAGCGGAGCAGGTCAAGGCTCTCGGTGCGCGATCGGAGCCGGTCGAGATGCAACCGCATTGGGTGAAGGCCGAGGATTCTCATCAGATGGGCGGCGCATGCGGAACGGGTGTCGGCCGACGACCCGACCAGGTTGACCACGACCCGGCCGCTGCTCCGCTCGGAGTCGGCCAGCCATCGACTCGTGCTGTGCGCCACGTCGAGGATTGCGCTGGGAACGGCGACTCCGTCCAAGGTAGACAGGATCGGGCGCAGGCGCTCGTCGATGCGGTTGCGGCCGCGCAGGTAGCCCAACACCCGGGGTCCATGCGCAGTGCGCCGGCGGCGCCCGAGGCGCCCGCTTCGAGGATGCGAAAGCGAAGTACCGGGCTGTCCGGGTCGAGCAGCGACCACTCGTCTGCGGCGGGCAGGTCATTGATGGCGGCCACGAGTCGGGGGGTGGCGTACCGTTTCGCCGGATCACCATTGAGATGAGCGAACCGCTCGGCGAGGGCAGGGTCGAGTTCGCCGCACAGGGCGGCGATTACGGCGAGACGCTCGGGATCGGCCAGCCCCGCCGCAACGGCCAGCGAGGTCACGGTGTCGGGGCCACCGATGTCCTCCAGCTCGCGCTGCAGCTCCTCCAGCCTGGCCCGATGGGCGGCGATGGATTGGGCGAGGTCGGGCACATGCGCCGCTCCTCATCGACGCCGACCTCGCCGTGGTGATGACCGGTCGCATCGACCTGGCGCCGCACCAGCAGGTGCACGAGGTGAACCTGCACCTCGAGATAGGCGTTATGCACCTTCTCCCAGGTCGAGAGATCGGAGGGGTCTTCCAAACTCACGTCACCTCAAAGTCGAACGCATCGATGCTCTCCGCGCCATTGACTCGAACGCTGATCGGGTAGACACCCGATGGCAGCCCGGTCACATTGACCTCCACCCGGGTGTCCGAGCCATCGGGTCCGATCGGAAAGGCCCGGTCGCCCACCAGCACCATGCTGGGAGCGTCGTCACGGAAGAGCCGCAACCCATCAACAGCCACAGCAGTCCCAGGGGGCCCACTCGCCGGCGTGACACCCGTGACCGTTGGAATGAGTACGAAGGCGGCGACATTGGACCGCAGGAACGGAAAGGTGCGCTCGTCGGGTGGCTCGCCGACCCCGACATCCCGCACCAGCTGGACGCGGTGCACTCCCGACAACAGGCCTGCGTCTTCGACCGTGATCAGCATGCGGCTGCTCGTTGACGTCGGGTCAGTCGAGGCCGAGGCGTCGAAGTCGCCGAGGATCGGTCTCGTCCCAGGGAAAAACCCCGAACCCTCCACGAGAAGCTGCTCCCCGACCCGGACGTAAGGGACACTCTGCTCCTCGAGTGTGAGGTCAGGCAGTCGTCGCATCACTCCGAGGGCGGCAATGACCGGCCGATTCAGCGACACCGCATACACCCGAGGTCCACCCGCAGGAAGTTCCTTGACAGGTTTGGCAACGGAGCGAGGCTGCGTCGACTCGAGCTGGACGACGGTCACCTTGTAGCCGACCGCGAGTCGCAACGGGGCCGTGGTGGCGGTCCATATCTTGGAGAGACCCTCGACGTCGAGCGGCTCCATCGTGATCTTGAGCAGTTCCACCTCGTTCTGGAGGACAGGGTCCAACAGGGGGTCGTCCTTGGCGACTATGGGGTGTTCGTGCAGCGTGAGCATCACATCGCCGAGGACGCGGTGACTACCGCGGTCGTCGTTGGGATCTGGCCCGGCGCCCGTTACCAGGTAGTGGAGATCGAGGGAGAGCGGAGGCTGCCCCAGTGACATCGGTCCCACCATCCCGGGCAGGTCCTGGTTCTTGAGGGTGGGGCTCTCCTCAACCATGTAGAGGAACAGGTTGGCCAAGGGTCGGTCGACGTTGGGCACCTCGACGTCCGGCGGCGCCGTCGTTACAGGAACGGGCTCCTCCATCCGCTGCTGCAAGATCTGGCGGATAGTGGCGGTGACAGCCTGGACGCCGGTGAAGTCACTCACTCCGGTCATCCCACTGATATGTGCGCAGACTGGCGTACTCATCGAGGCCGGGCCGTGGAGGCACGGTGCGGGTCGCTCCCTGCGGTGGAGGCGGCTCGGCAGAGATCTCAATCGTTCCGATGTGGACGTCGATGGGTGCCGGCTCGGCCGGAGGAGAGAGCAGTGGCACCAGGAGATCGGGACGAGACGGGAACCGCGGCTCGGACGGTGCCGGAGCGGCGGCGACTATCTCACGCGTCTCGAGCCGGGGAGCGGGCTCGGTGGCCGTCACCGTATCGACCGCTGGGGGGCTGGGTATGCCTGGCTGCGGCACCGCGGCCACCGGGCCAGGGGTTGGAGATGCCGCCGACGTCGTTGTTGAAATGGGATCGACCACATCGCCGAGGGTGCTGGATCCCTCTGCTGCGACAACGAAACCGGCATCGCGACCTCGTCGTCAACAGGAGGCGCCGCCTCGACCGCGGGCTGTACTGCAGGCCGTGCCGCGGCAACTGGCGAGGCCCCCCCAACAGGCACATCACCGGGTTCGAGGTCGATGGTGACCGCGGTCGAGTCTGCCTCGTTGGACGGGCCGACGGCGACCGGCATCGGAGGGACCCATGGGGCAGCGTCCGGTGTATCGGGTGGCGCGCCCGGCGGCAATAGCTCGGCCACCGCGGCCTCGGGTGGTGCTGTGGGCGGCACGGTTTCGACGGGCGGAGGTCCGATTGGTACACCTGTCGGCGGGCCCGTGTCGGAAACAGTGTCGAGGTGATCGAGGCTTGGAGGAAAGGCCGGAACGGACTGGCCGGTTGCGGGTGGTGCCCCGGGTGGCGACATCCCCACAGCCCTTGCCGCCAGCCGGGCGAGATAGCCGCTCATGAGGCTTGCCCGCCGGCGTCGTTGATCAGGTCGAGATAGAGATGCCGGCGTCGCGGAGTCAGGTCGAGGATTTCGCTCTCCGACCAGTGGTAGGTCGAGGCGAGAATGTGCACCTCGTGAAACAGATAACGAGCGCCTGAGGCCATCTCCTCCAGCAGGAAGCCGGTGGCATCAAGGCTCGCTGTGATCGGAAAGTCACACACAGGGCAGACAGACTCGAATAGAAGTTCGGCGGCCGGGTCGAGCGCCGCCATCCGATCACCGATCGGGCCGCCGAGCTCCGCGATGTCATCCACCGTTGGCGACCGACCGTCGACACTGAGCAAGCAGGCGGCGGCGAGCTCGGCTTCCGCTTGCTCGATGTCAACGCGCCGCCCAGCCAGATCTTCCAGATCACCTCCGTTGGGGACACGGAACTCGACCATCCGCCCGCCCACCCGCTCGGCGACCACTCCTCTCGTGCGTACCGAGCCGAGCTCTAGGAAGTCAGCTACCTGGAACTCGATCGAGACCTTTTCATCGCAGGCCGGACAGGTCACCACGGCGTCGATCCGATCCCCCGAGAGCATGGCGCGCATCCGCCACAGCACCGTTTCCCGCTCGCCGACAGACAAGCCGCGGGCCCCCTGGGTGCCGAGGGGCTCACCGCCCTCGAGCAGGACGCAAGCCCCGATCAAGTCGGTGGCGATCACCGGGGCCGGGTCGCGGCCGATGCGATCGATGATCGCTGCCTGGTCGGCGCCGGTGATCGGACGAAGCCAGGCAATCGCCTCGCGGCCGTCCTGCAGTCGCCCACATGCCGGGCAAGGCCACCTTGGCGGCATCTTCCATGTTTCTTACGGTTCGACGAAGCTGAGCTCCGCAGGCTCGGCCACGTCGTAGTCACGCTCCCACCCCTCGTTCTCGAGCTTGAGGGTCTGGATGGCGACCGCGTTGGCGTTGGCGTCGAGGTCGGGCAGCGCCTGGTACTCGGACACCCAGCAGCGGAAGATGCGGTAGGCTGAGCGCCATCTGCCCGGCCTCGTTGAACATGTCGATGCACGATGTCCTTGCGGAAGTCGGCGAGCGAGACCTCCGAGCCGGGCCCCTCGCCGAAGTTCCACACCTTGTTGGCCCACTGCTCGAAGTCGACGTCGTGGGTGACGCCGCGCTCGAGCGTGATCGCCTCGTACTTGGTGCGGCCCGGGCGACTTGCGGCTCGTGCTCGGGTCGCCACCTTCGCGATGCTCGACCACTTCGGTGGATGCGTTTGAGCGCGCCGACCTTGGATGATGCCCGCCACGTAGCGCCCGTCCCACCTGACACGGAACTTGAAGTTCTTGTATGGGTCGAATCGGCTGCGTGTTGACCGTGAACTGTGCCACGCCTCTGCCTCCTCCCTCAGGTCTGAACCTGGCCGGCCATCTGCTGGATCTTGATGATCACGAACTCCGCCGGCTTCAACGGCGCGAAACCGACGATGACGTTGACGATGCCGAGATTGATGTCGTTCTGCGTCGTCGTCTCGTTGTCGCACTTGACGAAGTAGGCATCGCGCGGGCTGGTGCCCTGGAAGGCTCCCTGCCGGAACAGGTTGTGCATGAACGCACCGACGTTGAGCCGGATCTGCGACCAGAGCGGCTCGTCGTTCGGCTCGAACACGACCCATTGCAGCCCGCGGAACAGGCTCTCTTCCAGGTAGAGGGCAAGGCGTCGGACGGGGATGTACTTCCACTCGGAGGCGAGGGCATCGGCACCGTCGAGGGTACGAGCACCCCAGGCCACCCTCCCATAGATCGGGGAACTGACGGAGGGCGTTGATCCCGACTCTGTTGATGACGCCGTTCTCCGGGTCGGTGAGCTTGGTTCGAACCCCTGAACATTGCGCAGGGTGGCTTCGAGACCGGCGGGAGCCTTCCATACCCCCCGAGCGCCGTCGGTCCGGGCATATATCCCCGCCATGGTGCCGCTCGGCCCGACGCTTTTCAGTCGGTTCTCCATCAATGGGTCGGGGATGTGCGGGCGTGGAAAGTAGACCGCGGCGTTCTTGTGCCGAATGTTGGCGGCATCGAGCCAGTCCTGGACCTCCTGGACGTCGTTCACACCGTCGGGGATATCGACGATGAGGAACGCCCTCTCTGTGTCGCAGAACGCCTCAGCCGCGGCATACACCGCCGCCGCGTCGCTTCGGCTCATGTGGGGGGCCACCGCACCCGGGATACAGACGATGTTGAACAGATCGACATCTCGCAGGGCGTAGATCCCTGTCTTGTCATCGAAGGTCCCGATGAGGGCATCCGCATCCGGGAGGAGCCCATCATCTCCAGGCACGGCGCCCTCCTGATTGCCGGCCGCACCGTTTCCGAGCGAGTACTGCTGGACGTTCTCGGTTTGGTTGCCCGTGGCCAGCCCGAGATCGGCTGCCGTGGTACCCGCGCCCTCCTCAGCGAAGGCCAAGACGGTCTCCGAGTCGAACGTGGCCGAAGCCTCGCCGCCCGCCACCACCCGCAGCCACCGGTCTCCACCCAGCGCTCCCTGGAGTGTGACCGATGCCCCGGCCAGAAGAGGATCGGGGGGCACGCTCGCGTTCCCGGCGACTCGGATGGCTCGCTCCAACGCCTTACGGATGGAGGCGGGATCGTCGTCGAAGGCAACTCCGGTACTGGGAAGATCGGTCAGGACGACGGGCACGGGACCGGTCCCAGAGTCGACTTGCAAACTCGATGTGCTGTCGAGAGTGGGGTTGCTGCCCACGACCTCACCGGTGGTTCCGGTTTGTGCTGGTCGGCCGGCGGCGGTGTCGACATGCTCGACTTGGATGAGCTTCGAGTCTTCGTTCACCTTCTCCACCACATACGAGGGGCTGGAGGGGTCGGTGCTGACATTGATGTAGACCTCAAATCTCAGCACCACCCGCCGTCCGTCCCGACTGGCGACCTCGCTCACGGTGAGGTTGAAGAGGTTGGAGTCGGTCGGGTCGGCCGTGTCGTAATCGACATCGATGCGAATCGAGTCCCCCCATATTCCGGGGTCGGGAACGGACCGGCCCTGGAACCGCCTACCTGCGAAGACCCGAAGTACCGCGTCGCCGTCGGCGTCCTGGATCGTCACCTCGGCCGGGGCGGGCGAGGACGTGTTGTCCGAGCCGGCCACCCGCACCACCCATGCCTCCGAGCCCCCATTGAGGAAGAACTGCTGAATGGCATAGCCTGCCTCGTCGACCGCGAGCAGCCCGCCTAGCTCTCGGTCGAAGTCGCCGAGGCTGAAGCACCGCAGAGGGGTGTTGAGCGGACCACGTCGGAAGTACCCGAGAAAGGCGGTTGTCGACGTCGAGACCCCGACGATCGTCCGCACCCCACTGGGTATCTCCTCGATGTAGACACCCGGGAACGTAGGCGTTACCGGCATTGGCGACCTCCCTCGGGATCGTGATCGGTATCAACGTGCGGGCTCAACGAGTCATGGGCGGTCGAGGACCGGGACGGTGACCGCTCGTGGAAGCTGAGTTCCACGGACCATGTGATCCTCTCCGCCATAGTCATCCCCTCTTCAATGGCCGAACGGAGGGCGCAATTCGCCGGACTCCCCGTGGAGCCAGGTTGCTCGGCGAACCATACCCATCGTTGGGCGCGGCGGTGTCGGCGCTTTTCCCAGCCACCTCGAACAGATCAACGACCAACCCGTTACCGGATCCACCCCTCCGTGGAGCCGCCGCGCGCCTGCACGCCCAGCTCGAACAGTCGCTGCGCGATCTGGTCACCTCCGAGGAATGGCTCCAGGCGATCGATACCGCACGCCGATTCCGCGGGTACGACCAGATGCGCACCCCATCGAAGATCCCGGTGCACGACCGAGTAGGCACACCCCGCGGGCAGGCAGACTCATCGATGGCGAAGGTTCCAAGCACATGAATACCCCTGGAGCGGGGATTTACCAAAGTGCCAGCTCTACAGGCTGCAACCGAGCGCTTCCCCCGATCGAGGCATTGGGAAGCGGTCACCGAAACGCACCGCGGCGAGCCGGCCGATATCACGGGTACGAGGTGATCGTGACCAAGGTGATCACGACCAAACCTCAGGGATCGACCTCACCGATGGCCTGCATGTCGTTCTGCTGGCCGCACCTTTCATTCCAGCGAACGATGATGCTGGGGAAGCGACGGCTCGCATCGCGGCTACGCGAATGCGTAGGCTCGAACTCGTATCTGCTCAGGTTTTGTTTTCGAAGGAGCAAGTTGACCATGTCCGATCATCCCAACGCCGCTCGCTATCGCCAGGTAACCGCGGCAATGAACGACGGAGACATGACAGCGATGGCGGACACCATCGCCGACGACGTCGTGTGGTGGGAGATTGGAGCGTCCGAGCCAGTGCACGGCAAGCAGGCGCTCATGGAGAGGATGCAGAGCCTGAACGACTACGCAATCGCGACGGATCTCCATGACGTCGTCGCCAACGACGACCATCTGATCGCCCTGGTCACCGCAACGGCAAACAAAGGTGACGAGTCGATCACCTACCGGACGGCGGAGATTCTCCACGTCAATGCCGACGGTCAGGTGACGGAGCGGTGGGCATTCTCAGACGACACCCAGGCCATAATCAACTTCTTCGCCTGACTCCGGGCCCACGGCCCCCCTGAGTAGAAAGTCAGGGGATTTGAACCCCTGAGTTCTTCCGTGCGAGAGCAGACCCGCCGCGATCCCCTGACCTGGGGAAGCAGTCAGAAATGGCCGCTCCACAGATGAAACGTGTTCTCAACACTATTTCGCATTGTTACGCGACCTCTCGCGGCGTCGTTTAGATGCAACCGGACGGCCCATGTGCCCCTATTCGGCTGTCGAGTTCGAGGCGAGGGTGATACCCAGTGCGTGGGGGTGTAAGGCGGCGTGCTGGCCCGGACACATAGCATTTCATAGTGACCGAGATGTCAAAAGAGGCGCAAGTTGGAGGGGCAGATCACCGATTGCGGTTTGATTCGCTGTTCCAAGCGCATCATGATGCCATCTTCCGGTACTGCTTGCGGCGGCTGGGACGATCGGATGCTGAGGACGCAGCCGCCGATGTGTTCGCCGTTGCCTGGCGTCGCCTCGACAAGATGCCCACGGGTGAGCGAAGTCGAGCGTGGTTGTTCGGCGTCGCCTACCGGGTGGTCGGGAACCAATACCGGACCCGGCGGCGCCGGAGCAGCCTGTGGGCCCGGCTCGCCGCCATAGGAAAGGCCCACGAACCAGCCGGCGTCGAGCCGAGTTCCGCCGGGGAGGTCGAGTTCGTGCTTCTGGCGCTCGACCAGCTGAGCCCGGCAGACCGCGAACTCTTGCAGATGTCGTCCTGGGATGGTCTGACCCGAAGCGAAATCGCCTACGTGCTCGGCATCAACGAGAACGCCGTAGATCAGCGGCTGCATCGTGCCAGATCGCGGCTGAAGCGCCGTTTCGACCTACTGAACAATGCGTCGCAGTCACCGACCGAAGCAGAGGAAGCCCCGACATGATCGAACTGGAACGAGCCGATCCGGCGAGCGGCGTCGAGCCCGATGGGTTGCGGCTCCGCGCCAAGGTGGACGAGAGAATTGGGCTATATCCACCGCTGGTTTCTGCTCCCAGGCGCGCGGCCCGGCCCTGGCTCATCGCCGTGGCCTCGCTGGCAGTGGTGGCTGTGATCGCGCTGCCGATCCTGCTGCGCCGGGAATCTCCGTCGGTGATCGACCCCCGGTTCGATGGAATCGCCGATTTACCGGGTGTCGATGCTGTGGTACCGCTGGCGTCGGGCGGCATCCAGACCCTCGCCGTCGATGGTGACACCATCTGGGTGATGACCGGATTGGCAAATGAGCTGCAACGAATCTCCGCCGCCTCGGGTGAGGTGGAGGCGAGCTTCGCGATCGACCGCTACGTCGAGGGCGTTGTGGTCGGATCCGGATATGTCTGGTTGATGAGCTACGACAACGGCGGCGAGCTGTTGCGGTTCGACCCGGTCGCCGGTGCTGTCGACAAAGTGATACCGATCGGTGGGCTGCCCGGTGGCGGAGCATGGCTCGGTGACAATCTCTGGATCAACAATGATCAGGGAGAGCTCTATCAGGTTTCCGCCGACGGTGAGATCGAGGCAGCCGGCATGGGAGAGATCAAAGGCGAAGGTTTGGGATACCTGTGGGTGAATGATCCGGAGACTGGTCTGATATCCAGCCTCGCCGAGGACGGAACGCGCGGGCAGGTCGTCATCCCCACCGAATCTGGACTGGCCACCGCCGACGGTTGGGGGGTTCGCAGCGTCACCGAGGCGGGTGGTCGGCTGTGGCTGATGGATGGCGCTTACCCGTGGGGTACCAATCTGAGCACCTTCGACCCAAATACGGGCGAGTTGGCCTCGTTTGGGGGTCTCACCTTCGGTCTCCACTCGATGACCACGTTCGACGGATCGCTGTGGGTCAGCTCGCACACCGATCACATCCTGTTCCGGGTGGATCCCGTTACCGGCGAGACGAACGCCTACCCGATGCCGGGCAAGGCCGGCGGCCTCGTCGAAGCAGACGGATCCCTATGGGTTGTCTTTTTCCACCCGGGGGTGCTGGTGCGGCTCGACCCAGTCCGCCGGGCTGATCGAGCAAGCGGAGATCGTCTATGACGACTGGAACAGGTTTCCTCACCGTTTCCTTTGCACCGGCAGTGGTGAGGCCGGTGCGCCCACGATCATTCTCGAGCCATCCGACTGGATCGACTACGGCTCGTGGTCGGTGATCCAGGCGCAACTGTCCAGGAGCCACGTCGTCTGTGTGAATGGATATGTGGAGGGTGAGGCGACACCTGAGAAGCGAGCCGCTGACCTCGATGATGCGTTGATCTCGAGCGGGATCACGGGTCCCTACATCCTGGTCGCCTCCGTTGATGGGGTTCACTCCACCCGTCTGTTCGCATCCGGAAGAGAGGACGTCGCTGGTGTGGTGTTGGTCGACCCCATGCCTGTCGGCTTCGCCGCCCAACTCGATTCCTCGCTCGCCGAAGCAGATCTCGATGCGGGCGGCCATCCGGAATGGCTCGACTTGGACCCGACCGTCTCCGCGTCCCTGGACGGTTTCGGCGACCTGCCGCTCACCGTCATCGGGCAGGACCCCGACTCGGTATATCTCAACCCCAGATTCGTTCAGTACGCCGGTGCCGCAACCGCCCAGTCGATCAACGGCTATTGGCAGGACGGGCTCGAGTTCTACGCCGGGCTCTCCACCAATGCCCGCACCCTCGTCGCCGAGGGGACCGGAATGGAATATGTGCTCTGGGATCGGCCGGATCTGGTAGTGCAGGAAGTGCTCGAAGTGCTCAGCCGAGCCGACGACGGCGGATGAACTCGATTCGGCGATACAACTTGCTTTCGGACAGGCTCCAGAAGTTGAGGTGATGGCCGAACTTCCGTCCCAGCAGTTCTTCGGATTGAACCCGTCCTCGAATCGATGGAGTTGCCAACACTGAGGTGACGGCGACGTCCTCGTTCAGGTGCCACCAGACGTCGTATCAGGCGACGTCTTCGCGGGTGACGCCTTCGCATTCGAGGACGAAGTCGGGGCCGTACGCCAGGGAGGGAGTTTGGAATCCTGGCTTGACGTCTCCGGCCAGAACACGCTTCACCGCTTCGAGAGCGGCTAGGGAGGTCCAGACCAAGCCTGCTTCTGGTCCGTGGAGCCGGGACATCGCTTTCCGGCCCTGGTCGTCGACGACCTCCCCCCACACCGACATGCTCGTTTTTGCCCGTTCGTCGGGCGTGGCGCCGCCCCGTACGGTCTTCTTCGCTGCGTTTCGGATTGCGGCGAGTTTGAAAAGGGGGCGGATCCGGTCGGTGAGGTCCATCTGGCGCACCAGCTCGGGTGACAGGACGGCATAGTCCTCGATGTTGGGTATCCCGGTGCTTCGGTAGGCCAGGTGTACGTCGCCCCAGGTCAGCATCGAAGCTTTCAAGGGACCAGAACCAAAGTCGATCATTCGGGTCTTACGACGGCCACGTGCGTTCTCGATCTTGCCGTCGGACCGTCGTTGTTTGTTGCTGCCGTATGGGATCATCTCCACCAGGGTGTTGAGCGTCCCCGGCGGCAAACCAGCTGGGCCCTGAGAGTGGAACGCCAACGTGAGGTGGGTCGCCGTTGGCAGCCGCCGTTTGAGGTGGGCAGCGAGACAGTCGGTCGGCACTAGATCGAAGCCCACGCTCGGTAACAGCATTACCCCCTGTGATTTGGCTTCATCGTCGTGGCCCGCGATCGAATCGTAAACTGGCGCCTCACCCGTGAGGTCGAGGTAATGAGTACCTGATCGCAGGCATCCCTCGACGATCGGCTGGGCCGTGTAGATGTAAGGCCCTGCGCAGTTCAATACCACGGGAACCTCGCCGAGTGCTGAATCGAGAGCCAGGGCGGCGTCCACCTCGAAGGAGCGAGCCTCGAGGCCAAGCTCCTGCGCCTGGCTGCTCACCTTGGGCGCGTCCCGGCCGGCGAGCATCGGACGTAGACCCTGTTCGACGGCCAGCTGGGCGACGGCTTGACCGACGTACCCGGTGCATCCGTAGAGCATGAAATCAAACGACACGCCAACTACTCCACCTGATGGGTCGAGGATAGGAAGGCGAGGGTTGCGAGCGCCCGCGGGTCGTCGTCAGGGGGGTGAATACGGCGACGGCCCACACCGCACGTTGGCGCTGCTGCCGAGGCTCAGTCCGGATGGATGCTTCTACAGGATGACTGGTGACCCTCACGACCAATAGCGTGATCTGGTGCTCCCTGATGCGACCCACATCTCGCTAACCGAAGACGAGGAGGATGCCGCCATAAGGAGCCAGGCGATCCATGATGTCGTCGAGTCGGTCCGAACAACCACCCCGCTGGCGAACCACCAGAGAGAAGGTCCGCATGCCCCGTCTGCAGTACAAGAGATTCGCGACGCCCTCCGAGGTTCGGAACTTCCCCAACGGGCACGCCCAGGTCGTCAAACTCGATGAGTCGGTGGTCGGACGGGCCGTCTACGAGCCCGGTTGGCGCTGGTCGACCGACATCGCGGCAATCGCCGGGACGGCCAGCTGCCAACTCCACCACCTTGGCTACTCAATCTCCGGCGCGATGCACGTCGTCATGGACGACGGGCAGGCGCTCGACATTCCGCCGGAGTCCGTTTTCGAGATCCCGTCCGGTCACGATGCCTGGGTCGTGGGGGACGACCCATGGGTAACCGTCGAATGGACGAGCGCCCGCACCTTCGGGCTCGCCCGGGAGGAACCCGGCGAGGGGATCCTGGTCACTGTCCTATTTACAGATGTCGTTGACTCGACGGCGACCTTGCAGAGGATGGGCGACATGGCCTGGCGTGACCTCCTGCGGACACACAACATCCGCCTCCGCGACGAACTGAATACCTTTCACGGACGCGAGGTGAAAACGACCGGTGACGGCTTCCTCGCCGTGTTCGACGGTGCAGCACGGGCCGTGCGTAGCGCGGCGGCGATGGCGCGCTCCGCCCGCGAGATGGGTCTGCCGATCCGAATAGGAGTACACACGGGCGAGGTCGAGTTCGTAGGCAGCGATGCTCGCGGCCTGGCCGTCCACGTGGCCGCTCGCGTTATGTCGCTCGCCGCACCGGATGAAGTCCTTCTGTCGTCGACCACGCATGACCTCCTCGAGGGTTCAGGATTGACTCTCGAGGACGCAGGCACGCATGAAATGAAGGGTCTGCCCGGCGCCCGCAAGGTGTTCCGACTGGTCCCAGCCGCCGCCTGACCCATGGGCGGGTGGCGGTCCGGATGACGCAAGAGGCCGACCTGATCGCCGACCATGTGGGCCGAGTGGGCAAGGCTCGGCTAAACCGGTGAGGCAACTGTGCGCTCCTCGCCGCCCCGGAGGGCCATGCTTGCCCGGCATATCCTTACGAGGATGGGATCTGATTCTCCCAGCGCTTTACGCGAGAGGTTGAGCCATGTTCGATGGATCGGGGGGGCGCCAGGGGCAGGCAAGTCAACGATTGCGCGCAGACTCGCGGATCGTCATGGACTCCGCCTCTTCACCGTGGAACCCTTCTCGAAGTACACGGGGCGACTCACATTGGAAGAAGCCCCCCTGTTCCACGAGTTCCTGTCGATGGACATGGACGGGCGGTGGCTGCTTCGGTCTCCGCAGATCATGTTCGAGACCTTCCACGGATTCAGCGAGGAAGGATTCCACCT
The DNA here is from genome assembly GCA_963733905.1 of uncultured Actinomycetes bacterium. Lineage (GTDB taxonomy): Bacteria > Actinomycetota > Acidimicrobiia > Spongiisociales > DATADW01 > DATADW01. The sequence continues at coordinate 12,809 of CAVTEU010000006.1, read as the reverse complement.
CATAATCGAGGACTTGCTTGCGATGCCAGATGACAGTCCGATTCTCGCTGAGGGCTTCAAGCTGTTACCCCGCGTCGTTTCGCCCCTCCTGAGCGACATCCAGCAGGCGATCTGGCTCCTGCCTACACGTGACTTCCGGCGGGCGGCGTTCGACACTCGCGGATCCACTTGGGAAATTCCCAATAGAACGAGTGACCCCGAGCGGGCGCTTGCAAACCTGGTCGCCCGCGACGAACTCTTCAAGGAGTCTCTTCATCAGGAGATCCGACTGCTCGGCCTTCCGATGCTTGAGATGGATGGCAGTCGCCAGATCGCGGGGTCGAGTCGTCTAGTGGCTAGATCACTCGGCTTGGAATGAATGACAGACGACCTCGCTTCACCGTGCATGGGTCACACGCGCCTGACCGAAGCCCCGATACCTGCACCTGCAGAGCCACGAGCCGAAGATCCACGGATGTCCAGTGAGCCGGAGCGACATCGGATGACGACGTGAAACGCTGGGTGCTCAGCAACCTCACGGGTCGTGAGTAGCGCATTTAGGTCTCCCGATTCTGCTGCAGCACTTTCTTGGAGCCGCTTTGGAGCGGCCATCCATACGGTGTGCAAGATGCCGGGCACTGGGCCCAAGCGGCCATGGCGCTCGGCGTTGGTGCGCGTCCGGGCGGCCCTTGATCATCAAACTGAGGGTTGAGTTCAGCTCCCCAGACCCACCCGGGGCGCAGGCAGTAAATGGCCTCCGTTGGCCGGCCTCGTCGACCACGTTCCGGCCACGGTCCTAGGTCCCCGGACCGATCGGAATCCCACCCCGGCCCGTTATCCCCACCATCCCTTTGCCCCACGATGAGTTTTCCGCCGACCGTGAGTCGACAGTTCGAACCTACGAAGGATCTACGCATGTCCGTCTCTCAGACCCAACGCCGTTCCCTCTCGATCTCTCAGCTCCGTACGGAAGTGAGCGGCCGCGTCATCGGACCAGGCGATGACGCCTATGACGCGGCCCGCACCGTGTTCTACGGCGGATTCGACCGACGCCCCATCGCAATCGTCAAGGCGGCCGACCGCCGGCGACGTGTCGCACGTGGTGACCTTGGCGGCGGAAGCCGATCTCGAACTGGCCATCCGGAGTGGCGGCCACAGCCTCGCCGGGCACGGAGTGTCCGACGGGGGGATCGTCCTCGACCTCTCCGAAATGACGGCGCTTGACATCGACCCTGAGGGGCGTACCGCATGGGCCCAAGCCGGGCTAACTGCAGGTGAGTACACCGCGGCAGCCCACAGCCACGGGCTCGCCACCGGGTTCGGCGACACTGGTTCGGTCGGGATCGGTGGGATCACCCTCGGGGGCGGAATCGGGTTCCTCTCCCGGAAGCATGGCCTCACCATCGACAGCCTGCTGGGGGCCGACATCGTCACCGCCGACGGCGAGGTACGCCGTATTGACGCCGAGAACCACCCCGACCTCTTCTGGGCGATCCGCGGCGGTGGGGGCAACTTCGGAGTGGTCACGCGCTTCCACTACCGCCTTCACGATGTCGGCACCGTGGTCGGCGGGGTGCTCATCCTCCCGGCGACCCCCGACAACATCCTCTCCTTCGTCGCCGCAGCCGAGGCGGCGCCCGAGGAGCTGACAACGATCGCCAACGTGATGAAGGCGCCGCCGATGCCGTTCCTGCCCGAGGAGCTGATAGGCCGACCGGTCATTTTCGGCATGCTGATGCACGTCGGGTCGGTCGAGGCCGGAGAGCGCGCCGTCGCCCCCTTCCGGGTACTGGACGAACCGATCGCCGACATGGTCCGACCGATGCCCTATCCGGAGATCTTCATGGAGGAGGAGGGGGCGGAGGAGTTCCACCCTCTCGCCGTGGCACGCACCATGTTCATCGACGACCTCGACGGCGCCGTCGCCGAAACGATCGTCGGTGAGCTGGAAGCATCCACAGCGGCGATGGCGGTGACGCAGATCCGCGTGCTTGGCGGAGCGATGGCGCGGGTGCCGGTCGAAGACACCGCCTTCGCCCACCGCCGACGGCGGATCCTGGTCAATGTCGCCGCCCTGTACGAGAGCTCCGACTCCGCGGGCAAGCACGAGGTCTGGGCAGACCGCCTCACAGCAGCGATTCGCCAAGAGAGTCGCGGCGCATATAGCGGGTTTCTAGGAGATGAGGGTCATGACCGCATAAGGGAGGCCTACCCGCCACCGACCTGGGATCGACTGGTGGCTGTGAAACGTCGCTACGACCCGAACAACCTGTTCCACCTCAACCAGAACATCCCGCCGGTTCTCCCCGACTACGCCGATGAGATGATCCTCGACTGATCATGTGAGAAGAGGCGGTTCGAGTGGACGTCTCGAATCGGACCGGGACCGAGCTCGGTCCGGCTTTCCGTCTCGCTGCAGAGACGGCTCAGAGAGATCTGGTCTAGCCAGCAGCCATCGCCGCGCATCCGCTCGTCGATGGCTGCGATGACGTCTGACCGGCAACGGGCCAGCTTCCGCTGCCGACAGGCACTCGGCAAGCTCGGTGCGGTTCTTCACCCCAAGCACGACGGTGTCCACGCCTTCCATGGCGAGGACATATCGGTGGGCGAGAGAAGCGGCGGACACACCGGTCTCGGCGGCGAGATCACGGAGAGGCGCCGCTCGTTCGAAGTCGACCCGAGCAGGATGCTCCGCCGCCAAGTCGCGGTCGAGCCGGTCGGTCAGGGCACCGGCTTGGACCGCCCGGATGCCCATGACCCCGATGCCGTTCCGCTTGGCCATCTCGATCAGAGGTCGTGGCCCACCGGGCACATCGGTCCAAGCCATGTCGCCGGGGGAGTCCAGGAGATTGGCCACCATTTGCGCCACCTGCGGCGCCGGGTCCGCGGCGAACACAGCCTCGAGGAGGTCCGGGTATTGCACTGCGGTGATCCCCCAGGCCCCGACCCGGCCATCGTCCACGAGGTGCTGCAGGGCGGGGCGGGCTGCCTCCTCGAACAAGGACAGCGGCGTCGTCCACTCGGTCCGTTCCGGATCCGGTATGGGCTGGATCTGGCTGTGCAGGATCAACAAGTCGACGCGCTCCACCCCAAGCCGGGCAAGGCTCCCTTCGAGCGACGCGATCAACCTCTGCTCCACGCCGACCGGGTCGTGGCCGACGTGACCTTTGGTCACCAGTCGAACCCCATCGGGAAGTCGCCCCTCGAATGCTCGTCCCACCACCACTTCGGCTTCCCCGTCCCCGTAACCTGGGGCCACGTCGATGAGCGGTGATCCCCCCGTCGACTGCGGCGCGCACGGTGGCCACGGCCTCATCCCGGCTGGTCTCACCCCAGACCTGCCCGATACCACCCCCGCCCAGTGTCATTGCACTGACCGGCCATAAGCCTCCCAACATCCTTGTCTCCATTGCTGCTCCTCCTTACCCGCACCCGTGGCGAATCGCCTGCCGAAGTAACAACTCGTCGTGTGTCGACGATGGGCGAGGCCTTTCCGAGGCGGACCCGCCGGTGAAACATCGAGCCGCCGTCAAGCATCGACCTCGACGAAGCGAAGGTGTCCGGCCGTGGTGACCTCCCCTGTTCGAAGTGCTGACCAATCATGCAGATGCGGGCATCGGTGCGCCAGCGCTATTCGGGATCCTGGTTCAAGTGGCCATGATCACCCACTCGATCGCGGCGACGGTCATGGTTCACGAATGCCGCGAGTCCGCTGCTGCCCGTCGAGGTGTGAGTCGACCTGAGGTTCGGGGGGGGTGAGACGAATCCTGCCTCAGCTCGCCGCCGCAAGCTCGATGTGGGGACGGTCTGAGCCGGGGATGCAGTTACGATCGCGCGGCATCAAGCGAGGGGACCGGGGTGCTCATCTGGAAGTTCCTCCACGTTGCCGCCATGTTCTTGGCGGTTGCAGTCTTTGTCGGCCAGGGCATGTTGTCGGCACGGATCGTGGGAACGGGCGACGTCCACACCATCCGCCGTCTCATCACGGTCGAGGCCCGGTTTCAACCGATCGGGGGCGGGCTGCTGCTGCTCGGCCTCATCTTTGGCTTCATCACCGCCACCTCGGCCGGCTTCGCCCTCACCGCACCGTGGCTGCTGGTCTCATATGGCCTGGTCCTGATCCTCCTCGTGACCGGAGCGACCTTCCACGGACCGCATGAACGCAGTCTCAAGAAGCTCGCCGAAGAGAGCCCTGAGGACCGGCCTTCAGACGAGCTCAGCTCCTTCATCGCCGCGCCCAGTGCCCGAGTCGTGGCCGCGGTGGACGGCTTTGTCTGGCTGGCGCTCGTCTTCGTGATGGTCGTCAAGCCGTTTAGCTAGAGAGCAACCCTCTCCCGCGCTCAGGCCCAGGTGTCTGACTCACCTAGTCCGGTCGTACTGGGCGCGATTTGATGAGAGAGCGACGGACCAACCCGCCGCGTCACCGTCGCGATGAGTTCCGACTGGCCTCTCTTGGGGACCGGCGCGACCCTGCCGTACCAACTGCTCCAAGGAGACCATCGGCCGAGAAGATGGCTGTCCGTCATCTCGAAGGCGACTCGATGGCGCGTCACCGGTGCGCCGGCGCCCGGATGCGACCCCGTTAGGTCAAGCGTCACACGTCGTGGCCGATACAGTCGTCTCCATAGGGATTCGTCGGTGCTTCGTCCGGGGGCTGTCAGCACCGGGCCCCGACGTCGAGAGGATGCCTGCCCATGCCCGCGCTCGAGGGGGGTCCGACCAGGTCGTCATCTTTGGACCGACCTACACATGCGCCATCGGACCGGCGCCTACCACCCGGTGAATGGTGCCCGTACCCTGTGCGGCATGACGCCGCTACCCCATACGAGCATTCAGACTGGGGAGCCAAAGACCTTTTGGATCCGTCAGCGCGCCGAGCGGGCAGGTCTCCACTATGCCGCAACTGCGAAAGCTGATTCGATAGGTGACTGAAGGGACCTCCGTGGGTGACACGTTGACGAGGGCGTATCGCGGGGGTGCCCTCGACGCCGAGGGTTTTCCGGTCGCCGACGTATCCGACTATCTCGAGCAGCCCGACACTGTCGTGTGGGTCGACTTCTGTGGCCCAACGAAGGAACAGCTTTACGAACTCGCCGCTGAGCTCGGCCTACACGAACTCGCCGTAGAGGACGCGCTCGGGCCTCATCAGCGCCCGAAGCTCGACCGCTACACCACCCACTTGTTCCTAACCAGCCATGCGGTACGAGTTGATACAGAAGCCGGCCGCTTGGACGAGACCGAGATCGACGCCTTCATCAGCAACCAATGGCTGGTCACCGTTCGAAAGGACGACAGGTTCCCGATCGAGCCTGTACTCGAGCGATGGGACCGCTCCCCCGACCTCGCCGCGCACGGCGTCAGCTTCTTGCTCTACGGACTGCTCGACATGGTCGTGGACGGATACTTCGACACCGTCCAGGCCTTCGACGACTACTACGAAGTGGTCAGCGACGCGATGTTCGCCGACCAACCCCTCGATCCCGCTCAACAGCGGCACTGGTTCGACATGCGCCGCGCCATGGTCCGCTTCCATCGGCTTGTTGTGCCCTTGCGCGAAGCGGTTAGCAGCCTCATGCGCCGCGAACACTCAGCTGTTTCCGAGGAGCTTTACCCCTACTTCCAAGACGTCTACGACCATATCCTGCGCATCAGTGAATCCTCTGACTCGCTCCGAGACCTCGTGAGCACCATCGTCGAGACCAACCTCAGCCTTCGCGACTACAGACAGAACCTCATCGTCAAGAAGGTTTCCAGCTGGGCGGCCATCATCGCCGTGCCCGCCCTCGTTACTGGTTACTACGGCATGAACGTCCCTTACCCCGGGTCCGGCAGAATTTGGGGCGTTGTCGCCTCCACGTGCCTCATGGTCGCGGCGTCATTTCTCCTTTATCGAGTCTTCCGTCGCAACGACTGGCTCTGAGGTGGAGAACAGTATCGCCGAGGACGTCGTGTGGTGGGAGATAGGGGCGTCCGAGCCAGTGCGCGGCAAGCAGGCGCTCATGGAGAGGATGCAGAGCCTGAACGACTACGCAATCGAGACGGATCTCCATGACGTCGTCGCCAACGACGACCATCTGATCGCCCTGGTCACCGCAACGGCAAACAAAGGTGACGAGTCGATCACCTACCGGACGGCGGAGATTCTCCACGTCAATGCCGATGGTCAGGTGACGGAGCGGTGGGCGTTCTCAGACGACACCCAGGCCATAATCAACTTCTTCGCCTGACTTCCGGGGCCACGGCCATTTCGGTGGAGGTGAGGAAAACTTCTACTCTTGCGGTGAATCGAGCAGTGGTGGCGGCCAAGCTCTAACACTCCAACGTCCCTCGCTACAGACCGCGGGTTGGCACATCGGCGAGGTCCTGGTTTGCTCGTGTGAGGACGATGGGTGGGTTTTTAAACCGGCACGCAGGCTCGGACAACCCCCCGCCTTCTGGCGCAATGCCCCCGGTGAGCTTCGTTCCCGTCGTGAACCGGAGGCGTTTGACCTTGCCGTCAGGTAAAGATGCTCACGCCACCGGGTCCGACCAGAAGTCCGACCGCGATAAGAACGACGCCCCAAAGCACCTGACGACGGAAAAGCGCGAACACTCCAGCGATTACGAGGATCGCCGCCAATATCCAAAGCACCAATTCCATGAGTCCTCCTTTGTCACGGCGCTCGTACCCACTGCCGGGAATACCCAAACGGCCGGGAAGCGCTTCGGATTGTCACGTACGCACCGGGGTAGGGACCCGCCCGAGTGATCGACAGCGAACCAACCCGCACGCCCCCGAGAGCGGATCGGCTACCTCCCCAGATTCACCCTCCTACCCAGCTCACCGGCCGCCAGAGGCTCGATTGGGCTGGACTGGAGAACTCGGACGGAGCCGGAGTATGGCTTACCCGACCTACGCGACAGCGCCGGCCCCGCAAGGTGATGCGAGGCCGGCGCTGAGTTTGTTTTGCCTACGGCCTAGTAGGGGCTGTCACTCAACTCGTTGAGCTGAGCCTCGATCTCCTCTGCGGTCTGTCCAGTCCGCTCCTTGATCTTCCCAACCACCTGATCCCACTGCCCCTGGGTGCGGTCGAGATCGTCGTCGGTGAGGTCGCCCCATGTCTCCTGGACTTTCCCCTTCATCTGATCCCACTTACCCTCGAACTTGAGGCGGGAAGCATCGGTACCCATGCTGATCTCCTTGACTCGCTTACAGAATGTCTTTCCCGATTCGGCGAGACCTAAACGTCTCTTGTGTTGTCGCTTGGGTCGGGCAGGATTCGGGTCGGGCCCTACCAGGAATGACGCTTCGCGATGACGCTCGACGACGACCTCGCCCCGGCCGGCCGGCTCCGACCACGACTCTGGTACCGGGAACGGGGCCGAAATCGCCTATCACCACGGGAGTCCTGACTAACGACATCTCGCATCAGCTCGCAAGCCGATTCCTGTCGAAGCACCAAGGGTGTCGTCGATATTGCCCCATCGCAGGGTTCGTCGACGAGCTGCTCTCAGCCCGCATTGCGGTTTGACTGGTGCCACCATGCTCTCCGTGCTCGAGAACCCAACCCAGGACACTCCGACTTCGCCGACCGAAACGACTAGGACACCGGCCAGTCGCGGTCGGATCGGCTGCGAGCTCACCTCTTTGACGCCGACGGGCCCGACCGAAACATCGACATCGAGCCGGGGATCAACCAGGCACTGGAGGACAACCACCTGCTGTGGGTCGACCTCTCGAAACCGAACAGGTCGGAAATCGACGACCTGGTCGACGCTTTCAACCTTCCCGACCAACTCCGTGAAGAACTGCACTCCGACGGCGACGGCATCCACCTCCACCGCTACCCGAACTGCATTCACCTCGTGGTGGAGGTGCTCGAGGAAGCCGACGACGGGGCTACCCAACCACAGCAGCTCGAAATGATCGCCGGAAAAGGCTATGTCGTCACCATCTCGGCCACCCCCCTGTCGCCGGTAGCGAACTTCGTCGATGCCATGAGAGGCGACACCCGACTCGGCGGCCTCGGTTCGGCAGGTTTCCTGGCGGCGATCGTCGACTCGGTGCTCAACTCCTACCTGCTCCAAGTCGAGCAAGTGGAAAGGCGAATCGACGAACTCGACCTGATGGCGCTCGACTCCGACATAACGACGGGTTCCTCCCCAACATGGTTGAGCTGCGGAAGCGGATCGCCCGGATCAGGAGATCGCTGGCACCGCACCGCGCCGCATTCGCTCCCCTGGCCCGGCCCGACTTCGCCCTCCACGAGGAGCTCGGCGAGCCGTGGCCGGGACTGGTCGACCGGTTGGAGCGCACCATCGACGCCGTAGAGAACGCCCGCGACCTGCTGGTCGGGTCACTCGAGATATACCTCGGGCGGGTAGGTCAGCGCACCAACGAGGTGATGAAGTCCCTCACTCTCCTCTCTGCAGTCCTGCTCCCCGCCGTGGTCGTCGCCGGCGTGATGGGTATGAACTTCCAGATGGGATTCTTCGACACATCGGAGAACTTCTGGATCGTCATCGGGGTCATGCTCGTCCTAGGCGCCGGCGCCCTCGTAATCGCCAAGCTCCGGAAATGGATCTAAGCGACGCGCACCGGCCGCTACGGCTCGGGTAGGGGGGCTCGGTCTCAGAGCGTTCGGACCACATGTCCGGTGATACCAACACTTGGCCCAAAGCTCTCGCCCGGCAGGCAGATTGGGCTCCGTGACCAGGCCTTCAGGGGCTGAGGGATTGGACCGAGTTCGAGGTGAGCCTATCCGGGGACTCGAAGGCAAACCACCAGGAGAAGCTTTCGGATTGGGCCGATCAGGGGAACGCGATGCTGTCGCTGGTCTCGGCTGTTGGCCGCGGGGTCGTAGGTGAGTCCCGCCTTCACGACGTTGGTGACGGTGAAGGTATAGGTTCCCGAGCTGTCCGGCCGGGACGGAGAAAACCGCCGCACCACGCCGGGTTTGTCGACCTGAGTCGCGTCACCTGCGACCCGTTGGGTTTGGTGATGGCGACGGTGACGGAAGCTCCTCCGATCGGGGCACCATTGCTGTCGGCGATAGTTACGGCGGCCCTCACCGAGTTACGGACGAGGCTGGGTGCGATGTTCGCGACATGCATCGCCGTGTTCGTTCCACACGATGCTGTGAATTCCGCATCGGTCAGGGTCTTGAATGTGAAGAAGCCGGCCGCTTGGCCCACGGCCCACACATCGGTGGGCGACACCATCGGCGACATCGAGCAACTCGTCGATATAGGTCCCTCGAGTTCGGGCTGGGCTCGATCGTCCACGCGGTCCCGTCCCAATGCTGGGTCATCGATCTTGAGCTCGGTGCCGGTGTCGTAGAAACCCACGGCCCAGGCATCGGTGGCTGATGCACCCGCCACCGACCAGAGATAGTTGTTCTCCTGGTTGACGTCCGGGCTGGGTACAACCGACCACGCGGTGCCGTTCCAATGGAATATCGAAGTCTGATAGACCTGGTTGACTCCGAAACACAGCCAAGTGGTAACCCACCGCCCACACGTCTTGGCCGAAACCGCCCGCACCTTGAACAGCTCCTGAAGGTACGGCCCGTCGTTCGGGCTAGCGACGATGCTCCACGTCGAGCCGTTCCAGTGCGTGACCAGGGTGACCGGCCCGTGTGTAATAGGTCCCAACCGCCCACATGTCGTTGGCGGAGACCGCGCTGACACTTCGGAGGACGCTGTACGTTCCGGGATGCGGAGACGGGACGGTGGACCAGGCAGTGCCGTTCCAGTGCACGATCAGGGTCTGGCCGGCCCCGAAGTCCGTGCTCTGCCCCACTGCCCAGACGTCGTTTGGCGCCACGGCCGCGACGCCGAGGAGCTGGTTGTTCACTGGCCCTCCGCCGGATAGCGGCGGACGTCGGGTTGGGGCTGGGCACGACCGACCAGGCACTGCCATTCCAGTGTTCGATCGAGATGTCTTGCTTGTGCTCTGCTCCGGGGGGTTGGTGGCGGTTGAGCCCACTGCCCACACATCGTTGCTGGCAAGGGCGGCAGCACCCTGAGCCAGTTCACCTCGTTGGAACCGTTTGGCGTCGCTACGTGGCTCCAGGTCGAACCGTTCCAATGCAAGGCCAGGGTCGAGCGGGCAGCGCCGTAAGTCCCCCAGTCGCCCAGGGCCCAGATGTCGTTGGGCGTTTACAACGGCGAGTGACGACAGCTCGTTGTCGAAATCTCCCCCCGCCTCGCCCACGTTGGGACTTGGAACGATGTTCCAGGCTCCGGTACAAGCGGCTTCAACCGGACCGGGAACGACGGCGAGCGAAAGAGCGACAGCCGCGAACACCGCCACGCGCTTGGACTGCCAAGCGGCCGTTTTCATCAACACGACAGTACGCACGGAACGGCGGAGCGGTTTTCCAAGTCGCCTCAGTTGTTACCGCAATTTGGTCTGATAGGTGGCGTGTCGTTCGCTGAACGCACAGGTACGGTCTCCGCGTCGCTTGACTCCCCTCGACGGTCGTCAACAGGTCGCACCCTCAGAGCATCTGCACACCTAGCGGACGCTTCTGGTTGTTCGATTGTGACATTGGGTAATACAGCGTCAGTCTCGACGGGCGACGAGGAGGTTTCTCATGTTCCGTCGGTCTCTAGCCGTTTCGATGGTGGTGATCGCTCTACTAGCGGCCTGTGGTGACGACGGCGGCGATGGTGGCGGCGGGGAGTCGCCGTCCGACTCGACCGAGCAAACGTCGAGCAGCGACGGCTACTAGGCCGAGGAGTTCCGCTCTCGGCTGTGTCGAGGGAGACTTCTGTCGTACCGCCTCAGATCGGTTCGCCAGAGAGGATTGGACCCTTAAGGCGTTGGCTCTGGCGGCGGCGTCGCTCGGCCGCGCACCAGCGATCAGTTCTCGACCCGGCGCTCGTCCAAGTCATGCCGCCGTGGTAGAAAAGCTGGGCGGCTGCATGACATCCAAGGACAAGGAGGCGACGATGGCAGAACTCCTCATCGACTTCATCACCTCCCTAGACGGCTACGCATCGGCGGACGGCTGGCCAGGATGGTGGGGTCTGGAAGGGCCCGAATACCTCGCCTGGCTCGGCGAGCAACCCGAGGTCACATACCTGATGGGAGCGAACACCTACCGGCTGATGTATGGCTTCGCCGCCGGAGATACCCCAGGGGGAACGGACGAGTTCACCGCCGACGAGGAGGCGTCCGTCGACGAACTCACCCAAGCGTCGAAGGTGGTGTTCTCCTCCTCTCTCGAGGAGCCGCTCACGTGGGCCAACTCCACACTCGTGCGCGACGACGCGGTCGAAGCAGTCCGGGCGATGAAGGAGAGCCGCTCGGGGATCCTGAGCACGATCGGCAGCATCAGCCTGTGCCGGTCGCTGCTGCGAGCCGGACTCGTTGACCGCTTCCGGGTCGTCATGTTCCCGGTGATCACCGGCGCCACGGGAGCAGAACGCATCTACGACGGCTACCCGGACGTCGCCCTCGAGATGATCGACAATCGCACCTTCGACGGCCGTACCCAGCTCGTCGAGTACCGGCCCCGCGTCCTTGAGCACCCACCGCTCGACCCCACCGCATGATGTCGCCAGGACCCAGGTCGCCAGCGGTCCACCACAGCTCCACGTAGAGCGCCGAGGCGGGTCCCGTGGGTCGGCGCCAGTCGGGACGACGCACCTTTTCGCGCCATGGCAGTCTCGTCGAGACCAGGTTCTCTTCGGCGGCTCGGTGTAACGACATCACCAAGCAGGCCCACGACACCGCCAGCGAAGAAAAGGTGAAGGCCGAAGCCGAGGCCCTCAGGATGACGCCCAGGAGACGGGGTCGCCGATTCAAAGACCCCGGTTTCTGGGCGTCATCCTGAGGGCCTCGGCTTCGGCCTTCACCTTTTCTTCGCTGGCGGTGTCGTGGGCGCGCTTGGCCATGTCGTTACACCGAGCCGCCGAAAAAGGACTCTCGACGAGCTGCCATGACACAAAGGATGCCTCGTCCCGACTGGCGCCGACCCACCGATGAGCCTCGGCGCTCTACGTGGAGCTGTGGTGGACCGCTGGCGACCTGGGTCCTGGCGACATCATGTGGTGGGGGCGAGGGGTGGGCGCTCGAGCACGCGGGGCCGGTACTCGACGAGCTGGGTGCGGCCGTCGAAGGTGCGGTGGTCGATCATCTCGAGCGCGACGTCGGGATAGCCGTCGTAGATGCGTTCTGCTCCGGTGGCACCGGTGATCACGGGGAACATCACGACCGGAAGCGATCAACGATCCCGGCCGAGCAGCGAGCGGGACAGGCTGACGCTGCCGAGCGTGCTGAGGATGCCGGAGCCCTCCTCCTTCATCGCCCGGACCGCCTGCACGGCGTCGCCGCGCACGAGGTCGTGTTGGCCCACGTGAGGGGCTCCTCGAGCGAGGCGGAGAACACCACCTTCGGCGCTCGCGTGAGCTCGTCGACGCTGCGCCTCCTCCTCGGCGGCAACTCGTCGGTTCCCGCCGGGGTCTCTCCGCCGGCGAAGCCGAACATCAGCCGGTACGTGTTCGCGCCCATCAGGTACGTCACCGGTGGTTGCTCGCCGAGCCAGGCGAGGTACTCCGGCCCTCGAGACCCCACCAGCCGGGCCAGCCCTCCCCCGACGCGTAGCCGTCCAGGGAGGTGATGAAGTCGATCATGAGCTCTCGCATCGTGCTCCTCCTTGTCCTTGGATGTCATGTAGCCGCCCAGCTTTTCTACCACGGCGGCATGACTTGGACGAGCGCCCAGACGAGAACTCATCGCCAGTCCGCGGCCGAGCGACGACTTCCGCCAGAGCCAACGCCTTAAGGGTCCCCTGCCTCTCTGGCGAACCGATCTGAGGCGGTACGACAGAAGTCTCCCTCGA
>CAVTEU010000005.1:0-46130 GCA_963733905.1 uncultured Actinomycetes bacterium | reverse complement strand
CGGCTGGTGGCAAGCGTCGACGAAGAACATCGAGCGATCCGTGGCAAGTGGTTCTATCCGAACGGCGGATTGGAGTCGTCGGGTTGATGGTTCTCAGGGGTCAGCTTTCGGACGATCCAGCAGATTCCTCTTCCTCGGCGCCTTCTCGCACACCCAGGAGCGAGTCGGTCCCGCCCACCGCTAGATGCCTCGGGGAGCTCATCCGGGATGATGATCGTTGCCTTGCCATCTTGGTCCCTGCCGGCTCGGAGCGCTCGAGCCCGCAGGAGGGTTGGAGCGTCTATTCGCTCCAACTTCGTTCGGAGGATCAAGTGTACGCCCGACAGGTCAGGCGATTCCATAAGGGCGACGAAATCACCATGACTTTCACACCCGAAAAGAGCTTGCGGTGATGGACGAATGGCGGGTGGCGTTGTCAAGACGAAGGGACCGCTAGGTGGCGCCGGCCTTGCGAGATATATCGTGCAATGTTCGTCCCCACGAGTTGGCTAGAAACACGTCGCCTTCATCGCGATCGTCAGCGGCCCGTGATGTGGCTGCGAATCGACAAAAGGTGCTGCGGGCGCGGGCCGAGATCAGCGAAATCTTTATCATTGTATTGTGGCCGGGCACGGCGCATGCTGCCGCTTGGGAGACGCAGACCCGGGGGGGTTACTGGCAGTCCCAGCGTCGGAAAATGGCGACCGCTGCATTGGCCGGCGGGAGTGCAGGGCGTGATGGGCCGAGGTCAACGCCTAGGGATGCGTTCTGTGCATGTTCGGAGTGGCCCATTGAGGGGAGGTGATTCTTTCAAAGAGCATCTTTGAGTCAGCGCATATGCGCTAATCGTTTGTAGAAGGGGTGAGTTCTTTGAAACCAAACAATCTTCGCAGGAAGCTGCCCTTGCTTCTGGCGATCACCATGGTGCTCGTGGTCGTGCCGACCTTTACAGCACTTGCATCACACCCCGAGGTCTCGCTGCCCGGCAGCGACTTCGAGATCGACACCGACGCCAACCTCAAACTCGACGACCCGGCACCGTCACAGGACTGGGCCAGCATCCCGCAAGGCACTGGACAAGGTCAGGAACGCCGCAAGGCGGACCTGCCCACCGGCTCGGGCGACGACTCGTTCGGCCAGGGCACCAAGGAGGACACCCCGGTACCCACGGTGGTCGACGGCTGCATCCCGCACAATAAGAGCGACCTGCTCACGTTCGGTGGGTATCTGGAGACGACACCTACAGGTGATCGGTTCCTCAACATCTACTGGCATCGAGTCCAGGAGCCAAACGGCACGACCAACATGGACTTCGAGTTCAACCAGTCGTCGGCGCTCTCGGCCAACGGGGTGACCCCGGTCCGCACCGCGGGCGACGTGCTCATCCAGTACGACTTGGCGCAGGGTGGTACCAACCCGCAGCTGTTCCTCTCCCGGTGGGTCGCCACCGGACCGGGGAGCCAGTGTCAGGCGAACAACACGACCCCGTGTTGGGGCACGAGGGTGAACCTCACCGCGGCCGGTCTGGCCACGGGTTCGATCAACACGACGGCGATCCCCGCTGCCGAGTCTGATGGCCTGGGAGCGATCTCGCCCCGCACCTTCGGTGAGGCACAGATCGACTTCAACGCCCTGGCCGGTGAGGACGAGTGTGTTGGCTTCGGATCTGCCTACCTGAAGAGCCGGTCGTCCGACTCCTTCACGGCGGCGCTGAAGGACTTCATCGCCCCGTTGGCGACCAACTTCAGCCTCTGTGGTGCGATCCATGTCATCAAGGTCGATGACGCCGATCCGGCAGACCTCGCTGGATGGAGCGGAGTTCGATCTGCTATTGGACAACGCCCCGGTCGGCGGTTCGCCCGGAGCCGAAGACACCCTCGTCGACGACTGCGTGACGGTTGCCGGTGTCTGCGACTTCCTCGCCATCAGCCAAGGCGAATACTGGGTGGTGGAGACGGTCGCCCCACCCGGCCATGAGCTGGCTGACCCGGCGTTCCAGCATGTGACGGTGGTGGCCGATGAGACGGTTGAGGTGACCTTTGTCGATCCGCGTCAGCGTGGGGCAATCCTGCTCACCAAGACCGAGAAGCACGCCGCTGCCGAGACATGGTGTCCGGCCCCATGCGGGCGTCAACTTCACCATTGCCGGTGAGGCCGGTGATCACCGATGTCAACGGCCAGGCCTGCGTCGACGGGTTGCTGTTCGGTGACTACGACGTGGTGGAGACGGTGCCTGCTGGGCTACGTTGCTGACGGTGATACCACCAAATCGGTGACGGTGGACAACTCGGCCACCTGCGACGGCGCTCCTTATGCCGGTGAGACGGTGAGCTTCAGCAACACACCGCTGACCAACGTCACGGTGTCGGTGGACAGCCAGATCGACGGGGGAACAGCCTCTACGATCGACTGTGTGGTCGACAGCACCGCGACAGGTCCCGACGGCGACGGCAGTCTGGTCCTCAACGACCAGGAGCCGACGACGCTGGTCTGTACGATCGTCATCGATCCGTGATTCGTATCAGTAGCCGCTAGACAGAAAGCCCCGGACTGCCGGGGCTTTCTGCTGGCCGGACTAATGCGAGACGATCCCGCGAAGAACCGAGATGGGCGAGCGCGGAGTCAAAGGAGAGTTACCGGAGAGTCCGAGTGAGCAGCCGATTGTCAGCACTCGTCGTTTCAACGGACAGGAGAGAGCACCTCAGATCCGCTCGATGATCAACCCATTCGCCATCCCGCCCCCTTCACACATCGTCTGCAACCCGTAGCGCTTCCCGCTGCGTTGGAGCTCGTGCACCAGCGAAGTGAGCAGCTTTGCCCCCGAGGCGCCAAGAGGGTGACCGAGTGAGATGGCGCCGCCGTTGACGTTGGTCCTCTCCCAAAGCGTGTCGGGGTCACCGCCACCGTGCTCGTGCCGCCAGGCGGTGATCACCGATGCGAACGCCTCATTCACCTCGAACAGGTCGATCTCGTCGATGGTCAACCCGGTCTTCTCGAGCACCTTGGTCGTGGCCGGGATGGGCCCGGTCAACATCATGATCGGATCGACCCCGGCCAGCGAGAACCCGACAAAGCGTGCCATCGGCTGCATGCCGAGCTCGTCGGCTGTGTCCTCGCCCATGATGAGGACGGCGGCGGCACCATCGGAGATCTGGGATGAATTGCCCGCCGTGATCAGCCCGTCGATCTTGAAAACCGGCTTGAGCGTCGACAGTCTCTCTTCGGTGGTGTCGGCCCTTATCCCCTCGTCGTGGGTCATCACCTCTTCGTTCCCATTCTCGAGGGTCACCGGAGTGGGGACGATCTGGGTTTCGAACCGGCCCTCTTCGGTGGCTTGGGCCGCCCGCATATGCGACTCAAAGCTGACCCTGTCGAGCTCGGTGCGGCTTGTGCCCCACTTTTCGGCGATCATCTCCGCTGATAGGCCCTGAGGAACGAGCCCATGGTCGTAGCGCTCGAGCATCTTCGGTCCGAAGGGGAAACCAGGTCCCTGCTGGGTGGTGATCCCCATCGGGATCCGTGTCATCGACTCGACGCCGGCGGCGATCACGACGTCGTAGGCGCCCGCCATCACTCCCTGGGCGGCGAAGTGGGCCGACTGCTGCGACGAGCCGCACTGACGGTCGATGGTGGTCCCCGGCACCTCTTCGGGGAAGCCGGCGGCAAGGGCGGCGTTGCGGCCGACATTGACCGACTGCTCGCCGGTCTGCATGACCGTTCCCATGATCACGTCGTCGATCAATGCCGGGTCGAGGTCGTTCCTCTCCACGACGGTCTTGAGGGTGTGTGCCGCCAGGTCGACCGGGTGCCAATCCTTGAGCTTCCCACCTCTCTTGCCGACCGGGGTGCGGACCGCATCAACGATCACCGCATCGCGGATGGCTACTCCTCGCCTATCGAAAGTTTCATCGTAGAACCGAGCCGGGACCTGGAAGATGCCCGGATGTCACTCGGATACGAAGAGACGCTCGGCTGCGAATGAGCCGACCGCCACGTCCGACCCGTTGACCAAGACCGTGACGCCGGATTGGTCGTCGTGGCCCACGAATTCGACCTTGGCGTCAGGCCGCAATCCGTTTCGGTCGAGGAACCCCATCAGCTCGGCGTCGAGCTCCAACTCCTCGGAGATCCGCTCGAGCCGCATCGACTCGCCGACCTCCATCTCGACGATGGGCTTCATCCTCGGCGGCTTGTATCCGGCGCCAGGTATGGGGTTGCCATGGGGGCAGGTCTTTGGGTCCTCCATCACCGCCCACATTGCTTCCTCGACCTGATCGGAGATGGTGGTCTCCCAGACCTCGGCCTCGGCATGGACGCGGTCCCATGGGAGCTTGAGCACGTCGGAGAGAAAACGCTCGGCCAGCCGATGGCGGCGGACTATCACCGCCGCCAGGTGCCTGCCCTCCTCGGTGAGCCGGATCCGGTCGTCGAGATCGAGCAGCCCCTCGTCTGCCATGCGGTGCACCATCTCATTGACACTGGCACGGCTCACCCCGAGCCAATCGGCCACCCGGGCCTGGATCACCGGGATGCCCTCTTCCTCGATCTCCCAGATCGCCTCGGCATATTCCCGGTAGCGAACCGAGTATGGCGACTCCATCTCGGCATGGTACGCGGGGGCGATGCCAGACCCGGACTCAGGGTTGTGGAGAGGATGGGACTCGAACCCACGACCACCTGCTTGCAAGTGGCTGACTTGAGAACGCCCGGCCGACCGTCGTCGCCGTGTGGCAGGCTCGCGGAGTGCCTGATCGCATCTTCGACGAGCCACGTCTTGCCGACATCTACGACGATCTCGAATCTGATCGGAGCGACCTCGACCCCTACCTGTCCGTCGCTCAGGAACTGGGGGCGCGTTCAGCGGTCGATATCGGCTGCGGCACGGGCACCTTCGCATGCCTTCTTGCCAACGAGGGCCTCGAAGTCGTCGGCGTGGATCCCGCGGCGGCAATGTTGGCGGTGGCGCGCCGAAAGGTCGGAGCTGACCTCGTCCGCTGGGTCCATGGCGTGGCGGCGGATCTGCCGCCGATGCAAGTCGACCTCGCAACCATGACCGGGAACGTCGCCCAGGTCTTCTTGGAAGACCACGAGTGGGCCGAGACGCTCAAGGCGGCGCGCCGAGTGCTTCGGCCGGGCGGTTCTCTTGTGTTCGAGAGCCGGCGGCCCGAGAGGAAGGTGTGGCTCGATTGGAATCCCGTCGACTCCTTCCAGCGAGTCGAGCTCGATGGCATAGGCGTGGTTGAGACCTGGAGCGAGGTCGTCTCCGTATCGCTTCCCTTCGTGACCTTCCGCGGCACGATCGTGTTCCATGACGACGGCACCACCCAGGTGTCGGAATCGACGCTGCGCTTTCGCTCCTACGACGATACGGTCGACTCGCTCGAGGCAGCGGGCTTCCGGGTTGACGAAGCTCGTGACGCTCCCGATCGACCCGGCAAGGAATATGTCTTCCTGGCGACAAGGCGGTAGGACGAACAGTCCGATTTCTGCTGCAGGCCGACAGCCTTAAACGTGCCTCGGGAGCGTGGACACCCCGCACGACGTGCCGACTGGGTTACGTCGCCAGTGGCAGGCTTACACCATGCACGTGCGGCGGCCGTGGCGGAGTCGTCGCGTCGTCGAGAAGCCCGCGGGGCCGGTCGTGCACCAGCGGGTGCTGCCGGGAGCGATCGAGGACTACAGGCGCTCGTGCGGCGCGCGACTACGTCCGCCTTGGCGACTTGATGTGTGCCGGTTCCCGGGAGGGTGGGATACTGAGACCCCATCGGGGACGTAGCTCAGCTGGAAGAGCACCTGCTTTGCAAGCAGGGGGTCGTGGGTTCGAGTCCCATCGTCTCCACCGCACCTGGTAACGCCGGGCGCTGCCTGACCTTCCCGACCTCCATTGGGAGCTCTCCGAGCGCGGCATACGCTCACCGAGGTCGGGGCACGCCAGTTGCTGCATTGACCTTCTCGCCAATGAGGTCCTGCCTCAGGTCCAGAGGATCGAGGCGGTCGATCCGACCCGCTGACAACAACCGGGGTTGCCGTCGGGCCGGTCGACCGCCCGCTCCCTCCCCCCTCAGGGTCTGAGCGAAATTGGGGTGTGGCGTGTGATCACTGCCCCACTCCCGCCGACTCCCTGGTCTGACTCGTCGACTTTGGTGCGATGTTCTGGTTGATGTGGAACACGTTGTCCGGGTCGTACGTGGCCTTGACCTCTGTTAGCCGATCCATGTTCTCGCCATAGGTGGCCGCCAACTTGTAACCATCGTCCCCCGACATGAAGTTGACGTACCCGGCATCGGTCCCCGAGTAGGGGTGGATGGCGGCGTAGTAGTCCTGTACCCATTCCGTGTTGGCCTCGGTGTCGGCGGGGTCGGGCCAGGCTCCGACGATGACGGCGGCGAAGTTCTTGTCCCGCTGGGCGAAAGCGGTGTCCGCCGACCCGATCCGTTGCACTGCTCCGTTGATCGGGTAGATGTGCATCGTCGAGCTCACGTATGGCGTCTTCTTGCCGTGCTCGACGTGTGCGGCGATCGCCTCGTCGCTGATCTCGGTGACGAAGTCGGTCTTCCAGTAGTGGTAAAGGTCTGGTGGGAAGAGCCCATCGAAGGCGCCATTGAGCGCCGGGTATGGCATGGGACCAACGTGCTCCGCCACGACCGGTGCCACCTCGTAGACCGGGGCGAGCACTTTTTCGCCTTCGTCTGCAGGTCCCGACCAGCAGACCACCAGGGCGCAGAAGAGATCGCCGACCCGGTCCTCGGGGACAAAGGGGAGAGGTGGGGCGATCTGCCAGCCGAAGAAGATGCCCAATTCCTCGGGCGCCTGGTCCACGAAACGGCGGTAGAAATCGAGCACCGCGGCGGCATCGTCCGGCTCGTAGAACAGCGGACCACCGACGATCGTCGAGACATCGTGAAGTCGGAACTCGAGCGCGGTGACCACTCCGAAGTTGCCGCCACCGCCACGGAGTGCCCAGAAGAGATCCTCATGCTGGTAGTCGCTGGCCGTGACCTGACGCCCGTCGGCGGTGATCACATCGGCACAGATCAGGTTGTCGCACGACAGGCCGTGCGCCCTTGCCAGATGCCCGATCCCTCCACCCAGCGTCAGCCCGCCGACACCCGTGGTGGAGATGATCCCCCCGGTGGTCGCCAGACCAAAGGCGTGGGTTGCGTGGTCGAAATCCCCCCAGGTGGCGCCGCCGCCGACCCGGGCGGTCCGATCGGCGGGATCGACCCGCACACCTCGCATCGGCGAGAGGTCGATCACGACCGCATCGTCCCAGGTGCCGAAGCCGGGCACACTGTGACCGCCGCCCCTCACCGCCACCTCGAGACCCGCAGACCTGGCGTAGTCCAGTCCAGCAATGACGTCAGCGGCATCCACACAGCGCACGATTGACGCAGGTCGCCGGTCGTGCATTGCGTTTCGCACCTTGCGGTGCTGCTCGTAGCCGTCGTCAGCGGGCTCGATCACCTCTCCGCGAACGCGCCCCCGAAGTTCCTCGATCGACATCGGTTCTCCTCTCTCGTTGCCGGAAGAGTGCGGCTTGACCCGTTCCAGCGCCGTTCCAGGAGCGTCGTCGCCTCTACCCGACCAGATCGGCCAACCGGCGCACATAGGGAACGTCTTCGTACTGGTCGATCCGCGCCAGAACGGCGGCCAGGTGCTCACGGCTATCCGGGTCGGTCCCGAATCGTTCGATGCTCCCTGAGAGCTTCAGCTCGAGCCAAGTCGCACCCTGCCGCCGGGCCAGGTCGACACCGCGGGCGAAGCTGGCACCTGCTTGCTCGGTATCCCCCTCTATCGCGGCGATCTCCCCCTCGAGTCGCCACAGCTCGGGCTCCATGAAGTCCGGTCCATGCTCGGCGCTCCGCTTCTTAGCCTCGGCCACGGCCGCCCGAGCAACCGCAACTTTCCCGGTGAGCAACCCGCCGCGAGCCACCAAACAGAGGATGTAGGAGAGGTGCGATATCACGTTGTCGGAGAGCCACATGTCTGCAGACGCTCTAACTCCTTCAACTCCCCCCGGCTTGCCATCGATCACATCGAGCCAACGCTGGTACAAGATCCGGCCGGTCTCGGGATACCAGAGCTGGCGGCCCGACAGGAGCTCGGATAGGTCATCGACGACAGCGGCCAACCCGTCGCGATCGCCCGCCTCGACGGCGAGCAATCCCATCCAATTGATCACGTAGCCAAGCGTGTTGGGATGGTCGAGCGACTCGGCGAAGCGGCGCGCCTCTGCCGCCAGTTCCCGTGCTTTGCCCAGTTCACCGGTCCACCACTCGGTCGCAGCGAGCCGCACCAGGCAGATCGCCTTCGGGTCCTGGGCATACCTGGCGAGGTGTTCGGGACCGAGCTCCGGCCGGTACGTCTCGATGGCGTCGTTCAGACTGCGCCTCGCTCCAGCCAGGTCTCCCTGCCAGAATGCGCTGACGCCGAGTAGATAGTGACCTTCGGTCACCGCGATGGGCTCGTTGGCCCGCTGCAGCAGCTCCTTGGCATGGGCGTCGGCTCGCTGGAATCTGGAAGTCACCACCGCGTTGAGACCCAATCCACGTAGGACCGGGGAGCTGACAGGCAACCCCAGCTTGATAGAGAGGTCTGCCGCCCGCTGGTACTGCTGTTCGGCCGCCTGGGAGGCGTAGCCGACGCTCGCCGCCATGGCCGCGGCCAATGTGGTTCGCAGATCCAACTCGATGCGGTCGCGGCCGTCGCCAGGTGGAAGATGCTCGAGGAGGGCGAGACCGAAGCGCAATGACGTCATGGCATCGCCGAGCGAGTACAGCTGGAGGGCGTGGTCGGCCGCTCGTTGATGGGCCTCGACCGCCTCGGTCACGAGACCCGCTTCCTCGTAGTGGACCGCCAGCTGCGAGCTCACGGCTCCGAGTTGACTGCCGTAGAGCTCGACCAGTCCCGCCGCCGCCGAGCGATGCAGCTGTCGGCGGCGCGCCGGAGGAATGGCTTCGGCGACCACTTCCCTGATTCGATCGTGGCTGAAGTCGTATCCGAATCCGAGCTCGCGCACTATCCGGCGCAGCCACAGCTCGTCGAGATCCGCCACCAGGTCCTCCTCCGAGATCTCGCTTGCTGCTGCCAAGAGATCGAGGGTGAACCCCGTCCCCACCACGGCCGCCATGTCGGCAAGCCGGCGTGCACTTGGCGAGAGCTGGGCGAGCCGCTGTTGGATGACGCTGCGGATCGTGGGGGTGAGAACCTGTCCGCAATCGTCGCCCACCCCGGCTCGGACGCTCTCGATCACAAACAGCGGGTTGCCATCGGTGTTGGCGTAGAGCTGGGCCAGGGTCGCCGGGTCGAGTTGGCGCGCCGAAAGGCCCTGCGCCAGCTCGGCTGTGGCGGTCTCGTCGAGCGGGATGAGGGTCACTTCGACGATCCTCTGCTGGTGGACAAGGGCGGAGCGCAGCGCCGTGAGCGGTTCGTTATCGGCCGCCTCCTCCGCCCTCATCGTGCCGGCGACGAGCATGGGTGCCTCGGCCGCACCACGAAGCAAGTAGCCCACCGCCTCGATCGTGTCGGCATCACACCACTGCAGGTCATCTATCACCAGCAACCTCGGCTCGTCTCCCCAGAGGATCGCCCGGGTTACCGCGTCCAGCAGGAGCCGCCGTTGGGCTTCGTCGACAAGCGGCAGCGGTCTCGGCAGGGTGGGGTCCGCCTCGACCAACTCGGGGAGCAGACGGGCGAGCTCGATGCGCCACACCTCGGGCAGATCGCTTATTCGCTCCCGTATCGGATCGCTGCGGAGCCACTCGACGATCGGTGCCCAGGGGAGTCGACCGGTCGCCTGGTATCCGCGAGCACGGACCACCATGGCGCCGGCATCGGCACACGAATGTGCCAGCTCCTCGACCAGGCGGGTCTTCCCGATCCCGGCCTCACCGCTGACCAATAACAGGGGGGAATTTCCGTCGAGAGCCGACTCCCAAGATGACCGGCTTCGCTCGAACTCGACGGCTCGCCCCACGAAGGGCGACCTCGAAGCCGTTGGACTCGGAGAGGGAGAGGATCCGGCCCGCCGGTCGCTTCGGATCCGGTCGTAGGCGCGCTGCAGCTCCTCACCGGGCTCGACGCCCAGCTCGCGCTCTAGCACCTGCCGGGAAGCGTGGTAGACGCGGAGCGCCTCGGCCCGCTGTCCACGAGCTGCATGCGCCTCCATCAGCAACAAATGCCCAGCTTCGTTCAGCTCGTCGAGCCTGATGAGCTCCCTGGCATGCGTGGCAGACGCCGCATGATCGCCGGCCGTGGCTGAATTCTCAGCGAGCACCCTCCGCGCTTCCACCGCCAAGGCGCGCATCCGGTCGCGCTCGGCCAATACCCATTCGTCGTAGCTGCCGGGGAGCAGATCTCCCCCGTAGCTGTGAGCGGCTCGGTCGAGATCACCCTGTTCGTAAGCCTTGGCGAAAGCGGCTACATCTGTCGCTACTGCACCTGAGCGCCACCGAATGGTCTGCCCCGTTGCATCTATCAGTTCGTCGCCACCGGGAAGTCCCGATCGCAGTTGATGGAGGAGATGGCGCAAGTTGGTCCGGGCCTGTGCATCGTTGGTGTCGGGCCAGAGCTCGTAGGCGAGCCTTCCCCGGTCGAGCGGTGTTTCGTCGGACACCGACAGCCGAGCCAAGAGAAGCTGGACCCTGGGGGCACCCAGCCCCTCGAGGCGCTCTCCATTGGACTCCGCAGTCACCGCGCCGAGCAACCGAAGGCGCAGCGAGGGAGCGGATGACTTCATCGGTCCCCCAATCCGGGGCACGGCCGGGTCCCCTTAGATCGGACCGATCACGGCCGACGCCATCGGGATACGGCCGGAGGGTAGACATCAGGAACCAGTGGCCGGGCGTCACAACCGATTGACATCAAGTCAAGAAGCCTGGCGCTCCTTCTTCTGTCTTCCCACCGAGTCACCGACATGTAGGTTGCCTCCGAGGGGCGACCATCGCCTTCCAAACGAAGCCGGGAGCGGGTCTTGAGCTTCATAAGCAGAGGATTCAAAGGACGGCGGCGCTCCGAGGCGCCGGAGGGGCGAGTACCCCCGGGTCAATACGTGACGAAGGACTTCCCGGTGCTCTCCGCCGGCCCAACTCCCCGCGTCCCACTCGATCAATGGACACTTTCGGTGAGCGGATTGGTCGATCCGCCGCAGTCGTGGAGCTGGGAGGAGTTCCGATCTCTATCGGAGGAAGAGGTGACCGCCGACATCCACTGTGTCACCAAGTGGTCGAAGCTCGATACGACGTGGCAGGGTGTGTCGCTCGACACATTGCTCGCCTATAGGAAGCCCGAAGCGGCGTTCGCCCTGATCCACTCCTATGGCGGGTACACCACCAACCTTCCCGTCGCCGACCTGATCGAGGGGAAGGCTTGGGTCGTATACAGCTTCGATGGCCAGCCGCTCGCCTCCGAGCACGGCGGCCCGGCACGCCTGCTCGTCCCCCACCTGTACTTCTGGAAGAGCGCCAAATGGGTGACCGCCATCGAGCTGAGCGACACCGACCGACGCGGGTTCTGGGAGTCATACGGCTATCACGAATACGGTGACCCATGGCGGGAACAGCGTTACGCCGGCGACTGAGCTGGCAACTCGCCGAAGTGGCCGACCTGGTGGACGAGACGGCCAAGGTGAGGAGCATCGGGCTTCGCTGCCCGGGATGGGAGGGCCACCTCCCCGGCCAGCACCTCGACATCCGGTTGACCGCCGAAGACGGCTACCAGGCACAACGGAGTTACTCGATCGCAACCCCTGCCGACGGGGAGCGGATCACGATCACGGTCGAGCTCATCGCAGATGGCGAGGTCTCGCCCTACCTCGTCGAGGAATTGGTGGTTGGTGACCAGATCGAGCTACGCGGACCGATCGGCGGCTATTTCGTATGGGAGCCCGATCAGGGCGGGCCTTTGCTGCTCGTGGCAGGGGGCAGCGGTCTGGTGCCGCTGATGGCCATGGTCCGCTCGAGGGTGCGCTCGGGGCGCGAGGTCCCGGTGCGGATGCTGTTGTCCTCGCGCAGTTGGGATGACGTGATCTACCGCGAAGAACTAGAGACGGTCGCATCGATGCCGGGAGTCGATGTGGTTCACACCCTGACCCGGTCTCAACCGCCGGAGTGGACCGGCCATCGTGGGCGCATCGACAAAGAGCTTCTGTCCAAGGTCGCCTGGCCACCGTCCGACGATCCCCTGTGCTTCGTCTGCGGACCCACCGGCCTGGTCGAAGCGGTAGCCACGGCTTTGACCGACCTCGGCCACGATCCGGGAAGGGTCAAGACCGAGCGTTTCGGGCCCTCAGGAGGTACCCCATGAGTGACGACCGCCACCTCGACGGCAACGCCATCGGCGGGCTTCTCATCGAGGTGTTCGGTCGCGAAATGACCTCCGCCCGAGGGTGCTGCGACGGGTGCGGCGCCATCAATCCTCTTGGGGCGGTCCTCGCCTTCACCGAGGCGCCGGGTGTGGTGCTGCGATGCCCGAGTTGCCAGTCCGTACTGATGGTCGCAGTTCGAACCGAAAGCGCGGTGAGGGTCAGCTTCGTCAGACTTCGCTGGATGGAGCCGTCGGATTGAGACGGCAGACGGCAGACGGCAGACGGCGGCCAATCCGGTGGCTTTCGCACCGTTGGGAGTGAACCGTTCGGTAGGGCCTATCGGGTAGAGAATGGGGGGCGTGGTTCGGAGACGCGCCTTCGTTGGGTTGGACCTCACCGGGACGTTGGCGATGCAGAGTGAAGAGGCGCGCCGCGGATTGGAGTTGTGGAGCGGGGACCAGGGGGCCGATCTCGAAGTGGTGGACACCAGGGGTTCACCGGAGGCTGCGTACGGTGACCGGCTCGGTGGGGACCTTCTGCTCCTTGGACCGTACGGGAGCGGTCAGGTAAGACGAGTGCTCCGGGTGGTGGGTGGTGAGGCCGTCATGTGGAACCACGGTGGCTCGGCAGACGACCTGGCTCGTCCGTGGGCGCCCATGGTGGCGGCGCCCGCTTCGGGCTACTTCGCCCCGTTGGTCGACCTGGCCGTGGAGATCGGATGCGGATCTCTCACCGTGGTGCAGGGGCGTGGGCGATTCGCCGAATCGGTCGCCGGCGGAGCGATTCGGCATGCCCATCGGTCGTCGCTCGAAATCCAGGTCGCACCTATCGATTCCTGGGATCCGGCATCGTTGTCGCCCGAGAGTGCCATGTTGGCGGTGGGGCGGTTCGATGAAGACGTGGCGGTCATCCGGTCTGCGAGGTCGCGTCTCGTCGGTTGTGTGGCCGCAGGGATACCCTCCTTCCTGGAAGCCGCCGGGGCTGCCGCCGAGGGGGTGCTCGGACCGGTCCAGTGGTTGCCGACGCCCCGACAGCCCGAGGTCGGCCCTTCCGGTACGGAGTTTCAAGAGGTCTACCGCAGGCGTTACCGAACGACACCCAGCTACGTCGCCGCCCAAGCCGCCGCCACCGGATATCTGGCGGCCTCTGCATCGTTGGATGACCTCACAGATTGGTCACCGACCACGATGCTCGGCCGCTTCCAGGTGGATGCTGACGGGCTCCAGATCGGGCACGGCCTCTCGGTGATCCGATGGCGGGAAGGTCGCATGGAACCCGTCGGGTGACGGCGATACGGTGGATCGACGTGGACGAAGTCACGATCACGAACAGACGGATGCATGGTCAGGCACTCTGGGGCGACCCGCTTTCCTCCCCGGTAGACGTGGTGCACCGGCTCGGAGCGGTCCAGGCTCAGGAGTTCGTCCCAACTTGGCTCGTTCTTCAACATGCCCGCCCGCTGGCGCTGAAGCCTGCGGGGTCAGCGTGGCCGGCCGGCGGCGAGCGTCTCAACGGATTTGGCGATGCGTCGCTGTCGTGTCTCGTCTGTCTTGGCACCTTCCACCTGGAGCACGTGCCAACTCTGGTTGCTGTACGACAGGCTCTCGAAGGTGGCACGCGCCGGGGGAACGGCATCCATCGCCGCGGCAAGATCGAGGGGAACAGTCACGACCCGCTTCTCCAGGTCCAGAGCGATCTCCACCTCGACATCGTCACCACCGGCGACACCGGCACCCGCCCGGTTCTCGGCGCTCAACGACACCATCGGCACCCCACCCATCATTGCGATACTGCTGCGGTAGCTGTACTCCCCGATCGTCACCCTCACCTTGGGCCGCTTTCCTGCTCCGAGCGCCTCGACCACCTCAGGGGGCACCTCGATGCCGGTGGTGTTCTTCCCGGATTGAACGATCGTCGTGCGAAACCGGATGCCAGCGGCCATGGATCCTCCTCATCGATATCTGTCCTGACCGGGGACAGCCTGGATTCTCATCGCCGGCAGTCGATCGCGCCGAGCGGGTTCGCAACTACTCCCTGCCGCCGGGCAAGCGCGCGCCGGTAGGCTCGCCAACCCGTGCTCGTCGCGACGTACAACGTCAATTCGCTGATCACCCGGCTGCCTCGCCTCATCTCGCTGCTCGAGTTGCACAAGCCCGACGTTGCGTTGATCCAGGAAACGAAGTCCACACCGGAGGGATTTCCCCACCTACCGCTCCAGGCCGCTGGGTATGTGGCGGCCGACCATTCGGCGGGCCGCTGGGCGGGCGTGGCGATACTCGCCCGCAGCGATTTGAGCATCGCCGACATAGACGTGGGCCTCCCGGGAGAGCCCGATCCGACCCAGGCCCGATGGATGGAGGCAACGGTCGGCGACGTCCGGTTTGCCAGTGTCTATGTGCCAAACGGCCGGATGGTTGGCACCGACGAGTTCGCCGCCAAGCTGCGGTTTCTCGAGGCGCTGGCCGACCGGGCAAAGACACTGGCCCCGGGGCCGTCGATCGTGGCAGGAGATTTCAACGTGTGCCCGAGCGACCTCGATGTCTGGGATCCGACCCAGGTTCACGGCGCCACCCACATCACACCGGAGGAGCGTTCTCGATGGTCGGCGGTGCGCGACACCGGCTATACCGACGCCTTCCGACACCTCAACCCCGAAGCACCCGGGTTCACCTGGTGGGACTACCGCGCCGGGCATTTCCCCAAGGGATATGGTCTACGAATCGACCACGCCCTGGTGAGCACGCACCTGGCCGGACGGTTGGAGGCCGCCACCGTCGAGAGGGCATACCGGAAAGTGAGCACCGTCCCGGGGACAAAGCCATCCGACCACGCCCCCCTGCTGGTCCGCCTCGAGGCGCGGATATCGTGAAGCGGTGAGCACCCGTCCCCGCATCGAGGTCTCGGCGACCGTGCTCGATTCCCCGGATCCACATGCACTGGCCGAGTTCTATCAACGGCTGTTGGGATGGGCGATCGGTCAGTCCGAACCCGACTGGGTGACGCTCAGGTCGCCCTACGGCGGTGCCGGGCTCTCCTTCCAACAGGAGTCGATCTACGTTCGCCCGGTTTGGCCGGCGTCCACCGGCGACCAACAGATGATGAGCCACCTCGACATCGCGGTGGACGATCTCGAGGCCGCCGTGGCGCTAGCGGTGGAGGCAGGAGCCGTCCAGGCGGAACACCAGCCACAGGACGACGTCCGGGTGATGCTCGACCCGGCGGGGCACCCCTTCTGTTTGTTCTTCCAGGACTCCTGGGACTGGTTGCCCCAGGCTCGCAAGTTCTAGGCAGGCTGCTCCGAAGGGGTCACCTCGGTCATCGGGCTCATCAACTGGAAGTAATTGTCGTCGGGGTCGGCAAAGGTGGCGATCAGCATTCCCTCCCCAGGTTCGTATGGCTCCTGGACGACAGCGCCACCGGCAGTCTTGAGCCGATCGAACTCGCCCCTCACATCGGCGGTCTCGATGTTCCAGATGATCCTTCCCGGATGGGCGTTGCGACCCTTGACCTGATCGTGGGGTCCCACCGTTATCCATCCGCTCCCGAGTTGCCACCCAGTGAAGTCACCCTCCCAGATCGGCGCGCCAAACAGCTTCGTGTAGTACTCGATGAGCCGCTTCGGGTCCTCGGACCCGATGAGGATGCTGTTGAAGTCCATCTCATCTCCTTGGTCGACCTGCATTGTTCATACCCGGTGGGGTGGCTCGACAACCTACAGACGAATCCCCATGAACAAACCGCCTCGACGGCGGGTGAGTCGTTCGAAACCGAGGTGTTGGTAGAAACCCATGGCCCGCCGGTTGTTCGGCGCCACCTCGAGATGGACCGCTGGTGCCTCCCGCTCGGCGAGCGCAGCGAGCAACCGCTCCATCAGCAGGCGTCCGATCCCTCTGCCCTGGAGACGGGGGAGCAGATCGATGTGGAGGTGCGCGGGGTATTCGTCCACAACCATGCTCGGCGCCCGGGGCGGACGGTGGATCAGGGCGGCGACCTCCTCGTCGAGGTTCGCAGGGTCGGGGCCGGGATCGGGATGGCGGACACGCAGCGCGGGCCACCATTCGGATTCGCACAGCGCCTCGAACCTGCGGGTATCGATGGCGGCGAGGGCGTACCCACCGGGACCGACCTCGTCGACAGCGGTGAGCCCGATTGCACCTTCCAACATCACGTATGGGCCGACGTAGACCTCTCCGAGCAGTCGGGTGTCCTTGTACAAGGCGCTTGCATCGCTGCCGGAGTCGCCGGTACGGAGACAGACCTCGTAGAGGGCATCGATGTCGGAAACGACGACTTCCCGAATCTGCGGCTCCATGGATCCTCGTCGAGGTGTATATCGCGACTATACCAATCAATGTCATTTGTCCGCAGGAACTGGCCGCTCTATCGCTCGGGTGGTAGACCAAAGCGGTATAGTCTGATGCTTGATCAAAAGCGAAGAAGCCGTCCAGCGTCTCCGCCACATGGTGGCCGGACTCGAGTTCGGGGACCGAATCCCGAGCGAACGCGATCTCGCGGTCCGCTGGGGGGTGGCGCGGATGACGGCGCGCAAGGCGATCGAAACCGCCGCCGCCGAGGGGTGGCTGGAGCGGCGGCGCGGGGCGGGCACCTACGTCGCCCAGATGCCCTATGCCAAGACGCTCGGGTTGTCCTCGTTCACAGCCGACATGAGGAGGAGGGGCCTGTCCCCCAGCGCCCGGGTCCTCGACTTCCAAGTCGGTCCTGCGGGACCCGAGAGTGCGGATCGCTTGGCTATGTCACCCGCTGAGGAAGTGGTCCGGTTCACCCGACTGCGTCTCGCCGACGACAATCCCATCGCAGTCGAGACCACCTGGATGCCGGCCGACGTAGTCCCCGCCATCGCCCGAGATGACCTGGCCGGCTCGCTCTTCGAAACGCTCGCCGACAAGTTCGGCATCGCACTCGGCGAGGCCTCGAGCACCATCGGCGCGGCGAACGTCGACCAGGCGACGGCGGCAGCACTCGGGATCGAGCCCAACATGCCCTGTCTGCGGATCGAAATGGACTACCTCGACAACCGCCGCCGACCGGTGATGGCGGCCACGTGCTTCTATCGCGGCGACCTCTACCAACTCCATGTGGTGCTGACCCCCAATGCTTTCACCGCGGAGATGCCGAGGGTGTCATGAGCGTCACCGTCGGGATCGATGGGGGGCAGTCGCAGATCCGAATGCGGGTTTCGGGCGAGGGCTCCGTGTCGGTAGCGCCAGGGGTGAGCCACCTCGAGCAGAACGCCGATGCCGCGGTGCTCGCTGCAATCGCCCGTCTCTGGGACGAACGCCCGGATCGACCCGCCCGACTGGTTGCCGGGCTCACCACCGTCTCCGACCTCACCGAAGGGCGTCGCCATCTCGCCCGCCGGATCGCCGAGGTGACCGGCGCCCAAGAGGTTTGGGTGAGCGGTGACGAGGTTATTGCTCACGCCGGCGCCCTCGACGGCGCCGCTGGGGTCGTCCTCTCGGTCGGGACCGGCGTGGGGTGTCTGGCGCTAGATGACAAAGGAAATGCCCGGACCTTCGATGGAGCGGGCTATCTGGTTGGTGACGAAGGTGGCGCCTTCTGGTTGGGGAGCCACGGGATACGCAGCGCCCTGGCTGCCGAGGAGGGACGAGGACCGGCCACCACGCTCACTCGAGAAGCGGCCCATCTGCTCGGCACGCTCAGCGGGTTGGCGTCTCGTCTCCACCGATTGCCCAGGCCGGTGGACACGATCGCCCAGTTCGCCCCCTCGGTGCTCGCCGAGGCGGCGGCGGGGGATCGCATCGCGGAGAGGATTGTCGCCGATGCTGCCGATCGTCTGGCCAATACGGCATGTGCCGCAGTCGCCTCACTTGGCAGCGGGTTGGTCGCCCTCGGCGGCCGACTTCTTGTCGAGAACGAAGACTTCTCCGCTCTGGTGACCGCCGGGATTCTCGCCCGACATCGTTCGGTCGAAGTGACCGGCGCCAAAGGCACGGGTCTCGATGGCGCCTCGCGCCTGGCGGAGTCGGGCGAACCAGGTCTCTACGGAGCGCTGCTCACCATGGTGGGGGCCGCACCGTGAGCCGCGCCGCCGGGCAACGCTATCTCACCGCAGCGATGGCGGTCCTCGCCGCCATTGCCGACGACCAATGGCCGGCGATCCGCAGGGCTGCCGAGATGGTCGCCGAGACCGTCGCCCAAGGTGGGCTGGTCCATGCGTTTGGGACCGGCCACTCCCACATGCTTGCTGAGGAGCTGTTCTACCGGGCCGGTGGTCTGGCAGCAGTGAATCCAATCCTGGTCGACTCGCTGATGCTCCATACCGGCGCCGAGCGGAGCACCGAGTTGGAACGGCGGAAAGGGATCATCGGCGAACTCGTCGAAGACATACCGATCCGGCCGGGAGATACGCTGATCGTCGCCTCCAACTCCGGTGGCAATGCGGCGTGCGACGAAATGGCAGGGCGCGCCATCTCGGCCCGGGCAGGCGTCGTTGCCATTGTCAGCATGGCGCATGCCCACAGGTCGGCGTCGGAGGGGGATGGGGGAGGGCTAGTGGACCTGGCCGACGTAGTGATCGACAATCACGGTGCGGCGGGCGATGCCAGCATCACAATCGAGGGAGTCGGGTCGCAGGTTGGCCCCACCTCGACCGTCGCGGGTGCGGCCATCGTTAACGCCATCGTGGCCGAGTCCGTGGAGATACTGACCAGCCAAGGAGTCGCCGTCGATCTGTTCACCAGCAGCAACCTGTCAGGGGGTATCGCCGTCAACTTGGAGTTGGCTGCCCGCTACCGGGAGCGGGTGAGGGCGTTGTGACCACCTCCGTTCACTGGCTCTCGGTCCCCCCGGAAATCGGGCGCGATCGTCTCGACCAGATCGCTGGCCAGATCGGGCTCACCTCGGAGCAAGCCCCCGCCGGCCTGGCGGTCGAGGTGATCCTCTCCAATGAGCCCCAACTCGTATACGACGCGGTCCACCGTCGGCGAACCGACGAGAGCTTCGTACTCGGCGGCGGCCCTCCGGCTGAACCGATTCGGGTCACCGTCAGCGGGACACGTTCCCTCCGCTGGGCTCTGATCGAACTCGAAGAATGGATCCGGTCGTGGTCGTGGGATCCAGAGGAGCGCCTCTACGGCCCATCCTTCGCCCTGCGGGGTGTCATCGAGGGGTACTACGGGCCGCCGTGGAACGATGAGGCGAGGCTCGACATGATCGGCTTCGCCGCAAGCAAGAGGCTCAACACGTTCCTCTACGCCCCAAAGGACGATCCTTACCTGCGCAGACACTGGCGCACCCCTCACGAGGCGGAGTGGCGCCAACGGCTGGAGCGGCTCATCGAGCATTGCCGTTCGCTCGATGTCGACCCGGTGATCGGGGTCTCCCCGGGGCTATCGATGCGCTACTCCAGCCCCGAGGATTCGGAACTGCTCGAAGAGAAGGCGCTCGACCTGGTCGGTCTGGGTGCAGCCAGGTTCGCCCTTCTGCTCGACGACATACCCGACCGGCTACAGCATCCCGCCGACATCGAGACTTTCCCCGACCTCGCCACCGCACACGCCGAGACCGCCAACCGGATCGGCGAGGTGTTGGCTGGATCCGGGAAACCGCTGGTGGTCTGTCCGACCCTCTATTGGGGTGATGGTGATGAGGAGTACATCAGCCGATTAGCCCATCAACTCGACCCCCGGATCGATGTCTTCTGGACGGGCCGGGCGGTGTGCTCGCCGGCCATCACAGCCGCCGAGGCGGCCCGTTTCACCCGGGCTACGCACCGACCGCCCCTCTACTGGGACAACTACCCCGTCAACGACGCGGCCATGACCAACGAGATGCACATCGGGCCTTATCAGGGCCGCGACCGCGACCTCGACCGCTTCTGTGTGGGGGTCTTGGCCAACGCCATGGAATACGCCGAGGCCTCCAAGATCGCAATTTCCACCATCGCCGACTACCTGTGGGACCCTGCCGGTTATGACCCGGAGACGAGTTGGCGGGCGGCCATCGAGCGGGTGGGCGGTGCCGGCGACGCACCGGCGCTGGCCCTCTTCGCCGACACCGTCAGAGCGAGCTGTCTTTCCGACCCCGAATCCAGAGCCCTGACCGAAGCCCTCAACCGCTTCGCCTTCGAGTCGGAGTACGGGGACCGGGTCGAAGCGCAGCGTGCCCTTGCCGGCTTCGCCGACGACCTGCGCAACGCGGCCGACCATCTGCTCGGAGACAACGTCGAGAACCTGCGGCTCCAAGCGGAGCTGTTGCCGTGGCTCGAGAAGTTCCGTGCCGGGGCGGGCGCCGTTTCCGTCATCGCCGATGCCGATATGGCCGCCGATACGTCGGCAGTGGCTGCGGAACTGGCGCGACTCAGGTCCGATCCCCGCCGAGTATTCGGCGATGCCCTCGAGATGACACTCGCCGATATGACCAACAGAAAGGAATGAGAGTGATGCACATCTCAAGACTGGAAGAGGCTCGGCTCTTGGCTCGTCTGCGCGGCCCCCTTGCCCTTCTGCTGACGTTGTCTCTGGCCCTCGTGTTGGCGGCATGCGGAGGGACCACCGGAGGGTCCGAAACGACGGGTGCTGGCACCGATGCTGGCACCGGCGTGACCGCCGAAGGCGCCGCAACCACGGCGCCAGCGGCCGCCGAGGACATCACGCTGCGGGTAGCCATGGGCTCGCCCGGTGAAGCTCAGATCGCGGTATGGGAGGCTGCCAAGGCGGCATTCGAGGACGCCAACCCCAACGTCACGGTCGAATTCAACTTCCAGGACGACGACCTCTACCAGACGATCGGACTCCCCAACCTGCTCAACGGTGGGGATGCTCCGGACGTGTACTTCGAATGGGCCGGAGCACGGCTCCAGAGCCGGTATGACGAGGGCTTCGTGGCTGACTTGACCGAGGCCGTGGACGGTGAACTGGGGAGCTACTTCGAGCCCGGTGCGTACAACGGTATGGAAATCGACGGCAAGGTGGTGATGGTTCCTGGCAACGCCGACGTCACCACGGTCATGTGGTACAACGTCGACATCTTCGAGGACCTCGGTCTCACCCCGCCGACCACGTGGGACGAGCTGATCGAGGTCTCCCAGACGATCAAGGACGCCGGGATCATCCCTATAGCCACCGGCAACAAGGATCTATGGGCCGCGGGCAACTGGACATCGCACATGGTGTCAAGGGTGATCGGCGAGGAGATGTACGACCAGATGATGACCCAGGCGGTCCCGATGGACTCCCCGGAAATCGTCGATGCGCTCGGATACGTCGCCCAGCTTTCCGAGACCGGGATCGTGAACGAGAGCGCCAACGCCATCGACGACAACGAGGGTGCCCAACTCTTCTTCCAGGGCGAAGCTGCCATGCACCCGATCGGTAGCTGGCTGGTGTCGTGGGCCATCGAAGAGGCTCCCGATCTCAATTTCGACTACTTCAACCTCCCCGAGATGCCCGGTGAGGGGACGCAGGACTCGGTGATCGCAGTGGCCACCGGCAATGTTGTCAACGCCCAGTCGGAGCACATCGACACCGCGGTGGACTTCCTCACCTTGTTCTCCTCCCCCGAGTTCACCTCGCAGATGGTGGACGCCGGAGGGACGCCTCTGGCCACCGGGGCCCTCGACCGAGAGGACATCGATCCCCGATTGCTCTCGTTGATGGAGTTGATGCAGGACTCGGAGGCGCTGATCGCCCCACCGGACACCGGTTACGACCTCGAGGTGGCCGACGCTCTGTACGCAGCCGAGGCCGAGGTGCTCGGTGGGGTGCGCACACCGGAGGAGGCGGCGACCGGGGCCCAGGCCAAGCTGGGTCAATAGCAGCGACCCTGGAAAGACTGGATGCGGCCGCGGCGGCGGGCAACTCCGTACCTGCTGATGGCGCCTGCCTTGGCGCTGTTCACCTTCGCAGTGCTGGGACCGATCGTCGCCACGGCCGCCTTCAGCTTCTTTGACTGGAACGGGTTCGGCCCCTTCGACCCGGTCGGTTTCGCCAATTACGTGCGGGCCGCCACCGACCCCATATTCCGGGCCTCGTTCCTCCACGTCGCCATCTACATCGCGCTGACGATCGTCCTCGAGGTGTTCGTCGGACTTCTCCTCGCCGGTCTCGTCACCGCCCGTCCGCGGGGGACAGGGTTCTTCCGCGTGGCCTTCTTCATCCCCGTCCTGCTCCCGATGGTGGTGGTGGCGGTGCTGTGGAGCTTCGTCTACAACCCCGACTTCGGCCTGATCAACTCCGGGTTGGAGGCGGTCGGACTCGAAGGGCTCACCAGGGTCTGGCTGGGGGACACAGACACCGCGCTCGCCGCGGTGTCTGTGGTCTCGGGGTGGGTCTTCGCCGGCTTCTACATGGCGATCTTCTACGCCGGCTTCAAGCAGATACCCAACGAGGTGGTGGAGGCGGCGCGCATCGACGGGGCGAGCGAGATCCAGAGCTTCTGGCGGGTGCGGGTCCCGATGATTCGCAACGTCGTCGAGGTTGCCTTGCTGCTGTGCATTACCGGCGGATTCCAGGCGTTTGACCTGTTCTACGTCCTGACCAACGGCGGTCCGTACGGCTCGACGGAGATCCCCACCACCTACCTCGTCAAGGTCGTGTTCCGCAACCAGGAGGTCGGATACGGGTCGGCGATGGCGGTGGTGATGACGCTGGTGGTCCTGGCCGTCGGCCTGATCTACGTCCGGCTGCGGCGGCGCGACACCGGGGTCGGCGAGGCGGCGGCGTGAGACGGTTGATCGGAAGCCGGCCGGTGTTCTTCACTTTGTTGGGGGTGCTCGCAATCGTCTACGCCTTCCCGCTGCTCTGGATGACCTGGTCGAGCTTCAAGACCAACAGCGAGATCTTCAGCGCACCCCTCGCCCTGCCCGGCGACATCGATTTCTCCAGCTGGGGAGAGGCGTGGGAAGTGGGCAACATCGGCCAATACGCCCTCAACAGCGTCATCGTGACCACTACAGCGGTGCTGGTCATTCTGCTCTTCGCCGCGCTGGCCGCCTTCGCCTTCAGCCGATTCCAGTTCAGGGGTCGGGCACTGCTGCTCGGGTTGTTCGCACTCGGGCTCCTGATGCCGCTCCAGTCCTACTTCATCGCCCAGAACTCTCTTTTCGAACTGCTCAACCTCAAGGACACCAGGTGGGCGTTGATCGTCCCATACGCCGCCATGGGGCTCTCGCTGGCGGTCTACCTGCTCAAGGTGTATCTCGACACCCTTCCCCGCGAGCTTTTCGAGGCGGCCCGCGTCGACGGGTGCGGCGACGTCCGGATGTTCACCACCCTGGTGCTCCCGCTGCTCCGTCCCGGTCTTGCCACCGTCGCCATCTTCTCGGCGCTGAGCGCGTGGAACGAGTTCCTGCTCGCCCTGCTCTACGTGACCAACGACGCCCTCAAGACCATCCCCACCGGGCTGCTCGCCTTCTCCAGTCGATACGTGACCGACTACCGGCTGCTCTTCTCGGCGCTGACCATCATCACCCTCCCGATGGTGGCGGTCTACGTGATCTTCCACCGCCAAGTGGTGGCTGGCGTCACCGAGGGATCGCTCAAGTAGCGATCCGGTTTTGGCGTCACGCAACGCGGTCATTCCCCCCTGAGTGCCGCCAAAACGGATCTAGCAAGACTCGTCGAAGCTCGGACTCGTATTCTGACTCGATGGCCGCCACCACGATCGACGACTACATCGCCACCTTCCCAGACGATGTCCAGGCAATCCTCGGTGAAATCCAGAGGACGATCCGCCAGGCCGCCCCCGAAGCCGTGGAGAGCATCAGCTATCAGATCCCCACGTACAAGCTCAACGGACAGCCGCTCATCTACTTCGCCGGGTGGAAGCACCACATCAGCATCTACCCCCTACCCGCCGGCGACGCCTCGTTCGAGGCTGAATTGGACCTGTACCGCAGCGGGAAAGGAACCGCCCAGTTCCCCCTCGACCAGCCGATCCCCTACGACCTGATCCGAAAGATGGTCGAACTCCATCTCGCCCGGATTGGCTCCCCCTCCCGGTGAGGGAGGGGATTGGGGGAGGGTGATTGACGCAGCTCGCCCTGAGTCACCCCCTCCGCTCGCTCCGCTCGCGCCTCCCCCTCACCAGGGGAGGCCGGCTCTCAAAGCAGTTCCGCGATCAGCGCCGCCGCCTTGGCTGCGCCATCGGTCTCCACCTCCCGATATCGCACCTGCTTGCCGATCTCCTCGGAAATCGCCGCGGCGATGGCGTCGGGATCGCTCTCGTAGAAGTCCATGCGCCTACCCGCTCCGTACTGGTCGAGCCGGTGACGGACGTGGAAGTTCTGCTCGAAGTGGTTGCGGAGCGGGAAATAGATGAAGGGACGTTGGGCGGCGACGAGCTCCATGGTGGTGGTCAGCCCTCCCTGCACCACCGCCAGATCGCATACCGCGAGGTGCCGGTAGAGACGATCCACATAGCCGCGCACCTCGAGCCCATCCCGACTCGGGAGACTTTCCGGGGCGATATTCGGCCCGGCCACAGCCACCATCCGCAGCTCTGGAAGCCGTTCCTTGGCGCCGGGGTAGGCGGCGATCACCTTCTCCAGCAGCGCTCGGCCCACCCCCGAGCCGCCCACCGCCACCACGCAAACCAGTTCGTCCTCCCCATAGCCCAGCTCTGACCGCCATTCGGCACGCTTGCTGGCATCCGGAGGGGTGAATCCGGTGATGTATCCGGAGAACCCGAAGTGCGATTCGGTCCAATCGCGGATCTTGGGCAGCCCGGGCCCGAAGGTCTCGGGTACGATGTCGTCGGGATTGCCGACGAACACAGCTTGGTCCCTGATCCGCGGGAAGCGCTCGATGTGCTCGATCATCTCGGCGTTGTAATCGGCGGTGAGGAAGGCCTCGCGTTCCCCTCCGTCCGGCATGGGGAGGAACCCGACGAAGTCGGTCATCCACACATGGCTCCCCCGCTTCAACTCGGGGTTCTCGTGCCAGAAATGGTCGACGTCCCAGGCTTCGTCCCCGATCACGAGGTCGTAGAGACCCTCCTCCACCACCTCCTGAAACAGCATGAAATTGGCCACCAGGATCTCGTCCATGCTCCGTAGCGCCTGAAAGCAGTGCAGGTCATGCCCTGTGGCCTCAGAGGCGACGTGGGCGGACTCATTGGCGAGGTGCTCGGACGCCGGGTGGATCCTCTCGCCCTCGGATTCGAGCACCATGGTGACCGGATGTTGCGCCAGCCAATCGATCTCCAGGTCAGGGACGAGGCGCTTCAGTTCCTTGGCAATGGCGACATCGCGCCGGGCGTGCCCCAGCCCGATGGGAGACGAGAGGTAGAGCGCCCGCTTTCTGCGGTCCAGTCCCCTGGTCCAAAGGTGGGTGTCCATCCTTACCCCCCCGACACGATCGACGAAGTCCTTGATCAGGCGGTTCACCACCACCGGGTCGCGACCCGGGGCCAGGTGTCCGGAGCCTTCGAGCATCACAACTGGCGCCCCCATGACCCGAGCCGTCTCCGGGCCGCGCTCGGTGCCTGGCATCGGTCCTCCGTTCCGTGGACTACCAGCACCGGGCAGCCCACCCGGCCACACAGCCTCTCGGCATCGGCGGCGGAGGCAGGTACCCAGGGATCGTCCCCGTCCTCCCAGATCGCCATCACCTCGGCATCGCCCTCGGAGAACCACTCGATGGCGTCCTCCAACTGCTTGGTCGAGTGCGGTTCGGGGAGGATCTGGTTGCAAAAGAACTCGACCCACGCAGGGTATCCACCCTCCTGCCAGAAGCGCCGATTGAACATCTCCCATTCCTGAGGATCGTCTAGCTCCCTATCCCAGTGCTGCCATTTTGTGCTCGGAGTCACCGAGCGGCACTCCTGGAGCGATCGCAACCACACCGGTCACGCGTTCGGGATGCTCGGCGGCGAGTTCGAACCCCTGCCAAACGTGGCACAGCACCACCGCCACCGCAGATTCCGTGGCGGTCTCGTCCATCACCGCCACCGTGTCCGCAACGAACTCCTCGTCGATGTACGAGCCGGGGTCGGTTGGCCGGCCGGAGCGGCCGTTGCCTCGACCGTCGAAGGTCACCACCCGGAAATGCCGCGACAGATACGGGATCTGACCCTTCCACTGCCGGGAGTGGATGGTGGGCGAACTCGGTAGGAGAAGTACCGTCGGCGCGCCCTCGCCATACACCTCATAGAAGATCTCGACGCCGTCGCGGTCGACGTAGCCGTCCCGGTCGGGGTACACCGCCCTCATCACCACTCCACCTTTGAGAGGGAGAGCCGATCCACGAACTCCCGGATCAGCAGGTTGATCTGGACCGGTTGCCGGCCGTGAGGTAGATGGCCCGCCCCCACCAGGGTGATCAGATTTCCGCCCGTGGCTGTGGCCAGCCGCTCACTGCTCGTCACGGGGATGATCCGGTCGTCTGTCCCGTGGACCACTAGCACCGGACATCGTACCCGCCGCAGCATTTCATCTATCTCCGACCCATCACGGCGCATCTTGGCGAGCGTGGTGTCGATCAGAACCTCGGCGGTGGTCTCCATCCCCCAGCCCACGCAGTCCTCGATCTGCTTGGTGGAATGCGGCTCGGGGCAAGTCTCGCCGAAGAAGAACTCGATGAAGTCACGCTGATTGGCGCGCCAGTGGTGCTGATTGAACTTCTTCCAGCCTTGGGTGTCCTCGGGCGGATTGAAGAACGAAGCGGGGTCGTCATCAGAATCATCGACGAAGACCGATGGAGCCAGTGCGACGATCCCGAGGACTCGATCAGGATGATGGCCTGCCAGGAGGAGCGCCCAGTAGGCGCCCCGGGAAACACCGACGAGGACCGAGCGCTCTACCCCGAGGTGATCGAGCACCGCCAGGGCATCAGCGGCGAACTCTGTGTCGAGGTAGGAGTCCGCTCCCGACGGCCGGCTCGACCGCCCGTTGCCCCGCCCGTCGAAGGTGACCACCCGGAAGTGGCGGGCGAGATAGGGGACCTGAGTCTTCCAGTGCCGGGAATGGATGATCGACCAGGCGGGAAGAAGGAGCACTGTGGGCTCGTGCTCACCAAAGACCTCGAAGAACAGCGACACGCCATCCCGCTCCACGTATCCATCGAGATCGGCGGCGCAAGCTCTCATCCCGCACCCTCCTCGAACTGCCGGATGAGCCGCCCCACCGAGCGAAGCGACTCCCGTACCTGGTCGGGACGAAACCCGAGCAGGATCATGGTCTCGCCGCCGAGAAAGGCAAGCCCTATCAGCCAGGCCAACTCGGCCGGAGTGAAAGGACCCAATCCTCCGAATTTCTCGCTCGCCTGATCCGCGACGTCGCTGAGCAGACGCAACCAACCGTCGAGTTGGTCCCGCACCACGGCGGCGATCGCCGGATCGGACCAGCCGGCGGCGGTCATCTCCTGGAGGACCCTGACATAGCCCGATTCGAGATCATCCTCGAGGAAGTCGCACGCCTGCTCGTACCGCTTCCACAGGGGGACCTCCTCCCCGTACATCTCGGTCTGGCGTTCGAGCAGCTTGCGGTTCTGGTCGAGAAGCACAGCGAGCACCAACTGCGCCTTCGAGCCGAAGTGGTAGTGGATCTGCGAGAGCGGCACTCCGGCGGTCTCGGCGACTCGTCTGGTCGATAGCCCGGCGAAACCCACATCGTGCAAGACCTGCTCCGCCGCCTCGATCAGGGCCGATCTGGTGACCGAGTCGGGCTTAGTCATGTGAACAGAGCCGCCACCCCCGCCACCACCAGCGCCACCGCCCACATCAGGTCGAGATTGATCCAAGCCTTGCGCAGGACGCCGACGCCGTAGTGGAAAACCACGAGCGCCACCGCCGTCATCACCAACAGCATCGCCGCAGTGTGGATGGCGGATGCGGTCACACTCGGGCTTGCCCGGATCACTGCCGCTGCGGCCAGACCGGTGACCGGGTGAGCCTCTGGGATCGATACCGCAGCCACGACCGGCAGCAACATTAGGCCCGCACCATGCGCGCCGGCCATGATGAAGCTCCACAGCGCCAGCTCCCGAGGACGAACCCGCATCCCCACCCAGCGGGGATGACGCCGCCGGATCAGCTTCCAAGCACCGAACCCGATGAGCACGGCCCCGAGAACCAGGCCAATTTGACGCGGCTCGACAACCGTCCGGAGCGCCGAGAAGGCGGCGAGCGCCACCAGGACGGCGACGGCGTGGCCGAGGGCTATCGGCGGGAGGGCTCGAAGCACCGCCCGCCGATCACCCTCCTGCAGCCCCAGAGCGACGGCGAAGAGCCACCCCATCCCCGGATTGAGCCCGTGGAAGGCCCCCAGGGCCACCAGCGCCGCAACCGCCCCCAGCTCCATCAGGCGAAGCAGTACGAGTCGGAGGAAGAATCGCCCCCCGACAACCGGATCTGGTGGGCCCGACGCCCGTCGCCCGAGAAGTCGACGAAGAACTTCGGGTCAAGAGCAATAGACCCGTCGTCTCCGACGTCGGCCTTGACCATCCAGCCTTCGATCCCATCCGGATAGAACTGATCGTCCCAGGTGTTGTACAGGCCGTTGGTGAAGTAGAGCCGCTTGCAATCCCGGCTCGCCTCGACCATCTGCGGTCCCCCATTGAGTCGCCTGGCGGGGTCAACCGGATGAGCGGCGCGGTCCACGATCCCGCCTATCCGGATCGATCCCGTCTCCTTGGGATGGAACGGGTCGGAGACGTCGAACGCCTTGAGCTCCCCGGTCCCCCAGCACGACACGAAAAGGAACCGATCGTCGAGGGAGAGGACGATGTCGCTCACCAGCGGCGGCACCGCACCAAACGGCTTGAGGGCGTCCGGGAGATCAGCGGAGTCGGCCGGCTCCGGTGGGATGCTGATCACCTTCTGCGCGGAGAACGAGCCATTCTCCCGGTGCCACAGGAAGATCGACGAGGTGAGGTCCTCCACCGAGACCACCGTGTTGACGAACCCGTAGGTCTTCCTCGGGTCGTGCGCCGGGCGGAGCTCCAAGGCGATCTGGTTGACGTCGCCCAGGTCGATCTCCTGGGTGTGACGCCGCCGGCGCAAGTCCCAGACATGGAGGCGATGTCCGTATTGCTTGCCGAGGAGCAGTTCGGGGTTTAGCCCGCCCTCGATCATGTTGGGCGTTCCCCACTCGCTGGTGACCATGACGTCTTGGCCGAGATGCCACCACACGTCGTAGTGGAGGTACTGCGAGCCACGGTCGATCTCCCACGGCCCGAGCGGGCGGAAGGTCTCGTGATCGAACATCATCACGCCACCGGGCCCGTCGCCGTCACCGTTGCCCAAGGCGCTTATGTAGATGGCATCGGGACCGCAGTGGACGGTATGGGGGCGCGAATACCCGGTGACACCTATCACCTTCTCCGGTTCGATCACGTCCACGATCTTCGGGTAGAAGGGGTCGGGCTTGGTGTCGACAATGGTGATCCGCGAGGAGCGGAGCCCCGGGATGATCAGATAGCGCCGCTCCACGTGAGGGTGAGGGGCATAGGGACAGAGCGCCGCAGAGCAGGCGTTCCAACCGAAATGGTGCAGCTCGTCGCCCGGAGTGGTCATCTCCACGCCGCCGGTGACGCTCCCGTAGGTCGGCGACGACTCGTCGAGATCGACGACTGCAAGCGCATCGGGTCGGGTGTCTCCGACCGGTACGGGGGTGACTACGTAGGCCAAGTCTTCCCGCGGCCCCGCCATCGCCATACGTGGTGATGGGTAAAAGCTCGGATCTGGTCGCAACAGAGTCATACGAGTACCTCCTCGTCTGCCAACTCGAGATTCCCTTCGAGCTCTGCTGCGCAGCTATGGAGCCTTACGGTCGACACACCGGCGTTTCGGTCGGTCGACCGAATTGATCATGCAACACTCCACCGCTCCTGTCAAGAGGCAACTCCCGACACCAAGGTCAGCTATGCGACGAGCGCATGCCGCCATCGGCAAGGGCCGATCCAGAGTGAGCGCCTGGCTCAGCTCATGATCCAGCCGCCGTCGACATTGATCGTCTGTCCGGTGACGAAGGACGACTCCTCCGAGGCGAGAAACGAGACCACTGCGGCAAGCTCCTCGGACCGCCCCCTCCGCTTCAGAGCCTGCGAGTCGATGATGAGCCGTTGGTAGGCCTCGAGGTCTGGATGCTGCAGTCGTTCTGCGGGCGTGGGGAAGGCGCCTGGGGCGACTGCGTTGACCCGGATGCCGTATGGTCCCAGCTCCCGGGCGAGGGCACGGGTCATCGCCACGACCGCCCCCTTGGTCGAAACATAGGGCGACATGTCAGCCCAACCACCGTGCCAGACGATGGAGGCGACGTTGACGATCGACCCAGCTCCCCTCCGGATCATCGATCGAGCCGCCGCCTGCGCCGCGAAGAAATAGGCGCGCTGGTTGACCGCCTCCGTGTTGTCGTAGGTCTCCTCGGTGACGTCGATGAAAGGACCCGCCGGGAAAACCGCGGCGTTGTTCACCAGAATCGAGATC
This sequence comes from uncultured Actinomycetes bacterium, assembly GCA_963733905.1. GTDB lineage: Bacteria > Actinomycetota > Acidimicrobiia > Spongiisociales > DATADW01 > DATADW01. Next base: position 15,442 of record CAVTEU010000005.1, on the reverse strand, counting down.
GGCCCGAACTCGTCCTCGGCGCGCTCGAACACGGAGCTGATCTCCTCCACCTTGCGCACGTCACATACCAAGTCGATCGCCTTGCCGTCGCCGTCCTTGATGAGTGCCGCCGTTTCCGCTGCAGCCTGGGCAGCGACATCCACCACCGCTACCGGATGTCCGTCGGTCGCCAGCCGGAGGGCGATGGCTCGGCCCAATGCACCGCCACCACCGGTTACCAGCGCGCTCACGATGGCTCCGCGGTGATCGGGCGGTCGCTGTCGGTCATTACCGACATCCTGACAGGGAGAAAGGTCCGCCGAAGCCCTCGATCGGATTTGCGTGGCTGACGCCCGGATTCCGGACCAGCCACGCCAGAATGGGTGGGTGGATGATCGGACGGAGCGTTTCCCCGGGATCGAGGGGCGGGTCGCCCTTGTGACCGGTGCCAACCACGGGATCGGAGCGGCCACGGCCCGGTCTTTGGCGAGTCATGGAGCCGGCGTCCTCGTCACCTATCTACGGCTCGACGACGATCCGGACCCGGGCACCCCCGCCGAGTACGCCGTGGGTCGGGCGCAGCACGCCACTGCCGTGGTGGAGGAGATCCGGCGCGACGGAGGGCGGGCCGAGGCGATCGAGGCTGATCTGAGCGACGAGGCGAGCATCACTCACCTCTTTGATGCCGCCGAGCGTTTCCTCGGTCCGGTCGAGATCCTGGTCAACAACGCCAGCGGATGGGTGCCGGACACTTTCTCACCGGAATCCGGCGATCGACTAGGACGCAACCTCCAGCCGGTCAGCGCCGCCAGCTTCGACCGGGTTTTCGTGGTCGACGCCCGCGCCGCCGCCTTGCTGATCGCCGAGTTCGCCAGAAGACACGTGGCTCGAGGAGCATCGTGGGGACGGATAGTCGGACTGGCCTCCGGCGGCCCTCTTGGCTTCCCCGAGGAGGTGTCGTATGGGGCGGCCAAGGCCGCCCAGGTGAACTACACGATGTCCGCCGCGTTGAATTGGGCGGTTACGGCGTCACCGCCAACGTGGTCTACCCGCCGGTCACCGACACGGGATGGGTCACCCCCGCCGTCGAGGCCTTCGTGGCAGCAGACGCCGACCACTTCCATGTCGCCCAACCAGAAGAGGTCGCCGAGATCATCGCTTTCCTCGCTTCCGATCTCGCCCGTCTCATCACCGCCAACGTGATCCAACTCCGCTAGTCCGAAGACGGTGCACCCGTCTGATGTCATGGGGACGTCTGTAACATTCCTGCCCGGAGGGGCCCATAGCTCAGCCCGGTTAGAGCGCATCCCTGATAAGGATGAGGTCCGTGGTTCAAGTCCACGTGGGCCCACTCTCGAAATCCCCTTGTGGTACGAGGGGATTCGCTCAGCTGTCGCTAATCAGGTACGGGGTAGAACTCCGGCTCCGAAATGGCTTGAACGATCTGGCTCTCGGTTTGGTGTCGGACAGCTTCCGCGAGTTTGCGGATGCCCTTGCTGATCTGGGCTTCGCTGACGTTCCCGAAGCCGAGCACGAGGGCGGGCGGGCGTGACTCGGGTTCGACTTCCGCTCTGGAGGCGACGAACCGATAGTGGCCGAGCCCGTTCACACGTACGCCCATGGTCGCCGCATTCGCCTCGACGGCACGCTCGGATGTCCCGTCTGGGAGACGCAGCAGGGCATGACACCCGGCTGCCAGCCCCTGCAATCGACCCGGCCCGAAGGCGTGTTCGACCTCGGCTGCGAGGACGTCCCGGCGGGCGCGGTAGACCTCCCGCACGCGTCGCAAGTGGCGGTCGAAACGGCCCGTCTCCATGAGCAGCGCGAGCGCCTCCTGGTCCAGGCCAGGCGCGCCGCGACTGCTGAGCCTCTTCTCCTCGACGATTCCCGCCACGAACCGTGCGGGCGCGAGCACCCAGCCGAGCCGGATCGCGGGAGCGAGCGTCTTGCTGACCGATCCCAAAGCGATCACGCGGGTCGAGTTGAGGCCCTGTAGTGAGCCGACCGGCTGACGGTCGTATCGGAACTCGGCGTCGTAGTCGTCCTCGAGGATCACCCCGTCGACCTCGTCCGCCCAGGCCACCAGGTCGCGTCGCCGCGACGGGCTGAGCGCGACACCGGTGGGACATTGGTGAGCCGGTGTCAACAGCACCGCTCGGGTCCCGGTCTCGCGGAGGCGGTCCACGTCCAGTCCGTGGTCGTCGACGGGAACTGGCACAGCGTCCAGACCCGCACGGCGGGCGATGACGTCGTGCTCGCGGGGCCCGGGATCTTCCAGCGCGATTTGCTGGATGCCGCACTGTGCCAACGTCGAGAGGACGAAACCCAGCCCCTGGCGAAATCCAGACACGATGACAGCGTCCTCGGCGACGGCGCAGCCCGACCGAACGCGCCGGTGGTAGGCAGTGACAACCTCTCGGAGGTGCCTCGAACCAGCCAGCTCCTCGTCACCCAACTCGGCAGTCGGCAGGGTCCTCGTCGCCTCCGACAACGCCCAACTCCAGGCGGTCAACGGCACCGAGCCGAGATCGGGGATGCCGTACTCGAAGTCGACCTCGGCCGGTTTGTGCGACGAGGGTGAAGCCGGGATCGCGACGTCGCGGGCCGCTTGTCCGGCTGGCCATCCGGCCGGCATCGCGGCAACACGCGTCCCCGAGCCGACCGCCGACTCGACGTAGCCTTCGGCCAGCAACTGCTCATATACGTCGACGACGGTGCCGCGCGCGACGCCGAGGAGCTCGGCAAGACGTCGAGTCGACGGCAAGCGCTCTCCGGCGCCGACCCGTTTCTCCCGAATCGCCGCCCGCAACTGATCTTGGATCTGAATTTTCATCGGACCGGCACTGCGGTCGAGCGTCAGCAGAATGTCGGGGCCACCGAGCGCCCATTCCACCGTCATGTCCTCAGAATACCGAGAAATGGACCACTCAGAGATCTCCGAAGTGGACCTTCAAGTTGGACCGCTTCAGCCGTATGTCAGGTGATGAACCCCGGATTCGGCATGCTCACTCACCACCCCGATGCGGAAGGAGTCCCATGCTGAAGCAGGTCGCGGATGGTGTGCTGATCCACCAGAGCGAGTTACTCCAGAACAACGCCGTTGTCGTGCAAGGCCGGGCCGGCGTGTTGCTCATCGACCCCGGAATAACGGGCGACGAAATGGCCTGCCTCGCGAACGACCTTCGCGAGTTGGGCCAGCCCGTTACGGCAGGCTTCTCGACGCATCCTGATTGGGATCACGTGCTCTGGCACGCCGAACTTGGCGAAGCGCCCCGTTACGGGACAGCCCGCTGCGCGGCATATATGCGTGATCTGCTGTCGAACGCGGACTGGAAGGCCCGCGTCGCCGAGGTGTTGCCGCCGGAAATCGCCGACGAGATACCGCTGGACCTGTTCGGCCTCATTACCGGTCTGCCTGCCGAAACGGCACAGATTCCTTGGGATGGCCCTGAAGTCCGGATTATCGAGCATCCGGCGCATGCCCAGGGCCATGCGGCGCTGTTGATCGAGGAGAGCGGCGTTCTCGTCGCCGGCGACATGCTTTCTGACATCCTGATTCCGTTCCCCGACCTGGACGCCGCGAATCCGATTGAGGACTACCTCGTTGGGCTGCGGCTGCTCGAGGGCGTGGCGGACGACGTTGATGTCCTCATCCCCGGTCACGGGTCCGTCGGCGGAGCTGATCAGGTACGCGCACGGATCAAACTGGATCGAGCGTACGTGCATGCCTTGCGTGACGGCCATGCTCCCGATGACCCGCGCATCGGCCCATCAGCCACGTTCGGCAAGGATTGGCTGCCCGGCGTGTATGAATGGCAACAACAGCAGCTCGCCAAGAAGAAGCACGACGGGACGCCCGGATAGGGATCCCGCTCGGGTCGGCACCTACGGGTCGTCAATCAGTCGATGGAAGGCCGCTCAGCTGTACTGTCGCTGGCCGAGCGTCTGATCGACCTCGCTGATGTCGATTCATCCGGCTGGGGAGGCGGCCCGCCCGCTCGTGGTCGGCTCCTATTCATTGCCAGCGTGAGCCGCTCTGCGTCGTCGAGAGCATCGTCGCTCTGTAGAACCTGATTCCTCCTCGGGGATTGCCTGTCGCCAAACGCCGGGCCGCCCCACCTCGGCGGCTGTCCCAGCTGAAGACGACCGTGACCAGGGCTCCCAGCAGCAACGTCGCCCACAACCAGGGGCGGGTCGTGGTCCACCCGAGGTCGCTGGGCAGTGCCCACAGCCCCCACTGCTCGGGCACGCCCACGACGCGGCGTAGAGGACGAGCAGTGTCGGAGCTGCCAGCTTCCCTGGCTCGTCGTCCCAGAACTTGGCGATCACAGCCGCAATTGCCAGACCGGCGACGGCCAGGGTCGTGCCCTCGAGCAATAGCCGCCCCAGCGGGAAGTGGTGGGGTTGCGGGTCGGCGGGAAGCTCAAAATGCACCTCCATCCCACTGGCACCGACCATGAGCAGCCCGGCCACCGCCAGCGACCAGGGGAGCAGGCCCCACACGACCCGGATCCCTCTCCGTTTCCGCAGCGGTGAGGGCACCGGATCCGTGGTCGGCGCCGCCGGATCGTCGAATGCGAAGCAGATCCCCAATGCGGCTACCAGGAGGCTTCCGCGTAGCCACATGTGTCGGGAGGCGAAATCGGGGAGCACTTCCGAAACTGGCAACCAAGGAACGCGAGCATCACCCCGACCGCCAGCCACTGGATCCGCGGGACGGCAGGTGCGAGGCGGCGGGTCAAGGTCATGGGCACCCGCCTGGGAGGATGCCGTCGGCGTCGTAACCGGCGGGGACATCCACACCGAGGATGGCGCCGGCTTCCTCGTAGGTGGTGTCGGGCGCGGTGAGGACGGCCCAGTTGTCACGGATGCGGTCGGCGCCATCGGGAAGATTCCAAAGTTCCCAGACGATGCAGGAGGAGACCGGCACGTCGTCGTCGCTCTCGGTGGCGTCGTATTCGATATCTGTCGCGTCTACATCGAAGTAGCCGCGGTAGGTGGGGTCGTCTCGAAGCAGCCAGACCGTGATGAGGTTCTGTGATTCGCCCTCGCACCAGACATTCGCTTCGGCTTCCCCGCCGCAGCCCATGGCCTCCGCTGCTGCGGCCGACCTGAGATCGGACACCGACCACCTGCCCCACTCGTGGCCGACGGGTACCACTTCCCGGGAAGCGAAGTCTTCAGATGCGTGCTGGACCCACCACCAGGCGGAGCCCCCGCTGTTCCAGAGCTGCATGGACCCCCGGTCCACGGGGTACTGCCGGACCTCGATCCCCGCCGCCAACTCTGGTGGTGCCACCTCGAGTAACGGTTGCAGCGCCGCCGCCCAATCGTCGATCCACGCTTCGTACCCCGGCATGGCGCAGAACCTGATCGAGTTCTGCGACTCGCAGGTCAGTTCGGCCTCGCCGCCAACCATCGCGCCGAGCGCCTGAAGTCGTCGCTCCTCGTCGATGGGGCCGAGTTGGGCCGCACCCAGCGCAACCGCTGTCACCACCCCAAGCGTTGCGAGCGCCCAGGGCAGGGTGCGTCGACCGATGGAGGCAACCCCTCCCGCCACCACTGTCAGCGCGGCGAGATAGCCGAGGTGTAGCCCCGAAGGGCGGAAGGCGAGTTCCTGGGGGATGACGTTATATGCCCATTGGATGGGGGCGAGGGCGGCGGGACCGATCGTCGCGCCCAGCGCTTGGAGGTCGTAACCGAGCCAGGTGACCATGGCTTCCACGATGGCAAGCAGAAGCACCGCTGTCAGCGGGGTGACTGGATGGGGGAACCAGCGGGTCAGGGCCGCGGAGACCGCCCCGGCGAAGACCACGAATGCCGGTCCCACCAAGAGCTCCGGCCAGACGAGGGAGGTGACCGGGTCGCGGGTCATCGTCCAGGCGAGAAAGGCCAACTGAAGGGCGAAGGTGGCCACGGCGGGGAATAACAAGCCGAGCACGATCCCGCCCACCCGCTGCCCTATCGGCACCGGCATCACCGCCGGTGGGTGGTCGTCGCTGCGGCCCCTGGTGCGTAGAACCGCCCATCCTGCGACCAGCGCCACCGCCACCGCGATAGGGAACACGGTGTATCCGAGGGTGACGCTGACCCGGTTGAGCACCGCCGCCTCCTCGACAAGCGCGGAGATGGACAAGGCCACCGCGGTGAGCGCTCCCAGCCAGACCACCGGATGGGTGAGCATGTGGCGCCCCTCGAACCAGGCGAGGGCGCCCACCACCGAGTGGCCGAAGGCTCCTGTTGCAGCGACGCAGGAGCCGTGGTAGCTGTGGTCATGCCGCCTCGGGCTCCTCCCCGAGGGCGGCGGCGCCGACCAGGAGCAGGTAGCCGTCCTCGATGCTGGGCTCGATGAGCCGGGCTCCGTCTGGAGGGTCGCCGAGCGCCCGGTACTCGCCGGTGGCGGTGCGCCAGGCGATGCGGGCACCTACCGGCCGCTCCGTCGTCACCCACACCCGTCCGGCGGCGACCGCACTCAACCCGGCGGGATCGCCGTCGAAGCGCAGCCCGGCCGGCGTTGAGCACGATCACCCGGTCGCAGATGGCCGCTACGTCTTCGGTTTGGTGGGTGGAGAGGAGCACGGTGCGGTCCTCCGCCAGCACCGACACCAACTCCCGGAACCGGAACCGCTGCTCGGGGTCGAGACCAGCGGTTGGCTCGTCGAGGATGAGAAAGGCGGGAGACCCGAGCAGCGCCTGAGATAGCGCCAACCTCCGTCTCATCCCTCCAGACAGCTTGCGGATCTTGGTCGTGGCCCGATCGGAGAGCCCGGTCGAGCTCGAGCACGCGGCGCACCTCGGCGTGGCGCTGCTCCCGGTCGACGTGCTCCTTGAGGATGGCGAGATAGTCGATGAAGTCGAAGACAGGTGAAGTTGCGGTAGAACCCGGGCTCCTGGGGGAGATAGCCGATGCGGCGCCGGATCTCGGTGCGCTCCTCGGGCCGGTCGGGGTCAAGCCCGGAAACCTCGATCGTGCCCGAGTCGGGGGCGAGCACGTGGCCAGGCAGCGGAGCAGCGTGGTCTTCCCCGCCCCGTTGGGACCGAGCAGCCCGGTGATCCCGGTGTCGAGCACAACGTCGATGCCGTCGAGCGCGACCACGTTCCCATAGCGCTTGCGGACGTCGTTCAGCCTTACCGTCACCGGTGGTCTCCTTCCCGGTCGTAGTGATGTCGCCTACTCAGCATCACCGCCGCCGCGGCCACGCCGACGGCGGCGTACACGGCCTGGGCGGTGCCGTTGAAGGCGTCCAGACTCCGATTGAAGGCGAGCAGGACCACCAACAACCAGCCGCCTCCCACCAGCGCCGCGGCCGAAGCCACCGCACATCCGGCTGGCCAACGCCAAGGTCACCAAGGTGAGGGCGAGCGCTGGGAGCAGCCAAACCGAGACTCCCAGGGACCGGGTCGGGAACCAGAGGCCAGGCGAGCAGCCCCAATCCAACCGCTACCACGAGCACGCTCGCGGCACGCAACAGCAGCAGCCGCAGTGCGTCGATCGGGGTGGCCAGAGTGAGCTCGTGGGCGGGGTCGACCCGGCGCCCATAGGAGAACGCCACGCCGGCCACGGGCAACACGGGTGCAACGAAGAGGAAGATCAAGTAGGTGCGGCCGGCGGGGTCGGCGCCGGCGGCGAGGACTGCGAACCCGAGGACCAGCACCACCGCCAGCAGGTATGAGGCCCGCAATGCCGGGCTCACGGCAGCCAGACGGGCATGGTGCTGCGGTACCCCGACGGCCGTCAGCAACCGTTCCAAAGGTCCGGGCTTGCCCGGCTCCACCCGCTCGGCGATGCCCCGCCACGACGACTCCAACCACGCCGGGTCTGCCTTGACCAGCCCGCGGCAGTCAGCGCAAGCGGTGAGGTGCGCCTCGAGCGATGCCCCGGTCACCCGGTCAACCGCTCCCTCCTGGTAGCTGAGAACCAACTTCTCTTCGACATGCCAGCTCATGCCAACTGCTCCCTCATGATCTGCTTGGCCCGCATCAGCCGGGTCTTCACCGTGCCGCTGGGTATGCCGAGAAGCTGGGCCGCCTCCCGGGTGTTCAACCCGTCGAGAATTCGGGCCTGGACGACCGCCATCAGCTCGGGCGAGAGCCGCGCCATCGCCGGACCGAGTTCTCCGTAGCCGATTCCGGCGAGTACCGCCTCCTCAGCCGACTTCACCACACCGGGAGGATCCAATCTCGGAGCGGGGTTCCGTCGCAGACGGTCGACCATCTTGCGGATGGCGATCCCCCACAACCAGGCACCCACCTCACCCTCACCCCGATAGCGCGCCCCCCGCCACACTGCGACAAAGGTGTCCTGCACCGCCTCCTCGACCATAGCCGGCATCGGCGCAGCGATTCCCGAGACGTGCCGCCAACCAGGGTGCGTGACGCCGATGCAGCTCGCGCAACGCACCAACATCCCCATCGGCGATGGCCGCGATCAATTCCCGATCCGTCATCACCTCCATTGTCGTGTCGGGAAGGTGAATCGGTTCGTTGAATGAGGGCCACCAGCCGCATGCCCACTTACCATCCGACTCTGGCCGGCGCGCGATCGCCGGCCGGAACGGGTTCGAGTATCGCCAGGAGCAGACCCTGATCTCTCGGGGTGTGGTGCGATTGATCCGACGTGGCTGAGCGGTATCTCGTCGGGCTCCACTGGCTCCACAAACGGAAGTCGTCGCTGTTCCTCGGCGTTGGCGAGGACGCCGAGTACGTGGTCGATCACCTGACGAGCCGCTAGTTGGCGCGGCCTCGCCCCCGCCGCGGAGCGGGACCACCACCGGTCCGCCGTCGGGGCCGGTCATGACTGCGACCCTTGCCCGGTAATGCTCGGTGAGACCGCGGAATCGAGAACGTCGGCGGGCTTCCCGGCGGCGACCACCGCACCATCGACGAGCAGCATCAGTCGGTCGGCGAACTGGCCGGCCAGGGTCAGGTCGTGCATCGCCCCGACCACGGCGATCCCTCGCTCCTGCCGCAGCCGGTCGACCAGTTCGAGCACCTGTTGCTGGTGGCCGATGTCGAGCGCGGTGGTCGGCTCGTCGAGCAGCAGCACCCGCGCCTCCTGGGCGAGGGCCCTGGCGAGCACCACCATCTGCCTCTCGCCACCGCTGAGCGCCGCCACCTCTCTGCTGGCGAACCCGTCGAGGTCGAGATCCCCGAGCAATCGTTCCACCAGTGCGACATCGTCGGTTCCCTCCGAGCCCCACGGCGCCAGGTACGGCGTCCGGCCCAACAGGACGTAGTCGAGCACCCTCATCCCCGAGGGGATGATGGCGATCTGAGGCACCATCGCAACCAACCTGGCCACTGCCCGCCGTGGCAATCCGCCGACGGCCGACCCATCGATCGACACGTCGCCCTTAGCGTCGAGGGTGCCGGCGATGACCCGCAGCAGGGTGGACTTTCCCGAACCATTCGGCCCTATCACCACCACCCACTCCCCCGCCATCACCTCGAGGTCCACCCCGTGGAGCACCTCGCGGTCGCGCATAACCGGCACGCACCCCGCCGGCGACCAACGCCGGGATCACAACTCTCCCCCACGGCCTGCCCACAGCACCAGAGGCGAAGAACGGGGCGCCGATGAAGGCGGTGACGACACCGATGGGGAGTTCCCCCGGCGCCACCACGGTCCGGGCAGCCAGATCGGCGAGGATCAGGAAGGCGGCACCCAGGACCAGGCTGAGGGGAACGATGACCCGGTAGCTGGTCCCCACCAGCAGCCGGACGGTGTGGGGCACGACGAACCCGACGAACCCGATCAGCCCGCTCACCGCCACCACAGCGGCGGTCCCCAGCGTGGCGGCCACCACCATGACGACTCGCACCCGTCCGGGGCGGATCCCGAGCGTGGCCGCCTCATGGTCACCGACCGCGAGGACGTCGAGCAGCCGGCGGCCGACCACGATTGCGACGCGCGGTGACAACCACGTAGGGCAGCACCTGCCGATCACCTCGCTCCAGCCGACGGTGCTCAGCCGGCCGAGGATCCAGGAGTAGACCTCGCGGATCGAGTCGGAGCGCTGCTGCTGGAGGAAGGTCTGCACCGCGGTGAGGAAGGCGGCGACGGCGACCCCGGCGAGGATCAGCGTTGCCGGTGTCCGGGTGGCACCGGCGCTCCGGGCGAGCGAGGTGGCCAGCACCACCGCCACCACCGCCCCGAAGAAGGCGGCGGGCGCCACCACCCCCGGCTCGGCGTCGGCAACGAGGGCGACGGTGGCGCCAAGACCAGCCCCGGCGGCAACCCCGAGCACGTAGGGGTCGGCCAACGGGTTGCGGAAGACACCCTGGTAGGCGGCACCGGCGATGGCAAGGGTGGCGCCCACCAGACCGCCCAGGACCACGCGAGGGGCCCGCAACTCCCAGAGGATGGCTGTCTGCCTGGCGTCGAGCGACGATTCCAGGTCGACGAAGGGGAGGGCGTCGAGAAGCTCGCGGATCACATCGCCGGGCGGAAGCGCTGCCGGTCCCAGCACCAGCCCGGCAAGCGCGGCGGCGGCGAGCAACAGCATCGCCAGTGCCAGCGCCTGCCAGCGCAGCCGCACCGGCCGGACCACTGCCTCCCGGGCGCCACCGGAACGCCGGGTCACCGCTCAGCGACGTGCTCCAGGTGTCTCTCCAGAGACGCAGCGATCGTCTCGGCCAACTCGACCACGCTCGGTCCCCAGCGTGAGGCGACGTCGTCGGGAAGCTCGACGATGTCGCCCCGTTCCACCGCACCGAGCGTGTCCCATCCGGGTCGCTCCGCCACCGGCGGCAGCGTTCCTGCTGGCAGCACTGGGTGTCGGCCAGGTAGATCAGGTCGGGATCGGCGTCGATCACCGCCTCGGGCGACAGTTGGGGGAACCCGGTTCCGTCGGGATCGGCCGGGTCGGCGATGTTCTCCATCCCGAATCGGGTGAAGAGCGAGCCGATGAAGGTCCCCGAGGTGGCGGTGTACAGCGTCGGGTCGAGTTCGTAGTAGTAGGTGACCGGATGCTCCGGCGCGGGCACCTCCGCCACCGCTCGGTCGATGGCCGTGCTCGTCTCCGCCACCAGCGATGCTGCTTCGGCGACCCGACCGGTGGCGGCGCCGAGAACCTCCCACTGCGAGTAGGCACCGTCGAGATCGGTCGGGGCGTCGAACAGGAGCACGGGAATGTCGAGCGCCTCGAAGCCGGCTACGGCATCACCGGGATCGAAGGCGAGGATCACCAGATCGGGCTCGAGCGCCGCCACCGCTTCCACGTTGAGCTCGAAGGCGTCGACCTGCTCCTTCTCGGCCGCCTCCGGAGGCGAGGTGGAGAACATGTCCACCGCCGCCACCTGGTCGCCGGCACCCAAGCGCGAACAGAACCTCGGTGTGGGTGGCGGAGAGCGAGGCGATCGCGCTCGGGGCGCGTCTGGATCTCGACATCGCCGCCCAGCCGCCGTCACCGTCACCGGGAAGTCGGCTGCGGCCACCGTCGTGGCGGGCGCCGAAGTCGTCGGCGGGACGGTCCGCCGCGGTCGTAGCAGCAGCCGAGGTCGTGGGCGTCGTCTCTGCGACGCCCGCGGTGCTGGCTGCCGGTTCTCCGGTCGAGCACGCCGCCACCATCGCCAGGGACGCCATTGCGAGAAGCCATCTCTTCATCCGCCGTCCTCCTCTTGCTCGTCGGACGGCTGGATGTCGTGACCGGCACGACACGCCCTTCCATCGAGAGCACGTCATGGACCCCAGCGGCAGGCGGCCTGGCTCGTCCCCAGGTCTGGGGCATCACAGTTGCGGGACAGCGCCGGATTCCAACCGGCTTCGCTCTTGCGCCCTCCCCCGTGGGAAGGACCGCCGGAGTGCCCGGGATTCTCCCGGGCACTCGCCAGCGTAACCCGACGGGCGGCGCTGGCGCCGCCGAGCCGTACACTCCCTGGAGTGAACCTGCGAAGACTGCTGATCGCTGCCGCGGCCCTCACCCTTGCTGTCGTCGTCGGCCGGTGGAGAACCGGCAGCGCAGCACCCGCCCCGACTCGGAACGACGGTTGGCGTCCGGTCGACCCTCTGGACGGGAGAGGCACCGAGTTGAGGGTGGCGGTCCGCCCCACCGAGCGACGTGGGGCGGCGGGCGGTCCACGTCCTCCTCGCCGATCCGAGCGTCGAGGCGGTGGGCTTGCTCGGGACCCAGCCGTCCCACACCGCTGGCGGGACGGCTGCAGCCGGTTGTCTCCGAGGAGAGGTTGGGATGTCCTGGTGCTCGATGCCGATCCCGGACTGGCGAGGCTCACCGATCCCGGTCGTTGGCATCGACCCAGACCGGAGTTGTGGCTGCTGGCTGCCCTGGCGTCGACTCGCTGGTGGCGGGCTGCGTGGCCACGGTGAGTGCATGGACCGAGCCGGGATCACCCCTTACCGCCGGGCACCAGGGTTCGGCTTCCCCGATCCGGTCGGGACCCTGCTGGCAGCCCCCGCCGAACGACCTGAGCGGGCACCCGCCGGCGACTACATGCTGAGCGCCCGGTGCACATGAGCCCTGGATCGGGCTCTCGGTGACAGGCCAATGGCGGCGGACGGATCGATCGGGTGGGCGGTGGTCGAGCATGCCGACTTCCTGCGCGGTATCACCCTGGCGGCGGCCGCCATGGCCACCGTCGCAGACCGGTGGATGGGAAGCCCCGGGTTCTGGCGTGCGCTGATCGAAGTGGCCCGCCGGCGTGGCCTGGTGGTGGCTGCTCCCAGCACCGCATGACTGGCGAGGCCCGAGATGGTGCTCAGCCGACGCGCCGGCCCTGCTGACTGGGAAGGTCGGCCAACTCGCGTCGCTCCGAGGTCGCGGCACGTGGCTGTGGGGCGGTGCCGCCGGAGCCGACTGGCGCTGAGGTACCGGGCGAGGGGCCGCAACCGGGACGTTGAGCGTCTCCTCGAGGACCACCACCTCGACTCCGCCGACGACATCGGCGATGAGGTTGTACATGACCGCGGCCAGAGTGGTGATCCCGGTCATCACCACCGTCCCCACCACGGCGAGGAATACCACCAGACGGAAGTACTCCTCACCGCTCTGAAAGAGCGTCTCGCCCTCATTTATGAGCGGAGTTGCTGGAGCAGTCCATCGATCTCCTGGGGAATGCCGCGGGCGACCACCACCGACCAGAGGATCACGGCACCGAGTACGATGGCCAGGGCGACGACTGCCTGGAATACGAAGGACACCTTGAGCACGGTCCAAGGGTCGATCTTGCGGATGATGCGGCGGACACGCCGCGCCGACGACGTCATGGGGATGGAATGGCCTCCTCGGCTACGCCCGAGTCTACCCGGAGCAGTCCGCGAACCCGAACTCGCGGCTTCGGACCTCGGTACAACGAAGCGATGACCAGCTCTGGTTCCCAGGCTCACTCTTCCACCTCGGGGTCGACCAGGGTCACCGCCGCCAGACTGCTGCCGGCGGGCATGGCCATGACCCTCACCCCGGTGGCGTCCCTGTTCTGGCGACTTATCCGGTCCACCGCCGTCCTCATCACCACACCACCCGAGGAAACCGCCACGACCTCGGCGCCGGGTTCCACGGCCTTGGCGGCGATGAGCCGGCCGCGGTGCTTGGTCAGCTTGATCGCCTTCACCCCGATACCCGCCACGGGTCTGACGGCGGAACTGGTCCATCCGGGTCCGCTTCCCGTAGCCGGCGGTGGTCAACAGCAGCACCTCGTCCCCCTTGTCGTCGGAGGTTGCGGCCACCACTTCGTCGTCGGGGCGGAGCCTGATGGCGCGGACACCCTGGGTGGCCCGTCCCATTGGCCGAAGGTCGCCCTCGGAGAACCGAATCCCCATGCCGTCGCGGGTGAAGACGAGGAGGTCGTTCTCGCCGTTGGTGGTGTGGATGTCGACCAACTCGTCGCCGTCTTGGAGGTTTATCGCCACCAGGGTGGCGTTGCGCGACTCGTACTCCCGGAACGGCGTCTTCTTGCCCATCCCCTTGCGGGTCACCATGACCAGGAAGCGGGAGGTCTCGTAGTCGCGGGTGTCGATGATCGCCTCGATCCGCTCCTCCGGCTCGAGCGGAAGGACGCTCTGGGCAAGCACCCCGGGCCGTCCGGCTCTGGCGGGGGACGGCGTGTGCCTTGACGCGGTGGACCCGCCCCGGTTGGTGAAGAAGAGGAGATAGGCGTGGGCCGTGGTGTGCACCATGTGGGCCACCACGTCCTCCCCGGTCACCTCGGCGCCCCTGATCCCTCGGCCACCCCGGCCCTGGACCCGTAGGTCGACGCCGGGACCGACTTGATGTATCCCGGCTGCGACACGGTGACGATCAGCTCGTCGTCGGCGATGAGGTCTTCCAGCGACAGTTCGGCCTCGTCGGGGATGATCCGGGTGCGGCGCGGCTCGGCGAACTTCCGCTTCACCTCGATCAGATCGGACTCGATGATGGCCCGGCGCCGGGCCGGGTCGGCGAGCACCGCCTCGAGCTCGGCGATCAGCTCGCGGAGTTCGGCCAGCTCCTGGCGCAGCTTGTCGGTCTCGAGTGCTGTCAGCCGGCGTAGCGGCATGTCGAGGATCTCACGGGCCTGGATCTCGCTCAAGCGAACGTCTCCTGGAGCCGGTTCGGCCTCGCCCGTGTCCGACGAGGAACGGATGATCCGGACCACCTCGTCGATGTTGTCCACCGCGATGACGAGGCCCTCGACGATGTGCTCCCTGTCCTCTCGCCTTCCCCAGGCGGTAGCGGGTGCGGCGCTCGATGACCTCCATCTGGTGGTCGAGGTAGTGGCCGATCATCTCGGCCACGCCGAGGGTGCGGGGAATGCCGTCGACCAGCGCCACCGTGTTGACGCCGAAGGTCTCCTGGAGCTGGGTGTTCTTGAATAGTTGGTTGAGGACCACCTGGGGTACGGCGTCCTTCTTGAGCTCGATCACCAGCCTCGTCCCACACGGTCTGAGGACTCGTTCCTCACGTCGGCGATCCCGCCGATCCTCTTGTCGTTGACCAGGTCGGCGATCTTGACCATCACGCGGTCGTGAGACACCTGGTAGGGGGTCTCGGTGATGACGATCCCGGTCCGACCCTTGCGGATCTCCTGGACGTCGGCCACCGCCCGCATCCGCACCGACCCACGCCCGGTGAGCAACGCCTGACGCACCCCTGCGGTCCCGACGATGTATCCCCCGGTCGGGAAGTCGGGCCCTTGACGAATTGCAGGTAGTCCTCGGGGGCGGCGTCGGGATGGTGCAGGGCGTGGATGCAGGCGTCGATCACCTCGCCCAGGTTGTGCGGGGGGATGTTGGTGGCCATGCCGACGGCGATCCCCTGTGCGCCGTTGACCAGCAGGTTGGGGAACCGGGCGGGAAGGACTGTCGGCTCGCTCCTCTTTCCGGAATAATTGGTGGCGAAGTCGACCGTGTCCTCTTCGATCCCATCGAGCAACCGCATGGCCAATTCCGAGAGGCGGGCTTCGGGGTAGCTGCATCGCGCCTGGGGGGTCATCGCCACCGTGCCGAAGTTCCCTTGCGGATCGATGAGGA
>CAVTEU010000004.1:0-76437 GCA_963733905.1 uncultured Actinomycetes bacterium | reverse complement strand
CGTGGTCGAGGTGTCCACCGGGTCGGGCAGCGTCGAGGTCACCGTTCCCGAAGGCAACTATGCCGTCAGTCTGGACAGCTCCTCTGGGTCAGAGACGCTGACGAGGGCGCTGTCAACGACCCGTCGGCAGAGCGAACCATCACCGTTGACACCGGCTCGGGCGGCATCCTCGTCCAGGCCGGGGACTGAGTCCTCAAGGTCCCAAGCAAAGGGCGGCCGCCCATCATCAGGAAGTGGGTGGACCGCCGCTGCGCTGTCGCCAGCCGCTGACCAATCCGATTACCAACAGAACGGCCCCGATGATCAGCAGCCAGCGGAGTGCGCTGAAGATCAGGCCGGCACCGAACACGACAAGCGCCGCCACGACAATGAGGATGATCCAGCCCATTGGTTCACCGTAGCCAACGGTCAGGCCGCGCCGGAGACCGAGGGTACGAACTTCGCAGGAAGCAGGTGACATCATGAGCGAACCTGGGCATCCACGCCGATCTGCTGGAACGTCACCGCAAGGTGCTCCCCTCGTGGCTGGCGCTGTATTACAAGCAGCCGATCGCCCTGGTCGACGGTGAAGGGCGGCGGGTGCGTGACGGCGAGGGCCGGGAGTACCTCGATTTCTTCGGTGGGATCCTCACCACCATCTCTGGGTACAACGTGCCCAGGAGCTAAAGCCGTCCAGGAGCAGGCGGGGCGGATGGTCCACACTTCGACTCTCTACCTGATCGAGCAGCAGATCGAGCTGGCGGAACGGATCGCCGCCATCTCCCCCATCCCCGACGCCAAGGTGTTCTTCACCAATTCGGGGACCGAGGCCAACGACACCGCCCTGTTGCTCGCTACCACCTACCGGCGTTCCAACCAGGTGCTGGCGCTGCGCAACAGCTACCACGGACGGTCCTACTCGTCGATGGCGATCACGGGGAACCGTTCCTGGTCGTCGTCGAGCTTCAGCCCGCTCCAGGTCACGTACGTCGACGGCGGGTATCGATACCGCTCCCCGTTCGGACACCTTCCCGACGCCGAGTACGTCGCGGGCCTGCGTCGCCGACCTGCGGGACATGCTCCAAGTAGCTACCAGCGGCGATGTCGCCTGATCCCATCGCCGAGCCAATCCAGGGAGTAGGTGGTTTCGCCACCCCACCGGACGGGCTCCTCGGGGCGATGAAGGAGGTGCTCGACGAGAGCGGGATCCTGCTCGTGGCGGACGAGGTACAAACCGGCTGGGGTCGCACCGGGGAGAACTTCTGGGGTATCGAGGCCCACGGCGTCGTTCCCGACGTCATGACTTTCGCCAAGGGTGCGGTAACGGCCTCGCCATCGGTGGTGTCGTGGCGAGGGCGGACGTGATGGACTCGATCGGCGCCAACTCGATCTCGACGTTCGGGGGCAACCCATTGGTCATGGCCGGGGCGCTGGCAAACCTCGACTACATGCTGGAGCACGACCTCCAGACCAACGCCCACAAGGTGGGAAACCACCTCCGCGCCCGGATCGATCCTTTGGTGGACGAGGTCGCCATCGTGGGCGAGGTGAGGGGCAAGGGTCTCATGATCGGCGTGGAGCTGGTGGACTCTGGCGGTCGTGAGCCCAACGCAGAAGCGGCTGCGGCGGTGATGGAGGGAACCAAGTAATGCTGGTCTGCTGATCGGGAAGGGCGGCCTCCACGGCAACGTCCTCCGCATCGCTCCCCCACTCTCCCTCACCGAGGCCGAAGCCGACGAGGGGTTCGAGATACTGCAAGAAGCGCTGGCGGAGGCGGCAAACACAGGGCATTGATGCGTGCGACGCTCGAGGGCTCCTCGGCGTCGATCGGTGCGGAGCCACCCGCTTCGCCATCCGCTCCCATGGGGAGAACTCCCGATAGGCAAGAGGGGCCACCACCCATAGCGTCCTCCTCCCGGAGAGGAGAGCGACATGGATCCGAGGTCACATCCGGAACCCTCGACGCGACTGGAGGCGAACCGCCTTGCAGCTCGGGCGATCGAGGGCCTCCCCTTGGCTGAGAGGACGATTTCCCTCGCCGATGTCTCGACGGTCGTATTGGAGGGCGGTGAAGGGCCGCCGATGGTCCTGCTCCACGGGCAGGGCGGCTTCGGAGCGTTCATGGGTGGAATGGCTGCGCAGGCCGTTGACCGCTACCGGGTGGTGTACCCGACCTTCCCGGATTGGGACGGTCCAGATAGGCAACGGCCCTCTTGACCCAACCCGAGTTATCGGTTGGCTGCGCCAGCTCGTCGCCGAGACGTGCGACCAACCGCCCATCCTGTTCGGCGCATCGCTTGGTGGGAGCATCGCAGCGCGTTCGCAATCCAGCACCCTGACGAGCTCGTCAAGCTCATCCTCATGGACTCCGGGTCGCTGGCGCGTTCCGGCCTGCGCCCTCGGTGCTGCTCGCTCTCATCAGATTCACGAGAGCCCCGAACCTCATCAACGCGCAGAGGATGCAGGAGGTGATCTTCTACGACCCACAAAGGGTTCTGGCCCAGATGGGTGAGCGGATGACGGTGTTCCGCGACTACCAGGTCGAACTGGCGAAGCAGTCGACGGTACGCGCCGCCAACCTAGCCCTGCTCCGCACGCTCGGAACGAAGCGAGTCCCCGACGACGAGCTGCGTCGTATCGCGGTGCCGGTATCGCTCGTATGGGGCCGCCATGACCGGGTGATGAAGTTCGGAATCGCTGAGAAGGCAAGTCGGAAATTCGGCTGGCCGCTGTATCCGATAGAGGACGCCGGTCATATCCCGGTCGCAGAGCAACCTGCTGCCTTCGGCGAGGCACTTCGCACGATCCTTTCTGAGTGAGGTCCTGGTCAGCCGCGGCATGGATCGCGGCAGCCGAGCACTTGCCCAGATTCCGGTCCTAGTCGGAGGGTGGGATTAGCCCGTGCTCCACCGCGAACAGGGTCGCCCCGGCGCGGGTCGACACCCCCATCTTCCGGTAGGCGTTCTGGATATGACGATCGGCGGTCTTGATGGAGATGTCGAGCCGGTGCGCCACCTGCTTGGTCTGTAGACCCCGGCCCAGGAGCCCGATCACCTCGGCCTCTCGCTCCGTCAACCCGACGGGACGCTCGGGTCGAGGTCCGGGTTGCCCGGCTGCCTCGCATACTGCCGAGACGGCGTCGGCGTCCAGCCGACCGGCAAGCGCCTCCTCAACAAGCCGGCGCGCCGCCTCCTCAGGGGCGACCCCGACACGGTGTGGTCTCGATTCCGTCATGGCACGGAACGAGTCGGCGGCCGCGAGGAGCCGGTCAGATGCACTGAGCGAGGGGGCGGCGACTCCCCGGTGGTACCCGGTGCTGTCGAGGCGCTCGTGATGGGCCCGGGCGCATCCCGACAAAGGTGCAAGGAAAGAGGAGCGGGAGAGCACCCGCTCGGTGTGGTAAGGGTGCAGCCTGATCTGCTCCCAGTCGTCCGCAGTCAGCGGGCCCGGCCTTAGCCAGACCCGCGGATGGACCGCCACCCGGCCCAAGTCGTGGACCAGCGCAGCCCGCCGCATCGCTGTGGTGCCATCCGCATCGAAACCGCTGACAGTGGCGGCCGCCGCGGCCAGGTCGGCAACGCCTCTCGAGTGGCCGGTGAAAGTCGGCGAGACCATATCCGCGAAGTCGCCCATTGCAGCCATGGCGCGGTCGATCGCCTCACCCTCGAGATGAAGGTGGGGCCGGGGCTCGGCACGAAGCGTCGCCTCCCACGCCGAATCCACCTCAGCCGCCGCGAAGACCTCATCGGCATTCCGCGTGAAAGCGTCGGCAACGGCTGGATCGAAGGCGTGGCCCGCCCGGCTGCGGATGGTCTCGACGGCGTGCTCGTCGCCTCCGACCACCCGTTGGAAGGCCGCGTCTCGGCGACATGCGTAATACGTATGGGCAGAGGGACCTCGTCTCCCTTGGCCCGTCGAAGCACGCTCTTGCCGTCCCAACGCTCGGTGAGTTTGAAAAACAGCCGATGGACCGAAGACGGCACCCCGAGCCGCTCCGCCAGCATCCCCGCCACCTCGCACATCGCCTCGAAGTGCGGATCCCTGTATCGGTATGCCAGCGGGAGTCGCCTCGCCACTTCATAGGGTCGTCGCAATGCCGGGATGTCCGGAGGGGGCAAGGCTCGCAGTAGACCGAGGAAGCTCTCGGGCCCGGACCCGAACTGACGGGGAGTCAGGTTGTCCAGCGCGCTCCCCCCGAAGACGGCAGTGGCCAAATCAGCATCGGTGGTGCATCCCGAATACGTGAGCAGCGAGGCGTAGTAGATCTGAGAAGACGTCTCCGTCGGCACGGACAGGAGGTCGGCGAGACGCATCGCCATCAGGGTGGTGTGGAGGCCATGCTCGAATGGGAAACCCATGCCCAAGTCGGTTGCCAAGCATGTCGCCGCTATGACCTCAGCAGTCCGGACACGCTCAACGGAATCCGCGGTTTCATCGGGCATTCCACCGCCGTTCGGTCGCTCCACTGGGAGACTCCGTAGAAGGCGGAAAGATACGCCCTAGGGCCCGTTGTGGCTGGGGAGAACTCCCGATAGCCACAAGAAGCCTGCGCTCATACGGTTTTCATCGGGACAACGAGGAGACCGATGCATCGTCGCGCACAATTCGGGCCCAGGGACAACTGGTTGGCGCGTGCGAAACCGCTACAGGTCGCGACGGCAGTCGGATCGTGAGCATCCCACTCGCCGCTGGAGCCGTCTCCACGGTGATCTTCGCCCTCAGCACGCTCCCGATGCTGATCAAGGCCAGACAGAGCAAGGACCTGAAGTCATACAGCTTGAGCAACCTCCTGTTGGCGAACCTGGGAAACGTGGTTCATTCGATCTATGTCGTCAGTCTGCCCGTCGGTCCTATCTGGGGCCTCCACACCTTCTATCTCGTCACGACCGGGCTCATGCTCATCTGGTACCTGCGTTACTCCGCGAGGAGGTGCGCTCGGCCGGGCAAGGTCTACGCAGCCGCCTGATCAACTGGGGAGAATTCCCGATAGGCAATCAACGGTCGACTTCTTAGGTTCGGCGGTATACCAACAGCAGGAGCCGCCAATTGAGCAATCACGAAGTCGGGACCGTGGTCATCGGTGGAAGCCAGTCGGGTCTGGCCGCTGGGTTTCACCTCGCTCGACAGCGTCTGCCTTTTGTGATCCTCGATGAAAACGACAGGATCGGTGATGCCTGGCGGAGGAGATGGGACTCCCTGCATCTGTTCACGCCGGGCCGCTACAACGGACTTCCTGGCCTGCCGTTTCCGGGATCGCCTTCCTACTACCCGACAAAGGATGAGCTCGCCGACTATCTGGAGATGTACGCCCGCCAGTTCGACCTCCCCGTCCGAACCGGGGTAAGAGTCGGGAAACTGTCCCGAGCTGGCGATCGATTCGAGGTGGTTTGTGCGAGCGACACTCTGCTCGCCGACAACGTGATCGTGGCCACTGGCGCTTACAACAACCCGAGGATCCCGGCGCTCGCCACCGAACTCGATGAGAGCATCGTTCAACTCCACTCCAAGGATTACCGAAACCCATCTCAACTCCGCGAGGGCGGAGTGCTCGTAGTGGGCGCGGGAAACTCCGGCGCCGAGATAGCCATCGAAATCGCTCCCCACCACCAGACATGGTTGTCCGGCCGGGACACAGGCCAGGAGCCCACCCGCGCCGGTAGCCGTATGGACCTCCTTCTCACACCCGTGCTCTGGTTCATGGCGACGCGGTTCACGGTGAATACGCCACCAGGGAGGAAGATGCGCGACCACTTCCTCGACCCGCCTCGCGGCATTCCCCTGGGCAGGGTGCGACGCAAGGACATCGCCGCGGCCGGCATCGAACGGGTGGGGAAGACGACCGGTGTGAGAGATGGCTACCCGGTGCTCGAGGACGGACGTGTCTTGGACGTATCCAACGTCATCTGGTGCACCGGTTTCACCCCCAATTACGACTGGATCGATCTTCAACTTCCCACTCACAACGGCGTCCCCGTCCACGTTCGGGGCATCGTGGAGTCCTGCCCCGGGCTGTACCTCATGGGGCTTCTCTTCCTCTACTCGCTGAGTTCGGCGCTTGTCGGAGGAGTGGGGCGCGACGCCGAGCACATCGTCGACCACATCGTTGAGAATCGGGTGGGAAGAACCCAGGAAGTGAGTGGCTCGACCGCCCCTTCGTGACATTCCCTCGTCGGCCGACGAGCCATGGATGACCGCCATGACACGCTTTCTCACGATGGCGGATGGTTATCGGATCGGTCCCGGGTGGTGCGCCTCGGTGCTGCACGAAAGCTGTTTCCGCAGGTCAACGCTGATTTCCGTCGACCACCTCGGCACCGGCCCGCATCGGCTCGACACAGCCCGTACACCTGGTTCGATGAGTCTCGGTACGGTGAGTCGTCTCAGTTGACAGGCGCCCCATGGGGTCCGAGCGAACGAGAAGAGACGGCGGAGGACATCATGACGACCACGCCCGGCAACGCGAGCAGCAACCTCCCCGGCAAGCCGCCAGTCGTCGACCTGGCCACCTGGCAGGCGGCGCGCCAGGAGCTGCTGATCCGCGAGAAGGCGCATACCCGTGAGGGCGACGCCATCGCCGCGGCGCGGCGGCGGCTGCCGATGGTCGAGGTCGACGGCGCGGTCGAGGTCACCGGCGCTGAGGGGCCGGTCCCGTTCCTCGACCTGTTCCAGGGTGGCGACGAGCTCGCCGTCTACCACTCCATGTGGTACGACGGGGCCCCCCACCAGGGACAGTGCGAAGGCTGCACCTTCAACCTCTGGCACATGAAGGACACCGTTTACCTCAACGCCCGGGGTGTCTCTTTCGCCGTCCTCACCTCGGGCCCGTGGGACGAGGTGGCTCGCTACGTCGAGTTCATGGGTTACACCCAGCCCTGGTACTCGGTGCGGGGCGTGGAGGCGCCGCTCCTCACCGAAGAGGGACACATCATCTGTTTCCTGCGCCACGGCGACCGTGTGTTCCTCACCTACTCCACGACGGGCCGTGGCAACGAGCCGGCCGACGGGACCTTGGGTCTGCTCGACATGACACCATACGGCCGCCGCGAGGCGTGGGAGGACAACCCCGAGGGCTGGCCCGAAGCCCCCCAGGCCGGCTCGCCGGTCGGTGGGCATGGCTCGCCGATCTGCTGGTACTGGCGCTCCGACGCCGACGGCGTCGCCACCTGGGGCCCAACCAGCCGGCCCGTGCCCCAATGGACCCGCCCCGACGCCACCCCCGTGGAGACCCTCGGCCGCCAAGGCCACCACCACTGACGCGGGTTCCGGGCTAGACGTGGCCCCGCGGCGACGAGCCGACGATGTCCGCTGCAAGCGTGTCGGCGGCACGAGGTGCCCGTAAAAATTCAACGTCGTCGCCGTGTCGCCGTTTCGGGAGGCTCGATGCAACATCGGATGGCCAGGTGTCCGTATCCACTCTCCCAGCTGGATAGCCGGGCATCGCCGCAACGCTTTGACCAGCACTCTTATTGGCGCGCCCGGCAGATTCGAACCTGCGACGCACGGTTTAGAAATCCGTACTTCAGCCGCTCGCCTCTGGAGGCCTCTCGGACAGGCGCCCGATTAGCGTGGGCGCGCAGCGACATAGGGAGGCGCGATGCGGACGCTCATCGCCAACGGGACGGTCGTCACCGCCACCGACAGCATTGCCGCCGATGTACTCATCGAGGACGAACGGGTTGCGGCGCTGCTCGCACCGGGGACCTTCGAAGGAACCGCCGACCAAACGATCGACGCCAGCGCCAAGTACGTCGTCCCCGGCGGAATCGACGTCCACACCCACATGGAGCTCCCCTTCGGCGGCACGGCTGCCTCGGACAGCTTCGAGACCGGCACCCGGGCCGCGGCATGGGGCGGGACGACCGCCATCGTCGATTTCGCCGTGCAGACCAAGGGCCAGTCGTTGATGGATGGTTATGAGGCCTGGATGGCAAAGGCCGAGGGGAACTGCGCCATCGACTACGGATTCCATCTCATCGTCGGCGACGTCACCGAACAGTCGCTCAAGGAGATGGACCTGGCGATGGACGAAGGAGTCACCTCCTTCAAGATGTTCATGGCCTATCCCGGCGTCTTCTACTCGACCGACGGCGAGATCCTCCGGGCTATGCAGAAGGCAGCGGAGAACGGGTCGACGATCATGATGCACGCCGAGAACGGCATCGCCATCGACGTGCTGATCGAGCAGGCGCTGGCCCGTGGTGAGACCGATCCGATCCACCACGGCCTCGTCCGGCGATCGGTGCTCGAGGGCGAGGCGACCCACCGCGCCATCAAGCTGGCAGAGGTGGCGGGCTGCCCGCTCTACATCGTCCACCTCTCGGCCCAAGAGGCTCTCGAAGAGGTCGCCATCGCCCGCGACATGGCGAGCAACGTCTTCGCCGAGACCTGTCCGCAGTACCTCTTCCTCGAATTGGACGACCTGGGCAACGGCTTCGAGGGCGCCAAGTACGTGTGCTCACCACCGCTCCGTGATCGGGCGGAGGGCCATCAGGAGGCGCTGTGGGCCGGGCTGGCGACCAACGATCTCCAGGTGGTGTCGACCGACCACTGCCCCTTCTGCTTCGACGACCACCCCGAGTTGGGTAGACAGAAGCGCCTCGGAGAGGGCGACTTCTCCAAGATCCCCAACGGATTGCCCGGGGTGGAGCACCGCATGCAGCTCATCTACCACGGCGCCGTCGCCGAAGAGCGTCTCTCGATCAACCGCTGGGTCGAGGTGTGCGCCACCACGCCGGCGAGGATGTTCGGGCTGTACCCGCGCAAGGGCACCATCGCGGTGGGATCTGATGCCGACATCGTGGTGTTCGACCCGGATCGGCCCATGGTCATCTCCGCCGAGACCCAGCACATGCGAACCGATTACTCCTGCTACGAGGGCATGGAGGTCGCTGGGTCGATCGACACCGTTCTCTCCAGGGGCAAGGTGGTCATCGCCGACGGCGAGTACCGCGGCTCGCCTGGCGACGGGCGCTACCTGCCCCGTGAGACCAACCAGTACCTCACCTGACTCTCACCTTTGTGATCCGTCCTAGGCTCGGAGCGAGCCGGAGGACACCGTGAAGCTGATCAACCACTGGATCAACGGCAAACCCTGGGACGGCACGCCGGAACGCACCGGGCCTGTGTTCGACCCGGCGTCCGGTCAGGTCCAGGCTGAAGTCGCCTTCGCCACCGCAGACGTGGTCGACGAGGCCGTCGCCGCGGCCAAGGCCGCATTCGAGAGCTGGAAGAACAGCGCCCTGACCACGCGGGCCAATGTCATGTTCGAGTTCCGCCGCCTTGCGGTCGAGCACAAGGAAGACATCGGGCGGATCCTCACCAAGGAGCACGGCAAGACGCTCGCCGATGCCCTCGGCGAGGTGCAGCGAGGGCTGGAGGTCATCGAGTTCGCCTGCGGCATCCCCCACCTGCTCAAGGGGGACTATTCCGAGAACGTATCGCGCGGTGTCGACACCTACATGATCCGCCAGCCGCTCGGCGTCGTCGCCGGGATCACCCCGTTCAACTTCCCGGCGATGGTCCCGATGTGGATGTACCCGATCGCCATCGCATGCGGCAACACCTTCGTCCTCAAGCCTTCGGAGAAGGACCCATCGGCGTCGGTCTTCTGCGCCGAGCTACTCGCCGAGGCCGGGTTGCCCGACGGGGTCTTCAACGTGGTCCACGGTGACAAGGTGGCGGTGGACCGCATCCTCGAGCACCCCGACATCGCCGCGGTGAGCTTCGTCGGCTCCACCCCGATCGCCCGGTACATCTACGAGACGGGGACCGCCCACGGCAAGCGGGTCCAGGCGCTGGGCGGCGCCAAGAACCACATGGTGGTGCTCCCCGACGCCGACATGGAACTGGCCGCCGACGCCGCCGTCTCCGCCGGCTACGGGTCGGCGGGTGAGCGGTGCATGGCGATCTCGGTGGTGGTCACCGTCGGCGACGCCGGCGATTCGCTGCTCAGCGCCATGCGGGAGCGGATCGGCGGGCTCACCGTGGGCAGCGGACTCGACCCCGACGCCGAGATGGGCCCGCTGATCACCGCCGAGCACCGTGACAAGGTCGCCGGGTACGTCGACAAGGGGATCGACGAGGGAGCGCAACTGGTCGAGGACGGCAGGGACCTCAAGGTCAGCGGGCACGAGGACGGCTTCTTCCTCGGCCCGTGTCTCTTCGACCAGGTCACCCCGGAGATGTCGATCTACCGGGACGAGATCTTCGGCCCGGTGTTGAGCGTGGTGAGGGTGGACCACTACGAGGAGGCCATCGACCTGGTCAACCGCAACCCCTACGGCAATGGGACCGCCATCTTCACCAACGACGGAGGGGCGGCGAGGAAGTTCCAGAACGAGATACAGGTGGGGATGGTGGGGATCAACGTCCCGATACCGGTCCCTTTGAGCTTCTACTCGTTCGGCGGTTGGAAGAACTCGATCTTCGGAGACCACGCCATATACGGCCCCGACGGGGTCCGCTTCTACACCAGACCCAAAGTGGTGATCGGCCGCTGGCCCGACCCGATCCACCGCGGCGTCGATCTCGGTTTCCCCCAACACCGCTGAAGCGCAGCCGGCGGCCGAGCACTCATCATGGAGGTTCGCTCCCCTCCGAACCCGCGCGATCGGTTGCCCCACCGTGCTCCCGCCAGCTCGCCCACCGTCAGCACGAGCATCCTCGTCTCGAAACACCACACCCATCGAAGCCAGCAGATCCACCGCTCTCCGCTTGTGGCCGTCCCGGTCGAGTCCCAGCGCTGATCGCTCGTCTACGCCGAGCGCCTCCGCAAGCCGCTGGTGGGCCAGCGCCTCCTCCCAAGGCATGCCCATGCTCGACGCCTCCGTGGCCGCCGATACCCACCACCGCAGGGCCGCCTTCCGCCGTCCTCGATGGGCGGCGTGCCCACCTCTGACCAGATGGAGCCGGGGCCGGCCGATGGGAACTCCCTTTGACGAAGTCACGCAGCAGACTCTGGCCACGTTTCACGGTTTGTTCCGCCTGAGCGTCGGTGACCCCTGGGGGCAGTCCGACGTCAATCAGTTCCAGCGCCACCTCGGCGATGCCGGCGTGGGCCTCCAGTCCCCAAGGAACCAGCGCCGCCTGCCCCCCGAGCGCGGCCTCGGCTCCCTCGATGGCCGCCCATGCTCCCTCGGAGATCCCCGTGACGGAGGTTGATCCGGGCCGCAGCAGCCAGCACCCGGGCGGTGTCGACCCGTTGCCCTGCCTTCGCCGCCGCCGCGGTCGCGTCGCTGAGGCATGACTCGGCCTCCTCCCAGCGGCCCGCTCGGATCAGCCATTCGACCGTGCAAACCGCGCCCCACACGTGGGTGCCAGGGTGCCCCCGATTCCGACCCGACTCGGCTATTTGTCGCGCGATGGCCAGGGCATCGTCGAGGTAGCCGGTGTGCATTGCGACGAAGCCGAAAACCAGCCGGGACATGTCCTCGAGTCGGCGCATCCCGGTCTGACGGCCCTGTTCCATGGCCAGCGGCAGCACGGCACGCGCCTGCTCCCATTGGCCCTCGTTGCAGAAGAAGGTGCCCGCCACCATCCTGGAAAAGGCGGCGGCGTCGGCTCCTGCCGTCTCGGCGGCGCGCAAGCCGCGCTGCGCGTACCAGTTGGCCAGGCGATGGGATCCGGTGACTGCCATCCCGAACCCGATGCCGGTGCCGGCCTGCGCAATTTTCGCAGCCGACCCGGAGCGCTCCGCTTCGTTGAGGCTCCACAAGCCGGCGGTGGCCAGCCTCTGGTTCTCCAAGACGTTCATCATCTCGCCCATCAGGATCAAGGCGCCGGCTCTGAGCGAAGCTGACCGTCGACGCTCCCCGAGGAGGCGACGGTTTGACCCAAGAGCGCTCGATGTCCGACCTGGCGCGCCGCCTCGCCGAGCATCCGGGCAGACCAACCGGCCGACGTCCGCGGCACCTGTCTGCCCAGCACGCTCAGGGTGCGAGCCGCTGCCTCTATGGCCTCGGCGAGGTCACCTATCTGGCGATAGGCCTCGGCGATGAGAAGATGGCAGCGGGCCTTGAAATTGGCGGTGGCGTCCGGCCGCTCGACCGCGACGCTGAGAGTGGCGACAGTCTCCCGGTACCACCCCTTGAGCCGGTAGACGCGCCACACCGTCTCTATGTGGGTCGTCGAGCTCACTGATCTCGCCATGGTCGATCATCCAGGTGGTGGCTGCGCGAAGATTGTCGAGATCATCGCTGGTTGGCCCAGCCTCGGAGGACAATTCGGTCCATCAGCACCGCCTGGTCACGGAAATAGTCGGCGTGGCGGCGGCGAACCTCGGCATCGGTGTCGGAGTCGGCAGCGAGCTTGGAGGAGGCGAACTGCCGCAGCTGCTCATGCAACGAGTACAAGCCGCTCTCGTCCATCTGGAGCAACGAATGGTCAACCAAGGCGGCCAGGCCGCCGAGGTCGGCGTCGGCGGCGCGGACCGCCGTCGGCCGCGTCGAAACGGCCCCGAAGCACCGACAGCCGAGCCAGCAACGCCTGCTGGTTCGGATCGAGAAGCGACCATGACCACTCGAACACCGACCGGACGCTGCGATGTCGCGGCTCTACGTCGGGGTCGGCGGTGGCGAGCATGTCGATGTCCCGAGCGAGATCCTGTTCGATCTGCTCGAGGGTGGCGGCGCGGACCCACCTCGCCGCCAACTCGATGGAGAGCGGCACGCCCTCGACGAGACGGGTGATTCTCCCCACTGTCGCCTGGTCGGCTGAGGTGGCCCCGCCGAGGCGCTGCGCCCTTGCTTCGAAGAGCTTGACCGCGTCGTACCTGTCCAGGTCGGCAACCTCCTCTGGCGGCGGACAGGCAAGCCCTCCGAGCTCGAAGACCCACTCTGGGCCGGCACCGACACGCCGACGCGAGGTGACCAGCATCTGGACGCCCGGGGCGGCGGCGAGCAGCGACCCCAGGACCGGTGCCGCGCTCACCACCTGCTCGAAGTTGTCGAGGAGCAGCAACATGTCCTCGGACGCAAGTCGTTCGGCGAGCAATTCCTGGGGGTCCCGCTCCGATCTGAGGGAAACTCCCAACGCCGACGCCAGCCCGGCGATCACGAGAGGCGAGGCGTTCTCGCCATGGGCCGCTCGAGTCCCGACCAGGGAAACCGTTACCGCACCGCTGCGATGGCGGGACGCCCTCATGCTCGCCAGCTTCCCGCGCCAGCACGGTCTTTCCGATTCCCCCCGGTCCGACGATCGTCACCATCCGGCACGATGGATCGTCGAGCAGACGATGGAGCTTGGCAATCTCCTTGTCACGCCCCACGAGCGAGCTGGCGGGGCGCTCCGGAGCCTGCTCGGGCGCCGAGCCAAAGCCGCCACGCCGCTGGATGTCTTCGGCCAGGGCCAAGGTGGTTCGCGTCGGGTTCCACTCCGAGCTCCTCGGCCAGTACGTGACGGCACGTCTCGAATTGAGCCAACGCCGCGCTGCGCTGGTCGGCGGCAGCGAAGAACCACATCAGGGCGCGGTGGGCCTCTTCGTGCCAAGGCTCGAGTTCGAGGATCCTGCGGGCGGCGACGATGCCGCGACCTGTGTCGGTGGCCGCCCGCGCCGCGGCCACGATCCTGTCCAGCAAACCGAGGGCAGTGGCCCGTAACTCCTCTCGCTTGCGCGATGCCCATTCGTCGAACAACTCGGCGCCCGTAACCGAGAAGTCGCCGAGGAAATCGCCTTCGTAGATCGGGAGCCGGGGGTCTAGATGGTCAACCTCGCCGCTGCTAGCTAGCTCTTCGAGCTGCCCAACGTCGGTGGACACCGAGCCGGCAACGAGCCCGACCACCCCGCGGGCTCACCTCGAGATGATCGGGGACCATCTTGCGCAACCGGCTCAAGGTGAGGCGCAGATTTCCCCGTGCTGCCGTCTCGTCGAAGTCGCTCCACAACAGCCCTGCCAGTTCGGACCTTCCCTTCGGACCCTGGCCAAGGGCGAGGCGAATCAGCAGGGCCCTCCCCTTGGCGGGGATCAGGTCCGTCACGATGCGGTCACCCACGGTGATGTCGGGCGGACCGAGTGCCCGGATCCTCAACTGCTCGACCATGGCTGCGGTTCGACTGGTGAGGGGATCGACCAGGCTCGTCGAGAGCCGGAAACGAGGTTAGTCGTGGGTAGGTCGGAGTCCCCGGTGCGCCGGTGTGGCGAACAGACCGTGTCCAGACACGGTGCAGACACGATCTCGACACGCCCCCTGAGTACATACGTGTAGAAGCCCGCCGAGAGGAGCGGGACCAGACAGACTTGAGAGGGTCGAGAATGAGCAAGAGAGTCGAATGCCCCGAGCCGGGGTGTGGCGCCCCGGCCTCGCTCGGCGAGATGAGGGCTCTTCCGTCGACACATGGGCCCGTTGTCCACGGGACGATCGACTGCGAGGCGGGCCACTGGTTCTTCATGCCGCTGGAGCAGGTCGACGCCGGATTGGTCGCCGCCCAAGTGGCATAACGCCCCAGGGGATCGGAGTCGGGAGCCGAGCCAAACGGGTGACCGGGCTGCGGTGACATCCTCCCGTGTCGGGAAGGTCTGGTAGATCGTTCCCGGTCGAAATCCCGATGGTCGCCGGACTCGAGGTGCGGCGGCATAGGGTTGGGGTCATGGACTTTGGGGTTGTCCTCCAGACCAACCCACCGGCGAGCCGGGTGATCGAAATGGCCGCCAAGGCCGAGTCGCTCGGTTTCACCCACGGGTGGACATTCGACTCGCATGTTCTCTGGGAGGAGCCCTTCGTCATCTACTCGGCGATGCTCGCCGCCACCGAGCGGATGGTTGTCGGGCCGATGGTGACCAATCCCGGCACCCGGGACTGGACGGTGCTGGCTTCCCTGTTCGCCACCCTCAACGAGATGTACGGGCCGCGGACTATCTGCGGGATGGGTCGAGGCGACTCGGCGCTCCGCTTCATCGGCCGCCCTCCCGCCACGCTGGCCACCATGTCCGAGTCGATGGGGGTGATCAAGCGACTAGTCGCCGGGGAAACAGTGACCGTGCGCGACAAGGACTTGAGCCTCCCATGGTTGCCCGATGGTGGGTGGGACCTACCGATCTGGGTGGCGGGCTACGGGC
The DNA here is from genome assembly GCA_963733905.1 of uncultured Actinomycetes bacterium. GTDB lineage: Bacteria > Actinomycetota > Acidimicrobiia > Spongiisociales > DATADW01 > DATADW01. The sequence continues at coordinate 61,405 of CAVTEU010000004.1, read as the reverse complement.
CCAAGGCTCTCGAGTTGGTCGGGCGTGAGGCGGACGGGTTCATCCTCCAACTCGCCGACCCACAGCTCTTGGAGTGGACCGCGGGTGCCGTTCGCCAGGCGGCGGCGGCCGCCGGGCGGGACCCGTCGGCGGTGACCATATGCGTGGCCGCACCGGCGTACATCGGGGACGACGTCGAGCACCAGCGAGAACAACTGCGTTGGTTTGGCGGGATGGTGGGCAACCACGTCGTCGATCTGGTCAACAGATACGGGACCGATGAAAGCAAGGTTCCGGCGGTGCTCTCCTCGTACATCAAGGAACGCCAGGAGTATGACTACAGCCACCACGGACGGGCGGGCAACCCGAGCACCGACTTCGTCCCCGATGACATCGTCGACCGCTTCTGCATACTCGGCCCGGTCAGCCGCCACGTCGAGCGGCTCGAGGAGCTACGCGGTCTCGGTGTTGACCAATTCGCCCTCTACCTGATGCACGACGATGCCGACGCCACGCTCGAGGCCTACGGCGAGTCGGTGCTCCCCTCGCTTGTCCGGCTGAGCTCCCTTCGACTCGGTAACGACTTCGAAGCTGAGCAGATCGGAACCGGTGCCCACCGGTCCCTCCGCGGTGTGCTGAGCATGCCCGCTGCCGAAGGCCGCACTGGAACGCCAAGCCTCGAATGCCTCCTCGGATTCCCATCGCGTGTAGACGAAGTAGCTGGTCCCCCCGTCGGTGGGTCGGAGCAGCTCGAAACCGAGGAAGCCCGGAGCCTGGTCGACCGCACCTGCCCGATTGGCGAAGCGCCTCTCCAACTCCTCGCCCCTTCCCTCGGGCATCTCGATCACATTGATCCGCACCACGCTCATGGGTCGCTCCTTTCCGCGGCAGTGATCCCGCCGCGCCGTTGTGCCAACACGAAATCGATGGGCCGGGTCCCCGGGTGGAGTGAGGCCAGGTCGATGTTGGGGTCGATCATCCTCTCCGCCTCGCCGCCGTTGATCGATACGAAGGCATCGACCCGCACCTCGGCGCCGGCGCCTTCCTCATCGGCAAGCGCCCGCGCCATCTGGGCGATCATGTCCGGCTCCGCTGCGGCCACCCTGAGTTGCGATTCGGTGTACATCCCGGACCCATCATCGACCCAGGTGCGGCCTTTCGAGTCGGTGATATGGAAGCTGACCCATCCGACTTTCTCCACCGCAAGGACGTTCCATGCAAACCGGAACCCCTCCCCGGTCCATCGGGCGTCCCCGGGGTAGGCGAGATGTCGGATCGGTAGAAGCACCTGCACCGTTACCCAGATCACAAGCGCCGCGGTGGCGAACGCCGGCCAGCCGGCCCTCTCTGGCACGGCCGGAGTCGGCTTCGTCACGGTGCGCGCCACCAACCGTCGCGGCCAGTCGGGTGCGAAGAAGATCGTGGTGAGGGCGATCATCACCCAGGGGAACACCCCGATCTGGGGGAACAGCGCCCAGGTGGCCACGTGGAAGACCACGACCGCCAACCATGCCCAGAGGCGGGTCCTTCTCATCAGGAGAAAGCCGACGATGGTCAGGTCGAACAGCGCTCCCGCCCAGCTCAATGCCAGCGCGGCACCTGGGGCGGCCAGCAGTGGGCCGATCAACGGGACTTCCCCGCGCCCGGGGAGCCAGAGCCGCAAAGGGTCGCCGTCGAAGAGCCAGTCTGGATGCAGTTTGGCCACACCGGCGAAGAAGTAGACCGCTGCCAGTTGGAGCCTGATGGCCCAAACCGCGCCAACTGGGACCGGTCCGCCTGCTCTCCCCGCCCTCGCGTCGAGCGACCAGGCACGGTTGGCGGGCACCACCACCATCAGCGCCGCCATCAACGAGACCAACCAGTAGTGGTTGAGAAAAGTGGTGGCCTCGACGAACTCGAGCCAGGTGAAAGCGAGGGCGAACAGCGCGGCGGCGGCACGATGACGCCAACCGAGGGCGGTGGCGAGGGCGGCGAGGCCGGCCACCACGGCCAGCGTCCTGATGCCCCATGGAGGCGGCACCGGAACCCACGCCAGCCCGGGAAAACGCAGATGGTGCTGGGGAGCCACGTAGAGCGCCTCGATCCATCCGTTGGCGAACAGGCGCCCGATCGACACCGCTCCCACCAGCCCGACGGCGATCCGACACACCGCCAGCGATGCACCATCGACCGGCCGGCCGAGGGCGCGGTGCCACTCCAGGACACGGATTTTGGGGTTTTGCACGACGGCGATAGTGGATATTAGGTTCGCCTTACAGCGGAACACCCAAACGGAGGGCTGGGATGCGCAAAGGGATGATCGCGGTAGTGCTGCTGGCCATGCTGGCCGCTTGTGGAGGCTCGGAAGAGGCCACCCCCGAAGCTGTAGCCGAGACATACGCCGATCTCGTATACGCCGCTTACGACGCCTCGGTGGCGTCGGCTACCGAGATGCAATCGGCCATCGACACCTTCCTGGCCGACCCCACCGAAGACAACTTGGCGGCGGCACAACAGGCTTGGCTGGAGGCCCGCGACGACTACAGCCCCACCGAGGCCTTTCGCTTCTACGACGGGCCCATCGACAACCCCGAGACCGGCCCCGAAGGGCAAATCAACGCATGGCCGATGGATGAGGCCTATGTCGACTACGTGGAGGGCGACGCCGACGCAGGGATCATCAACATGGTCGACGAGTTCCCCGAGATCACTCTCGACCTCCTGGTGTCTGCCAACGAGGAGGGTGGCGAGACCAACATCTCCACCGGATGGCACGCCATCGAGTTCCTCCTCTGGGGCCAGGATCTGAGCGCCGACGGACCGGGAGCAAGAACGGTCACCGACTATGTCGAGGCCGAAAACTCCGAGCGTCGTGCCGAGTACCTGCGGCTTGCCACCGAGCAGCTGGTCACCGATCTCACCGCGGTGCGCGACGCGTGGGATCCGGAGTCCAGCGACGGCTATCGCTCCGAATTCCTCGATGATCCCCAGGCAGCACTACAGAAGATGCTGCGCGGGATCGGCGCCCTCTCCGCCGGCGAGCTTGCCGGCGAGCGGATGGCGGTCGCATACGAGACCAGGGATCAAGAGGATGAGCATTCCTGCTTCTCCGACAACACGAACGCCGACGTGTTGGGGAACGCCCGCGGCGTCAGGATGGTGTACCTGGCGGAGATGGAAGGCGTCGATGGGCCGTCCTTGTCGGACCTGGTCGCCGAGTCCGACCCCGACCTCGACACCACGCTCCGCGAGCAGCTCGACAACAGCGTCTCGCTGGCCGAGGACTTTCCAATGACATTCGACCAGATGATCCAGGCACCGGAGGGTGACCCGGCGAGAGAGGCGTTGCTCGCTGCGATCGAGTCTCTCGAGGCGCAGGGCGAGAGCATCGCCCGTGCCGCGCAGGCTCTTGGGGTCACCATCAACCTGGGGATCTGAGCGTTGCGGCGCCGGGCGCAGCTCTGCGTGCTGGCGTTGCTGGCTGCTTGCACCACCGGTCAGACGGCGGGCACAAACCCGTCGTCGACCACCACCATCCCGGCAGAAGCGCGCTCCGGTGGCGACGCAACCGTTTTCGATGTCTCCTCGAATGCGTTCGGTCTCGCCATCCCTTCGCTGACCTCGCTGGAGCGGCGGGCATTCGCCGTGGGCAACAACTTCTTCAACGACAACTGGGTCACGGCGCCCGCATCGACCGATGGGCGCGACGGGCTCGGCCCCCTGTTCAATGCTCAATCCTGCTCGTCGTGCCACTTCCACGATGGGCGTGGCCAGCCGCCCGAGAATGACGAGGACCCGGAGAGAGGAATGTTGCTCCGGCTCTCGGTCCCTGGCGTCGGCCCGCACGGGGAGCCACGTCCCGACCCGGCGTACGGCGGCCAGCTGCAGGACCGTGCCATCAACGGTGTCCTCCCCGAGGGGATGATCCAGATCCTCGAGAAGCTGGTCGACCACACCTACCCGGACGGCGCCACCGTCACCCTCTCCGAACCGACCCATCAAATCGCCGAACCCGCCTACGGTCCGGTGACCGCATCGATGTTCTCGCCGCGGGTGGCACCACCGATCCACGGCAGCGGATTGCTCGAAGCGGTGCCCGAAGAGGAGATCCTGGCTGCGGCCGACCCGGGTGACGCCGACGGCGATGGGGTCTCGGGTCGTCCCAACAGAGTGTGGGAGATCGCCACCGGCGACAGCGTCATCGGCCGGTTCGGCTGGAAGGCGAATGTCCCCACTTTGGAGCAGCAGGTGGCTTCCGCTTTCGAGGGCGATATCGGGATCACCTCGTCGTTGTTTCCCGAGCAGCCGTGCACTCCCATCGAGCGCGCCTGCGTCCAAGCACCTACGGGTGGCGATCCCGAACTGGATGACCACAAGCTGGAACGGGTGACCTTCTACTCCTCGACCCTTGCGGTGCCGGCACGGCGCGACACCGACGACCCAGTGGTCGAGGAGGGAGAATCCCTCTTCGCCACGGTGGGGTGCACCGCCTGTCATCGGGAAACCCTCCACACCGGCGATTCCGAGATCGATGGGCTGGCATCGCAGGTGATCCACCCCTACACCGATCTACTGCTCCATGACATGGGTGCCGGCCTGGCCGACGGCCGTCCCGAGTTCGAGGCGAGCGGATCCGAATGGAGGACCCCACCGCTGTGGGGGATCGGGCTGACCGAGGTCGTGTCGGGTCACACCCGGTTCCTCCACGATGGGAGGGCGCGCAGTCTGGAGGAGGCGATCCTCTGGCACGGTGGGGAGGCAGAGGGCGCCCGCTCCAGGTTCGAGTCCCTCACCGCCGAGCAGCGGGCTGCTCTCTTGGCGTTCCTGGAGTCGCTGTGAGGAAGACGGCAGTGATCCTCGTCGCTCTTGCCGTCGCCGGCTGTAGCGCTTCGGGCGGATCGGTCTCGAGCGCACCACCCACCACCGCGGAAGGAGAGACCGACCGACGAGCGGCCCTCGACCAGATCAACGAAGATGTGATCATCCCGGCATATGGCGCATTGGCCGATAGCGCCGCCGACCTGGTCGAAGCAACCAACACCCTCTGCTCGCAACCGTCCGATGATTCGCTCACCGAGGCGAGGGCCGCTTGGGAGGAGGCCTGGCTGGCGTGGCTGCGGACCACCGCCCACAGCGCCCGGGTCGACGAGATGCGGCTCGAAGCGAGCTTTGCCTTCGCCCCGGACATCGATGGCATCGAGGCACACCTCGCAAGCGAAGATCCGGTGACGGTCGAGGCGATCGGGCAGCTAGGGGCCGACCAGCGGGGGCTGCGTGCCATCGAATGGCTGTTGTTCGGTCCCGGCTCCGGGGCGCTGTCCGAGGGAGCCGAGCGGCGGTGCCAGATGGCTGCATCTGCATCGACCCTGGTAGAGGAGGCTGCGGTTGCGGTGACGGAGGCACTCGGACCGTCCGAGCAGTCATCGCAGGACGAGCTCGATGACGTGGTCAACGATCTCATCTTCGCCGTTCAGGAGGTGGCGGACCGACGACTCGGGATCGCCACCGGCAGCACAAACGACGGCGTCCCTGCACCGGAGGAAGCCCAGGGTGCGGCGGGCATTGGAGCACGCGAGGCGGAGGCCATCATCGAGGGTGTTGGCGCCGTCTACGAGGGCGGCGGCGAGGGAGGGCTGTCTCCTTTGGTGTCTGCAGGCTTCGCCGCCACCGACGAGCGGGTCCTCACCCGCATTTCAGACCTCACCGAACTGCTCGCGGCACTGCCCGACTCCTTCGAAGAGGCCGACCCCGCCGACCTGGCTGCGGCGGAAGAGGCGGCGAGAGCGCTCCACCGCACGTTGTCCACCGAGGTCGTCTCCGTGCTCGGGGTCACCCTGATGTTCGGCGACACCGACGGGGATAGCTAGCCGAGGACGGAAGACGGCGGACGGCGGACGGCGGACGGCGGAAGAAGCGGATCCTGACTGGTGGCCTCGTTCATGTGAAACTCACCAGACAGGAGGAACAGGTGGAGGAGACCGAGGAAGAGCACCAACCCTTGCCATCGTGCTCGGGTTGGTGGCGCTCGCGCTGCAACTCGTGGTGGGGTACTTCGTGCTGGCTTCCGGCTTGGTGGCGCCTTTGTGGGCTGTGCTGATGCTCGTCGTGGTATGGGTGGTGGCGTCGATCGTCGGATGGCGTATATGGCGTTCCCACCCTGCTGTTGCCGTTGCGGTACCCGTCGTCACCGCTCTCATCTGGCTCGCCGTCATCTTCGCCGGCGGCCAGTTCCTCGGCTGGACCGCCTAGCTGAGACGTCCACCTAGTGAGCTGAGTATTTAGTACTTGGTACTTAGTACTCAGTACAGGAAACGTGGCTCTTCCCGGGGGGGACGGATCAACGACTCTCTCCCCCCGTGGGAAGTACCCCGACGCCGGAGGCGCAGGCGGAGGGGGAATGGCTCACTCCATAGAGGTGCGAAAGGCGGTCGATCACCGTTGTGAGTTCAGGCCCTTGGGTGAGACGGACAAATGGCGGCGAGGCCCTTCCGCGGAAAATGGATTTGGATTGCCGCCGTCCGCCGTCTGCCGTCCGCCGTCTACCGCTAGCCTCGCCCGGCATGGAGTGGCCGGTGACATACGAGCGCAAGGTGCGGTTTTCCGACACCGACGCGCAAGGGGTGGTTTTCAACGGCATGTACGCCACCTACTTCGACGACACGATCACGGATTACTTCGACGCCATCGGCGTGCCGTGGGAGACGCTCAACGACAGCGGCTATGACATGGTCCTGGCACGAGTCGAGATTGACTTCCGGTCGTCGGGCCGGTTGGGCGATGTTTTGATCACAGGGGCGCGGGTGAAGCGGATCGGCAACACCTCGCTGGTCTTCGAGTTGCGCACCTGGGATGAGGCGAGCGGGCGCACCGTTGCCGAGGCGGTCCAGGTCCAGGTGATCGTCGATCACACCGAATTCAAACCGGTCCCCGTCCCCGCCTTCCTGAGTGAAGCGGTGGTGCGCTCCCAAGGACCGCTGCCCAACCCTGAAGGCTGAGTCGCCGCACCCCTCACACCCTGGCAGACTTCCCATCGTGCGGCTCATCCTCATGAACTACCGGCTCGCCGCCTGCCGGCTCGACCCGTGGCAGCCACCGCCGCAGTGGGCGCTGACCAGTCCATTCTTCTCGATCACGAGGAGCGCCGACGAGCTGTCGGTCATCTGCGACGAGCGGGACGTGCCCCCCGGCCAGGAGGCGCGCACCGGTATCGCCGCCCTTCGGCTGGCCAACTCCCACGAGCACGATGAGGCGGGGATACTCGCCCCGTTGCTGGTGGCATTGGCCGAGTCGGAGATCAGTGTGCTAGCCGTGTCCACCTATGACACGGACTTCATCCTGATACCGGCTGATCGTCTCAGCGAGGCGAGGACGGCGCTCGGGGATGCCGGGCACGAGGTAGAGGACCACAACACACCGCGATGACGTCGCTGCTGACCCAGGACCCCCTCTGGTACAAGGACGCAGTCATCTACGAAGTGCACGTCCGCGCCTTCCAGGACTCCAACGCCGACGGCATCGGCGACTTCCGCGGTCTCACCAGCCGGCTCGACCACCTCCAGGATCTAGGAGTCACCGCGGTGTGGTTGCTCCCCTTCTACCCATCACCTCTGCGTGACGACGGGTACGACATCGCCGACTACACGAGCGTCCACCCCGCATACGGCGCCATCGACGACTTCGAGGAGTTCCTCGGCGAGGCACACCGCCGGGGGTTGCGGGTCATCACTGAGCTCGTCATCAACCACACCTCGGATCAGCACCCCTGGTTCCAACGAGCCAGGAGGTCGCCGGCGGGCAGCACCGAGCGTGACTTCTACGTGTGGAGCGACACCCCCGACAAGTACCGCCAGGCCCGGATCATCTTCCAGGACACCGAGACATCCAACTGGTCATGGGACCCCGTCGCCCGCGCCTACTTCTGGCACCGCTTCTTCAGCCACCAGCCAGACCTGAACTACGACAACCCCCAGGTGGAGGAGGCGTTGCACTCGGTGCTCGACTTCTGGCTCGACCTGGGCGTGGATGGGCTCCGCCTCGACGCCGTCCCCTACCTGTACGAACGGGAGGGGACGATGTGCGAGAACCTTCCGGAGACCCATCAGCAGCTCAAGGACCTGCGCCGCCACCTGTCCGAGCGCTATCAGGAGCGGATGCTCCTCGCCGAGGCCAACCAGTGGCCGGAAGACGCCGCCGCCTACTTCGGAGACGGCGACGAGTGCCACATGGCGTTCCACTTCCCGCTGATGCCACGGCTCTTCATGTCGATCCAGATGGAGAACCGGTTCCCCGTCGTGGACATCCTCGAGCAGACACCGGCCATCCCGGAGAACAGCCAGTGGGCCATCTTCCTCCGCAACCACGACGAGCTCACGCTGGAGATGGTCACCGAGGAAGAGCGTGACTTCATGTACCGCACCTACGCCAGGGACCGCCGGGCCCGGCTCAACCTCGGGATCAGACGGAGGCTGTCCCCGCTGCTCGACAACAGCCGCCGCAGGATCGAGTTGATGAACGCCCTACTCCTCTCGTTACCCGGAACCCCGGTCCTCTACTACGGCGACGAGATCGGGATGGGCGACAACATCTACCTGGCGACCGCAACGGGGTGAGAACCCCGATGCAATGGTCGAGCGACCGCAACGCCGGGTTCTCGGTGGCGAACCCCCAGAGCCTCTACCTGCCGGTGATCATCGACCCCGAGTACCACTACGAGACGGTCAACGTCGAGGCGCAGCGGTCCAACCCGAGCTCGCTGCTGTGGTGGACGAGACGGATCGTCGCCCTCAGGCGCCGCCACCAGGTGTTCGGCCGGGGCGACATCGAGTTCCTCCACCCCGAGAACCCGCGGGTTCTCGCCTTCCTCCGCCGGTACGGCGAGGAAACCGTGGTCGTCGTGGCCAACCTTTCACGGTTCAGCCAGTTCGTCGAGCTCGATCTGACCGCCTTCGGCGGCTCGGTCCCCGTCGAGCTTTTCGGACGCACCGAGTTCCCCCGGATCGGCGAGGGGCCGTGGGTGCTCACCTTGGGACCCCACTCGTTCTACTGGTTCGAGTTGGTCCCCAGCTTCGAGCCGATCACATCCACGGGCGAGGTGGTCCCGGAACTGACGATCCGCGGTTCGCTGGACTCGCTCTTCGATGAGCGAACCGGCTTCCCCCTGGCACTCCTCCGCTACGCCCGCAAGCGTGCCTGGTTCCGCAGTCGGCTGCGCCGGGCGGTGGGCGCCCGGATCCCAGAGGTGGTCCCCCTTGGGGGTTGATGGGCAGACATCCTGGCTGGCGACGCTGGCGGTGGACTACTCGGAGGGTGAGCCGGAGCGGTACGTGATTCCGCTTGCCGTGGTCCCCGACGAGCCGCACCCACCTCCCGACAGGCCCGCCATCGCCCATCTCAGACTCGATGACGGGATGGCGACCGTCATCGACGGTCTGTGGGACCCTCAACTCCGGGCGGGGACATTGCGCTTGATGGCTGAGGGAGGGAGACGCCACGGCGCCTCGGCTGCTCTGGTGGGCACCCCGGGCGGCGGGATCGACCCTGACCGGGTTTCTGCTGCCCTGGACGAGCAGGTCTACCTCCACGACTCCCCCGAAGGGCACACCAACGTCGTCTTCGGCGGGGGGTTGGCCGTCAAGTTGTTCCGTCGCACCGAGCCGGGAATTCACCCCGACCTCGAACTGCGCCGCTTTCTCACCGAGCGCACCTCGTTCCACTCTCTCCCTTCCGTGCTCGGTGCGCTCGACTACCGCGACGGGCCCGAGGAAGCCAGCACCGTCGCCCTTCTCCAGGAGTACGTACCGCACGAGGGAACCGCATGGGAGTTGCTCACCGATTCGCTCGGGCTGTTCTACGACGAGTTGGCCGCGGCTCCCCTCGAGTTCCGCCACAACCCCCCGACCCGACGCCACCCGCTGCGGCTGATCGGATCGGCCCCACCCGTGTGGTTGGCGGAGCGCATCGACACCGACCTCCAGGTCGGCGAAGCGCTGGGCCGGCTCACCGCCGACCTTCACCGGGCGTTGGCATCCGACCTGGAGGACCCCGACTTCCGTCCCGAGCCTCTCACATCTCTGTACCGGCGTTCGCTGGCGCAGAGCTATCGAACATCCATCCGTCAGACGCTGGCGATGGCACGGCGACGGGCCCCGGAGCTATCGCCACCGGTTGCCGATGCGGTCGCCGCGCTATGCGAGCGTGAAGAGGCGATTCTCGCAGTCGCCCGCGCCGTGACCGACGAGCGGATCGGGGGTATGAGGATCCGCTGCCACGGCGACTACCGGCTCGACGAGATCCTCGCGACCGGTCGTGACTTCATGCCATTCGACTTCGCCGGTGACACATCCGAGCCTCTCAGCCAGCGTCGGTTGAAGGAGTCACCTGCCCGCGACATCTCCGACCTGATGCGATCGCTCCACTATGCGGCTTTCTCGACACTGCTGGCCGAGGTCGAGCGGGGGGCTATCCCACCAGAGGTCGTCGCCGAATACGAGCCCTGGGCGAGGGCTTGGTGGTCGTGGGTGTCCTCGGCGTTCCTCAGGACCTACCTCGAGTCGAGCGACGGACAACTTCTTCCCATCGATGCCGAAGAGCTGACCCTGTTGCTCGATGCCACCATGATCGAGAAGGCAGTGCGCGAGCTCTCTTGGGAGTTGAACAACCGGTCACACCTGGTCCCGGTGGCGGCGGCGGGTGTCCGGGAGGCACTTGGCGACCCGGTCGTCCTCGAGGCGATCTAGGCGCTACTTCGGCGCAGGTCGAGGAGACGCATCGAGCAGGTCGACCACCTCAGGCACGGTGGCGACACGGTGCAGGGCGGAGGTCGGACCAGGACCCACCTTGACCGCCAGGTCCGACGGTCCGAGCACCTCGAAGGCCGTCTCATCGGTCAGGTCGTCACCGACGAACACCGCAGCGGTCGCCGCCACCCGGCGGCGTAGCGTGGCCAGCGCCGAACCCTTGGTGTGAGGGGTCACCGTCAGTTCGACTACCTGCTTGCCGTCGAGGACCATCACCCCCGGGATCTCGGCAGCCGCCTCGCGGACGGCCGTAGCGGCCCGTTCCGCCTCGACGGGTTCTTCAATTCCCCTGGTGTGGAGAACCGCCGATGTCTGCTTCCGCTCGACGAGCGACCCGCGGTGGCGAGCGGCCACTTCTTCGACCAGCTTGGTCGCCGCGTCCAGCGCCTCCTCTTGCGCCACGGTGAGATCGAGCCGATCGCTCCACTCGGCACCATGACCCCCCACGAGGGTGAGGGCGGCCGGTTGTCCGGTGAGCAGGGCCAGGTCGGCACGTGTCCGGCCCGAGATGACGGCTGCGTCGGTGGCCGGGAGCGTGGCCAGGTCGGTCAGGGCGGCGATGGCACCGGGATGGGCGACGGCCAGCTCGGGTCGGTTGACGATCTCAGCAAGCGTGCCGTCGAAGTCGCTCGCCACAAGCAGATGCCCGGTGGACGCGACAAGTCGAAGTGCCTCCTCGAGACTCGGTGCGATCGCCGTCGTCATGTCTCGACCCCGAGCGCGGCCAGACAGTCGGCGGCCCACCCGAAGACATCTTGGCGCTCCACCACCGCCCTCATCCGCCCCATGCGGCGACGAGCCTCCTTCGACGGAAGGGTCATCGCCTTCTCCAGGGCGGCGGCGGTGCCGTCGAGATCGTGGGGGTTGACGATGATGGCGTCCCCCAGCTCCTGGGCTGCACCGGCGAACTCGCTGAGCACGAGCACGCCATCCCCGTCGACTCTGCTGGCGACGAACTCCTTGCACACCAGGTTCATCCCGTCGCGCAGCGGGGTGACGATCATGACGTCGGCGACGCGGTAGTAGGCGATGAGCTCCTCGGGTGGCAGGTTGCGGTAGAGGTAGAGCACCGGCGTCCATTCGGAGTCACCGAATTCGCCGTTTATCCGGCCGGTGAGCTGCTCGACCTGGTTGCGCATCTCGACGTAGTCCTCGATCTCCTCACGGCTGGGCACGGCAATCTGAACGAGGACGGCGCGGCGTGCCAGTTCGGGGTTGGTCGTCAGAAGGGTTTCGAAGGCGCGCAGCCGGACGTCGATCCCCTTGGTGTAATCGAGCCGGTCGACGCCGAGCAGGATGATGCGATCCGGCCCGAGGTCGGCGCGGAGCCGCCTGGTGATCTCCTCCACCTCCTCGGACCCGGCCATGGCGCGGTAGCGGGCGGTGTCGATCGAGATGGGGGCGACCTGGATCTGGATGGTCCGCCCCTCGTATTCGAGCTGACGGGTCGTACCGGTGGCGCTGGTGAAGCGGACCGCCGAGCGGGCGAAGTTCTGCGCCGCCAGCCGTGTCTGGAAGGCGATCACATCGGCACCTAGAAGTCCCTCGAGCATCTGGGTTCGCCAGGGGAGCCGGGCAAAGAGCTCGACGGCGGGGAACGGTATGTGGAGGAAGAACCCGATCGAAACATCGCTGCGGAGACGACGGAGCATCGCCGGCACCAACTGCAACTGGTAGTCCTGAACCCACGCGACGTCACCGCTGTCGGTGGCGGCAGCGGCCTCCTCGGCGAACCGCTGGTTGGCGGCCACATACGGCCGCCACCAGTGCCGGTGGAACTCTGGGGTGCGGAGGGCGTCGTGGTAGAGCGGCCAGATGGTTCCGTTGCAGAACCCCAGATAGAAGGTCTCCAACTCGTCTGCGCTCAGCAGCACCGGCCTCTGCTCGATGCCTTCGAGCGTGAAGGGGGGATGGGAGAAGTCGGGGATGCCGGTCCAGCCCACCCACGACCCGTCACGCTTCTCGAGTATCGGGGTGAGGGCGCTCACCAAACCGCCCGGGCTCACTTCCCAGTCATCGCCCTCTCGTCGCACCGGCAACCGGTTGGCGACGACCACCACGCGAGGTTCCCCTTTCACCCACCCATCGTGGCAGGTCAGGCGAGTTGCCACCTATTCCCGTCCTGGCATGCCATGTGCGTCACAGCGACTCAGCTCAACTCGATGACCAGACCCTCGTTCCCCGCCAGCTCTGTGGGACCGGATACCGAGGTGCCCTCGCGCTCCGGATCGGTGGCGACGATCACCCTCCCTTGTGGCACTTCGACAATCGCGGCCTCCCCGGCCAGGTTGAGCGCCACGACGACCGCGGCCGAGCCGGGAGCGGAGCGCCGGTAGATGAGGCACCCCTGCGGAGCGGGGAGCATGCTGAAATCGCCCCGGCGCAGCGAGGGGGAACGGCGGGCGCCGAGGAGCCGGCGGTAGAGCGCCAGCAATGAGTCCGGCTCGCCAAGTTGGCGGGCGACGTTCCGCTCTCTCCAGTCGGGCGACAAAGGGAGCCAGGTGTCCGCTGCCGTTTCAGGGGAGAACCCGGCGTGCGGTCGGTCGCTCCACTGCATCGGGGTGCGGCAGCCATCACGTGTCGGCGTGCCCAGCCGGATCCCCTGTGGGTCTCTGATCTCCCCAGGCTGAAATTGGACCTCGGGCATCCCGATCTCGTCGCCGTAGTACATGGTGACCGTGCCCCGGAGCGTGAGGAGCAACATGGCCGCCGCAGCGGTCCGCTCCTCACCGAAACGGGTGGCGACACGGACCTCGTCGTGGTTCCCCAGCACGTGGTTGGGCCAGGCGCCAGGTGGGACCGCTGCCTCGGCGGCACCGATGCTCTGCCCGAGGGCCTCCGCATCCCAGGGGGCGAAGAGAAGCGAGAAGTTGAACGGCATATGGATGCTGTCGAGAGCCGGGGGCTGGTAGTAGGAGGCCCAGACGTCCCAGTCGGACTCGTGGATCTCGGCGATGGCGAAGCGGTCCCCCGGGTAGGTGTCGAGCACGGCGCGTATCCGCCTGAACAAAGGGAGGATGTCGGGGTGCCCTCGGTCGTTGACATGATGTTGGCTGTCTGGCTCACCGAGCGGCCTGTAGCTCGATGGGCCCGCCGCAACCGGGTTGTCGGTCAGATCCGGATCCTTCATCAAGTAGTGGGCAACATCGATGCGGATGCCATCCACTCCTCTGTCGAGCCAGAAGCGCAGCGTGTCCAGCATCGACGACTCGACCTCGGGGTTGCGCCAGTTCAGGTCCGGCTGCTCGGGGAGGAAAGAGTGGAGGTAGTACTGACCAGTCCCCTCGTCCCATTCCCACGATGGACCGCCGAACATCGCCAGCCAGTTGTTGGGCGGCGAGCCGTCCTCGGCCGGGTCTCGCCAGACGTACCAATCACGCTTGGCGCTCTCTCTCGACGAGCGGGACTCGATGAACCAAGGATGGAGGTCCGAGGTGTGGTTGGGCACCCAATCGATCATCAGTCGCAGCCCGCGCCGGTGGCACTCTTCGAGAAGAGCGTCGAAGGCCTCGAGGTCCCCGAAGAGCGGGTCCACGTCGCAGTAGTCGGCGACGTCATAGCCGAAGTCGCGCATCGGGGACGGGAAGAACGGTGTGATCCAGATGGCGTCCACGCCGAGGGTCTCGCTGAGATGGTCGAGCTTCGACCGTATCCCGTCGAGGTCGCCCACCCCGTCACCATCGGAGTCGGCGAAGCTGCGCACGTAGATCTCGTAGACGACGGCACCCTGCCACCACGGGTCGCCCGCTCCGACGGCGGCTAAATCGCCGTTCATTCCGGCTCGGGCCGCCGTCGCAACCGCTTCACCTCGGCCCGCAACCGCTTCTCATCGAGCCTCTGCCGCCGCGAGGCCGGTGTGGGCTTGGTCGGGCGCCGGGGCGGCGCCGGAGGCGCCAGAGCCGCTCCGAGCAGTTCCGCCAGCCGGACCCGGGCGATCTTGCGGTTTCTCCATTGCGACCGGGTGTCGGATGCGGTGACCATCACCACGCCATCGGGGAAGCGGTCGGAGAGTCGCTCAACCGCACGATGCCTGACCTCCGCAGGCAAGGACAAGCTCGACCCGAGGTCGAACGAAAGCTCGACCCTGGTGCTCGAGCGATTGGCGTGCTGCCCGCCGGGGCCTCCCGAGGGGTCGAAACGCTCCACCAACTCGTGGCGGGGGATCACGATCTGATCGGTTACCCGCAGGTCCTGAGCTTCACCGGCAACCATGAGGATGACATCCTCACACGATGGTGATGGCGCCGCGATGGATCCTCCACTCGACGTTGGTCACCGCTCGTGCCAGTCGATCATCGTGGGTCACCAGCAGGATTGCCCCAGCGAATGCGCTGAGGGCGGTCTCGACCCGCTCCACCGATGGAAGATCCAGATGATTGGTGGGCTCATCGAGGACGAGGCACCAGGCACGGCGAGCTAGTGCCAACGCCAGGGTCAGCTTGCGCGCCTCCCCTGGCGAAGGCATCTCGGTCGCCAGAATCCGCTCCGGGTCGGTGCCCAGCGCGCCAACCATCGCCAACACCTCGCCCCGCTCATCCGGCCCCAGTCTCAGCAGGGTGCGCCGCACCTCTACCCGGCCGGTCGCATCGAGCTCTTGCGGAAGGAATAGGAGGCTCTCGGGGGGTAGGTCCGACCCTTCGACCAGGGCTCGTAAGAGAGTTGACTTCCCCGCTCCGTTTCTCCCCGACAGCCGAATGCGGTCGTCCCGCTCGACCACCACCGAGGCGTCTTCGAGGATGACCTCATCACCGGCGAGCAGCGGACCTCGATGGGTGAGCAGACGCCGCCGGGGGGCCGGCTCGTGAGCGAACGACACCCGCCCTCCGTGCTCCGAGGGCGGAGCGGCCGCCCGCCGCTGCTGCTCGACCTTGTCCAGCTTGCGACGCACCACTCCAGACTCGCGGGAGGCGGCACGCTGGGCGGCGGCAGCGCGATACGTGGCCACTGCCGAGGTCACGTCATGGTCGCCGGCGGCGCGGCGCATCTCGCGGCGGCGCACCGCCTGTTTCTGCTCGAGCTCCCGCCGCCGTTCGGTCAATTCACGCTCCATCCTCTTGCCTTGGGACCGCAGCGCTTCGAGCTCGGCGCGTTGTCGGTCCGCCTCGGCCTCCCAGGCGCGCCGCGCTGTCGTGTAGTCCCCGCTCCACAACCTGACCCTGTCCGCTTCGACCTGGAGAACCCGACGGCAAAGAGAGTCGAGCAGCTCGCGGTCGTGGGAGACAACCATCCCTGCACCTCCGAACCCAGCCAGAGCGGCTACCAGCACCTGGCGTGTCTCGGAGTCGAGATGGTTCGTGGGCTCGTCGACCAACAACACATCCGGAGCCGTCACCAAGGCGGCGCCGACCTGCCACCTCTTCCGCTCACCAGGAGACAACGTCTCCCAGCGCTCCAGGTCGGCAGGGTCGAGCCCGAGGCGGTTGCGGAGTGCGGCGTCGGACCCATCCCAGGACAGGGCGAACTCCTCTACCTGATCGGTGAGGTCCTCGACTGTCTGCGGACACGACATGACCCTTCCGCCAGGCGGATCAAGCAGCACCCGCCCCGATGAGGGTCGCAGTTCCCCGGCAGCGAGGCGGAGCAGGGTGGTCTTGCCGGTCCCGTTCTCGCCGACCACCCCGGTCCAGCCCGGACCGAGATGAAGGTCGAGGTCGTCGAACAGATCGACCGCAGAGGTGTATCTGAAGGAAAGCTCGTCGAAGTGGATGCCAGGCACGGTGAAACGCTCCTTGAGGACGGGGAGGGGTCGGGGTTCACCGGTTAGGCCAGCACGTTGCTCTCAAGAGACGGCACGCAGGAGGATAAGCGACAAGCCGATCGACCAACCGATGATTGTTGGTACCCCCCGGCCTACCGGCCTGTCGAGAGGTGTCTCAGCACCTCGGCCGCCACCGCGTCTGGTCGCTCCATGGGGAGGAAATGGCTGGTTCCCGGGACCTCGACTGCCCGGGCTCCCGGGACCCGCATCACTGTCTGCTCGAGGAAACCGGGCGGATATTCGGCCGATGCTCCGCTGGCCATAACCACAACATGGAGGTTGAGCTCTCCGAGCCGGTACCAGGCGCGATGACGGTTGGCCGCGGGGTAGATTGCCGCCTCCAGTGCGGGAGGGCAGGCCAATCGCACTCCCCCACCGTCATCGACCAGGCCGCCATCGACATAGCCCTGGAGCGCCGCAGGGTGCCATCGGGCGAATGCGGACTTGGCCAAGAAGTTGGCTGCCGCCGTCTCCCGGTCGGGGAAGCGGTCCTTGCGGCGCCCGGTCGCCCGGTGGAGCCGTTCCAGTAGCTCGTCGCGCCCCCCGTCTGGGAACACGACCGGCTCGACGAGCACCAGCGCCGAGAAGCTCCCCGGATGGTCGAGCTCGGCCATGATCATGGCGGTGGCACCCATCGAGTGGCCAACACCTACGGGAGCCACCGGTAGCCGGTTGAGCATCGTCCTCACATCCGCGGCGTACCCCGACCAGTCGGAGGGGTCCGCTCGGGGTGGGCTTGCACCGTGACCGCTGAAATCGAACGCAACGATCTCGTTGCCGGCGCCGGCAAGCCGCAACTCGTCGACGAACCGGACGCCACACCTCCTTGCAGAAGCCGGTGGCGTGCGCCAGCAGCAGCGGTGGCGCTACCCCGGTCCACCTCGCCGACGCCGGCGGGCCGGGATCCTCTTCGATCAAGCCGCCTCGTCCACCTGGAGCGGGCAGACGGCGAGCGGCTCGGGGCTCTGGTCCTCGTAGCGGAGGTGGAAGGCGTTGATCATGTCCTCGTCGACGCCGTCGAGGAGCATGACC
This sequence comes from uncultured Actinomycetes bacterium, assembly GCA_963733905.1. GTDB lineage: Bacteria > Actinomycetota > Acidimicrobiia > Spongiisociales > DATADW01 > DATADW01. Next base: position 43,861 of record CAVTEU010000004.1, on the reverse strand, counting down.
GTGGCCCATGAGGAGACGGCGACCGGCGCCGGCATCCCCGAACGGGGGGCCACAAGGATCTGGTCGCCGATGGAGCGGGCCAGTTCCTCGAGCCGCTCGATGTCCTCCTCGGGGAGAGACGGGTCGTACTGCACGACGATGGCCCCGTGCTCGAGCGTGTGAACCTGCTGGATGTCGGTCACCGGCTCCCGGTAGATGCCGCAAGCCGCCGGCTGGATGGCGTGGGGGCCGCTGGTAGGCGGGTTGGAGTTGTACTCGGGCGCAGGATCGCCCGCCGCCAGGTGCTCGACGCCCAGATCCGGGTATGTGGTTATGTCGGCGCCCTCGAGCGGGTCGGGGCGGGTGAGGACGAAGGCGACCAGCCCACCGATGAGGACGACGGCGACGCCGATGCCGATCCAGAGGTTGCGGCGGGACGTATGACGCTTCGCCTCTTCACGGGCCTCTTCCTTGGCGACGCGCTGCTGGGCGAGCGCTCTTCCACGCGGTCGTGCCATGGCGGGGCAGGGTAATCGGGCCGAGGAACGGCAACCGTCGCCGGGGTCAGGGCAGGTTCGACGGCGGTCGACCGGTCCTGGTGTCGTCCATTTCCCAGCTGAGGTCGGTCTCGACGTCAACGATTCCGTCGAGTCGGCGGGTCAGTTCCTCGAGGATGCGGGCGTCGCTGCGCCGCGGCACCTCCCCGCTGATCGAGGCGACACCATCGCGCACCACGACGTCGAGCGACTTCGGGTCGAGCAAGAGCACACGCTTCAAGACGTCCTGACGCACCGTCTCGGCCAACTCATCGTCGGGGATGGTGAAGGCGCTCATCAGGTCCGCCCTGCTGACGACGCCGACGAGCCCTCCGCCATCATCAACCACGGGTAGCCGCTTCACCTGATGGGCGAGCATCAACCGGGCCGCTTCTGTGACCGTGGCCTCGGGATAGATCACGACCGGCGACGGCGTCATCACCTCCCGCACCGTTGTCCCCTCCGACACTGGAGCATGCCTCTGGAGCACCACGTTGAGCAGACGGCCCCGATCCTCCCGTGCCTGGCGTCTGACAAAGTCGGCCTCGGTGATGATCCCGACCAAAGCACCGCTTTCATCGAGCACTGGTAGCCCGCTGACCCCGGCTTCGACCATGAGCCGGGCGGCGGTCTTGAGGCTCTCCTCACCCTTGATGGTGAGCACCTCGCTGGTCATCACGTCGCCCACCCGCATCGATCCTCCTGGTCGTTACCGCTGAACCGGCAGGCTACCGAGGCGACTACCCCCGGATCCGCTCCGAGCCGACCTCGTTACCCGAGGACCGTCCTTCCTTGAAAGCGGTCAGGTTCTCGACGCGTCACCGCGGCGATCGTCTTGGCGCTGAACACGGCGACCTTCATGAGGCCAATCCTGTCATCGGGCGGAAACACGGCGAGTCTTTCCGCATTGCGGCATCATCCCGCCGGGGAGGTGACGAGTACCGTCCCAATCATCCACGGGAGGCCGGAGAGCGCATGCGTTACGTGTACGACTTTGCGGAGGGGTCGAACGACCAAAAGGACCTCCTGGGCGGCAAGGGCGCCGGTTTGGCCGAGATGACCAACCTCGGGCTGCGTGTCCCACCCGGGTTCACCATCACCACCGAGGCATGCCGTGCATTCATGGAGGACGGCGAAGCTCCGGCCGGGCTGTGGGATGAGGTGGCCGGTGCCATCCGCAGGCTCGAAGAGAGCACAGGAAGGAGCTTTGGCGGCGGGGGCACCACGCCGCTACTGGTTTCGGTCCGCTCCGGGGCCAAGTTCTCGATGCCGGGGATGATGGACACGGTGCTCAACCTGGGGATCAACGACATCGTGGTCAAGGAGATCGCCGAGCGGGCGGGGCGTGAGCGGGTGGCTTGGGACATATACCGCCGTTTCCTCCAGATGTTCGGCAAGGTGGTCCTCGGCGTTCCCGGAGACCATTTCGAGGAAGTGCTCACCGAACTGCGCCGGACGAGCGGTGTCGAGAGCGACGCCGAACTGGACGCCGGCGATCTCGAGGCGGCGACCGGGCGGTTCCGCGGCCTCATCGAGGATGCGGGGAAGAGCGTCCCAGCCGAGCCGATGGAGCAACTGCGGGCGGCGGTCACCGCGGTGTTCTCCTCGTGGGGCAACCGGAGGGCGGTCGACTATCGGCGGCTCCACCACATCCCAGGTGATCTGGGCACGGCGTGCAACGTGCAGACCATGGTCTTTGGGGACCTGGGCGAGGACTCCGGAACCGGCGTCTGCTTCACCCGCGATCCATCGAGCGGCGAGCCTCAGCCGTATGGCGACTACCTGGTCAACGCCCAGGGCGAGGACGTCGTGGCCGGGACTAGGAACACCCTGTCGCTTGCCGACCTGGAGGACCAACGTCCCGGCGTCCACGCCGAGTTGCTCGGGGTGATGAAGACACTGGAGAACCACTACCGGGACATGTGCGACATCGAGTTCACCGTGGAGAACGGCACGCTCTGGATCCTGCAGACCCGGGTGGGCAAACGGACGGCCAGGGCGGCTGTGCGCTTGGCGGTGGACATGGCCAACGAAGGCCTCATCGATCGGCGTCAGGCGGTGCTGCGGGTCGACCCTGCGGCCCTGGAGCAGTTGCAGCGGCCCACCATCGCCGAGGACGCCGGGGTCGAGCCGCTGGCGCACGGGGTGGCGGCATCTCCGGGTGCTGCCTCGGGCGAGGCTGTCTTTGATGCCGACCGGGCGGTCGAGCGCGCCGGCCAGGACGTGGCTGTGGTGCTGGTGCGGCACGAGACCACTCCGGACGACATCCACGGGATGGCGGCCGCACAGGGAATCCTCACCAGCCGGGGAGGCAAGACCAGCCACGCCGCCGTGGTTGCCCGCGGTATGGGGAAACCGGCGGTGACCGGGGCCTCTGCTCTCAACGTGGACGAGGGGTCCGGCTTGCTGACCGTCGGGGCCGTCACCATCAACGAGGGGGAAGTGGTCACCATCGACGGCACCAGCGGCAACGTGTACGGCGGTGAGGTGCCGCTCGAACCCGCCTCCGATACGCCCCAACTGGAGATGCTGCTGACCTGGGCGGACGAATTCCGCACGATGGGCGTCCGGGCAAACGCCGACACACCCTCCGACGCCGCCCGTGCCCGTGAGGCGGGCGCCGAGGGGATCGGTCTGGCTCGCACCGAGCACATGTTCATGGGCGAGCGGCTGGCCATCGTTCAGCAGATCATCCTCAACGAGGACCCCGAGGTGCGGGACCCCGCCCTGGAACGGCTGCGCGCCCAGCAGACCGAAGATTTTGAAGGCCTGCTCGAAGCGATGGACGGGCTCCCCGTGATCATCCGGCTGCTCGATCCGCCACTCCACGAGTTCCTCCCGTCCCGGCTCGAGTTGGAGAGGGAGCGCCGGCACCGCGCCGAGAAGGGGCAGGCGCCCGACGACCGGATCGCCGAGTTGGAGCGCGCTGTGGCCAAGTGGGAGGAGACAAACCCGATGCTCGGGCTGCGTGGCGTCCGCCTCGGGCTGCTCGTCCCCGAGCTGTACCGGATCCAGGTACAGGCGGCCCTCCAGGCGATGAAGCGCCGCCGTCTGGCCGGGGGTGCTCCCCATCTCGAGATCATGGTGCCTCTGGTGTCCACCGCCGAGGAGCTTCGACGGGTCCGCACCATGATCGAGGCCGAGATCGCCGATGTGTTCCCGGACGAGGCGGTCGAGGTGCCCATCGGGACGATGATCGAGCTTCCACGGGCGGCGCTGCTGGCGGGTGAGATCGCCGGCGTGGCCGACTTCTTCTCGTTCGGCACCAATGACCTCACCCAGACCACATACGGGCTGAGCCGCGACGACGCCGACCGGTCGTTCCTCCCCTTTTTCATCGAGCAGGGGATCTACCCCTCGAACCCCTTCCAGACGATGGATGAGCACGGCGTCGGACGGCTGGTCGAGATGGGGACCACCGCCGGAAAAGAGGCCAACCCGACACTCGAAGTCGGGGTGTGTGGCGAGCACGGCGGGGACCCGGCATCGATCGCCATGTGCCACCGGATCGGTCTCGACTACGTCTCCGCCAGCCCGCCCCGGGTCCCGGTTGCCCGGCTGGCTGCGGCCCAGGCAGCACTCGGCGGGTCGGAATCGGCCGGCTCGGTGTGAGCTCTGCCCTCCGGTTCTCCCCGGCGCCGATCGACCGGGGCGCGGTGCTCCGAGCCCTGGAGCCGTTCGGCCAAAGCCGGACGCTCCCCGCCGAGGCCTACCTCTCCCCGCAGGTGTTCGCCTGGGAGGTCGAGCACATCTTCAGCGGCTCGTGGCTCTGTCTGGGGAGGACCGACGGCTTGCCCGGCCCGGGGCAAGCGAGGGCGATGAGTGCCGGCCGCGCCCGGTTGCTCCTGATGCGCGACGCCGCAGGCGTGCTGCGTGCCTTTCACAACACCTGCCGTCACCGTGGTCACGAGTTGCTCCCCGAGGGTGATGTGGCGGCGTTGCGCCAGCTTCGCTGCCCCTACCACTCTTGGACGTACGCCTTGGACGGCTCGCTCCGCTCGGCCCCTTCCTTCACCGGCACCGACGGCTTCGACCCGGCGGAGTACCCACTGATCCAGGTGCGGCTGGCCGAGTGGCACGGATGGCTCTTCGCCAACACCGGCGACGATGACGAGGGGCTGGAGACGCACCTCGGCAACCTCGACGAACTGCTCGACCCGTACCAGCCCGGAAATCTCACCGAGGCGGCGAGACACGAATACGAGGTCCACGCCAACTGGAAGCTGCTGGTCGAGAACTACCACGAGTGCTACCACTGCACCTCGATCCATCCCGCGCTGTGCAAGGTCTCACCACCGGACAGCGGGGTTGATCTGGTGCCCACCGGCCGGTGGTGCGGCGGGCCGATGCAACTCGCCGACCACGCCGAGACGATGTCGTTCGATGGCAAATCGCATGGGGTCAAGCTGCCCGGGCTCGACCAGCAACGCCTCCGCCAGGTCCTCTACGTGGGGCTGTTCCCCAACCTGCTCATCTCGGCCCACCCCGACTACGTCATGACCCACCGGCTGACACCGCTCGCCGCCGATCGAACCCATGTTGAGTGCGTCTGGCTGTTCCCGCCCGAGGCGCGGTCACGCCAAGGGTTCGACCCGGCGTATGCCGTCGACTTCTGGGATGTGACCAACCGTGAGGATTGGTCGGCATGTGAGGGAGTCCAGAGGGGGATGAGCGGTGGGGCCTACCTGCCCGGACCGCTCAGCAGCAGGGAGAGCACTCTCCACCAGTTCTACGCCATGGTGGGCAACGCCTACCTGGGAGAACCAGTTTTGGCGTCACCAAACGCGGTCATTCCCCGCTGAGTGACGCCAAAACCGTTCTAGCGGTGGCCGGCCAGACCGGGGATGTCGAGCAGTTCCGGTGACCATCCCGGCTTCGAGCGGGCGGATCTTGATCCTCGCGTCCACCACCCGTACCCCTTGGCCCGGTGGGAGCACCTTGACCGGGTTCATGTCCATCTCGACCAGTTCGGGGACCGCCTCCACCAGCGCCGATACCCGCAGCAGCGCCTCTTGGAGCGCATCGAGGTCGCCGGCGGGGAAGTTGCGGTAGCGGCCCTGGAGGAGTCGGGCCGTCTTGATCTCCCCGATCATCTCGGCGGCATCCCGGTCGGTGATAGGGGCGATCCGCACCGCGACGTCCTTGAGCAACTCGACGTACACCCCGCCAAGACCAAAGACGAGCAACGGACCGAACGACGGGTCCTCGGTGACGCCGATCAGCACCTCGTGGCCGCCCGCCACCATCTCCTGGACCAGCACCCCCTCGGGATCGTCCACCACGCCCATGAGATGGTCGAACCCGGCACGGACCGCTCCCTCACCCTCGACATCGAGGAGGACCCCGCCCACATCGCGTCTTGTGGAGGGCGGAGGGAGCGAGCACCTTGAGCACCACGTTCCCACCGATCTCGGACGCGGCCGCCGCGGCCTCGTCGGCGCTGACCACCACCCGGCTCGCCGGGAGCCGGATCCCGAATGCACCGAGCACGGCGTCGACCTCGCCCGGTTCGAGCCAGCCACCTTCGGCGCCGATGCGCTCGATGGCGGCGGCCACCACCTCTCTGGCTGCAGCCGGGTCGAGACCCGCCAAGGCGGGGATGGTCCCCTCGGGCCTGCTGAGCCACTCGCCATACCTGGCGGCGCGGCTCAGTGCCAGCGCCGCCGCCTCGGGAAAGATGAAGGTGGGGACACGGGCGTCCTCGAAGAGCGCAGCAGAGTGCTCGCTCTCCATGAAAACGGTGATGAACGTCTTCTTCCCGTGGTGGGCCATTGCCGCCTCGCGCACCACAGCCGCCACACCCTGCAGACCGTCGGGGGTGGTCGGGATGTAGATCACCATCACTGCGTCGACCTCGTCGCTGTCGATGAGCGTCTCGATGCAGTGCCGGTAGTGGTCGGGCCCGGCCGAGGCGATCAGATCGATGGGGTTGCGGGTCGAGGCCTCGGCGGAAAGTGCCGCGGCCAGCTTGGCCCGCAGGCCCTCCGACAGCTCGGGAAGCTCTAGTTCCTCCGATTCGAGGGCGTCGGCGGCGAGGATCCCCGGCCCCCCGGCGTTGGTGATCACCCCCACCCGTCTCCCCTCCGGAACCGGCTGGCTGGCCAGCAGCGAGGCCACTCCGAACAACTCCTCGAGGGTGGTGGTCCTGATCACCCCCGCCTGGTTGAAGAGCGCATCGACGGCGACATCGAGGCTGGCGAGGGCGCCGGTGTGGCTCGATGCCGCCCTGGTGCCGGCGGTGGTCCGGCCCGACTTGACCGCCACGATCGGCTTCTTGCGGGCGATGCGCCGGGCGAGACGGGCGAATCGGCGTGGGTTCCCGAACGATTCGAGGTAGAGGACGATGACGTCGGTGGCCGGGTCCTCCTCCCAGGCGAGCAGCAGGTCGTTGCCCGACACGTCGGCCTTGTTGCCCACCGAGATGAAGGTGGAGATCCCGATGTTGTTCTGCCTGGCGTAGTCGAGGATGGCGATCCCCAGCGCCCCCGACTGGCTCGACATGGCGACATTGCCCCGTGGCGGGTAGACCGGGGCGAAGGTCCCGTTCATCTGGACCGCCGGGTCGGTGTTGAGCACCCCCATGCAATTGGGACCGACCATCCGCATCCCGGCCGACCTGGCGACCTCGAGGAGTTGATGCTCGAGGTCCTCCCCGCCGGGCACCTCGGAGAACCCGGCGGTGATCACGACCAGCCCCTTGACATGCTTCTGGGCGCACTCCCTCACCGCGTCCAGAGCGAAATGGGCGGGGACCACGATGAAGGCGAGGTCCACCGGATCGGGGATGTCGAGGATCGACGGGTAGGCCCGGACCGAATGGACCACCCCGGCCTTTGGGTTGACCGGGTACACCGCACCGGTGAACCCCGAGCCCACCAGGTTGGAAAAGAGACGCGCTCCGATCGACCCCGGGGTGCGGCTGGCCCCGATGACGGCGATGGAGCGCGGGTAGAAGATGGGGAGGATCGAGGCGGCCACGGCCCGCTTCTCCCTCTCTTCTTCGGCCGCCCTGCTCCCGGCAGAGACCGCGGTGGGGAAGTCCAGCGAGTAGACGCCCTCTTCCAGAGTGCGGCTGAGCTCGTAGCCCGAGGCGCGGAACACCCGCATCATCTGCAGGTTCTCGGGGAGCACGAAGGCACGGAAGGCGGTCACGCCATGGGCCCGGCCATAGCTGCCCAGCATCTGGAGCAGGGCAGTCCCGATGCCTCGACCCTGGTGGTTGTCGGCCACCAGAAAGGCGACTTCGGCAGCCTCCGGCTCGTTCGCCTCTCGGTCATACCGCCCCACCCCCACCATCTCCCCGTCCTCGAAGGCGCCAAAGGCCATGCGGTCGCGGTAGTCGACGGTTGTGAAGTGCTCGAGCTCCTCGGGTGTCAGCTCGTTCTTGGCGCGGAAGAACCGGTAGTACCGCGACTGGGCGCCGGTGTGTTCGAAGAGGGCGAGGAGCAGTGGCGCATCGACGGGACGGAGGGGGCGGAAACGGGCCACGGCACCATCCCGTAGGACGATGTCGAACTCATAGTCGGACGGGTATTCGGCCAACTCGGGGCTCCCCTGTTCAGGAAGCCCCGAGTCTGCCAGCTATGGGCGGCCCTGCTGCTGGTTAGGGCCGCCGGTCAGTCTTCGCGGCGAGGTTCGGCGGGACGAGAATGCTTCAGAGTCTTCTTGAGGGCTCGTCGCAAACGGGCCTGGCCGGCCTCACGCCGCAGCTCGTCAGCGCGGGGCTGATAGAACTTGGGGTCTGACATGACGTGCCACACGGCGATGCTCCTAATCTCGACATTCGACTGTTTTGTTTGTTCGTAACAGTTAATCGGCTCTAGACTCATTACACTTTAGCACGATTCGTAAGGCTCGAAATGGATTTCTCGCATTACACCGACGCCCCTGTGGGACTGGCGGTGGCGCTGGCCAACACGATCCATCCGATCACGGGCGAGGACCTGCTCGCCGACCTCGACGGGCTCCGATCATTCCTCGCCGATGTTCCGAAGGAGTGGCGGGTGGAATGGGTCGACCTGAACGAGCGCGACCTGACGGCGGTACGCAGGCTGCGGGGCGGTATCCGGCGTGTCTTCGAGACCGACGACGTCGAGCGGGCCGTCGATGAGCTCAACCGCGAGCTGATGGCATCGGGGGCGGTCCCCAGGGTGAGCGCTCACACAGGAGTCGATCCTCACTTCCACTTCGAATCCACGAGACAGGGAGTGGGCCGCTGGCTCGGAGCCATCACCGCGATGGGGCTGGCAACGGTGGTCTGCGAGTACGGAATAGACCGCCTCGGGGTCTGCTCATCGGAGACCTGCGCCGACGTCTATGTGGACACCTCGCGCAACCGGTCGCGCCGCCATTGCTCCGTCACCTGCGGCACCCGTGAGAACGTCGCCGCCTTCCGCCGCCGCCGCGACGTGGCCGAGGAAGACAGACGGTAGACGGCAGACGGCAGACGGCTGCCGTCTGACGTGCCGTCTGCGTCTCGTTCCAAGCGGGCCGATTGCTCGTAGGGGAACACCGGGATCAGCTCGCCGTCCCTGACACGTTCCTGCATCGAGCGCCACCACGCCGGATCGAAGAGATGGGCGTTGGCGGACTCGAAGTTGGCACGAGGGGCGCCGTCGATCCCCACGAATCGCCGGAACTCCTCGGGGAAGACGTCGTTCGGCCCGACGGCGAACCAGGGCTCGGCCGCCATCTCCTCCTCATGTGAATGCGCCCCGGGGAGAGCCCTGAAACGGCAATCCTCCAGCCGGGCGAGCTCGTCATAGTCGTAGAAGACCACCCGGCCGTGTCTGGTCACACCGAAGTTCTTGAGCAGCAGGTCCCCGGGAAAGATCCCCGCCGCGGCAAGCTCCTCGATGCAGGTGCCGTAGTCGAGCATCGCCGCGCTCGCCCCCGCCGGGTCGGCTTCGCGCACATAGATGTCGAGCGGGATCACCCGCCGCTCCACATAGGCGTGCCGGATGACCACCCGGTCTGGTTCGATCGCCACGGCGGTCGTGCAATCAGCCGCCAGCTTGTCGAGCAGCTGGGGAGAGAAGCGGTCCCGTTCGAATTCGAGAAGCTCGAACTCCTGCGCATCGACCAGCCGGCCGACCCGGTCGTGACGGAACACGAGCCGATAGCGGCCGCGGACCCGGTCCGGTGTCGTCATCTTTGGAGACGGGAAGGTGTCGTTGATCACCTTGAACACGATGTCGAACCCGGGCATGGTGAAGACGGTCATCACCAGCCCCTCGGCACCGCGTGCCCGCTCGAACATCTCCCCCGACCGAGCGAGGTGGTGGATCAGCTCCCGGTAGAGGACGGTCTTGCCGTGCTTGTGGTACCCGAGCGACGTGTAGAGCTCGGCGAGACGCTTGCGCGGCATGAGAGTGCGGAGGAAATCGACGAGGTCGTGGGGACGCTCGACGTCAACGTGGAAGTAGGCCCTCGTGAAGCTGAAGAGAATGCTCACCTGGTTCTCGGTGAGCAGCACGGCGTCGACCACCGGTCCTTCGGGTGGGTTGAGCACCACCAGCACGAACGGGACCAGGTGCGAGCCGCTGAACAGCCGGCCTATCAGATAGGCGCTCTGGCCCCGGTAGAAGATGGCGTCGATCATCTCGGCCCTCTCCACGCTCTGCAGTGCGCCGATGCTCCGCAGGTGCGTTTCGACCCTTGCGGCCACCCCTATGGCTTCCGCCCCTGGGTCGGATAGACCGAGTGGTTGTGATGCGAGGATCTCCTCGACGAGCTCGGTGGTGGACGATCTTCGACCGAAAGCGGTGTGGAGCGGGTGCCGCGGCTGGGTCGGCGGCGTGTCGAAGTCGGTGTCGACGAACTCGATCCGCGGATCGACACCGACCGTGGAGAAGATCTTGCGGGTGGCTGAGTTGAAGAAGGTCTCGGCTTGGTCCCAATCGTCACGGCCTTCGATCAGCCCGGAGTACACCGCCTTCATCGCGGCCCACAGCGAGCGGTCCTCGGCCCTGACGACGAGGAGATGGCGGAGGTCGGTGACCACCGAGGAGACGACACGGCTGTAGAGATCGAGCCGGTCGGCTGCGTCTGATTGCATGCCCCGCCAGTCGCGCTCGTCGAAGCGGATGCGTGCCCGGCGGGTGATGATTCGAAAGCGATCGGCGTACTGGTCGAGTCCACCGAGGATCGCCCTTGCGGCCATCGCGGCGAGGCGCGAATCGGAGAGGTGATCGGTCAAGGCGCCATGCTGGCAGCCGCAACCGGCGCTAGGTCGCTAAGGGCAGGCCGGCTGGGTGATCGGGTCGCAGGCGACGGTCGTGGGAGGGTTGAGCTCGCCAGGTCCGACACCCCCACCGCCATTTCCGCCACCGCCGCCCCCGGTGTTTCCCCCTCCTCCACCATCGGGCGGTGGGGCTTCGTTGCTCACCGCCGACGAACCGCGTTCGAACAGCCCGGACGTGGACTCACCCAGCAACGAAACAGCGAACACCGCTGCCAGTGCCACGACCACGACAAGAATCACGTACTCGGGAAGACCAGCTCCCCGCTCACCCCGCACTCGCCGGCTCACAGAGCTCACAATAAGGGGGAATTCCAGCTAACGGTATGGGCCGTTCGGCCCAACGCTGCGCTTCGTCTGGTCACCCACCGCCAGGAGCCGAGACCGCTGCGAACCCGGTGCATCCGCCTCCATTCCTCGAGGACCACCCCCAGGTCGAGCAACTCGGGTCGCTGGCTGTCGGGGACCTCGGCGCAGGCCCGCGCCAGCAGCCGGTTGAGCCGATTGACCTCGTCGGTCACCTCGGCGGCGTCTTCGAGAGCCCAGATACCCGGTATCGCCCGCTGCACGGTGGCGGCTGCATCGATAGCGGTCTGAAGGGCCCGTTCCGCCTCGATCTTCTTGCGGGCCCACCAGTCGGGCTGATCGTCACCATCGATCCCCGGAATGGGCTGCCCCATCCCCGCCAATTGGTCGAACTCGCCGCGCTCCATCGCATCCTGGATCTGGCGCTCTACCGAGGAGCGCTTGTCAGAAGAAGATGGCACCGGCGACCAGTCCGAGAACATACAGGACACCAAATCGGCGGTTGTGGACGAAGGCGATGCTGACGTACCAGAGCGGCCAGGCGCCTTTCGGGTAATCGGGCGGGGGCGCCGCCGGCTTCGGGTTGGTGAAGACCGGCCAGACGTATCGGAGCAGGGGCGTCGCCCCGAGCACCGCCAGCACCGGCCAGGGAAGGAACCCGGTGGCAACGAGGTAGATGGCGAGTACGTACTGGGCGGTGATCATCGCCAGCACCGTCCAGCGTGAGGCGGTCTCGCCCATGATCACGGGGAGGGTGTGGATGCCTCGCTCCTCGTCGTTGGGGATCTTGTCGATGTGCTTGCCAAAGAGGACCGCGGTCACCCCGAGCGCATATGGGAGCGAGGCGACGACGACGTCCCACGACCACGACCCGGTGATGACGAAGTACCCACCGCCGACCATGAGCGGGCCCCACACGATGAGGACGGAAGGCTCGCCCAGACCAATGTGCTTGAGCGGCCAGGTGTAGGCGATGACGAAGAACGACCCGAGACCGAGCAGCAACGCCACGAGCGGTCCTCGCTGAACGATGAACCAAACCCCAATGGCCAGGCCGACCAGCCCGGTCAGCGCTGCGTACACGATGCTCTGACGCACCGTCATGAGCCCGCTCTCCAGGGGCTGCGAACCGTATTGGGTGCGGAAAGAGTTGTCGCGGTCCGTGCCGGTCCAGTGGTCGGTCAGATCGTTGAGCAGATTGTTTGCGGCGTGCGCCGTCAACAACCCGACGGTCAACAGCACGAACGAGATGGGGTCGAACAGGTCGGCCTGCCAGGCCAGGATCCCGGCGATGGCCGCCGAGATGAGGGTCATAACCAGCACGGCGGCCCTGCTGGCGATGAGCCACCGGCTCACCGGGTCGAGTCGGTCCCACTCGGCATGGTCGACCCGCGGGATACCTACCACCGCCTCACGCCACATGCGGGTTGACATCTGCAGGGTGAGTCTATGACCGAGGGGACGCAATGATGATGCGGTCATGCCGGCGATGACGACCTTGGTGGCGGTGGTTGGACCCAATGCGGGTGCGGTGATCGCCGCCTCCGCCGAGCTTGCCGCAAATGTCACGGTCGAATTGGCGGGTGAGATACCCGATGGGCCGCTCGAGGCAGCAGCGGTGCTGGCGCAGACCTGGTCGAGAGCGAGGCGGCACGGCTCGGTCTACACCCTGGTGGACGCCGACCCCATGGGGGCGGTGGTTGCCGAATGGGCGCGCCGGCTCCGAGGGGAGGAAAACGATCTCGAGGTCGCGATCGGCACCGCCGGCGGATCGCTCCCCGACTACTACCTGGTCGCTCGGGACCTACCAGATCCCGAGATCCATTGGTATCTGGGGCTGGTCCGTTCGTTGTCGTCGAGCCGAGTGCTGACGGGCGACCTCGTCCCCAGGGCGTTGCTCGACACGCTCTCATCGCTGCCGTCGGGGAGAGAACTGCCACCGGCGACGGACCTGGCCGAGCAGGCTCGGCTTTGGGTGCCGCTCCCCGAGTTGGAGGGCGCGGGAAGGCTTGCTCACCTCCTGATCACTGCGGGGACGGCATCGATGAGCACGATGACCCCGACGACGAGGAAGAGCACACCGGCGCCCAGCCGGAGCCACTCGACGGGGACGATCCGGAGCAGCGCCTGTCCGAACAGGGCCGCCAGACGCGGTCGACGCCACCAGCGCCAACGAAGCCGAGAAGAACACCACCCAAGGGTTGTTGTCGGCCGAGAAAGCAATCACCGCCAGCTGGGTCTTGTCGCCCAGCTCGGCCAGGAACATGGCGCCGAAGATGGTGAGCGCGGTCCTCCACACGACAAATCCTCCGGGGTCGGCTGGCGCAGAGTCTCCCATGTCCTCGCATCGAACACATGTTCGCTACAATCGCTCCTATGGGTGACCTCCGCTGGAGGCAACGACAGCAGGGCGACCCGGTGCTGTTCGAGAGCAACCGCGTCGTCGGCCGGGGCGAATACCGCGGCCTCGAGTTCCTCGAGGTCGAGTCGAAGCGGATAATCAACGAGGTCCCCGCCTCGTCCCGCATGCCATTCCGGTGGACGATCAACGCCTACAGAGGATGCAGTCATGCCTGTACCTACTGCTACGCGAGACCCACCCACCGCTATCTCGACCTGGACCCAGGGAAGGACTTCGAGACCAAGATCGTCGTCAAGACCAATGCCGTCGAGTTGGCCAGGGCGGAGACCGCACCCCATCGCTGGCGGGGAGATCCCATCGCGATGGGGACCAACACCGACCCCTATCAGGCTGCCGAGGGCAAGTACCGGCTCACCCGCGGGATCATCGAGGTGCTGGCGGAGCGGGAGAACCCGTTTTCGATCCTCACCAAGTCCCCGCTCGTCTTGAGGGATCTCGATGTGCTGGTCGACGCAGCAGCGGGCGCCGACGTCAAGGTCGACTTCTCCATCGGAACGCTCGACGAGTCGGTGTGGAAGGCGACCGAACCTGGAACGCCCCACCCGAGGAAGCGGGTGGACGCCGTCGCCAAGCTCACCGCAGCCGGGATCAGGTCCGGTGTCCTGGTGGCACCGATCCTGCCGGGGTTGTCCGACGACCCCGAGCAGGTCCGTCAGGTCGTCGCCGCCTGTGTCGAAGCCGGGGCCAGCTACGTCACGCCCATCCTGCTCCACCTTCGACCCGGGGTCAGAGAGCTCTACATGGATTGGCTCCAAGAGGAGCGGCCGGAGCTCGTCCCCATGCACCGGGAGATGTACCGCCGCGCCTATCCACCGCAAGCAGACCGGGACCGCCTGGCGGAAGCGTCACCGACCTCGTCCGCCAGGCCGGAGGCACCGAGCGATGGCGGCCCCGCCCCGCCCGGCCCAAGGCGTGGCGGCCGGAGCAATTGCGGCTGCTGTAAGCCGGTGTGGCGCTTCGTCGCCAATTCTCTCCCCGGTCGGGCGGAGAGGAGAGGGCAGCGGGCCCTTCCCCCCGTCGGGGACGGACACATGATTCCGCTCGTACGGTGTCGCCCGTGAGCTTCCTCGCCGACGCTGTTGAGGTGCTCTCCGATGCCGAGAAAATCCTCGTCTTCACCGGTGCGGGGATATCGACCGAGTCGGGGATACCCGACTTCAGGGGGCCCGACGGCCTGTGGAAGCGGGTCGATCCTGACTTGTTCACCATCGGACGGTGGATGGCCGACCCGGAGGTCCGCCGTCAGGGTTGGAGGCTCCACCTCGACGGACGCGAGTTGGGGACGGCAGGGATCGAGCCAAACCGGGCACACCGGGCGGTGGTGGACCTCTGGCGGCGGGGGCGGTGGGCGGGCTGCATCACCCAGAACATCGATGGCCTCCACCAAGCGGCCGGACTCCCCGACGACGAGGTCGCAGAACTCCACGGGAACGCGCAACGGGCGCGCTGTCTCGGTTGCGGGGAATCCTGGACGGTGGCAGAGATCCTGGCGCGGGTGGGCGAGGGCGATGACGACCCCCACTGCGTCGATTGCGGCGGATTGGTCAAGACGACAACGGTGATGTTCGGCGAGTTGCTCCCCGCAGCCGCATTGGAGGCGGCCGAGCGCATGTCCGATTCGGCTGACGCAGTCCTGGTCGTGGGGAGCACGCTCTCGGTGTACCCGGCGGCGGACTTCGCCATCGCACCCACCGGACGGGGAGCCCCGCTGGTCATCCTCAACCTCGGTCCCACCGATTGGGATGGCCGTGGCGACCGTCAGGATCGAGGGCAAGGCAGGAGAGGTGCTCCCCGAACTAGTGGCTGCCCTCGGTTCCCCCTAGCCCCGCCGCAGTCCCCGGAGGAAGCGGTTCACCGTTTCACCGTATCGCTGCGGGATGGCGTTCCACGATTGGACGTGCCCTGCTCGCTCAACCACGACCAGCCGGACGAGATCGGGCCGCGCCTCGGCGAATTCCTGGCTCTGCTCGACCGGGACCGTGGTGTCGGCGTCCCCGTGGAACACGAGGACGGGGACATCGAGCTCGTCGGCGCGAGCGATGTAATCGAGAGCGTCCCAATCGAGATCGAATCGCCACGCCGAGATCCAGGTGGCAACCGCGGTGAGCGAGTCGGGCAAACCGATGTCGATGAACGGGATCGGGAGGTTCCGTTGCGAGGCCCCGTACTCGATGGTCTGGAGGAAATCGATGTTGGGAGCGTCGAACACCGCCCCGACCACCCGGTCGGCCAGTTCCGACTCGTATAAGAACGAAAGCGAGATGGCGGCACCGGTCGACAACCCGACGAGAACCACCCGTTGCGCACCCTCGTCGACGGCGAACCGCACTGCGCCCTCGAGATCCTGCCACTCGGTCTCGCCGTACCGGTACCAACCGCTCGGGTCAGGCGGCTGGCCCGGATCATTGCGGTAGGTGATCATCATGCGTCGGCCAGCCGAGGTCGGTTGTGGCGGACAGCATCCTCATGCCTTCCGATCGGGACGCTCCCTTACCGTGGACCATCACCATCCATGTGCGCCCCGTCCCTGGCACCAACCAGGCGTCCATCGGCCCGATCGGTGTCTCGTATGTGACCTCCTCGAAGGGGATCCCGAGTGCCCGCAAGGGGTTGCCGGGGAAAGGTGGTCGGGTCGACATCGGTGAGGGTCCCGGTCTCGGGACGGCCCCGCTCGACCGCGGTGAAGCGGCGGACCACTTCATCGTCCTCCTCCTCGAGGATCCCGGTGACTCGCCCGTAGCCCCCGTCCCACGAGAGCCCGAAGGTCCCGGGTGCGGTCAACTCATCGTCCTCGGGATCGCCCTGCGCCAGGGTGATCTGACCTCCGTCCATCCCGATGACCTCGACGGTCGGCTCGTCTTCCGAGGGTGCCGTCTCCAAGGCATCGCGCCGCAACTCCTCGGAGAAATACCATCCCGCCGCCGCATAGACGACGAAGACGACGAGCGCCACGACAAGGAACGTCCTGAGAAGCCGTCTCAACGGCCCACCACCGTGCTCTAACCCTCACCCGCCCGCCGGCACCGACTCTACCGAGCTTGACGGGTGACGGCGCGGACCTCGGGCGTCAGACGCTCCGCCGACATGCGTCTAGGGTGACCGCCTTCAGGAATCGAAGGAGAGGTCGGCCGTGTCCACGACCGCCGCCGTCCTACCGGGCGCAGAGTGCCCCGACCAGTACATGTTGGTGTGCGATATCACCTTGTCGGGCGTGGGGGCGCCCCACTCGGAGAGGTCCTCGGTCGTGTGGGCGTCGCCGACGAGGATCGTGTCGTAGCCCCGGGTGACGGCACCGTGCAGTGTGGAGCGGACGCATTCGTCGGTCTGGGCACCGGTGACCACGAGTCGGCCCACTCCCCTCGACGCCAACTCCGACTCGAGTTCGGTGTCCTCGAACGAGTCGGCATAACGCTTGTGGACCACCGGCTCCGACCCGGTCCGCTGGAGCTCGTCGACGTACTGCCATTCGTCGCTGCCCTGGGGCAGGTTCTCGGAGGAGTGCTGTACCCAGATCACGGGAACGTCAGCCGCTCGGGCCTTGTCGACAACGTCGCTGATGTTGCCGATCACCTCGTCGCGCTGGTGAGCGTTGGCGACGACGCCCTTCTGCACGTCGATCACGATGAGGGCCGTGTTCGGCCGGTCCGCCAAGCTGCTCATACGGGCTCCTCAGGTCGGGCGATCCACAGTAACGGCGCACCACATCCTACGAACCCGCAGAACGAAGGGCCAACACAGGAACGGTTGGCAGCTACCCGTGCGGTATTCACCAACCCTGGGTCGACTGGGCTCAAGGTCCGGGGGGCGCGGTGGTGCGGCGGACCACCAACCGTGGGGCGATCACGAGGTGGCGCGGGGCGGTGCGTCCCGATTCGACCCGCTCCAGCAGAAGCTCGACTCCCGTTCTGCCCATCTCGTGTCTCGGTTGGTCGATGGTGGTCAGACCGATGTGGCCCAACGCGGCGAGGGCGGTGTTGTCGTACCCGACGAGCGATATGTCCTCGGGAACGGCGAGGCCAGCGTGCTCGAGGGCGTGGAGCGCCCCGATGGCGGCGAGGTCGTTGGAGACGAACACTGCACTGGGAAGTTCGCCCGCCGTAAGGACCGCGTCGACCCCGGCTGCCCCTCCGGCCTCGGTGAAGTCCCCCGGCACCACTTGGGCAGTGCGTTCCAACCCATGGCGGCGCATCGCGGCGAGGAACCCGGATCGCCTGCTCGCCGCACCTGCGCCGGCCCCACCGTCGATATGGGCGATGTGGGTGTGCCCGAGCGCGTGCAGATGATCGACCGCCATCGCCGCGCCGGCGCGGTCGTCGTTGACGACGCTGTCCACCCCGGCCGCCCTTGTGGCGCGGGCGACCAGGACGACCGGGCAAATGCGGGCCGCGTTCCTGATAGACCTCGAGTCGAGCACGGTGCCGGCGAGGATGAGCCCGTCGACCCTGATTTGGAGGAGAGTGTCCAGCGCCCGTGCTTCTCGAGCCTGCTCACGGCTCCCGCTGGTGATGAGCGCCCGGTACTCGGCGGCAGAAGCCGACTCCTCGATCCCCTCCACCACCTCGGTGAAGTAGGGGTTGTGAAGGTCGGATAGAAGGATCCCCACCAGGTTGGTGCGCTGCTGGACCAAGCTCCGAGCCACCGCATTCGGGCGGTAGCCGAGTTCCTCCGCCGCGACGAGCACTCTCGCTCTCCGCTCGGCGCCGACGTTCGAGGCACCCCGCATAACCATCGAGACGAGTGATTTCGACACGCCGGCGCGACGGGCGACGTCGATGATTGTTGGATGGCTCGACGCCACCCCTCGATCCTAGTCGCATCTCGTTGGAACGTTCCAACAGCTACGGCGCCACAGCGGTTCGCATCGGCCCTCCCCTGCGGTCACACGCCGATGCGTTGGTGCTTGCGCTCCGCCTCGTGCTCGCCCCGTGCGACGAGCACTTGCTCACGATCGCTGACCTCGGGCACGCCGACATCCCACCAGGCGTCTCCCCCGGTCCATTGGTGGGGATCGGTGGCGATCACCAGCACTGCGGTCCGGTCTGCCTTCCTGGCGCGGGCCAGCGCATCGGGGAGAGCATCGAGCGAAGGGACCCCTTCAACCCAGGCTCCGAGTGCCTCGGCGTGCTTGGCGAAGTCGACCCGCACCAGATCGTGGTGGAGGGTGTCCTCGAGCATGTTGTTGAACGAGGCGCCGCCCTTGAAGGTCTGAAGTCGATCGATGACGGCGTAGCCGCCGTTGTCGCACAGAACCAAGACGAAGGGATGCCCGGAGAGCACCGAGCTGTACAACTCGGAGTTGGCCATCAGGTAGGAGCCATCGCCACAGAAGGAGATGACCCTGCCTTCATCGCCCACCCCGTCGGTGCCCCGTGCCATCGCCGCCCCCCAGGCGCCCCCGATCTCGTAGCCCATGCAGCTGAACCCGTACTCACAGTCGAAGGTGCCGACGCCCACCGATCGCCAGCCCTTGTTGAGCTCACCGGGAAGGCCGCCGGCCGCAGCCACCACATAGTCATGCGCCGTGACGTGGTCGTTGACCACCCTGATGACAGCCTGGTACGAGGGAGCTTCGCCCGCGGCCGGCGGCCCCGCCGCCTCGTCGAGGTAGGAGTTCCACGACTGGTACAGCTGCTGACCTCGAGTCAGCCACGCCGCAGGTGACTGCCAATCGCCCAGCGCCTCCACCAGTGCATCGAGCCCGCGGCGGGCATCGGCGACAAACGGATACGCCATGTGCTTGGCGGCATCGTGGACGGCGGCGTTGAGCACCACCAAGCGGACATCCGGGTTTCGGAAGACCGACCATGAACCCGTGGTGAAGTCCTGGAGCCGGGTTCCCACAGCAAGGACGACATCGGCCTCGGCCGCCAACTCGTTGGCGGACGTGCTCCCAGTCACCCCGATGGGGCCGGCGAAATTGGGGTGATCCCATTGCAGCGTCGACTTGCCGGCGACCGTTTCCACAACGGGTAGCCGGCATTGCTCGGCGAGGCGACGCAGCGATTCCACCGCATCGCTGTAGTGCACACCACCGCCTGCGATCACCAGCGGGCGGGTGGCCGAGCGGACCAGGGCTGCAGCTGTCTCCAACTCGGATGGGTCGGGACCGGGTCGCCGAACCCGATGTACCCGTTCGGTGAAGAACTCGACGGGAAAATCGAAGGCCTCGGCCTGGATGTCCTGGGCCAGCCCGAGAAACGCAGGACCGCACCCGCCGGGGTCGAGCATGGTGGCGACGGCCCGGGGCAAGCTGTTGATGATCTGTGCCGGATGGGTGATGCGGTCCCAATAGCGGCAGACCGCCTTGAAGGCGTCGTTGACGGTCAGGGTCGGATCGCCGAAATGCTCCACCTGTTGGAGCACCGGGTCGGGAAGCCGGTTGGCGAACGTGTCGCCCGAGAGAAGCAACAACGGGAGTCGGTTGGCCATGGCGATGCCGGCCGCAGTCACCATGTTGGCGGCACCTGGCCCGATCGACGACGTGGCCACCATCATCTGACGCCGTCGACGCGCCTTGGCGAAAGCCACCGCGGCCATCGCCATGGTCTGCTCGTTCTGTCCGCGCCATGTAGGGAGCCGGTCTTTCTCCTTCTCCAGCGCCTCGCCCAGGCAGGTGACGTTCCCGTGGCCGAAGATGGCGAAGACGCCGGCGAACAGCGGAAGATCAGCGCTCCCGTCCTCCACCCGCTGGGCAATCAGGTAGCGGACGATGGCCTGGGCTGTAGTGAGCCGCACGGTCTCCATCGACGACCTCCTCGACCTGTAACCGGCGCGTTGACCCTTGACAGCGCCGCGCCTCGCACCCTATGGTACCGGCGCTCGTTGGAACGTTCCAATCCTGGGTGCAAGCGAGGCAGTCCATGGACATAGGTGTGATCGGGGTGGGCCGCATCGGAGCGTTCCATGCCGCCACTCTCGCCACGCTTCCCTCGGTCGACCGGGTCGTGATCGCCGATGTCGACGCGGAACGCGCCTCGTCCCTCGCCGCCGAGCGGGGCTACGAAGAGGCAAGCTCGGTGGACGACCTGTTTGGAAAGGTGGGTGCGGTGGTGATCGCAAGCTCCACCGACACCCACGCCGAGTTGATCCATGCCAGCGTCGATGCCGGGCTTCCCACCTTCTGCGAGAAGCCGATCTCACTCGACCTCGAATCGACGCGCTCGGTTGTGGAGCACGTGCGGCGCTCTGGGATCACGCTCCAGATGGGATTCCAGCGGCGATTCGACCCGGGCTTTCGAGCGGCGTCCGAGATTGTTCTCGGTGGCGGTCTCGGCAACCTCTACCTGGTGCGGATGGCGGGTCACGACCCGGCCCCACCACACGAGTCGTACATCCCATAGTCGGGCGGCATCTTCCGCGACTTCAGCGTCCATGACTTCGATGCCCTCCGCTTTGTCACCGGTCGCGAAGTGGAAGAGGTGTATGCCGACGGCTCGGTCATCGGGTTTCCGGTCTTCGCCTCGTACGACGACGTGGACACGGCGGTGGCGACTGTACGTCTGCGCGGTGGGGCACTCGGCGTGCTCTCGGTCAACCGTCATGACCCGCGTGGCTACGACATCCGCATGGAGTTGATCGGATCCGAGGACGCGATTGCGGTCGGCTGGGACGAGCGGATGCCACTGCGCTCGGTCGAGCCCGGGATGCCACCGCCACCGGCAGAGGCATGGTCGAATTTCCGACAGCGTTTCGAGCCTGCTTACAGGGCTGAGCTTGCTGCTTTCCTCGAGGTCGCCGCGGGGCGGCGGCAGAACCCGTGCACGCCGGAAGACGCCCTCGAGGCACTCCGTGTGGCCGTGGCCTGCGATCTGTCTCGCGCCGAACACCGCCCGGTACGGCTCGAGGAGGTCTCTTGACCGGCAGCGCGAGCCACTCCGGTGGAGACCCCGACATGACCGATCTCCTCGATCGCGTCGCCGGCGCCCCCATCACGTGGGGCGTCTGCGAGGTGCCTGCTTGGGGTCACCGGATGGAGTCCGACCGCGTGCTGTCCGAGATGGCGTCGATCGGAATGCGGGCCACCGAGTTGGGACCGGCGGGTTTCCTCCCGAATGATCCCTCTGCCCTGCAGGAGGTACTCCGCCGACACGGACTCCGACTGGTTGGCGGCTTCGTGCCGGTGGTGTTGCATCGCCCCGATCGCTGGCAGGAAGAGCTCGCCGCTCTGGAGGCAGCCGTCATCTCGATGGCCGAAGCCGGTGCCGATGCCGCGGTCCTGGCCGCCTCGGGTAGTGACGATTCCTACGAGACCTCGGAAAAGTTGAACGACGACGATTGGCGCCATCTCGGCATTGCGTTGGAGGAGGCGGCCGAGGTCTGCAGCAGGCATGGCCTCGCCGTATCGCTCCATCCCCACTTGGGGACGGTGGTCGAAACGCCCGAACAGATCGAGAGGGCGCTGGCGGAGTCGACAGTGCCGTTGTGCCTCGACACCGGCCACGTACTCGCCGGGGGTGGCGACCCGGTGAAGATCGCACTCGAGTACAGGGACCGCGTCGCCCACGTCCATCTCAAGGACGTCGATGCCGCCATGGCGGCGCAGGTCCGGCGGGGCGAGTCGACCTACCACCGTGCCGTCTCCGATGGCCTCTACCGCCCCCTGGGCGGGGGCGACGTGGACCTGGTCACCGTGATCACCGCCCTCGAGGAGGCCGGGTACGACGGCTGGTACGTCCTGGAGCAGGATGTAGTAGTCAGAGCCGAACCAGAGCCGGGCAGCGGACCGGTGGCGGACGCTTCCGACAGTATGCGGTGGCTGGAGGACCGGTTCTCGACAACGGTGTCGCCCGGGTGACCGGGCGCGACAAGGGGTCCCAACAGACCCATGTGAAGCAGAAGGAGGAGGATGTGACACGAAAGTCATGGCTCGCGTTGACAGGTGTGATCTTGATGGTTCTCGCTGCTTGCGGCGGGGACGGCGGCACCGCCACCACGGCCGGTGACGGCGGCACCGCCACCACGGCGGCTGACGGTGGGACCGACACGACCGCCGCCGGCACCGGGAGCACCGAGGCAGCGGGTGGGGTGACCCAGCGCGACTACACCTTCGAGGTGGTCACACACGGTCAGGCGTCCGACCCCTTCTGGTCGGTGGCGGCCAATGGAGTGGCTGCCGCCGCCGAGGACATGGGCGTGACGGCCAACTACCAGGCGCCGGGTACCTTCGACATGGTCGCCATGAGCCAGATCATCGACACCGCAGTCGCCGGTCAGCCAGACGGCCTGGTCGTATCGATCCCCGATGCCGACGCACTCGGGCCCTCGATCCAGGCGGCGGTTGACGCCGGCATCCCGGTGATCTCGATGAACTCGGGAAGCGACGTCTTCGCCGACCTCGGAGTGCTGGCGCATGTGGGACAGACCGAGCGCGAGGCGGGGCTCATCGCCGGACTGGCGTTCGCCGAAGCGGGAGTCACCAACGCCCTCTGCATCAACCAGGAGGTGGGCAACGTCGCCCTCGACCTTCGCTGCGAGGGGTTCGAAGAGGGATTGGGCGGAACGGTCGAGGTGATCCCGGTCGATCTGAACGACCCGACCGGCGCTCAGCAGTCGGTTGCCTCGGCCCTCCAGGCCAACGCCGATGCCAACGGCATCCTCACCCTCGGCCCCACCGGCGCCATCCCGACGTTGGCGGCGCTCGACGAGGCGGGGTCGCTGGGAACGATCACGTTCGCCACCTTCGACCTCTCTCCAGAGGTGCTCCAGGCGATAACCGACGGTGACATGGCGTTCGCCATCGACCAGGCGCAGTACCTCCAGGGGTACCTGCCCATCGTGTTGCTCACCCAGTACCTGGAGACCGGTGCGATCCCGCTGGGAAGCGTCGAGAAGGTGATCCTCACCGGACCGCAGTTGGTCACGGCGGACAACGCAGCCGACGTAGTCAGCTTCTCGGAGGCAGGGCTCCGCTGAGATCGGATGGTGGCCCGCCGGGGGGCGGGCCACCTCCGATAGATTCGAGTGAGGTGCGGAGAGGAGGTAGAGCGTGACCGCAGACACCGCGCCACCACCTGTGGCGCCCCCGGCCGACGAACGGGTTCGCCGAGAGCGGGTTGTTGAGCCGGCTCCTCGCCCGCCCCGAGGTCGGGGCGATCGTGGCGGTGGTCCTCGTCTACGCCTTCCTCGCCGTGGTGGCGTTCGACAACAACTTCGTGAGTTGGCAGGCCACCGCCGCCGTCCTCAACACTGCGGCGCCTCTGGGGATCCTCGCCGTGGCCGTCGCCCTCCTGATGATCGCCGGCGAGTTCGACCTCTCGATCGGGTCGATCGTGGGATTCGCCGGGATGACGATCATGGTGCTGGTCACGGCGCAGGCGGGCGGCGGCTTCGGCTGGTCGTTCTGGCCCGCCGTAGCGGTGGCACTGGTGCTCTCGCTGCTGATCGGCGCCTTCAACGGGGCTTTGGTGATGAGCACCAAGCTCCCCTCGTTCATCATCACTCTCGGTTCGCTCTTCATATTCCGGGGCCTGACCATCGCCCTCACACGGTCGTTGACCAACAGGACCCAGTTGGGCGATCTCGACCAGGTGGCCGGGTACGAGTCGGCGCGGGCGCTCCTCGCCGGTCAACTCACATTCGGCGGGGCCCGGTTCAGCATCACCATCCTGTGGTGGATCCTGCTGACGATCCTCGCCACCTGGGTGTTGCTCCGGACACGCCAAGGCAACTGGATCTTCGGAGCGGGGGGCGATGCCAACGCCGCCCGCAACGTCGGCGTGCCGGTCACCAGACTCAAGGTGGCCCTGTTCATGACAACGGCTCTGGCCGCCTTCCTGGTGGCGTTGCTCCAGGTGGTCCAGTTCACCGGGGCGGACACCCTCAGAGGGACCCAGCTCGAGTTCCGGGCCATCATCGCCGCGGTGGTCGGGGGAAACCTCCTCACCGGCGGCTATGGATCTGCGGTTGGCGCCTCGCTCGGTGCGCTCACCTTCGCCATGATCGACCAGGGGATCAGGCTCACCGGCGTCGATGCCGACTGGTTCCAGGTGGTGTTGGGCGGCGTGCTGGTGGCAGCGGTGCTCTTCAACAACTGGATCAGGGGAAGGGCGGCGAAGCGATGACGGCGACACTCACCGCCGAAGCGGAACACTCCAATGGCTCCCCTCTCCTCGAGGTGGAGCACATCTCGAAGTACTTCGGAAACGTCATCGCCCTCCAGGACATCTCGGTCTTCGTCCGTGCCGGCGAGGTGACATGCCTCCTCGGCGACAACGGGGCGGGCAAGTCCACGCTGATCAAGACGCTGTCCGGTGTGCACAAGGCCGACGAGGGCGTGTACCGGTTCGAGGGTGAGGAGGTCGAGTTCTCCTCACCGCGCGATGCGTTGGAGAAGGGGATCGCAACCGTCTACCAGGACCTGGCGATGATCCCGTTGATGAGCATCTGGCGGAACTTCTTCCTGGGCTCGGAGCCCACCCGTGGCTGGGGCCCGTTCCGTCGTTTCGACATCGATTTCGCCAAGCGGACCACCCGCGAGGAGATGTCCAAGATGGGGATCGACATCCGCGATCCCGACCAACCGGTGGGGACGCTCTCCGGTGGTGAGCGCCAATCGGTCGCCATTGCCCGCGCCGTCTTCTTCGGTGCCAAGGTGCTGATCCTCGACGAGCCGACAGCGGCCCTGGGGGTGAAGCAGGCGGGCGTGGTGCTGCGCTACGTAGTGCAGGCCAAGCAGCGCGGTATCGGAGTGATCTTCATCACGCACAACCCCCACCACGCCTATCCGGTCGGAGACCACTTCGTCATCCTGCGGCGCGGCCAGGTCTTCGGGGACTACGCAAAGGCCGACATCGCACTCGAGCAGTTGGTCCAGATGATGGCCGGTGGCGCCGACCTCGAAGTGCTCTCGCACGAGCTCGAGTCCGCTTCGCGCCAGGGTGGCGAGGGAGCAGACGAACTGCGGGAGGCTGCTGCCACGTTCCGCGCCGAGGCCGAGGAGAGCGAGGCGTCGGGGGCACCGGAGGACAGCCCGCCGGGCGAATGACTCCCTTCGACGTCCTGACCATTGGACGGGTGGGTGTGGACCTCTACCCCGAGCAGTCGGGGGTGTCCCTCCCCGACGTGGCCTCGTTTGCCAAGTCGCTGGGAGGAACGGCCACCAACGTCGCCGTGGGGGCGGCGCGCTACGGCCACCGGGCTGGAGTGATCACCAAGGTTGGCGACGACGGCTTCGGGGACTACGTGCGCCAGGCACTCAAAGGGTTTGGCGTGGACGACCGGTTTGTCGGAACCCACCCGACCCTGCGCACTCCGGTGGTTTTCTGTGAGCTGTTTCCACCCGACAACTTCCCGCTTCTGTTCTACCGCGAGCCGACGGCACCGGACATGACGATCACCACAGAGGAGATCGACTTCGATGCGGTGAGGGCAAGCCGGGTCTTCTGGACGACGGGCACGGGGCTGTCTGCACAACCGAGCCGGGACGCCACGCTCGCCGCGCTCGATCGAGAGAGGCAAGAAGCCGCCCACCGTCCACGACCTCGACTACCGGCCCATGTTCTGGAACGAGCCCGAGGAGGCCGGACATTGGCAACGAGAGGCTTTGGCGCACGCCACTGTTGCCGTGGGCAATCTCGAAGAGTGCGCCGTCGCGGTGGGGCAAGGCGAGCCAGATGAGTTGGCAGATCGACTCCTCGACATCGGTCTCGACCTCGCCGTGGTAAAGCTCGGCCCCGATGGGGTGTTGGTCGCCTGGGAGGGTGGTCGGAGCAGGGTCGAACCGGTTGAGGTGACGGTGGTCAACGGGCTTGGGGCCGGTGATGCCTTTGGCGCCGCCCTGTGTCACGGGTTGCTCCAGGGGTGGGATGCGACCAAGACCGTCCGCTTCGCCAATGCTGCCGGTGCCTACGTCGCCGCCCGTCTCGCCTGTTCCGACGCCATGCCCAACGAGGACGAGGTGATGGGGTTGCTCGGTGACTGAATCACCCGCCCCTTGCCCAGTTCCCCACGAGTTCGACCGCCGCCGGATCGATCCTCACCCCCAGCGTCGGGGATCGGCGTCCCAACACGACCTCGACCATCGTCTCGGCGAATTGCTCCTCCGGGACCTCCGCCCACGATGCGCCCTCGTCCCACGGACCGTCGTCGATCAGTCGCTGCGCCGAGCGAAACGATCCGCGGACCTCCTCGGGAAGACAGGCAATGTCGACATGGTGGGCGAACTCGTGCACCAGCGTCGAAGCCAGCCTCGGTGCCGTGCCTGGGATGCGGAGGGTGATGGTGGACGTGTCGGCGTCGTAGCTGCCACGGTCACCATGACTCCATGCAGCCGCCAAGCGGACGGTCCCTATGCAGTTCCTCGTGGCGGGCGCCGCCTCGATGAACCGGTCGAACGTGGCCGCAGCGAGCACCGCAACGTCATCGGGTGTGGTCGGTGTCACCAGCAGTTGGGGTGGCGGCGAGGAAGCGCCAAGCCCGGCCACGGCCAGAGAGGCTGCTGCCACCACCAATGTCACCTGCCGGCGCATCTCCTGATTGTGCCTGGCGCCGGTGTGCCTTGTTGATCGACGACGAGCGGTGGAGTTGGCTGCTCGACGATCGAGCCTTGCACCCCGAGCGGGTATTCGACCTAGCGTCGCAGCGGGAGCGGCGGCCGCTTCTCGGCGATGACGGGCGCCTCGTGATCATCGCCGCCGACCATCCGGCGCGCCGCATCCTTGGCGTGGGTGACGAACCATGGGCGATGGCGGACCGCCGCCGGCTGCTCGAGCGCATCGTCGTGGCACTGCGACGCCGCGGCGTCGATGGGTTGCTGGCCACCCCCGACATCTTCGAGGACCTTCTGCGGCTCGGAGAGTTGGACGGCCACCTGGTGTTCGGTTCGATGAACCGCGGCGGGCTGACAGGGTCGTCGTGGGAGTTGGACGATCGGTTCACCGCCTACGACGTTCCCACCATCGCCGCCATGGGCCTCGACGGCGGCAAGATGCTCCTCCGGATCGACTATTCGGACCCGGGAACCAACGAAACGCTGGTGGCTTGCGCACGGGCGATCGGCGCTCTGGCCGAGAGGAACCTGATCGCCATGGTTGAACCGCTCCCGGCGCGGCGCGATCCGGAAGGCAGGGTCCGAGTGGTGGATGACCCCGATCTGCTTGTCGAGGCGGTCGCCGTGGCGTCGGCGCTAGGCCCCGTTTCGGCCTACACCTGGCTCAAGCTTCCAGCCTCGGAGGAGATGGTGCGGGTGCTGGCGGCGACCACCCTGCCCTGTCTGCTCCTCGGGGGCGACCCGGGTGAAAAGTCCGATCAGCTTTTCGCCGGTTGGGCGGGGGCCATGGCGCTGCCTCAGGCCCGAGGGCTGGTCGCCGGTCGCAGTCTCCTCTACCCCCCCGACGGTGACGTCGCAGCAGCGGTCGATCGGGCGGTGGCGGTGGTCCGGGGAGGACAGTGAGCGCCGACCTTTTCCGCCCCGCCGGAACGCTCGCCGACGGCACCGACCCGGTGGCGCTCCACCCTGCGCAGGCGGGGTGGGATTACAGCGGGCTGCGCGTCATGTCCTTCTCAGGCGGCCAGACCCGCACCCTTCACACCGGCGACGACGAGGCGGTCCTGGTGCCGCTCTCGGGCACTTTTCGGGTCGAGGCTGACGACACTTTCGTCTTGGAAGGCCGAGAGGACGTTTTCTCTGCTGTGACCGATCTGATGTATCTCCCCCCCGGTTCGACCAACGAACTGACCGGCAGTCCCGGAGGTGAACTGGCGGTGGCAACCGCTCCCGCCACCGTCGGGTACCCGCCCCGTCGCTTCGACGCCGCCGAGGTTGTCGTGGAGATCCGTGGGCGAGGCAATGCCACTCGCCAGGTCAACAACCTGCTCCCCGCCGACGTGGACCATGCCCAACGGCTCATCGTCGTCGAGGTGCTGACGCCCGGGGGGAACTGGTCGTCGTGGCCGCCACACAAGCACGACGAGTGGTCTCCCTGCGAGGTCCCTCTCGAGGAGATCTACTACTTCCGCGTCCAGGGAGAGGGTGGGTTCGGGTTGCACCGCACCTACACAGACGACCGATCGATCGACGCCACCGTCTCGGTCGAGGATGGAGATGTGTTCCTCATACCCCGCGGTTATCACGGACCGTGTGTGGCCGCCCCCGGACACCACCTCTATTACCTCAACGTGATGGCAGGACCAGGCGACGAGCGTGTTTGGCAAGCATGCGACGACCCGGCCCACGCCTCGGTCCGGCAGAGTTGGGAAGAGATCGAACCCGATCCCCGGCTTCCGCTGACGGGAACCCGGGACGAATCTTGGAGGCAATGAATGAGAGATCTGGCATGAGAGATCTGGCCCTGCTCATCGATACGAGGCCGGGCACGGTGGCCACCTTGCTCGAGCGTCTCGCCGAGGCAGGCATCCCACCTGTCGCCGGTTGCTTCTTTCCCCGCCTCGAAGGACGGATCGCCCACGTCGCCTTCGATGACGATCTCGCCGAACAGGCCCGTGAGGTCATCATCGACTCGGGCCACACAGTGCTCGACGAGCGCGACGTACTCATCGTCGACGCCAGCGAACAGGGCCTAGCCGGGGTGGCGCGGCGGCTGGCGGATGCAGGCGTCGGCGTCTACGTCGCCTATTTCAGCCCCGACGGACGCGCCGTCATCGGTACCCAGGACGTCGAACTCGCCAAGAACGTCCTCGGCATCTGAGCCAGCAGACTGGGGCGGCAGAATGGTCCCGATGGAATCGGCGGACCTTCTCGCCACCGGTGAAGCAGCGCTCGCCGCAGGTCGCTGGGAGGAAGCTCGAACTGCATTCGAGCGTGCCCTAGCCGCCGAAGATTCCGCCGATGGCCATCTCGGGCTGGGTCACGCCTTCTGGTGGCTCGGCGCGAGCCGTGAGAGCGTGGCCGAATGCACCCAGGCCTACGCATTGTTCAGGCGCGGCGGGAGGGTGGACCGAGCGATCGAGTGCGCCTTGTGGCTTGCCATCACCTACAAGGCCGACTTCGACAACCATGCGGCCGCCAACGGTTGGATCTCCCGGGCGGAGCGGATGCTGGCGCATCTCGACCCCGGACCGCTCCATGCGCTGAGCATGGTCACCCGCGCCTATCGCATGAATGACCTCGGCGCTGCCGAGAAGCTGTCGCAACGAGCCATCGAGCTGGCCCGTGCGTCGGGCGATCCTGACCTGGAACTGACCGGGATGACCCAGCTGGGGCTGATCCGGGTGGGCAAGGGAGAAACCGACGCCGGTTTTGCCTTGATCGACGAGGCGATGGCTGGGGTGCTGGGCGGTGAGGGCAGGAGCCTGACCACCGTGGTCTACGCCTGTTGCGACATGCTCAACGCCTGCGAACTGGCGAGCGACATCGAGCGCGCCGCCAAGTGGTGCGAAGTCGCCGACAGCTTCGTCGAGGAGTACGGGTCGCCCTTCCTCTATGCCGAGTGCCGCATCTACTACGGGAGCGTTCTGGTCGCCAAGGGTCGATGGGATGAAGCGGAGCGGGAGCTCCTCCTGGGACTGCAGACCGCAGAGAGTTCCAGCCCTGGGCTCCATAGCCGGGGTCTGACGCGTCTGGCCGGGCTCCGGGTACGACAGGGGCGGCTCGACGAAGCCGAGGCGCTCTTGACCCATGCCGGCAACGCGGTGGAGGCGGAGAACGAGGTCGCCTTGTGGACCGCTGCCTTGGCGCTTGCCCGGGGGGATGAGAAGTCAGCGAGTCGGGGGCTCGAGCAGCGATTGCGGCGACTCGCCGAGCGCCGCACCCACCTGGGGATCGCCCTGGACCTATTGGTCGACGCCCGCCTCTCGGCAGGCAACCTCTCCGGAGCCGCCACCGCCGCTCAGCGACTCGAAGAAGTCGCCGCGACCGCCAGTAGTCATCAGATCGCAGCGCTGGCTGCGGGCGCCACGGGCCGCCTCTTCACCGCCCGGGGTGACACCGAAGAAGCGGTCGCTCGGTTCGAAGTTTCCCTCAAGATCTGGTCTGCCCTCCAGCTCCCGTATGAGGTTGCCCGGACGAGGCTGGATCTCGCCATTGCGCTCGCCGCAGCTCAGCCAGACGTCGCAGTTGACCACGCCCGAATCGCCTTGACGGGATTCGAGAAACTCGGCGCCTCGGTGGAGGCCGATAGGACCGCGGCCTTTCTGCGCTCTGCAGGTTTCACCGGCCGATCGGTTCCCAAGTCCGCCGGTGTGCTCACCAGGCGCGAAGAAGAGGTGCTTCGCCTGCTTGGCGCTGGTCTCTCCAACCCTGAGATAGCTGAGCGTCTCTTTGTGAGCCGAAAGACCGCCTCACACCACGTCAGCAGCATCCTCGCCAAGCTGAATCTGCGCAACCGAAGCGAGGCGGCGGCCCATGCCGTCGCCACGCTCGGAATGTCAACCAGGTTGGTGGCGACTAGAACCGGACGCAGTATCGGGCAACTGCCCGATGTGCTCGACCGACCGTCTGTCGATGATGACGGTCATGACGACATCGACTGAGTCCTTCCAGATCCCCATCGAAGCGGCCGAAGCGTATGAGGACGCCTTTGTCCCGGCGTTCTTCGCTCAGTGGGCTCCGCTCCTCTGCGAGTCAGTCCTGCTGACCGCCGGCCAGCGAGGTCCTCGACGTTGCATGCGGCACCGGGATCGTCGCCCGAAACGCTGCCGCGCATCGTTGGGCCCGAGAATGTGATCGGCCTCGACCTCAACGAGGCGATGCTCACCGTCGCCGGCCGGGTGAATCCGGACATCGACTGGCGTCAGGGTGACGTCGCGGCCCTTCCGTTTCCCGACTCTTCCTTTGACGCCGTGCTGTGCCAAATGGCGTTGATGTTCTTCCCCGACCGACCAGCGGCCCTGAGGGAAATGGCCCGAGTGACCCGGCCCGGCGGCTCTGTCGGTGTCCTGGTGCCCAGTTCGCTCGATGCCCAGACGACATACAAGCCCTTCGTCGAAATGGCGGCGCGACACGCCGGACCCGAGGCACGGTCACTTCTCACCACCTACTTCGTCTGCGGCGACGCCCTCGAGTTGCTGGCCTTGTTCGAACAAGCCGGGCTGACATCAACCGCCGTTACCTCCCACGCCGGTCTCTACACATCCCCCTCGATCGATGCAGCGGTTGCCACCGAGGTCGAGAGCACCCCACTCGGCGAGCGGATCACCGAGGCCGTCTACGAGCGGATCCGCATGGAGGCAAACGAGATGTTCGCTCGATACGTCACCGATGAAGGTCGACTCGAGTTTCCGTTCGAGAGTCTCGTGGCAGTCGGGCACCGGGAATAGACGGCAGTCGGCAGAGTGCGGAACCACTCCCTCCGCTCGCTCATCGGGGAGGCATGACCATCAAGTCGGCCAGGCACCCGCCTTGAGGAGCATCGACGGCACCGGGTGACCGAGCTTCATCTCCAGCCAGGCCGATACCTCCAATAGGGCAGCCAGGTCGACCCCGGTGTCAAACCCGGCGCGGTGGAGCATGAAGACAAGGTCCTCGGTGGCGATGTTTCCGGTTGCCGCCGGGGCGAATGGGCATCCGCCGATCCCCCCGGCGGCGGCATCGACGGTGCCCACCCCGTTCTGGACGGCGGCATGGACGTTGGCAAGACCTGTGTTGCGGGTGTCGTGGAAGTGGACCCGCAGCGGAACCCCGCCCACAGCGGAACCGACTGCCTCGAGCAGACGCTCCACCGACCAAGGGTCGGCCACCCCGATGGTGTCGGCGAGTGCCAACTCCCCCACCCCGGTACCGGCAACCGCCTCTGCCAACCCGACCACCTGGTCGACGGCGACTTCGCCCTCGAAGGGGCACCCCCAGGCGGCGCTCACCGTGCCGGTCACCGCCACCCCTCTCTCCCCCGCGGCAGCGACAACATCGGCAAGCTGAGCGACGGTCTCGGCTATCGGCGCCCCCTGGTTGCGCTCGTTGAAGGTCTCGGTGGCAAAGACCGGGATGTTCACCTCATCCACCTCGGTGGCGACAGCCCGCTGCCATCCCTTCCAGTTCATCACCAAACCAATGAGACTGGCGCCGGACGGGATGGGCAATGCCGCCATCACCTCCTCGGCGTCGGCCATCTGCGGGACGCGCTTTGGATGGGCGAAGCTCACCGCCTCGATCCTGCCCATCCCGGCATCGACAAGCCGGGTGATCAACCCGATCTTGTCGTTGGTGGACAACTCCACCGCTTCGTTCTGGAGACCGTCGCGGGGACCGACCTCCACCAACCGCACCGAATCCACCCGGTCAGGGTACGCCGGGTCGGCGGTCCCACTCGGCTCGGAGGAAACGGCCATACCCCGAGGCGAGCCGGGATGGGAGCAACGGAGGCACGACGTCTCTCCACCTCGAGCCAGCCGGCATCCACCCGCGGCACCGGGGAGAAGGCAGACCGGGGACGCGCTCCACGATCGTCATTTCCCACCATGGCGCCCAGGTCGTGGAGAGCAAGCTGGCGGGGAGGCGTCTGCGACCTCTTGCGCGCCACCTCCCACTGGAGCAACAGATCGGCCCGGTATGGACCTTGGTCGGGCCGTTCGAGCAGCCGTCGCAGCAATGCGGTGGTGATCCCGTACGGCGGGTTCGATACCACCCGGTACGGCTCGGAAGGAAGCGGCACCGCGAGGATGTCACCAACCACCAACTCGACGGAGCCGGACAGCCCGGTCCCGACAAGCCGCCCAGAGAGCCTCTCCGCCCACACCGGGTCGGCCTCCACCGCCACCACCCTGGCTCCGGCCCGCGCAAGCGGGATGGTCAACGCGCCGGTTCCCGCCCCGAGATCGAGGACCAACTCGCCGGCGCTGACCGTTGCAGCCATCCGCCCGGCGAGGGAGCGGTCTACGAGGAAATTCTGACCGAGGCTACGACGCCGTCGGTCCCGAGCGGTGCGCCCCGCCACGGCGGCGCACCGTGAAGATACCCATGGGGCAAGGGTAGGACGGCCGCCAGCGGACCGCCCGGAAATTCAGCCGCCGACCACCTCGTCGAATCCGGCTCCCATCTGGCGGGTCGATCTGGTCGAGGGTGCACTCCTCGGGCGGCTTGTCGATCCTCCACCTCTCGAAACGGGCGGCGTGCCGGAACCTTCCCTCGGCAAGCTGGTCGAAGCTGACCTCGGCCACCAGTTCGTTGCGCAGCGGCACCCACGAGAGGTCCTTCCCGCCCGACCATCGGCTCTCCGCACCCGGCACCCGCACGTCCTCGCCGAAACTCGCCCCACCCACAAGTGGCTGCAGTTGCTCGAAGATGGCCTTTCGGTCCTTCTCGGAGAACCCGGAGGTGTGGCCGACGAAGTGGAGTTGCCCATTGGGGGCGTACATCCCGAGGAGGAGCGACCCCACCTTGCCGCCATCCTTGTGCTCGCGGTAGCCCCCGATCACCACGTCGACGGTGCGGCGGTGCTTCACCTTGACCATCTCCCGCTTCTCCTCGACATAGCGCTGGTCGAGCCGCTTGCAGACCAGGCCGTCGCACCCGGCCGACTCGTACTCGACAAACCAGCGGCCCGCCTCGTCGGGATCGGTGGTGAGCGGGCTCAGGTTCCACGGCGAGCCCAGCCCGGCGACGAGCCCTTCGAGCCGCCGCCTCCGCTCGGAGAAGGGCTGCTGGCGGAGATCGTCTCCGTCATGTGCGAGCAGGTCGAAGGCAACCAAGGCGGCGGGTGTCTGCTCGGCCAGCATCGCCACCCGCGACGCCGCCGGGTGTATCCGGTTCCCCAGAGCGTCGAAGCTGACCCGGTCGTCGATCACCACCACGACCTCGCCGTCGACCACCGTCCCCGCCGGTAGCCGCTCCAGCGCCGGGGTCAACTCGGGCAGATAGCGGAGCAACGGCCGGCCGTTGCGGCTGTCGAGCCGGACTTCCGGACCGCTCCAGGCGAGCATCCGAAAACCGTCCCACTTGGGCTCGTACGCCCAGTCGCCGACGGGGATCTGCTCGCGCACCTGGGCCTTCATAGGGGACAGAGGTGGGGAGAAGGGCCAGTCGCTCATCGCCGGAGGATGCTAGGGGGCATTCCTCAAGCGGAGGGCGGTACCTTTCTCCCGTCAGGAGGAGGAGCGATCATGACCACCACGGTGCGTAACTTCATAGACGGTGAGTTGCGCGATGCAGCCAGCGGGGCGACAGCACCGCTGATCGACCCGGTGACCGGCCAGGAATTCGCCAGTGCTGCGCTGTCCGGCTCAGAGGACGTCGACGCCGCTATGCGGGCGGCGGAGCGGGCCTTCGAGACCTGGCGGGAGACCACGCCCTCGGAGCGGAGCAGGGCGTTGCTCCGGATCGCCGACGCCGTCGAGGACCACGCCGAGGAGCTCGCCCGGCTCGAGGTCGAGAACACCGGGAAGCCGTTTGGGCTCACCCTGGGTGACGAGCTGCCGCCGGCGCTCGACCAGCTCAGGTTCTTCGCCGGCGCCGCTCAGGATGCTGGCCGGGCTGGCCACCGCCGAGTACATGGAGGGCCACACCTCATCGATCCGGCGCGAGCCGGTGGGTGTGTGCGCCCAGGTGACCCCGTGGAACTACCCGCTGATGATGGCGGTCTGGAAGGTGGGGCCGGCGCTGGCCGCGGGCAACACGGTGGTGCTCAAGCCATCCGACACCACTCCGGTGACCACGGTACGGCTCGCCGAGCTCGCCGCCGAGTTCCTCCCCGCCGGAGTGCTCAACGTGGTGTGCGGCGACCGAGACACCGGCCGGGCCTTGGTCTCGCACCCGGTCCCGCAGATGGTCTCGGTGACCGGGAGCATCCGCGCCGGCAAAGAGGTGGCGGCGGCGGCGGCCGACCAATTGAAGCGGGTCCACCTCGAGCTCGGGGGAAAGGCCCCGGTGTTGGTGTTCGACGACGCCGATGTCGAAGCGGCGGCCGAGGCCATCGCCGGGGCCGGCTATTACAACGCCGGCCAGGACTGCACCGCGGCCACCCGGATCCTGGCGGGAGGAGGGGTCCACGACGAGCTGGTCGCTGCCCTGGCCGCCCGAGCCGAGGGGACGGTCACCGGCGACCCGTTCGACGAAGACACCGCCTACGGGCCGCTCAACAACGCCGACCAAATAGCCAGGGTCGAGGCATTCCTGGAGCGGGCCGGTGACGGCGTCGAGGTGGTCGCCGGGGGGTCCCGCCTCGACCGCCCCGGGTTCTTCCACCAGCCGACGGTGGTGGCTGGTCTCGCCCAGGACGATGAGATGAGCCAGGAGGAGATCTTCGGGCCGGTGATCACTGTGCAGCGCTTCGACGACGAGGAGAAGGCACTGGTCTGGGCGAACGGAGTCAAATACGGGCTCGCTTCCAGCGTGTGGACCCGGGACCACGGGCGGGCGATGCGGATGGCGAAGCAGCTCGACTACGGGTGCGTCTGGATCAACTGTCACATCCCGTTGGTGGCCGAGATGCCCCACGGCGGTTTCAAGCAGTCCGGGTACGGCAAGGACCTGTCGATCTACGCCTTCGAGGAGTACACCCGGCTCAAGCATGTGATGTCGAATATCACGCTCTGAGCGGGCCCGGCCGTCGAGGCATTGATAGTCTCGCCCGACGGGAGTGCCCTCGGGCGGAGGAGGTTCGGAACGATGGTCAAATTCAGCTACATGCACCTGCCGGCCTACCCGCTGCCCGAGTCGATCGCACTGATCGAGAAGGCGGATCAGCTGGGGTTCTACGGCGCATACTCGGTTGACGAGACCTGGTGGAAGGACATGTGGCTCCTCTTCGCCGCCGCCTCGGCCAGCACCAGCCAGATCAAGATGGGGCCGAGTGTCACCCACGTCATCCTGCGCGACCCGACGCTGATCGTCCAGCAACTGGCGACGCTCGACGAGCTGTCCGGGGGTCGGGCCGACCTGGTGGTCAGCTTTGGGAACATCTCGCTTCTCGCCCAGTACAACCGGCCCTGGAAGGGCACCAAGCCGCTCTCCCGGGTGATCGAGGCGCAGGATGTGATGCGCAGCCTGTTGGACGACGGTGCCGTCACCTACGACGGTGATTTCTTCAGCTACTCCGGGTTGTGGACCCTGGCCCGCCCGGTGCAGGAGAGGATGCCGGTCAAGCTGGGCGCCATGGGCGGTCCCCGCTCCTTCGAAGTGGCCGGGGAGCGGTTCGACGGTCTCCACCACGCGCTGGGCTACTCACGCGAGAACTACGACTACGTCATGCAGCACGTCAAGGACGGCGCCGAAAAGGCGGGACGTGACTGGACGGATCTCGACCTCGCCGCCTGGGTGGTCTGGGTGTGCGGCGAGGACTCGGCGGCGGCCAAGGAGGTGGCCCGGATCATGGTCGCCTTCTACCTGTCGGCCATGCCTGAGAGCCAGTTGAAGCGGCACGGGATCTCCTCAGCCGACCTCGCCCCGATCTTCGAGGCATTCGGTGCCGGTGACGTGCAGAAGGCGGTTGACCTCACCAGCCCGGAACTGGGCGAGAAGCTCTCGATCTCGGGAACACCCGAGGAGTGTGTCGCCAAGCTGCAGGCCGACATCCTCCCCACCGGGATCAACCATGTGGTGGCTGCCATCACCGACCCCTATCTGGTCAACGCGTTCACCGGGAGGACCATCGACAACTGCCCCGACGCCGCCGGCCAACTGCAACTGATTCACGACCGGGTGATGCCCGCTCTGGGGTGAGCAGTCAGTAGCGGCACGGCCGATAGCTTGCGAGTGCTCGTGTGGGCAGCTGATGCGGGCTCTGGGCTCTCCGAAGCCGGCAGTGCCCTTGGGCGCAATCGGCTGTGGCGCTGCTGCGTAGTGGCTGTCCAATCGGGCGTTAGCGGGCGGTGGGATAGTTACGTGACGCGGGCACCCATAGCCCGCCGGACCTACGAACTCTCCCCGGCTTCCAACTCGGCGATCAGTTCCTCGCCGGAGACCATGGTGTCGGCGAAGTGGTCGTGCATCCAGGCGAGGTGGTCCCAGCGGGAGGCGACGATCCGCATCGTGTCCCAGGCGGGCATTTCCTGCTGGGGGAAGATCTCCATCCGCTCCGGGTCGACCTCGTAGACGTGCTCGAAGCGCATCACCACCCCGTCGGTGACCGGCCGGGGGTCGGGTGGCCGCTGCGCTCTCAGTGTGAACCCGAACATCATCAGTCCTCGTAGGCGCAGGTCGAGCATGTTCTTCCCCGGGTTCATGATGTTGTTGGGGTCGAGGGCATGCTTGATCTTCTTCATCACCTCGAAACCCGCCTCCCATCTCCTGGGGGACGTACTCGGCGTCTCCCTCCCGGGTCGAGCCGTGGCAGGCGGTGATCGACCCGCCGTACTTGAGCGCCACCTCGGTGATCTCGCGCTTGACACTGCACCCATGCGGCCCACATCTCGTCGTCGAGCTTCTGCTCCCAGATCCCGATGTCGATCTCCACCAGGTAGTCGCCCCAGGGCTTGTGGGCGGCGTTGGTGTAGAAGAACATCCCCCAGTCGTCGAATATCCCGTAGCGCTCGATGGCGCGGTCGGCGATGGCGTGCCACTCCTCGCGCACCTGGGGGAGGACGCTGTAGTTGAGCGCCGAGTCCTCGCAGTGCCAGCTCATCGGGACCACCTGCCCGTTGCGCAGCCGCCCGTGGAGCGGGGTTGCGTAACGGTCGTGGCGCGATGCCCAGTCCCCCTGGGAGACCTCGTCACCTAGGTAGTTGCCCCCGGTGTCGAGCCCGATGCTCATCAAGCGCTTCGCCGCCGGCCGCACCTCGTCGGTGGTCCCGTACATGGCGGTGGCCACCACGCACCGCAGTTCCTCGGGTTGGGGGATGTAGGCCTCGTCGTCGCGTCGCAGGTACTGCACCTTGCGCTCGTCGAAGAGCACCACCCCAGCAAGGGTGGCCAGCCCGGAGCGGGCCATTGCCCCCGCGGAGCGCCAGGCGGTGTCAAAGTCGGGGTAGCCGAAGAAGGCGGAGAACTCGGCTTCGGGGCGGGGCACCAGTTCCAAAGTCGCCTCGGTGACGATCCCCAGGCTCCCCTGATGCCCCATGAAGAGGTGCTTGAGCTGGAACCCTGTCGACGACTTGCGCAGCTTGCGCCCTCCCCCGTCACCTACCTCGATCAGCTCGCCGGTGGGGAGGCAGATCTGGAAGCTGATCACCAGATCGCGGGTGTGCCCGTATCGGCCGCCGATCAGCGACCAACCGCTGGTTCCGATCCGGCCGCCCACGATCGAGCAGGGGTAGGAGGCCGGGTCGTCGGGATAGAACACCCCGTAGGGACGGAGCTGCTCGTTGAGCTTGAGCATGTTGATCCCGGGCTGGACGGTGACCGTGCGGTCCTCCATGTCGATGTCGAGAATGCGGTTCATCAGCTTGACGTCGACCAGGATTCCGCCCCGTAGCGGCACCGCCCCGTCGGCGAGCCCGGTGCCCCCCGCCCTGGGAACCACCGGGATCCGGTGACGGTTGGCCAGCTTCACCACCTCGGAGATCTGGCTCGCCGAGGTGGGGAGCACCACCACGTCGGGAAGGTGCTCGCTCCAGCGGTGCACCGGAAAAGGCGAGGGCACCCGGGCTCGGTTGTAGCGGGCCGAGCGACCGGTGAGCAGGTGGTCGTCGCCCACGATGCCCCGCAACTCATCGATCACCCGATCGTCGAGCGCCACGGTCACCGGCTCACCCCCCCGAAGTCGAGCCCAGCGGACTCGGCGACCAACTCCATCAGATCGCGCACCTCGATCACCGGGTCCCGTTCTCTCCCCCGCTCGGCGAGGGGGCGCTCCGACCAGACGCAGGCGCTGACGAGGGTGTCCACGTCGAGTTCGGCGGCCCGCTCCATCCGGCGCCGGCTGATCTCCTCGGCGATCTCGGGTCGCTCGATGGCGAAGCCGCCACCGGCGCCCGAGCAGTACGACCACTGCGTGACCCGGTCGACGTCGCGGAAGGTGATGCCGGGGATGGCGCTCAGGATGGTGCGGGGCGACTCCCAGATTCCCTTCCGCTTGTTGAGCCGGCATGGGTCGTGGTAGGTGACGGTGCGGTCGATCGGGTTGGACAGTTCCAGCTTTCCGTCGTTTATCAGCCCGGCCACCAACTCGGTGATGTAGACGATCTCGAAGTCGAATTCGTCACCGAAGTAGTCGGGGTAGTCCTCGGTGAAGGCGATGTAGTCGTGAGGGTCGATGGCGATGATCCGCCGCGCCCCCACCGCCCGCCAGTCGGCGACGTTGTGCTCGGCGAAGCGACGGGCCTGGTCGGCGTAGCCCATCTCTGCGGCAGGACCGCCGCAGCACCACTGCTCGGCCATCAGCCCGAACTCGACACCACCCGCTTGGAGGATCATGGCGGTGGCCCGGGCTACCGAGGTGCGGTAGAAGGCGGCCTCGCAATCGCAGAACAGGATGGTCTCGCCGCCTGTTGGAAGCCCCAACCCCTCGGCCCAATCGGCGACGCGGTCCTGGCTGACCCCATCGACCACCGGCTCGTTGCGCTGCTCGTCGGTGACCGAGTTCCAGCGCTGCCAGTTGGGCTGGTGGATCCCCGACTCCACCGCCAGGGCCCGCATCGCCTTGACCACCCGAACCGTCTGGGTGCGGTGCCGGTAGAAGTCGCCGGTGAAGAGCGTGTTGGGACAGCGAAGCTCGCAGGCGCCGCACATGGTGCAGTGGACGTAGTCGTCGATCACGTCCTCCACCCCGAGCCCTCCCTGGCTCATCGCCACGATGTTGGCGTGAAAGGCCGTTGGGGTGTGGTTCTCGTTGCGGGTCACCTGCATCACCGGGCACACCTCGCGGCAGAACTTGTGCCCCGAGCTGAAGCAGCCGTAGGCGTTGTCGATCCAGCGTGCGACGAACGCCTCCTCGACCTCACTGCCCACCGTCATCAGAGGTCTCCTCGCTCCCGGCAGGATCTCGACCCTACCGAATCGGGCGTCTCCACCGCAGTGCGCTTGGAATTGGTCGGGAGTCCTCCACTCTGCGGAGGGAAACGGATTCTGATTTCCTCCCCTCCCGGGGACGGAGTGGATTGGCTGCCGTCTGCCGTCCGCCGTCTGCCGTCTAGCGTCTTGGTGATGGCCGACGAGATCAATGTCGACGTCGGGGGCGAGAAGGTCCGCATCACCAGCCCCGATCGGGTCGTCTTCCCCAAGCAGGGCTGGACCAAGCGGGATGTCGTCGAGCACTTTGTGACCGTGGCGGAAGGGGCACTCCGCGGCATCTTCGGACGCCCAACGATGCTCAAGCGGTACATGCAGGATGTCGACCACGATCCCGTCTATCACAAGCGAGCTGCGGCCAACACCCCGTTCGAGACAGTGCCGATCGTCTTCCCCTCGCAACGCCCTGGGATCATGAACGTACCGCGCACCGAGGCCGACGTCCTCCGTCTGGCACAACTCGGCTGCCTCGATTTTCACCCCTGGCCATCACGTGCCGAGGACATCGACCATCCGGATGAGTTGCGGTTCGACTTCGATCCCACCCCCGGATACGACTTCGAGCACGTGCGAAAGGCTGCGGGCGGAGCCAAGGAACTGCTCGACGAGATCGGCCTGGTGGGGTGGCCCAAGACCTCGGGTAGCAGGGGGATCCACGTCTACATCCGGATCGAGCCGCTCTGGGACTTCATCCAGACGAGGAGGGCGGTGCTCGCCTTCGCCCGCGAGTTGGAGCGGCGAATGCCCGACCTGGTGACCACCAAGTGGTGGAAAGAGGAGCGTCAGGGCGTGTTCGTCGACTTCAACCAGAACGCCCGCGACAAGACGGTCTCATCGGCGTACGGGATCCGACCCACCGGTTTCGTCTCCGCCCCATTCCGCTGGGAAGAGCTCGACGACGTCCACATCGAGGACTTCCCGCTCGACCGGTTTGGCGATCGCTACCGCGGCGTGGGCGACATCACCGCCGGAATCGACGACGACCCCGGGCGGATCGACCTGCTCCTGGAGTGGATGGCTCGGGACGAGGAGAACGGGATCGGCGACGCACCATGGCCCCCGATGTACCCCAAGATGCCCGGCGAGCCTCCCCGGGTGCAACCGTCGAAGCGGCGCATGGAGGGCTGAGCCCTTCAGGCAGCGGGGCGATGGCGACGGCTCAAGCAGGTGGACGCCAGGTCTCCGCACAGGCACCGATAGCGCAGATGGAATCCGTCCTCGGCGCTCTCGAGCGACACGACATCGGCTCATGTCCAGAGAACCCTCCGCCCGGTCCGGTCGCATACAGCAGCGAACATTTCGACCTCCTTCCTTGCCATCGTGCCGGAAGAAATGCATCACGTCCAGTGATGTTTCTTGATCAAATGCGTTAGAGTTACTGGATGATCGATCCGAGAAGACTCAGGTTCCTGTTGGAGGTTGCCGAGCGGGGCACCATCGCCGCCGCCGCCGACGCCCTCGCCTACACGCCGTCCGCTGTCTCGCAACAGCTCACCGCCCTCGAGCAGGAGGCGGGCGTCGAACTGCTGGAACGGAGAGGTCGCGGCGTGGCCCTCACCGCCGCTGGCCAGGTGCTGGTGGATCATGCCCGCCGGGTTCTCGACGCCGTCGAGCAGGCCGAGGCCGCCGTTGCGCTCACCGGCAACGAAGTGGCGGGCAGCGTCAAGGTGGGGGGTTATGCCAGTGTCGCCTCGAACCTGATCCCACCCGCCTTCGATCTGCTGATGCAGAAGCACCCCGGGATCGACCTCTACTTCGAGCATCTGGCGGAGGACCAACTGCTGCGCGAGCTCAGGCTGGGCACCATCGACATCGCGGTCGAGCAGGAGTACTCGCACATGCCCAAGTCTCCTGAAGCGGGCCTGGACCGGAACGACCTCATGTCGGATGGCATCTACCTGGCACTCCCCCGAAACCTCGACGCCGACCCGCTCGGGCCGGCGGGCTTGGCGCCGCTCGCCGGGATGCACTGGGCGGCGGGGCGCGACCAGGAGGCAGGAGAGTGCCGGCGTGCCGCCGAGCAGCTCTGCCGGGCCGCCGGGTTCGAGCCCGACGTCCGCTACCAGACAGACGACGGAGTAGTGATCCTCGACATCGTCGCCGCCGGGCTGGCGGTGGCCATCATCCCCGGGCTGGCGGCGACCCGCTGCCCCGACGGGGCGCGCCTCGTCCCGCTACCCGGGTTGCACCGCAATCTCTATGCGCTCAACCGCCCGGCCGGATCGGCGACGGCGGCGGTCAGGGCCGTGGTCGGCGCCCTCGTCGAGGCCGCCCACCACATCGAATCGCCCGACCGCCGCGCCGCCTGATCGCCCCCCGATCACTCCTTGCCGCCCGAGGCGGCCACCCCCTGGACGAAGTAGCGCTGGAAGGCGAAGAAGATGATCGCCATCGGGATGGTGGTGATCAGCGCCCCGGCCAGGATCGTGTTCCAGGGGTGCGCCTCGCCGAAGGCACCCCGTAGCAGAGCCAGTCCGAGTGGCAACGTCCGCATGCTCGTTGTTGCCGCCACCGCGATCAACGGGTGGAGGAAGTCGTTCCAGACGCCCTGGGTGCTGAGGATGGTGAGGGCGATCAGCCCCGGGGCGGCGAGGGGAGCATCACCCTCGAGAACACCTGGAAAGTCGAAGCTCCGTCGATCGCCGCCGCTTCCTCGAGGTCGCTGGGAAGCTGCTCGAAGAACTGCTTCATCAGGAAGATGCCGAAGGCATCGAACACGAAGTGGCAGGATCAGTCCCGCATAGGTGTCGAGAATCCCCAGCTGCTTCATGATGATGAAGCGCGGTATCGCCAGCACGATCGCAGGGACCGCCAGTACCGCTACCACAAGTGCAAACACCAACGCCGGCCCACGAATCGCATTCGGGCAAGGGCATATCCGGCCAGCGAGCAGAGCAACACACGACCGAGTACCACCGACGACCGTGACGAATACCGAATTGAGTGTCCAGAGCGGGAATCCCGATGTTGCCCCGGTTTAGACCCTCGATGCCCTCCATCGTCCAGCCGTACTCCGGGCTGGGAAGTAGTCGCACCGGGTTGGCGGCTATGTCGGGAAGTGTCTTGAACACGGTGAAGGCCGAGAGGATGAACGGGTAGATGAAGGCCAGCGCGAACACGATCAGGACGCCATAGGCGAGAAACCGCTTGACCGATCGCCATACCGGCGATCGTCCGGTCTCACCCACCATGGCGACGCGTTCGGTCCCAGCTCTTGGTGCGGTCACATCGGTGGCCATCTCAGCGCTCCTCACGGGTGATGCGCCGCTGCAACAACGTGAAGAGGATGATGATGAAGAACAGAATCACGGCGATGGCGGCAGCCGACCCTCCCCGCGAATTCGCGGAACAGGCTGTCGTACATCAGATATGCCGGAGTGAGCGTGGTCTTCTGGGGCCCACCCGCAGAAATGACGAAATCTGGTCGAATACCTGCCAGGTCCCGATCAGGCCCAGGGTGACCACGAAGAAGATGACCGGGCGCATCAGGGGCACCGTGATCCGCCGGAATCGCTGGACCCCGGTGGCTCCGTCCACCGCAGCCGCCTCCTCCAGCGAGGGCGAGACGCTCTGCAACCCAGCGAGGAAGATGAGCATCATTGTGC
>CAVTEU010000003.1:0-212238 GCA_963733905.1 uncultured Actinomycetes bacterium | reverse complement strand
CAAGACGTCGCTGGCTCGGGGCGACAGAGCCGGTCGCCGCCGCCGTGAGCCATCTCCGAACGGCGCTCCGCCGAATCGTCAACCCGGCGGCGAGCGAAGCCTCTCTCGCCGCGGCGGCCGAGGTGGTTGAGGAATCCCGTCGAGTGCTGGACGAGACTCTCGTTGCCCCGCTCCGACTCGGGGAAGGCGAGGTGGTCATAGTCCCACCGCCGGCGCTGCAATCGGTGCCGTGGGGGACCCTGCCCGGGCTGGCGGCCGCCCCGTGACGGTGAGCCCGTCGGCTCGGATCTGGATCGATCGCCAACGCAACCGGGTGCCGGGACGTGTCCTGCTCGCATCGGGTCCCCGACTGCCTGCGGCGGCAGCCGAGACCAGG
This sequence comes from uncultured Actinomycetes bacterium, assembly GCA_963733905.1. Lineage (GTDB taxonomy): Bacteria > Actinomycetota > Acidimicrobiia > Spongiisociales > DATADW01 > DATADW01. Next base: position 211,862 of record CAVTEU010000003.1, on the reverse strand, counting down.
GCGTTGCAGAGCATCCATCCCGACGCGGTCCGCCTGACTTCCCGTGAGGCGACCGCCGATGCCGTGCTCCATGGAATCGATGGGGCCGAGTTGGCCCACGTGGTGTGCCACGGCGTGTTCCGCGCCGACAACCCGCTGTTTTCGTCGCTCGAGTTGAGCGGAGGCGGTCTCTTCGTCTACGACCTGGAGCGGTTGCGGCGTCCCCCGTGCACCATGGTGCTGTCTGCTTGCGACGTGGGTCTCCCCGCGGCCCGGCCTGGTGACGAGGTATTGGGCGTGGTGGCAGCCCTTCTCGGAGCCGGTACATCTTCGGTGGTGGCCAGCGCCGGCCTCGTCCCCGATGCCGCCCTCACCCGGCGAGTGATGGTTGCTCTACACCGACGCCTCGCCTGAGGGGAACGGCCCGCCCCGGCTCTGGCCGAAGCATTGCGCGGTCGATCCCGACGACCCCGCCTCAATCCTCGCATCGTGTTTCGTCTGCTTTGGAGCGGGATAAAGCAGCCGCTGCTGCGCAAAGTTGGGAGTTGCAGCCCCCCTACCCGCTGCTCCGCAGCGGGCCCCTTCCCCCTCGCGGGAGGACCGGAGACGAATTCCGTCTCTCGTATCACCATCGACCTGAGTCCTCCGTCCTGCGTGACCTTTTGTTCCACTTCGGTCCTCTGGTGTACGGATCCGGATGCGGCGGGGTCTACCGTTCAGCCGGATGGAGGTGGAAAGCCGGAGTCTGGCCGAGATCCTGGCGGCGGCGGCCCGTGGCGAGCAGTGGGCGGGCGAGGCGCTGGTCCGTCGCTACGAACGGCTCGTTTGGTCGGTTGTCCGCCATTTCCGGCTCGAGTCCAACACCGCATGGGATGTCTACAACACAGTCTTCCTGAGGCTCTGGGAGCACGCCGACCGCATCAGGCAACCCGAAGCCCTACCCGGTTGGCTGGCGACCACGGCCCGCAACGAGGCGATGCGGACCATCCGCAACCAGCGGCGCCAATTGCCGACCGATTTCGAGTACGACGTGGCCCACCCGGCGCTCTCATCACTCGACGAGGCCCTCATCGAGAGTGAGGAGGTGGCCTCCGTGGTGACCGCCTTCAAGCAGCTGGAGGAGCGATGCCAGGAGTTGCTCAAGCTGTTGGTAGTCGAACCGAAACTGGACTACGAGACGGTGGCATCGCTGCTGGGGAAGCCGATGGGATACCTCGGCCCGACCCGGGGACGATGCATCGAGAAATTGAGACGGATCATGGAGCGCGGCCGCGGGGGGACGACGACGCCCCCGACAGGAGGTAGGGAGATGAGTACGACCGGTAGCAACCACGAAGATCGAGACGACGAGAGGCTGCTCGCCCTGCTCGGCGCCGGGTTGGCCGCTGCGACCCGATCCCAGAGTGGGTTTCCCGGTGCCGCGGAGAGCGTCACCTGGGCGAAGATCGACGCCGAGCTTGCCGAGTTGGTTTTCGATTCGGCGGTGGAGGACCTCGCCGGGGTCGGTCAGAGGGCGGGCCCCGCCTGCTCAGCTTCCGCGCCCCCGGGATCGAGGTGGAAGTGACCGTTGAGGAAGGTGTCCGGCGGCTGGTGGGTCAGGTTGTGCCACCTCAGGAGCTCGACATCGAGCTCGTCGGGCCGGAAAGCACGATTGCGGCCCGTACCGACGCTCTGGGCCGGTTCACCTTCGACCGTGTTCCCGAGGGCCCATTGAGCCTGCGCTGCATCACCGAGGGCGGGGTGGTGCAGACGCAGTGGGTGGTTCTGTAGCCCTGCGGGCGGACGGCAGACGGCAGACGGCAGACGGCAGCCAATCCAACGGGCGGGCTACGCTGACTAACCGATGGTGAGGATCCGTTCCGAGGTCCGCCAGATCGTCGCCTACTCGCCGGGTAAGCCCGAAGACGAGTTGGCCCGGGAGATGGGTCTCTCCCAGATCGCAAAGCTGGCGTCGAACGAGAACCCCGAGGCTCCGTTTCCCGAGGTGCAGGCGCCATCGCTGCTGCTGCCGGTGGGATCAACCGGTACCCCGACAACGAAGGTTCCGTCTGACCGGTGCGCTGTCGGAGCACCTCGGCGTCGCCGCCGAGAGCATCATGATCGGTGCGGGCAGCACCGAATTGCTGCTCTGTCTCGCCGGCGCAGTCGGTGGCGGCGGCTCGATGGTCTACGCCTGGCCATCGTTCATCATGTACCGCATCGCCACCAAGTTCGCCGGCAGCGAACCGATAGAGGTGCCGCTCGACGCCGATCTCCGCCATGACCCGGGCGCCCTTGCGGCGGCGGTCCGGACCGACACGAAGGCGCTCTTCGTGTGCAACCCGAACAACCCGACCGGTACCCATCTTGGTGGCGATGTGGTGCGTGGGCTGATCGACCGGGTGCCAGACGACGTTCTCGTCGTCATCGACGAGGCCTACCACGAGTACGTCCAGTCGCCCGACTACGAATCGATGATGCGGGTGGCAACCGAGAGGGAGAATGTCGTCGTTACTCGGACCTTCTCCAAGGTGTACGGGCTGGCCGGTCTCCGGGTTGGCTACGCCGTGGGGAACCCGGATTTGGTCTCCGAACTCCGCAAGCTGCAGGCCCCCTTCACGGTGAGCGATCTTGCCCAGGTCGGCGGCCATCGAGGCCCTCCACCACCAGGACCGGGTCGAGGAGCGGGTGCGGCGCAACACGGCCGAACTGAAGCGATTCCAGGACGAGTTGGAGGCGCGGGGATCACCATCCCGGGAGCCAGGCAAACTTCGTCTTCATCCGCCCCGGTGGGGACGATGGCGTGCTCTACCGGGAGCTATTGGAGCGAGGGATCATCGTCCGTCCGATGACGCAGGGTTGGCTGCGGGTCACCGTCGGCACCGAAGACGAGAACACCCGCTTCTTCTCTGCCCTGGACTCGGTCCTCGAGGAAATTCGTCCGGCCGAAAGCACGAGAGGTTGGGGGTTCGGCATGGATAATCGGCCGCGTCTTCTGGGGTGTCCTGCTGGTTGCCGTCGGGGCTGCCTTCCTGCTCGACCGGACCGGGATCGTCGATGTGGGGACGCTGATCTCCGACTGGTGGCCCGCTGCTGATCATCGCAGGGCGCTTTTGCTGTTTCGGAGCCCCCGCGATCTGGTTGGTCCACTCATCGTGATGGGGGCGGGGGCCATCCTGCTACTGAGCACCCTTGGTCTGCTCAACGTCTCTGTGTGGCAGTTGTTCTGGCCGCTGGCATTGATCGGCATAGGCATCTGGGTGCTGGTCGGGCGGGTTTCGCCCGAGCGGGGGGAGGCCGAGGCGGGCGAACGAATCGATGCCACGGCCGTCTTTGGGAGCCGCCAGCTTGTATCGAACTCGCAATCGCTGGAGGGCGGGAGCCTCCTAGCAGTGTTCGGCGGGGTGGAGGCCGACCTCTCCGCGGCCACCCTCTCGCCCGACGGCGCCGGGATCGACGCTACCGCAGTCTTCGGGGGAATCGACTTGTTGGTCCCTCCAGGCTGGCGGGTCGAGATCAGGGGCTTCCTATATTTGGCGGCTGGACCGATCGCGCCTCCAGCCAGCCGCTGCCGCCGGGTTCGCCCACCCTTCAGATCCGTGCGCTCACCGCTTTTGGTGGTCTCGAAGTGAAGCGGGTGCCCGGTTCCATCATCACCTAGCCCGGACCCGCCCGGGCGGGTCTGTTGTAGCCTCGGTGGGTGGTCGATCGCCCTCGTCCCCGGAGGTCAGCCCCCTCCCAGCCGCGGCTTCGTTGGGACCGGCTGCTGATTTACGCGCTGGTGCTGGGAGTGGTGTTCGCCGGTGGCTACCTCGTCGCCCGCGCCGCCACCCCTGACGACCCGGCTCCGCAGCAGGGCGCCACCTCGGCCGCCACCTACCAGGTGGTCGAGGGTTCGGTGGGGAGCACGGTCCGGCTCATCGCCCGCGCCGCGTGGGACGACACACCGGTTGCGGCCAACCCTGCAGCCGGTGTGGTCACCTCGGTGGACCTGGGCGACGGCGGTCAGGTGGCGCCGGGCGACGTGGTGTATCGGGTGGACCAGCGACCGGTTTCTGCCGCAGCCGGGACGGTTCCTTCGTTCCGTGATATGGCACCGGGCAGTTCGGGGCAGGACGTCCGACAGCTCCAGGAACTGCTGGCGGAACTGGGACTCTACGAAGGTGAAGTGGACGGCGTCTACGGCACCGGTATGGCGGCGGCCGTCATCGCCTGGCAGGAGTCTCTCGGGCTCACCGGCGACGGGGCCGTGCTCCAAGGCGACCTGATCGTCGTCCCCCAGCTACCGGCCCGGCTCGCCCCGGCCGAGGCAATCCGCCCCGGCGCCGTGCTCGTGGGCGGCGAACCGGCTCTGGCCGCAGTCGGCGAAGGCCCCGACCTTCCTCGTCGAGCTGCCTGCGGGGGAGCCTCCGGTTGTATCGGCAAGCTCAGGGGTCGTGGTCGACCCCGACGGGAACCGCTGGGAGGCATTGGTGTCGGGGATGGCGGAGACCCCGACCGGAGAGCCGGCATTGACCCTCACCGGCGCCGATGGGGGTTCGGTCTGCGGCCAGGACTGCGGCGAGGCGGTCCCGCTCGGCGAGACCGCCCTGTTTCCGGTCGAAGTGACGGTGGTCCCCACCACGACCGGGCCGATGGTCCCGGTGGCCGCCCTCATGCCCGACGGGGCCGATGGTTGGATGGTCCGGCTGTCCGACGGGGGGGAGACACCGGTGACGGTGCTCGCCGCAGCCAACGGGTGGGCGGTCGTGGAGGGGCTCGCCGTCGGGGAACAGGTCGTGCTCTCTCCGGGCGGCGGTCCGTCGCCGGCCGAGGTGTCGCCGTCGGGGGGCAGCCTGACCTCGCCCACCGGAGACGTCGGCACCACAGAGGGCGGCTGAGCCCCGGCTCCCCGGTACCGTTTCTCCCACCACTCAGGAGGAACAGCCAGTGCCCACCCTGGAGCATTTCTGCAAGGTCGACGCCACGCTCGAGTTCAACATGATCGGCAAGACCCCGTTGGGGGTGCGCATCGACATGCCGTTCCACGGGACCGCCACCGGTCCCCACTGGGAGGGGGAGCGCCCGGTCGAGGGGATCGACCACGTCACGGTACGGGGCGACGGGAACATGGACCTGGTGATCCGGGGCCGGATAGGCGAGGGCAAGGAGACGGTCGGCTACCGGGCGACAGGCGTCTCGGTGGCAATCGACCGGACTACAGCCGAACCGCAGGAACTGGTGCTCTTCGAGACCGGCGACGATCGCTCGACTTCCTCAACACCGCGGTAGGGGTGGTGCTCGGCAGGGGCGAGGGCACCGAACTGTCGCTCGAGTTCTTCTTGGTGCGCCGCTGAACAACCGGTTCGACCCGGCCGTCCTCGAAAACGACCCAGACCGTCGGCGGGTGCTGCTCTCGGTGCTCGAGGCGGCGCTGGATGCTGTTGACCCCACGGCGTGGTTGCGGCGGCGCTCAGCCGTGACGGCGACTCGCTCATCGTGGCCGGGAGCCAAATCGACTTGAGCGGAGTGGAGAGGGTGCTTGTCCTCGGGATGGGGAAGGCCGTCGTGGGGATGGCGCAGGGTCTCCTCGAGGTCATGTCGGGAATCCCGTTGTCGGGGCTCTCGCTGTTACGGCCCCGATCGATCTTGGGGACATCGAGACGCTGGTGGGCGAGCACCCCGAGCCGGGGGCGGGGAGCCTCGCCGCGGGAACCCGGCTCCTGGAACTGGCGTCCAGCGCCGGTCCCGGCGACCTGGTGGTGTTCCTCCTCTCCGGCGGCGGGTCCTCGCTGGCCGAGGTGCCGGCGAGCGGGCTGACCATCGCCGATCTCTCGGCGGTGACCAACAGGCTGCTGGCGTCAGGAGTCTCGATCAACGGACTGAACACGGTGCGCAAGCACCTCTCCGCCATCAAGGGTGGCCGGCTCGGCGCCGCCGCTTCCGGTGCCGGCGCTGCAATCACGCTGGTCCTCTCGGATGTGGTTGGGGACCCGGTCGAGGTGATCGCCTCGGGTCCGACGGTGCCCGATCCATCCACCTATCTCGACGCCCTCGCCGTGGTCGAGGGGAGGGGCGTCTCCGTGCCTGCGGTCATGGCGCACCTTGCCGAAGGGCGCCGCCGGCAGGCACCCGGAGACACCCAACCGCAGGAGGTGGTGCCGCAGGTGATCGAGGTCGTCGGCAGCGGCGCCACCGCGGCGCGAGCGGCGGTCGCCGCTGCCAGGTCACACGGGATCGAGGCGGAACTGGCCGGCACAGGTCTCACCGGTGCAGCCACCCAGGTGGCGGCGACGCTGGTCGAGTCAGGCGCGGGGGGTGCATGGGATGCGGGTCTTCGCTGGTGAGAGCACCGTCGAGGTCAAGGGTGGGGGTATCGGTGGCCGCAACCAGGAGGTGGCGCTTGCGGCGGCGCTGTTGATCGACGGCGAGGACGATCTGGTGGTTGCCTCGCTGGGGACCGATGGCGTCGATGGCCCCACCGGGGCTGCCGGAGGCGTCGCCGACGGCGCCACCGTCTCCCGGGGACGCCGCCTCGGGCTGAGCGCACCCGACCACCTGGTGCGCAACGACAGCCACTCCTATCTTCTCGCCACCGGAGACTTGCTGGTGACCGGTCCCACCGGGACCAATGTCGGGGATCTGATGGTGGTGTGGAATTGGAGTAGTACAGTACTTAGTACTCAGTACTCAGTACCATACCACAGAACTCTGACCCGAGGCCGGATCCGGCGGAAGCCCCGGCCTTTCGACTCCACTTTGGTGATTCCTACATGACCCACTTCGGTGGTCGAGCCGACGTGGGTGCCGCCGTCTGCCTGGCGGTCGAGGCCGACGATGTCGATCACACGTACTTCGGTCAGATCGGCGGGCAGGAGACTCACCTTGGTGCGGATCAGGCTCGGATCCAGGTCGGCCTCTTCCCTGGGGAGGAACGACACCTCCACTGGCAGCGCTCTCTGGAGCGCCAGGTTGAGCGCTGCCTCCACCTCGGGTTTGAACTCGCCGTCCCAGTCGGGCAACTCGAAGTCGAGCCGGCCCTCGCCGGGCTCCATGTTCCCTCCGGTCACCGGGCTCTGGAAGCGGTCCCAGATGATCCCGCACAGGGCGTGCATGGCGGTGTGGGTCCGCATCAGCCGATAGCGTCGGTCCCAGTCGATCTCTCCCCGGATGGCGGTCCCCGCTCGGGGAAGGCCGCCCTCCACCCAATGCCACACCCCGCTGGCGTCCTTGGCGGTAGTGGTGACGGTGAGGGCGTCGTCGCCCACCCATAGGATGCCGGTATCGGGTGGCTGACCACCTCCCCCCGGGTAGAACACGGTGCGGTCCAGAAGTACCGCCTTCTCCTCCTCGATGGTCTGGAGGACGGTGGCCTCCATCGAACGTTCGTAGGCCCGCGTCGAGTAGATGGTCTCGGTCATGGCTTTACGGTACTCGGTACCAAGTACTGAGTACTAAGTACCAAGTACTCAGCCCGTACTGTCTGAAATCAGGAGGGCGCTTGCCCAGAAAGGCGGCCACGCCCTCGAGATGTGCCGGGTGCGAGCCGAGCTCGCCCTGGACCCGCTCCTCTTCGGCCAGCGCTTCGTCGAGTGTCGCCGAACTGGCCGAATGGAGCACCCGGCGAGTGGCGAGGTAGGCCCCGGTTGGCCCATCGGCAAGGGTGCCCGCCAGCCTCGAGTGCTGCTTCGACGACGTCGTCTTGGACGAGGCGATGGAGCAACCCGCAGGCAGCCGCCTCGTCGGCCTCGACCCTTCGGCCGGTCATCGCCATCTCCATGGCGCGCGACACGCCGATGCTGTGGGTGAGGAACCAGGTGCTCCCCGAGTCTGGGATCAGCGCCACATTGATGAAGGCGCTGATGAACGATGCCTGCGCTGATCCGAGCCTGAGGTCGCACGCCATGGCGAGACCGATCCCGGCGCCGGCGGCGACCCCGTTGACCGCGGCGACCGTGGGGAGGGGCACCTCGACCAGCGCATGGATCACCGGGTTGAAGCGGTCACGGATCACCCCGGCCAGGTTGGGGTTGCCCGAGTCGTAGTCGGCGGCGAGGTCGGCCAGGTCGGCGCCGGCGCAGAACGCCCTCCCGGCGCCGGTGACGACCAGCGCCCGAGCCTCTGCGCCCGCCCGGGCCAGGGCCGCCGTGAGCTCCTCCGCCATGGTCTGGTCCACCGAGTTGTAGACATCGGGACGGTCCAACGTGACCAGCGCCACCTCACCCCGGAGCTGGTACCCGACTGCCACCCTGACGCCTCCTCTGACCGGATAGGCCAGCCTAGGTGGGGGGCACCACCGGTAGCCTCGGGTCGTGCCGATCGATGATCCCTCCTGGCGGCGTGCCGATCAATGGCTCGCCACGCCTCCCCAGAGCGGGATACCGGACCTGGTCGTCGCCGGTATCCCCACCGCCGTCGGGTCGCTCTCGCCGTCGCAGGGTCATCTCACCCCGTCGGCTTGGCGCTCGGCGATGGGTCGGTTCGCCACCTTCGACGGGGAGAGGGGCGTGGACATCGATGGTCTGGTGGTCGCCGACCGGGGTGACTGGGGGGTGGAGGGCCTTGACCTCGACGGGGCTCTACACGAGATCGAGAACGAGGCGGGTTCGCTCCCCACGGCGCAATGCTTTGGGTTCATCGGTGGGGACAATGCAATCACCAGGCCCCTGGTGAAAGGGTTGGCCGGTGGTTCGCTGGATGGTGTCGGGGTGATCACCCTCGATGCCCATCACGATGTCAGGACGCTTGACCGCGGGCCGACCAACGGGACCCCGATGCGGGGGTTGATCGAGGACGGTCTGGGCGACGGACGGATCGCCCAGGTGGGGATTGCCGGATTCGCCAACTCCGCTCCGTATCGCCAGTTCTGCGACGCCCATGGGTTCACCGTCATAACCATGGCCGATGTGGATACGTGGGGGATCGAGGAGGCAATGGGGGTGGCGCTCGACGCAGTCGCCGGGGAATCCGACTGGGTGTTCCTCGACGTCGACGTGGACGTGCTCGACCGAGCCTTCGCTCCAGGCTGCCCGGGTGCCCGCCCCGGTGGGATGACCACCCGGCAACTGGCGACGGCCACCTGGCTGGCCGGGCTCCACCCGAAGGTAAGGGCGGCCGACTTCGTCGAGGTTGACCCGAGCATCGACATCGGCGGGGTCACCGTCGACGCCATGACCCGGGCGTTCCTCGCCTTCGCTGCCGGCTTGGCCAGGCGTCTCGGGCCGTGGGTGATGGCATTCCATCCTGCATCGGACCCGGTGCGGCTGGTCGGTACGGTGCATTGACCAAGAGAGGAGTCCGATGGCCCTGCGCTGGTATACGACCGTCGTCGACTGCAAAGACATTGCGGCCCAAGCGCGGTGGTGGGCCGAAGTGCTCGGCTGGAAGGTCGAATACGAGGCTGCCGACGAGGTGGTGATCGTGCCATCACACGAGGAGATCTTCCGCGACTTTCCGTTCGAACAGGTGCCCCCGGCCCTGACATTCGTGACCGTCCCCGAGGACAAGACCGCTGAAGAACCGCCTACACATCGACCTGGCGCCACACACCAGCGACGACCGGGATGCCGAGATCGAACGTCTGCTGGCGATGGGCGCCACAAGAGTCGATATCGGCCAGGGGGCGGATGTGACCTGGGATGTGCTCGCCGACCCTGAGGGCAACGAGTTCTGCGTGCTGTCGTCACGCGACGACTGATGGCGCGCCGACAGGACCCGCAGTCAGGACACCACGGGTGACGGTGGTGCTCGACGGCTCCGTCATGAGCATCGATCAGGTGGTTGCCGTGGCGCACCGAACAGCCGAGGTCGTGGTTGGTGAGGACGTGGCCGAGCGGATGCGCCCCGCCTTGGAGGTCGTCGATGGGGCGGTGCGCGATGGCCGGGTGGTGTACGGCGTGACCACTGGGTTCGGTGCCCTGGCCAACACGAGGGTCGACACCGACGAGGCGGAGGCCCTCCAGGTCAGCCTGCTGCGCAGCCACGCCGCCGGGGTGGGCGATCCGCTGCCAAATGAGCTCGTCCGCGCCATGCTGCTGCTCCGAGCGCGGACGCTGGCACAAGGGCATTCCGGGGTCCGCCCGATCGTGGTCGAGAGGCTGGTCGAGCTCTTGCGGCGCGATCTTCTCCCCGTCGTCCCCGGACAGGGCTCGGTCGGTGCTTCCGGCGACCTGGCGCCCTTCGCCCACCTCGCCCTTCCCCTGATCGGCGAGGGTTGGCTGCGGCGCAACGGCGAGGTCGGACCGGCGGCAGAGGTGCTGCGAACCGAAGGGATCGAGCCATTGCGGCTCCGACCCAAGGAAGGGCTCAGCCTTCTCAACGGGACCGAGGGGATGCTGGCCTACACCGTGCTCGGGCTCCATCGCGCCAAGCGGTTCGCCGCCGCTGCCGACCGGGCGTGCGCTCTCTCGGTGGAGGCGCTGCTGGGTAGCGCCCGCCCCTTCCGCCACGAGATCCATGGCCTTCGCCCCCATCCCGGGCAACTGGCCTCGGCTGCGGCGATCGCCGGCTATCTCGACGGGTCGGAGATCGTCGCCAGCCACCACGACGACTTCACCCACGCCGTCCAGGACGCCTACAGCCTGCGCTGCGCTCCCCAGGTGCACGGCGCGGTGCTCGACACCATCGACCACGTAACCCTCGTCGCCGAGCGCGAGCTCGGGTCGGTGGTGGACAACCCCATCGTGCTTCCCGCCAGCGGTGAGGTCGTTTCGGCGGGCAACTTCCACGGCCAGCCGCTCGCCTTCGCCCTCGACTTCCTCGCCATCGCCGTGACCGAGCTCGGTTCGATCTCGGAGCGCCGCACCGACCGCATGCTCGACCCACAGCACTCATCAGGGCTGCCGGCGTTCCTTTCGCCCCGACCCGGGGTCAACAGCGGGTACATGCTCGCCCAGTACACCGCAGCCGCCTTGGTGGCGGAGAACCGGGTGCTGTCCCACCCGGCGAGCATCGAGTCGATCCCCACCTCGGGGAGCCAGGAAGACCACGTCTCGATGGGGTGGGGCGCTGGTCGCAAGCTCTGGGAGGTCCTCGCCAACACCTCGCGGGTCCTGGCCGTGGAACTGCTCTGCGCGGCCCAAGGGACCGAGGCCCGGCTGCCGCTCCGGCCAGCGCCGGGCACTGCTGCCGTCCTCGCCGCCATCCGCCGCAAGGTCCCCCCACTCACCGAGGACCGGGTTTGGCCGACGAGATCGAGATCGTGGCGCAGATGATCGAGAGCGGGGAGCTCGAGTCCGTCCGAGTGACCGTAGCTGACCGGTCCCGTCAGTCGAAGCTTCTGTGGGGCTCGAGCGCGCTCAGGATCGAAGCTCGGCGGGCACCGCTCGAACCGCTGGGTTCGCGTGGTGTATCAATCACACGAGCCGAAGCCTCCGGTGACGATGAAGGAGGCGAGATGCCACACCTGGAACTTCTCTCCGCCCGTTTCACCGGAATCGACCTGTGGAAGGCCGCCAACCGACCACGGCTCAGCCGCGCAAGCGGCGCCGGCTCGGATGGAGGCGGAGGAAGGTGCTGCAGCGAAGGCCGGTCGGCTAACTAGACGGCCGGATGCAATTCGCCGGTTCAGGACCCGCCGTGATGGAGCCTGAGTGGCGTACAGATCGGCCGACGACGCGCCGGTGAGACGGCCGAGGAGCGTCGGCCCGCCCATGGCGGCGAAAAGTCGCTCCGCCTCCTCGTGGCGCGCTGCCGACAAGGGATGATCGGGGAGCAGTCGGGCGGCGGCCACCAGACAGCACGCCAGCTGCCAGGGATTGTCGATCTGGCGCCACAGCTCGATCGCCTGCTGAAAAGCATGGGCAGCTGTCTCCAGGTCGCCGTCGAGCGCCGCCCTGCCAGCCGCGATTCCCAACCGGCCAGCGTCAACGACCCGGCCGCGGGCGGGTACGCGATCCAATGCCTCCGCCGCCATCGCCATCAAGCCTGCGTCGCCGAGCAGCAGCGATGCGTCCGCCGCCAGCAGGGCCAACCCGAAATGCGAGGTCGGATCGGCATCGAAGATCCGCAGAGAACCATCGACTGCGGCCTCGAGGTGGCCGGCGGTGAGGTCGATGAACGGTTGCATGCTCTCTTCCCCGCGCCGCCACTGTGGATCCATCTCGGTCGACTGTTGCGAGAGGCGCTCGAAACGTCCGACCGCGGTGGCCAGATCACCGCGAAGCGCATCGATTGAACCTCGGACGAGTTCGGCCACGTCTTGGCCACGGTCGGTAGCCAACTGCGGATGGTCGAGCAGGGCCGCTGCGTCGTCGACCTCGCCGATCCGGACGAGGGTCTCCATCAGCTGGCGGAGGAAGAAGAGCTCGAATGTCGCCTCACCCACCTCCTCGGATCGTTCGAGACCGGTCCTCAGGATGGCCACGGTCTGGCGTGGGTCGTCGGCGCTCACTGCATAGTGCAGATTTGCCAGACCTCGCAGCTCGCCGACAACCGGGCCGAACCGGGTCGCCACATCGAGCGAGCCCTGGAGGAGTGCGACACCCTCCGCATTCCGTCCCTGGATCACAAACGCGGTCCCCTTTGTATTCAGGAGATGCCCCACCAGCGTCATCCGGTACAGACGCTCGGCGACGGGCAGGGCGCGATCGACGACCTCGAGCGCCTGATCCGGCTCGTCGATGAGTACCAACGCCCGAGCCAACTCGGCGGCCACGTCGAGCATCTCCGGTTCGAACTCGGCCCCGCTCTGTTCGATCACGGGCGCCAACAGCGCGGCGGCACGCTGAGCGGCCTGATCCTCGATGGCGATACGGCCACGCAGGGTCAGCGCCCGGAGCTCGCCACCTCGATCACTCCCGGCTCGCCAGGTCTCCACGGCTTGGGAGGCGTATTCGTCGGCCCGCTCGGACTCACCGAGGGCATGCGCCGAGGCCGCCGCCAGCTCGAGCATCCCGCCTTTCGGCTCGGCGCCGGCCTTGATGGCGAGTTGTGCCAGGCGCAGGGCCTCGCCGTGGGCATGCAGAGCGGCGGCGCGTTCGGCGGCCTCCAGAGGGCGTATCTGCTCGCGTCGGCTGTGGGCTCGCGGTCCCCCAAGGCAATGGCCGCCCGGTCGGCGCTGATGTACTGCGAGGCGGCAATCCCGGCGATTGTCTCGTCGTCGAGGCTCTCCAAGTAGGCGGCAGTGGCCAGGTGACGCTCGTGACGTACTCCTAGCGGAAGACGGGCATAGGCGATCTCCCCGATCAGGCCTTGAACGAAGGCATACCCGCTTGGCCGCAGCGAGCCAGGACTACGGCGCAGCTCGACGATTTCCCGTCGCACCAACTGTCGAGCCGCTGGCTCACCGCCAGTGGATCGAGGCCGGTCACGGCCACCAAGGCGTCCTCGGTGAAGACATCTCCCATGACCGCGGCGCTGTCCACCACCTGGCTCAACTCGGGCCCGAGGCGATCCAACCGCGCACCGACGACGGCGTGGAGTGATTCGGGGACGGGAAGCTCTTCGGCCCCTCCGACAAGGCTGTATCCATCGGCCTCGGGGACCAGCCGGCCCTCGCTGAGAAGCATCCGCACCAGCTCGACCGCATAGAGCGGTACTCCGGCAGCCCGGTCCAGGACCGCTGCCACGGCCTCGGGGGCCGTGCCCGGGACCATCCCGTACACGAGTTCTTCCATTTCTCCGGCAGTCAGCGGCCCGAGATGGAACGAAATGAAATCCGGGCGACCGGATCCCCACGCCGGCCTCCTCTCGAGCAATTCGGGTCGGGCGAATGTGACCACCAGGATGGGCCCACGGCGAGACCATTGGGGCAGCTCCTCGATGAAGTCGAGCAGGCCGGCATCGGCCCAGTGCAGATCCTCGAACACGAGCACCGCTGGGGCCTTCTCGGACACCCTTTGGAAGAAGGTCCTGAAGGCGTGGTGCAACTCGAACCGGGAGCCTCCCGGCACCTCCTCCAGCCCCAGAAGGCCGGCAAGACTCGGCTCGAGGCGGCTTCGCTCGACTGGGTCCGCCACAAACTCGCGGAGAGTGGCAAGAAGCTTCTCCCGCGCCAAGGGAGCCGCTTCGCCCTCGCCGATCCCGGCGCGTTGGCGGATCATCTCGCCGAGCGCCCAGTATGGGACCGCCTCCTCATAGGAGGGTGACCGCCCCTCGTGCCAATAGACGTCGTCGACCATTCCATCGGTGAACTTGGCCAGTTCCCATACCAGTCGGCTCTTCCCCACCCCAACCAGCCCGACCACCGACACCAGGCGAGCTCGCCGGTCGCGCATGGTGGACTCGAGGAGGTCCTTGAGCAGCCGCAGTTCGTGCTTTCGGCCGACGAAGGGTGGCTCGACGCCCTCCGGCCGGCCCACGCCCCGTCGCCGGCCGACCACGCGTATGGCCTGCCACACGGCGGTGGGCTGTGACTTCCCCTTGAGCAAGCGCTCGCCAAGCGACTCGTGGTCTATCGCTCGCCGCGTGGAGCGGTAGGTCGCCTCTCCGACCACAACCGTTCCTGGCTCCGCCACCTGCTGAAGGCGGGACGCGGTATTCACCAGGTCTCCCACCACCAGTGCGGCGCCGCCAGCGCCGGATCCGACCGCAGTCTCGCCGGTGAGTACCCCGACTCGAAGTTGGACCTCGGGAACGCCAGCGGCCGACGACAGCTTGGCAACCGTGTCCACGAGGTCGAGGCCGGCACGCACCGCTCGCTCGGCGTCATCCTCCTGGGCGACGGGGGTTCCCCAAACTGCCATCACCGCGTCGCCGATGAACTTCTCCAGCCTGCCGCCGAACCGCGTCACTACCTGTCGCACGGTGGCGAAGAAGTCGCCGAGGAAGCTGCGCACCTCCTCGGGATCTCGGCCTTCGGCGAAGGAGGTGTAGCCTTCCAGGTCGGCGAAGAGCACCGAGACCACCCTGCGGCCCGCCACCGGCTCGAGACCCTCCGGTTCGGCGTCGCCAGGCCGCCTGTTCCCGCATTCACCGCAGAAGCGGTCGGTTGCGAGGTTGCCGCTGCCACAAGAAGGGCAGGGCGTCTCCATGGCCGCTCCGCAATCGGCGCAGTACCGGCGTCCTGACCTGTTCTCGGTCCCGCACTGGGAGCAGATCATCGCCAACTCACATCCCGAGCGTACCGGTGGTGGTCATACGGCCGGCAGCGAGTCGTTTCGGCCGGTGAAGTCGTGCGGCAAAGCCTGCGGGCTAGCCAGATGGCCAGGCAGCGTCGATCTCGGCGAGCACCTCGTCCAGGCTCTCCGGACCCCGCTCGATGTAATCCATCATCCCCTGAGGGAAGGCCCCGGGTCGGTTCCTGCTTCCCCTGATCAGCCCGACAGAGGGCGGCATCGCGTCGGAGGCATCGAACCTCCACTGGTCGGCGCGCATGGCATCGTGGTTGATCCGGCACATTTCGACACGCACGGCGTTGACCTGATCGCTGGCGTTGGGTGAACGGCAATTCTCGTCATCGAAACCAAGGTGAGCGGTCATCTGTGGTGCCGCCCAGCTGCCATAGGCGGACCATGCGGTGCCCCATACCGGATCGAGCAGAGATCTGACAAGCTCACGGACCTCAGGTCGATCCCGAAACGACCGGACCATGATCGAGTCGCCGATCAGAGGTGCAGCCCCGCCGGGGTCGATCGGCGGAAGCACGAAGAACCCGAGATCCTGCCCGCTCTCACGCTGGACCTGCTCCGGCATCCATGAGCCCTGGAGGGTGAGCCAGCACCCCGGCGGGTCGGAGCCCAGCTGATCAACTGCGTCGAAGAAGTGGGTTGAGTTCACCGCGCTCCGGTCCACCGCGGACGAAGCCGTCGCCGAAGACGATCTCACCGAACATCGCCACCGCCTGTCGGACTGTGGGATGTTGGAATCCGACCTCACCCGACACCCAGCGCTCGTAAAAATCGACGCCGCCGGTGCGCAGCACAAGTGCCTCCACCCAATCGGTGGCCGGCCAACCGTCTGCACCGTCGGATCCAAGGCCGATACACCAAGGGGTGCGACCGTCGGCCACCATCTGGTGGGAGAGGGCGATCAGCTCGTCCCAACTCCGCGGTGCGGTGTAGCCCGCCTCGGTGAAGGGCGCCAGCGGGTAGTAAACGAGCCCCGTGGCTCCGGAACTCATCGGTATCCCGTAGAGACCCGACCCGAGCGAGGCCGCGTCCACCAGGTAGGACCCGAATGCGGTTTGCGCCTCGTTCCGAGTCCACGTAGTTGGAGAGGTCGATGAGCTGGCCCGACGAGGCCTCGTCGTTGACGAACATGCCAGGGTGCAATCCCGAGGTCGATGGGGGTCGCCCCGGTGTACTGGATCTGGGCTTCGAGTGGTCCTGGCGGTCGCTCGTACGAGACTTCGATCCCTGTCGCCTCCTCGAACATCGTCAACTCATCCACGAGTCCCTCGGGTGGATACTCCCCGACCAACGAGACCTGCGTCCCCGAGAGCGGTTGCCCGTCGCTGGAAACATCCGGCTGGCTTCGGTTCGGCCGCCAGAGCCGGCCACGCGGGGCTGTTCTCTGGACAGGGGTGATGCCGTAGCGCTGGCACTCCTCCGCCGTCAGGGCTCGGTTCACCAGTTGGCTCTTGGCCAGCCGCGACCAACTCGTCGAGCGGAAGCCGATAGATGCCGGTCAGCCCGTGCGGGCCGCTCCGCACCTCTATGGGCGCCTCGGCGACCGGATAGGCCACCCGGGCTGCCTGCAGCGCCCAATGGAGCGCCTCCTCGGTCTCCGCCGTAGCCGGGATCCCGGCTCGAGCACTGGCATCGATCGACTGGAGGGCGAGCAGGGCAGACAGTTCGGGGTCGCTCTCGGCGAGGAGCGACGATACCGAGGTCAAACGCGCCGATCTCGCCCAGTGCCTCCAGCTCACCGGCGAGCCGTTGGGCCTGGTTGCGCTGCACGAAGGCGAATCCGGCCAGCGCCGCCAGCGCTGCCAGGACCGCTCCGCTCGCCACGAGCAGCCGGGTACGCGACCGTGTCCGGAGACGCAGCCTCTCCTCGTGGCGACTGCGGGTCTCCTCGGCGGAACGCTCGCGATCCCGTTGGGCCAAGCTCTCCTCGAGGAAGCTCCGTTCGACCCCGTCGAGCGAGAGGTCGGTGGTCGCTGCCCACTCGGCGAGTTTGGTCGAGCCGGGTTCCCCCGAGCAGGTAATCGGCGTCGCGTCCCGCGGCCAGCCACTCGGCGGCGCCGGCGGCGAGCCGGCGCTGCATGCGGAGGTCGTCGCGGCTCAGCTCGATCCAGCGACGGAGGCGGTCCCATTCGCCGATGAGTGCTTCGTGGGCGATCTCGACCGTGGGGCCTCTGGTCACCGGGTCTCGGTCGAAGCTGAGCAGGCGGTGCCGGCCAAAGATATCCAGGACGGTGCCGGCCCCCTCACCCACCGCCAGCAGTTCGCTTCGCAGCACTCGCCGCCGGACGTCGTCGGCATCGTCACCGACCGCGACCAACCTGAGCATCACCTGACGTGCCGCACGCTGGGCGAGGGGATCGAGCTCGCCGTAGAGGGTCTCGGCGCGCCGGCCAGGACGGCGGCCAGACCGCCGAGCTCGACATAGTCCTCCATTCGGATCAGCCGATCGCGCCGCCGCTCGTACAGCTCGGTGAGGGCGTACTGCAAGAGCGGGAGGGCGGCGGGATGCTCGGCTACATCGGCCACGATCTGGGCAACCAGGCCCGGCTCGAATCCGATGCCTTCGCTCTCAACCGGTCCTGTGATCGCCCGTTCCACCTCTGCCGGAGACAGGGGCGTGATCACCTCGGTCCCGCGGCGGACCAGCTCGCCGATGTCGCGATGGCGGAGGGGGCGGTCGTAGAAGTCGGCGCGCAGGGTTGCCACGACCCGAAGCCGGCCCCCGGGTCGTCCACTGCGGCGGCCAGCGCTTCCAGGAATTCCTGCGTGGTGGCGTCCGGTGTCTGGGTGAACAGCTCCTCGAACTGGTCGATCACCACCAGGAGCTGAGATTGATCGTCGGGGAGGACACGGCGCACCGCCCGGCGGATCCCCGACTCACCATCGGTGAGTTGTTCGAGCAGGCTGGGCGGCGGGTTGACCGCCACCCGCAACAACGCCGTCTCCAGCTCCTCGAAGGGATGCTTCCCCGGTGTCATGCGTGGTGATGAACCACTCGGCGGACCCGGGCAGGGCCCGCGGCGCAGCGCGGCGAGCAGCCCGGCTTTGACGACGCTCGACTTTCCGCTCCCGCTCGGACCGACCAACACGACGAAACGGCCCCGGATGCCCGTCTCACCCAACCGTCGCCAGCAGCCGCTCCACGACGCGCTCCCGCCCGAAGAAGTCGGCTGCGTCGGACTCCTCAAATGGACGCAATCCCTTGTAGGGGTTGCCGGAACCGGGCGTCTCTGACGGGTGTCGCCAATCCGACCGCCGACTGCACGGCAGCCACGAACGAGCCGAGGTCGCGGTAAACCGTTGCCGGGCGACGCGGCTCTCCCGATCACGTCGACCATCGAGTGGGAACGCCGGCGTCGGCGAGCGCTGAACCTCCAGTGATGGCGAACTCGAGCACGTCGTGCCAGGTCCGGCTGGTCTCGGGTCGAATCACCGCCGGCGGCGCCCAATTCGGTCAGGTCGTTGGCGTCTGCGAACCGCAGGCCGAACTCGCGCAGATGCGCTCTGCCCTTCGAGTCGATCACCACGTTGTCAACAGTGACCCGGTCGTGGACGCCGTTTCGTCGTGCCTGGGTCAGCGCGCCGGCGAGGTCGGCGACCAAGCGAGCGGCCTCCACGGGTGGCATCGGTCGGCGGCGCACAGATTCGGCCAGGCTGGTCCCGAGGCACGAGTCGCAGTCACCAGATAGGCCGCACCCGGTTCCCGCCAGTGGTCGTGGAGAGGGACGATGCTCGGGTGGTCCAGCTTGGCGACCGCATCGGCCTCGGCGTCGAAGCGGCGGATGAACTCCGGGTCGTCGGCGAGTTCGGAGCGAACCACCTCCACCGCGACCTCTTGACCGACCGTGGGTTGAAACGCCCGATAGACCGGCCCGAATCGGCCCTCGCCGACGCGCTCGCGCATCTCGTAGCCGCGTACTGCGAGCCGGGCAGCCGCGCCGACCCCCTCGTGAGCGCTGTCGAGCGAGGGGTCGCCGACGACAATGCGCTCCTCGAGCGCCCGGGTGGACGCCGATGGTTCGATCCCCAGTTCCTCGCCGAGGCGGGTCCGGAGACGGCCGAAGGCCCTGAGCGCGTCCGCTTGCCTGCCCGACCGGTACAGGGCGAGCATCAGTTGCTCGGTGAATCTCTCCCGGGTCGGATACTGGCGGGCCAGCGCCTCCAACTCGCCGATCAGCTCTGATGCGAGCCCCCGACGGAGATCGGCGTCGAGCCGGAGCTCGACCGACTCCAGACGCAACTCGTCGAGCCGTCCGATCTCGGCCTGGGCGAAGGACTCATAGGTGACGTCGGCGTAGGGACGGCCGTGCCAGAGCGCCAGAGCCTCGCCGATGACAAGCGATGCCGTTCCCGGGTCCGATTCGAGCAGACCCCGGCCTTCGGCCATCAGCTGCTCGAACTTCCAGGCGTCAAGCTCCGCCGGTCCGACCTGCAACTGGTAACCGGGTGCCCGGGTGAGCAGCACCGTCCCCTCCGACCGCTTCTCACGGTCTGGCTCGAGAGCAGTCCGCAGATGCGAGATGTGAACCCAGAGGGCGTTCTGGTGACCGGTCGCCGGGTCGTCTCCCCACAGCTCGTCGATGATCCGGTCGGTGGAGACCACCTCGTTGGCGTGGATCAGCAGCAGGGCGAGAAGCGACCGCTGCTTGAACGAGCCCAGCGGCACATCCGAGCCGTCTCTGCGGACCTCAAGCGGTCCGAGAACCGAGAATTCCACTCCGGCCCACCTCCAAGCGGCGTGCAGCCTAGATGCCGCCTCGTCTCATCAATGACCGCGCCCACTTAAGGCGCCCTTAAGCCGGGCCAAGCCCCCGGCAAGCCGCCGGTATCAGGTTGGTGCCACGTCCTCGAGCCGAGGGCGCCGGGACCGGAAACCCGGACGGGCAACGAGACGAGGAGGTCTCCGATGGCTACGACGACCGAACGGGCGGATCGGGTCTCGACGACACAGGTCGGGCGGTCGCCCCAGCGGTGGATTCCATGGGCGGCTGGGGGCGGTGGCGGTGGCTGTGGTGGCCGTGGCCGGGTCCGCCGTTTGGAGCGGACGGCAGGCGGTGCCCGAAGCGGTGCCGGTGCACGCCGAGCTGTTGCGCCAGCAGGCGATGACCGACGCCGAGCTGCGCCAGGAGCTGATCGAGCAAGGTGCTCGATCCCGATTGCGGCGGATCGGCGGTGGCCGAGTGTGAGACTGCGAGTTGCTGCGCCAGCAGGCGATGAGCGACGCCGAGCTGCGCCAGGAGCTGATCGAGCGGGGTTTGATCCCGGGTCGGCGGTGGCGGTGGACTCTGAGTTGCTGCGGCAGCAGGCGATGACCGACGCCGAGCTGCGGCAGGAGCTGATCGAGCGGGGTCTGATCCCTCGGGTCGGCGGTGCCTCAGGCGACGAGCGGAGCGGACGTGCCCCGTGGAATCACGCCAGCATCTGACCAACGTTCGCGAAGCGCCCTGAACATCAGAGTACGAGGCGATCGACTGCGCCGCCTTCGGGCGGCGCAGCCGCGTCAGGCGGTGGCTGCCAGCACCACGGAGACCGAAGACTCGTCATCGATCTTCATCTCCAGCCGCTCGATGCCGCCGGCAAGCGACAGGTCATTCTTGGCGAGTTCGAGGGCCGCAACCCGTTCGGCCGGGGCCCTCACCTCGACCGACTCCACCGGGGTGCGCATCGACACCTTGGCCTCGCTCTTCGCCTTGCGAACCTCGCCGAGCACCCATGAGGCGGCGTCGAGCACCGCCGGATCACCGGTGAGCCCGGCCAGCTCGCCTGGCGGTTGGCCAAGCTGGAGCGATGGATGCTCCCCTGCTGCCACCACGACCACACCTCCTCGGTGGCGAAAGGGAGGAACGGAGCGAGGAGGCGGAGGAAGATCGACAAGCCGGAGCGCAGGGCCCGGTGGGCCGACCCTGCTCCCGGGCCGTCCCCGTACGCCCGTCCCTTGACCAGTTCCAGATAGTCGTCGCACCACGCCCAGAACGCCGACTCGGTGCGCTCCAGCGCCCGGGCGTAGTCGAAGCCCTCGAATGCCGACGTCGCCTCCTCCACCACCGCGGCCAATCCGGCCAGCATCGACCGGTCGAGCGCTTCGGTCACGTCACCCTCGTCGCCATCGCCCAGACCGAGGGCGAAGCGGGAGGCGTTGAGCACCTTGATCACCAGGCGCCGTCCCACCTTCATCTGCGCCTCGTCGAAGGCGGTGTCGGCGCCGGGCCGGCCGCTGGCTGCCCAGTAGCGGACCGCGTCCGAGCCGTACTGCTCGAGCAGGGCCATCGGGGTCACCACGTTGCCCTTCGACTTCGACATCTTCTTCCGGTCGGGATCGACGATCCATCCGGAGATGGCGGCGTTCGACCACGGCACCGAGTCGTGCTCGAAGTGCGACCGGGTGATGGTGGCGAAGAGCCAGGTGCGGATGATGTCGTGCGCCTGGGGGCGGAGGTCCATGGGGAAAGTGCGTTCGAACAGGTCGGGATCGTCAACCCACCCGGCGGCGATCTGCGGAGTCAGCGACGAGGTCGCCCAGGTGTCCATGACGTCCGGATCGGCGGCGAATCCGCCGGGTTGGTCCCTCTGGGACTCCTCGTAACCCGGGGCGGGCGCCGTCGCCGGCTCGATCGGGAGATCGGACACGTCGGGGGTGATGGGATGGTCGTGGTCGATGCTGCCGTCCGTGCCCACCGGGTACCACACCGGGATCGGCACCCCCAGGTAGCGCTGACGGCTGATGAGCCAGTCACCGGTTAGCCCGTTCACCCAGTGCTCGTACCGAACCCGCATGAAATCGGGGATCCAACGGATCTCCTTCCCGCGGAGCAGCAGTTCTTCGCGCAGCTCGGGGTCGCGGCCCCCATTGCGGATGTACCACTGGCGGCTGGTGACGATCTCGAGAGGGCGATCCCCCTTCTCGTAGAACTTGACGATGTGGGTGATCGGCTCGGGTTCCCCCCGGAGGTCGCCCGACTCGTCGAGCAACTCGACCATCCGGCGCCTCGCCTGCTTGACCGTCTTACCGGCCAGCTCGGTGAAGGCGGCAGCGGCCCGCTTCTGTGGTGATCCATTCAGGAATGTCGGAGACGAACCTCCCGTCCCGCTGCACCACCGCCCTTGTCGGGAGGTCGAGGTCCCGCCACCAGGTCACGTCGGTGGTGTCGCCGAACGTGCAGATCTGGGCGATCCCGGTGCCCTTGTCGGGTGCCGCCAGGTCGTGGGTCACCACCGGCACCTCGACCCCGAACACCGGCGACGTGACGGTCGTTCCCACGAGCGACCGATACCGGTCGTCATCGGGGTGGGCCACAAGGGCAACACAGGAGACGATCAGCTCGGGTCGGGTCGTCTCGATCGTCACCGACCCGCCATCGGGGCGGTGGAAATCGATGCGATGGAGGGCGCTTCGCTCCTCCCGGTCTTCGAGCTCCGCCTGTGCCACCGCGGTTCGGAAGTCGATGTCCCAGAGAACGGGTGCCTCGGCGGTGTATGCCTCTCCTCGATCGAGGTTGCGGAGGAATCGCCCGCTGTGCCACCTGCCTGGCGTGCTGGTCGATCGTCCGGTAGTTGATCGACCAATCGACAGACAGCCCGAGGGTTCGGAACAGGTGGCGAAGGCCGTCTCGTCCTCCAGCGTCAGCCGCTCGCACAGCTCGATGAAATTGCGTCTGCTCACCAGTGCCGGCGGCTCGAAGGGCCGCTCGGGTGCGGTGAACCCGGGGTCGTACGGCAAGCTCGGATCGCAGCGCACGCCGTAGAAGTTCTGCACCCGGCGCTCGGTTGGAAGCCCGTTGTCGTCGAAACCCATCGGGTAGAAGACGGCCATGCCGCGCATCCGCTTGTAGCGGGCGATGGCATCGGTGTGGGTATAGGAGAAGATGTGGCCAAGGTGGAGTTCGCCCGACACCGTGGGCGGCGGCGTGTCGATGCTGAAGATCTCCGACCGATCGCGCTGGCGGTCGAAGCGATAGGTCCCTTCAGCCTCCCATCGCTCCGCCCACTTGGGCTCGAGCCCGTCCGGGACCGGCTTTTCTGGTATCTGGCCGAGTCGGTTGGTGGTCACCGCTCGGGAGGGTAGTGGGACAGGGGAGGGGCGACCTCGGGCATCTCGAGCGCCTTGGCCAGGGCCTCTCGGAGTAACTTTGTTGAGTACGGGCCGGGGGAGGCGCCGGGTGCCCACTTCGTATCTCGACTTCGATCTGCGGATCGAGCGATCGGGCGAGCGCTATCGGACCCGCGTCGAGGGTTCTCCGGCGGGCGAGGCGAGCGCCGAGTTCGATGCGCCCTTCAGTCCGCTCGAGGTCGAGAACTTCAACCTTCGGGTGACGAACTCGATCGGGTCGCTGCGCGAGGGAGTGCGCCGTCTCGAGTCGGCGGAACGGGAAGCGGCACGGGACTTTGGCGGGCGGCTGTTTGATGCAGCGCTGTCTGGCGACGTCCTCGCCACCCTTCGGGCCAGCCTCAACGAGGTGCAGCGGCGCGGCGCCGGGCTCCGACTCCGGCTCCGGCTCGCCGAGGTCCCCGAGCTGGCCGGTCTGCCTTGGGAGTGCCTCTACTACCCGGCAATGAATCGGTTTCTGGCCCTCTCGCCGGAGACCCCGCTGGTGCGTTATCTCGATCTGCCGGAGGGGACCCGGGGCCTCGATGTGCGGCCTCCTCTTCGGATCTTGACCATGATCTCCGCTCCCAGCGACTACCCGGGGCTCGATGTCGACCAGGAGTGGGCAAAACTGTCCGAGGCGACCGCCGGGCTGAGTGAGCAGGGCTTGGTCGAGCTCCACCGACTGGAGCAGGCGACCCTGCCGGCACTGCAGCGCAAGATCAGAACCGGCGACTTCCACGTATTCCACTTCATAGGTCACGGCGGGTTCGTGCCCCGGGCCGACGACGGGGCGCTGGTGCTGGAGGACGACCAAGGCCGCGGCCGACTGGTGTCGGGTCAGGACCTGGGGGTGATCCTCCACGGGTACCGGCCGCTCCGTCTCGCCCTGCTCAACGCCTGCGAGGGCGCCCGGGGGTCGACGACCGATCCCTTTGCCGGGGCGGCGCAGAGCCTGGTGCAGCAGGGGATCCCGGCGGTGATCGCCATGCAGTTCCCCATCACGGACCGGGCGGCGATTCTGTTCGCCCAGGAGTTCTACGGGGCGGCGACCGGCGGCCTCCCGGTCGACGCCGCTCTCACCGAGGCGCGTCGTTCGCTCTTCGCCGCCGATCACGTCCTGGAGTGGGCGGTGCCCGTGCTCTACATGAGATCGCCCAACGGTCGGCTCTTCCGGATGACGACGACACGGGCGGCGCCGAAATCGTCGCCCGAGCCGGAGCCGGTCGTGGAGACTGCTGCCCCGCCTGTCACCGATCTCGAACCCGCCGCCCCAGCGGAGCCGGCGGTTGAGCCGGTCCCAGAGCCGGTGCCAGTGTCTCAGCCGCCGGAGTCGCCGCCGGTGGGAGAGCAGGAACCATCGACGGTCCTGCCGGTGGCGGCCACCGATTCGAGGGATCCGAGGATGGTGTGGGGTCTCAGTTCTGGCCGTGGTCTCGGGGTTGCTGCTGATCGCCTCAGTGGTGATCCCGTTCAACGCCGGCGACACCAGCGTCAACCTGGTCGAGCAATCATCGTGGTTCTGGACACTGGCCATCGCTGGGATCGTCATCGCCGTCTGCGGAGTCGTCCTGGCGCGTGGAGGCAATGGAGTCCCGCTCGGGCTCCTGCTGGCGATGGCGACGTACGCCACGCTGTTCTATCTGTCATTCGTGCGCAGCGTCTGGACCGAGCACACGATCCTCTACATCTCCAGTCCCTCGTTCGGCATCTTTGCCGGCGTCGCCGGTGGTCTCGCCGGGCTCGCCGCCGGCGCCTGCTTCTGGAAGTCCGCTGCGCGATCTGAGGGCGATGCCACATTCGGCGTCATGCCGATGCTGCTTGCTTTGTCAGGGGCGGCGCTACTCCTGTTGGCGGCCTTGGTCATCCCCATCAAGCCATTTGGCGTGACCGGCTCGCTGGCGGTGCACTGGAGCATCGAACCGCTGCACCGGGTCGGTATGGCGGTGCTCGTCATCGCCGCGGCGACAGCGATGCGTCGCCCCGGGCGCCGCGGGCTCTGCTCCGGCCTGCTCCTCGGGCTTGGTCTGGTCGGGCTCGCTGGGTGGTGGGGGTTTGGTCTGTATATGGTCGAGAGCCAAGGTGCCCGCGGACCCGCGGTGCTCACCGGACTGGGCGCCTCCTTGCTGGTCCTCGTCGCCGGTCTGCTGACCATCAGGGCCAAGCAGGCAACGACCCTCTAGTTTGGCGTGGCTGGCGCGCCGGATTCCGGCTCTCAGTCACGCGAGAGCGGGGAGCGAAGGCCGGGATGGTAGGTACCGTGTTCTCTGTGCGAACGGTGCGCGCCGCGAGGGGATCGACGCTCCGGGCCAAGGGGTGGCTCCAGGAGGCGGCGCTGCGGTGCCTCGAGAACAACCTCGACCCAGAGGTGGCCGAGAACCCCGATGAGCTCGTGGTCTATGGAGGGCGGGGGCGCGCCGCCAGGTCGTGGGAGGCCTTCGACGCCATCGTCGCCACCCTGCTCGATCTCGAGGACGACGAGACCCTCCTGGTCCAGTCGGGAAAGCCGGTCGGCGTGTTCCGCACCCACCCGATGGCCCCACGGGTCCTGATCGCCAACAGCCTGCTCGTCCCCGACTGGGCCGATTGGGAGCATTTCTGGGAGCTGGAGGCGGCCGGTCTCACCATGTACGGGCAGATGACCGCCGGCTCTTGGATCTACATAGGCACCCAGGGCATCCTCCAGGGCACCTATCAGACCTTCTCCGCCGTCGCCGAGCAGCGGTTCGGTGGGACGTTGGCCGGGACGCTGACGCTCACCGCCGGGCTCGGTGGGATGGGCGGAGCGCAGCCGCTCGCCGTGACCATGAACGGTGGGGTGGCGCTGTGCATCGAGGTTGACCCCGCCCGGATCGAGCGTCGCCTCCGTGACGGGTACCTCGACGAGTTCGCCCCGTCGCTCGACGAGGCCCTGGAACTGACGGTCTCCGCAAAGCGGGAGCGCCGGCCCCTATCGGTTGGCGTCGAGGCCAACGCTGCCGATGCCGTCGCCGAGCTGCTGGGGCGCGGTGTCGACATCGACATTGTCACCGATCAGACTTCGGCCCACGACCCGCTCAACGGCTACATCCCCGCCGGGCTGAGCCTCGAGGAGGCGGCCGAGCTGCGAGGGAAGGACCCGGGGAGGTATGTCGAGGAGGCCCGCCAGTCGATGGCGCGGCACTGCGAGGCGATGGTCGGGTTCCATCGGGCCGGCGCCGAGGTGTTCGACTACGGCAACAACCTCAGGGGCGAGGCCCTGGCCGGAGGTTTCATTGATGCCTTCGAGTACCCCGGGTTCGTCCCTGCCTACCTGAGGCCGCTGTTCTGCGAGGGGAAGGGCCCCTTTCGTTGGGTGGCGCTTTCCGGAGACCCAGCCGACATCGCCGCCACCGACCGGGCGGTCGGCGAGTTGTTCCCGGACGATGCCGGGTTGCAGCGGTGGCTGGAGCTCGCCCGGGACCGGGTGCCGGTGCAGGGCCTCCCCGCCCGGATCTGCTGGCTTGGCTACGGGGAGCGCCACCAGGCCGGGCTTGCCTTCAACCACCTGGTCCGGTCGGGTGAGGTGAGCGCCCCGATCGTCATCGGGCGTGATCATCTCGACTCGGGCTCGGTCGCATCTCCCTATCGGGAGACAGAGGCCATGGCGGACGGATCCGACGCCATCGCCGATTGGCCGATTCTCAACGCCCTGCTCAACGTCGCCTCGGGGGCGGCATGGGTGGCGGTCCACCACGGCGGCGGGGTAGGGATGGGCAAATCGATCCACGCCGGAGCCCAGGTGGTGGCCGATGGCAGCGACGAGGCAGCGGTTCGTCTGGAGAGGGTCCTCACCAACGATCCGGGCACCGGGGTGATGCGGCACGCCGACGCCGGGTATGACCGCGCCCGCCAGGTCGCCGAGGAGAGGGGTATCCGGGTCCCGATGGGACCGAACAGTGCCCTCCGGCCGTCAGACCCACAGGACCGAACCGGGGACGGGCGCTGAACGGTGGCCGCCGGGCGATGCAGCTTCTGTGGGCGGCGCGACATCGAGCTTCCCACCCTGGTCGCCGGGCCGGGCGGGGTGGGCATCTGCCCCGAATGTGCCGAGTTGGCGATCCAGATCAGCCGGGAACGGACCGATCCCAGGTTCGACGGCGACCTGCTGGTGAGCGGGATCGGACGGCTGGTCACCAACGATCCCGTCGGTGGCGACCTGATCGGCGAGATCCCCGATGCCGCCCTAGCCGTCCGCGACGGGAAGGTGTCGTGGGCTGGTCCGGTGGCGGCTCTTCCCTACCGCTACCGCAGCCTTCCCGAGCTCGACTGCGAAGGAAGAGCGGTCATCCCGGGATTCGTCGACTCCCATACGCACCTCGTCTTCGCCGGCGACCGTTCGATCGAGTTCGGGAGGAGGAGGCGCGGAGAGCGGTACGAGGAGATCGCAGCGGCCGGAGGGGGGATCCGGTCGACCGTCGCCGCCACCCGCCAGGCCGGGCCTGATTCTCTGGCGGAAGAGGCCATCGCCCGAGCGGGGCGGATGCTCGCCGCGGGGACAACCACGGTCGAGGTCAAGTCCGGGTACGGGCTCGATCCTCTCACCGAGGTTCACCTCCTCGAGGTGGCCAACGAGATAGGGGAGCGACTTCCGATCGATGTGGTTCCTACATTCCTCGGGGCCCACGCCATACCCGAGGAGTTCGAGGATCTCCGCCAGGCATATCTGTGGACGGTGACCCAGGACATGCTCCCGGTCTGCGCTCCGCTGGCCCGGTTCTGCGATGTCTTTTGCGACCTGGGAGCCTTCGATCCGGACGAGGCGCGGCGGGTGCTCCAGGCCGGGGTGAAGCACGGGCTCAGGCCCCGGCTCCACGCCGGACAACTGGCGGATGTCGGGGCGGTCGAGTTGGCCGTCGAGTTGCAGGCGGCTTCTGCCGACCATCTCGATCACTGCACCAGGGATCAGGCGGCGCTCACTGGCTGAGGCTGGCGTGGCGGCGGTGCTCCTCCCTGCTGCATCGTTGTCGCTGGGCACTACCCCGCCCGCCCGCACGCTGTGGGACGAGGGGGTCACCGTGGCACTGGCGACCGACTGCAACCCCGGGACGTCGTTCGTGGAGCGGATGCCATTCGTCGTTGCACTCGGCGTGCTCGAGCTGGGCCTCTCGCCGGAGGAGGCGCTGTGGGCTGCTACCCGGGGCGGGGCGATCGCTCTCGAACTCCCCGACCGGGGGCGACTCGGGACCGGGGCCCTGGCCGACATGGTGGTGCTCGATGCGGACTCCCACCTCCATCTCTCCTACCGTCCCGATGCCGATCACACCTGGAAGGTGGTGAAGCGGGGTGTCGTAGTCTCCGGTTGAGACGCGGCGATTGAGACCTTCGAAAGAGGAGCCCAATATGGATGTCGACGAACTTCTTGGCAAGGCAAACGATTCGATCTCGGTGAGCCGGGTCTACGGCGAGCCGATCGAGAGCGGCGGGGCGCTCATCATCCCCGCGGCCCGTGTGGCGGGCGGCGGCGGTGGTGGCACTGGTACTGACGAGAGCGGAAGCCAGGGAACCGGCGCCGGCCATGGGGTGACGGCTCGGCCAGCCGGGGCATGGGTTATCCGAGACGGCGATCTCACATGGCAGCCGGCCGTGGATGTCAACAAGATCGTGCTCGGTATGCAGATCGTCGCAATCATCGCCCTGCTGGCATGGCGCTCGGTGGCTCGGTCCCGCTGAGAGGCTGATGTCTCGCACCGTCTTCATGACGGGAGCAACCTCTGGGATCGGACGCGCTGCGGCGCTGGCTCTTGCCGGGCCGGAGACGCGCCTTGTGTTGGCCGGTCGGTCCGAGGAGCGGACACGGCCAGTGGCCGAGGAGGTGTCGCGGGCGGGCGGATCGGCCGAATTCCTCGCACTCGATCTCGGCTCGCTGCAGTCGGTGGCCGAGGCGGCACGGGCCGTCACCGGGCCGGTCGACCTGCTCGTCGCCGACGCGGCGGTGGCCGGTCGTGGCACGACCACCGACGGTTTCGAGTTGGCTTTCGGGGTCAACCACCTCGGCCATTTCCTGCTGCTCGAGTTGTTGCTTCCACGGTTGTTGGAGGCGGCTTCGCCCCGTGTCGTCATCGTCGCCAGCGAGGCGCACCGCTCGGCCCGTCCGCCGGATTGGGATGCGGTCAAACGAAAGACCCGCTCGCTCACCGGTTTCCCCGAGTACTCCGTCTCCAAGCTGTGCAACATCCTCCACGCCGGGGAACTGGCACGGCGCAACCCACTGGTCGAGGTCGCCACCGTGCACCCTGGTGTCGTCGCCACCGGGCTGTGGCGGTCGGTGCCACAGCCCATCCGGTGGCTGATGACCAGAACGATGCTCTCCCCGGAGGAAGGAGCAGCACCACGTGGTCCGGCTATGCGATGCGGACGAGGTCAGATCGGGGTCCTATTGGGACCGTGATGTCGAGCGGCGCCCTACCTCCATGGCTTCGGACGAAGCCTTGGCAGCGGAGCTTTGGGAGCGCTCAGAGCAGTGGACGCGGGATTTCCGCTGACCGAGCATCAGGCCCGCTCCTGTCGGAGATGTCTTCGCCCCGGCGGAATCGCTCAAGTCTTAGCCCCGCTCTTCCGTAACATGCTTCCTACCGGATGGGGGTCCGGGCGGTAGGGATATCACGGGAGTGGGAAATCATGAATTCTGTTCGTCGCGGGTTAGCCCGCGCCGCTATCGCCGCGTTCGCGCTCACTGCGGTCATACCAGGGGCGCCGGCCCTAGCGGCGACCGGCAACGCACCGCAGAGTTGGGGTGGCAACGAGTTCGGCCAATTGGGCAACGGAACCACGGCACCGCGGCTCACCGCTGGGCCGGTGTCGGTGGCAGACGCAATCGACCTCGGGAGTGGGCGGGAGCACGCCCTAGCCCTTCGTAGCGGGGGAACGGTCGTCATCTGGGGCCACAACGACCTCGGGCAGATCGGTGACGGGACCTCGAGCAACAGACCTACGCCGGTGCCCGTGCCCGGGTTGGCCGGTGTCGTCTCAGTTGCTGGTGGGCACTATCACAGCCTTGCCCTGCTCTCCAACGGCACCGTCCGTTCCTGGGGCTTCAACGCAACTGGACAACTCGGCGACGGAACCACGGTCACCAGGCGGAGCCCAGTCACGGTCTCCAGCCTTGAGTTCGGTTGTTCGCGTCGCCGCCGGTCGCGACATGAGCTACGCCATCAAAGTCCGACGGAACCGTGTGGGCATGGGGCCTCAACACTGACGGGGAGCTGGGTGATGGGACAACCCAGACTCGTACCACGCCGGTGCGGGTCGGGACCCTCACCTCTGTGCTCACGGTCGTTGGGGGTCGGGATCACGGCCTGGCGGTTCGCAGCGATGGCACCGTGTGGGCTTGGGGAGACAACGAGTACGGCCAGATAGGCGACGGAACCACTATCGACCGGCTCAGCCCGGTTCAGGTCACCGGACTCCCGGCCGTGGTCAGTGTGTCGGCGGGCGCCCACCACTCGATGGCGCTTACCTCCGACGGACGGGTCTTCACCTGGGGCCGGAACTACCGGGGTCAGCTCGGTGACGGCACCGTGACGCAGCGCCTCCGCCCGATACAGGTCCCTGGGCTGTCAGGAGTGGTCGTCGATCGGATCCGGACGTGACCATTCTGTCGCAGTCCTGGCCAACGGGACGGCGCGCGCCTGGGGGCTCAACGACTTCGGTCAGCTAGGAGACGGGACCACGGTCGACCGGAGGAGTCCGGTCGTGGTCACAGGCCTGAGCGGTGCGGACGAGGTCGAGGGAGGGAGAGACTTCACCGTGTCGCTGGGGCTTCCAGAGGAGCAGCCGGACACGACCCCGCCGTCGGTTCCGGGTAAGCCGGGGGGCACCGCCACCGAGGACGGCACGGTCAACCTGTCGTGGGCTGGCTTCGAGTGATGCGGTGAGCAGCACTCTCACCTACCGGGTGGTGCGTGACGGTTCCCAGGTGGGAACGGTGCAGAGCGCTTCCACGGGGACGGTGAGCTTCACCGACACCAACCTGGCTCCTGGTTCGAGCCACACCTATGTGATCACCGCGGTTGACGAGGCGGGGAACGTGAGCAACCCAAGCCCGGTCTCCGACCCGATCGTGGTCCCCGAGGAGCAGGCGGACACGACTCCGCCGTCGGTTCCGGGCAAGCCCGGGGGCACCGCCACCGAGGACGGCACGGTCAACCTGTCGTGGGCGGCTTCGAGTGATGCGGTGAGCAGCAATCTCACCTACCGGGTGGTGCGCGACGGTTCCCAGGTGGGAACGGTGCAGAGCGCTTCCACGGGGACGGTGAGCTTCACCGACACCAACCTGGCTCCTGGTTCGAGCCACACCTATGTGATCACCGCGGTTGACGAGGCGGGGAACGTGAGCAACCCCAGCCCGGTCTCCGACCCGATCGTGGTCCCCGAGGAGTCCGCGGTGGTGTTCTCTGACGACTTCTCTTCGGGGAGCCTCAGCGCGTGGACGACGGTCACCCGCTTTACCGTCGATGCGGCGACGTGGCAACTCCGGCGGCGCCCAGCGCCAAATCGACCACCAGCCAACCAGACATCGTTGCTGGCCAAGGATCTGCCTTCCACTGTGTCGATCGGTGTGCGTCTCGATGCGGGTGAATGCGACCTCGGTCAACGGCTCGGTCGTGCTAGCCCGGTTGCGGACCGCGGCGAACGGCGCGGTCAGCCGGGTGTTTCTCAACCCGGCGGGCGTGCTCATGCTGAAGTCGGACGTATCGGGTGCTCAGATCTGGTCGGGCGTGTCGCTCGGGTCCGGCTGGCACCAGATCCGAATATGCGGGACGGTCGGCGCAGCGGGTACCTGGGACCTGTACCGCGACGGAACCAGGATCGTGAACGCCTGGGTGGCGAACACGGGCAGCAGCCCGGTCGGCCGTGTCGAGTTGGGGAACAGCTCTGCGGCGACCTGGACGGTCAACTTCGACGACGTGGTGGTGGAGGAGGCCGGGTGATCGTCGGCAGGTAGGCGGCGGCAAGCAGCCGCCTACCGTGCGGGGCATGATCGACCGGCTGCACGGCGATGCCGACCACGACCGCCGCCTCACGGGACACCCCGGGGGATGAGGCCGGCGCTCGCCCACGAGCACCCACTGGCGATCGCCCACCGCGGCACCCGGTACTTCCACCCGGAGAACACCATGCCCGCCTTCCAGGCGGCGGTCGATCTCGGGTTCCGCTACCTGGAGACCGACCTCCACGTCACCGCCGACGGCGTCGTGGTGTGCTTCCACGACGACTCGGTGCTGCGCACCACCAATGGCCGAGGGCGGGTCACCGCGATGACCTTCGACCAACTCCGTGCCCTCGACGCCGGGTACCGGTTCGGAGCGCGTAACGGGTTCCCTGCTCGTGGGAAGGGAATCGCGGTGCCGTCGCTCGAGGAACTGGCGATGACCTTTCCCGATTCGGTGCTGATCCTCGACCTGAAGCAGGACGGCATCGAACAGAGTGTCGCCGACCTGATCGATCGACTCGACCTGTGGGACCGGTTGATCGTCGGATCCTTCTCCGACAAGAGGCTCCAGGCTTTTCGGGAAATCACCGGGGAGAGGACGGCCACCTCGACCGGATCGGGCGAGACCTACCGGGTCTGGTGGGCCGCCCGGAGGGGTCGACCCGTGGACACTCCGGCGGACGCTCTCCAGGTGCCCATCACCTATCGCGGGATCCGGGTGGTGGACCGCAAGACCATCGACGCCGCCCACGCCGCCGGACTCCAGGTCCACGTCTGGACCGTCAACAAAGCCGACCAGATGAACCGCCTGCTCGACCTCGGAGTGGACGGGATCATCTCCGACCGCATCGACCTGGTGAAGCAGGTCTACCTAGCCCGCGGCAAGGGAGGACCGTGGAACTAGGGTGAGTGGTAGGTGGTAGGTGGTAGCGTTCACGGAGGTGGGAGGTCGGGGCGCTCCCACGCTCCGCAGCAAGGCCATTCCGCCCAGCGGGGGGGTCCCGATGCCGGAGGCGTCGAGGGGGAATGTTCAGTCTCAAGGGTGCGTGAGCCGCGGGGCGAGCAACGTTGGAAGCCCGGATTCCCCCCTACCCGCTGCTCCGCAGCGGGCCCCTCCCCCTACGGGGACGGAATCGGTCTCTTCCGTCTTCCGTCTTCCGTCTCACTCATAACCCAGAACCCAGAACCCAGAACAGTGGAGCGAGCCTCAGCCCAGCGAGGGCATCCACTCCGGTCGTTGACCCTCGAAGGTGGTGATGTCTTCCTCGTGGCGGAGGGTGAGGCCGATGTCGTCGAGACCCTCTTGGAGCCGCCACTTGGTGAAGGGGTCGAAATCGAAGCGAGCTTCGAAACCGGCGGAGGTGACGGTCTGCTCCTCGAGATCCACCACCACCTCGGCGCTGGGGTCCGCTTCGGCCAATTCGACCAGCCACTGAGTTTCCTTCTCGGTGAGAACCACCGGGAGCAGCCCGATCTTGGTGCAGTTGGTGTGGAAGATGTCGGCGAACGATGGGGCGATCACGGCACGAAAGCCCCAGTCCTGGAGACCCCAAGGTGCGTGCTCGCGGGATGATCCGCACCCGAAGTTGGGCCCGGTGACCAGGATGCTCGCCCCGGCGTACTCGGGCCTATTGAGGAAGAAATCGGGGTCCTGCTCGCCATCGGGTAACCGCCGCCAGTCCCAGAAGAGAAACTCGCCGTAGCCGCTCCTCTCCACCCTCTTGAGGAACTGCTTGGGCATGATCTGGTCGGTGTCGACGCTTGCCCGGGGGAGGGCGGCGAGCGTTCCGGTGATGGTCCGGACGGGCTCCATCATTCCTCCCCGAAGCGGAATCGGGTGGGCGAGGAGGCGAAATCGGTGAGGTCGTATGCGATCACCGTGGTCGGAGTGATCTCCCACAGTTCCCAGCCCTCGTCCATCTCCCACTCGTATTTGGACGCGACGTTGGCCGCCAACTCGGCGAACCTCTCCGGGCTCGGCTTGGTGAACGTCGCCCGTCCCCTGAAGATGACGTGCGTCTGCCCATCTTGGATGCCCACCTGGACCGCAGGGTTCTCCGCCAGATTTCGACTCCACCGGGTCGTCGGGTCGCCACCCAGGTAGATCCGGTCGGCGGCGAAGCTGGCATGTATCGGGGTCAGGTGAGGGGCGCCACCGGGCCCGGTGGTCGCCACCCAATAGGTCTCGGCGGAGGAGATCAGGCCACGGACCTTGCTCCCATTCGAGCATCCCGCTCGGCGTCGGACTTGATCCCGTACGCGGCGGGAATGTCGGGACGATCCCGATTCGGGTGTTGTCATGACCTCTCCCAGTCTCGAACGTCGACGAAGTGGCCGGCGATCGCCGCCGCCGCCGCCATGACCGGGCTCACCAGGTGGGTGCGCCCGCCGCGTCCCTGCCGTCCCTCGAAGTTGCGGTTGGACGTCGAGGCGCAACGCTCGCCTGGTTGCAGGATGTCGGGGTTCATCCCCAGGCACATCGAGCAGCCGGCGTCACGCCATTCGAAGCCGGCCTCCTTGAAGACCCGATCGAGACCCTCCTCCTCCGCTTGGAGCTTCACCAGCCCCGACCCGGGCACCACCATCGCCGACACCGCGGAGTGGACCGAGTGCCCGGAAACGATCTCGGCTGCGGCCCGAAGGTCCTCGATCCGTCCGTTGGTGCACGACCCGAGGAAGACGCGGTCGAGACGGATGTCCCCGATCGGAGTCCCCGCCTCGAGGTCCATGTAGGCGAGAGCCCTGGCGGCGGCGTCCCGATCGAGGGGATCCTCCATCGTCTCCGGGTCGGGGACCGCACCCGTGACCGGCACGGTTTGCGCCGGGTTGGTACCCCAGGAGACGTAGGGTGCCAGGCTCTGGGCGTCGATCTCGACCTCGGTGTCGAAGGCGGCGCCGTCGTCGCTGGGGAGCGACCGCCATTCGTCGAGCGCCTCTTCCCAATCCGCACCGGTTGGGGCGCGGGGCCGGCCCTCCAGGTAGGCGAACGTGGTGTCGTCGGGGGCGATCATCCCGGCGCGGGCCCCGGCCTCGATCGACATGTTGCAGATGGTCATCCGGCCCTCCATGGAGAGGGCGCGGATGGCCCCGCCCCGGTACTCGACCACGTGGCCGATACCGCCGCCGACGCCGATGTGGGCGATGATTCCGAGGATCAGATCCTTGGCGGTGACACCGTATGGGGGCGCGCCATCGACATTGATCGCCATCGCCTTGGGCTTCACCTGGGGAAGAGTCTGGGTGGCCAGGACGTGCTCTACCTCGGAGGTTCCAATCCCGAAGGCGAGCGCACCAAAGGCCCCGTGGGTCGCCGTGTGGCTGTCGCCGCAGACGATGACCATGCCGGGTTGGGTGATCCCCTGCTCGGGGCCGATGACGTGGACGATCCCCTGGCGCGGGTCGTCGAGCCCGTAGAGCGTGATGCCGAACTCGGCGCAATTTGCGACCAGGGCGTCGATCTGCCGCTTCGACAGCGGGTCGCTTATCCCGAGTTCGCGTCCCAGGGTGGGGACCCCGTGGTCGATGGTGGCCAGGCTCAGGTCGGGCCGTCTAACGGTGCGACCGGCCAACCGGAGGGCATCGAACGCCTGCGGCGAGGTGACTTCGTGCACCAGGTGGAGGTCGACGAACAACAGGTCGGGCTCGCCCGGGGTGGACCGTACGAGATGGCGCTGCCACACCTTGGAGAAGAGGTTTTGGGCTGTCGGCATGGGGTTGAGGAGGGTAGCGGCGCCCGCCGCGCTGGCTGACGCCGCCCATACTGTCGGCTTCGAAGGAGGCGACATATGGAGACGGGTGTTGGGTTTGTCGGGATCGGGAGCATGGGGTCCGGAATGGCGGCAAACCTGGTTACCGCCGGTCACCGGGTCGTGGTGTGGAATCGGACCAGGGAGCGAGCAGAGGGGGTGCTGTGGCGCCGAGGTGGCATCGACTCCGGCGGCGCTTGCCCGGGAGTGCCGGCGTGGTGATGATCTGCGTTTCGGACACGCCCGACGTGGAGGAGATCGTGGGCGGGAAGGATGGGCTGCTCGAGGGATTGACGCCGGGGACCCTGCTCATCGATCACTCCACCATCAGCCCATCGGCCACCCGGCGGTTGGCCGACCTGGTGGCAGAGCGGGGGGCGGCATGGCTCGATGCCCCCGTCTCCGGTGGGCCCGAGGGTGCGGCGCAGGGCACCCTCTCGATCATGGTCGGGGGTGACCTCGCCGACGTTGAACGAGCCTTCCCCTACCTCGAGCGCATACGGCTCCAAGGTGATCCACGTCGGGCCGGTCGGGTCCGGTCAGATGGTCAAGCTGGTCAACCAGATCCTGGTGGTGGTGAATCAGCTCGCCTCGTCTGAGGCGCTGCTCTTCGCCCAGATGGGTGGGCTGGAGCTGGAGCCGACCCTCGAAGCAGTCGTCGGAGGTGCCGCCGGTTCGTGGATGCTGGCCAACCGGGGCCCACAGATGATCGTGCGCGACTGGACCCCTGGTTTCACCATCGACCTCCAACAGAAGGATCTGCGGCTGGTGCTGGAGGCAGCCGATCAGATCGGAGCACCCCTGCCCGGGACCGCGCTCGTCTTCCAGCTATACCGAGCGCTCCAGGCGAGGGGTCTCGGAGCCGAGGGGAACCACGCCCTGGTGAAGGCGCTGGAGGAGATGGTCGGCGTCTCTCTGGGCGAGCCCACGGCCGACACCTAGCCTGGACGATCCGTGCCCGATCCATTTCCGCAACGCATCGTCTGCCTCACCGAGGAGCCAACCGAGGTCCTCTATGCCCTCGGGGAGTCGCACCGCATCGCCGGGATCTCCCGCTTCACCAAGCGGCCGCCCCAGGCGCGCACCGAGAAGCCAATCGTCTCGGCTTTCACCAGCGCCCAAACCGAGAAGATCCTCGATCTGCGAGCCGGATCTCGTTGTGGGGTTCTCCGACATCCAGGCCGACATCGCCCGAGACCTGATCGCAGCAGGGGTCGAGGTCTGGATCAGCAACCATCGCACCGTCGACGGGATCGTCGGTTACGTCCGAAGGCTGGGTGCGATGGTCGGGGCGGCTGACCGGGCCGATGACTACGCCGAGAGGCTCGTCGCCCATGTCGATACGGTGCGGGAGGATGCCTCGAGGCTGCGGCGACGCCCCCGGGTCTACTTCGAGGAGTGGGACGACCCGATGATCTCCGGGATCGGGTGGGTGTCGGAGATCATCGGGATCGCCGGTGGCATCGACGTCTTCGCCGACCGTGCCAGCTCGGGGCTGGCCAAGGATCGGATCGTCGCCGACCCGATGGAGGTGGTCCGCCGCCGACCCGATCTGCTCCTCGCCTCGTGGTGCGGCAAGAAGTACCAGCCGGAGAAGGTCTGGGCCCGTCCCGGTTGGGACGCACTCGAACCGGTGAGGGAGCGGACCGCATTCGAGATCCCCGCCGAGATCATCCTCCAGCCGGGCCCGGCGGCGCTCACCGACGGGCTGGATGCCGTCCACGAGATCGTTCGAAAGTGGGCGGAGGGTCCCGACCTCAGCCGGGAAGGTGGGTCAGCAGACGATCTCCCTCGGTCCCGGTGACCAGGTAGATCTCGGGGCTGCCTCCGCCCTCGATCACCTCCGGAGGAACCATCGCCTGGAAGTGCACCTCCTCGTCCTGGTACCAGGTGCGGGTGACGGCCTCCACCGTGTCGTCGAATGCGACCGCCACGAACTGATTGGCCGGCGGGACCCCGGTGATGACCCCGCTCATCAGCGCGGGAAAGTCGTCTTCATCGGGATCGGCCACCGGGTACCGCTGGTCGAGACGGACCCCCGCCTGCGAACTCTCGGTGATGGTGAGCCCGTCGAGACCGGCCCCGAACAGGTCGGCCCCGAACAGGTCGGCATAGCCGGAAGGGACCAGCCCGTAGGGTCCGCGATCACCGAACCACTCCAGGTGGTAGCGGGCCACGTCGAGCTTCTCGGTCCCGGCGACGCCGAATGTCACCGGCTGGTCGGAGCCGATCATCGTGCTCTCGGTCCTGTGCTGGATCATCGCCGAACAGGTCCACGCCATCGACCTCCCACGGGACGTCGACCCCGAGGGCCGCAGCCATCGTCGGGAGGACGTCCACCGACTCCGCCCG
Source organism: uncultured Actinomycetes bacterium (assembly GCA_963733905.1). Lineage (GTDB taxonomy): Bacteria > Actinomycetota > Acidimicrobiia > Spongiisociales > DATADW01 > DATADW01. Next base: position 173,723 of record CAVTEU010000003.1, on the reverse strand, counting down.
GTCGTCCGACGGCGCCGTGCCCGAGCCGCCGGGAAGCTTGACGAAGAGCGGGACCGCGGCCACCTCCCCGACGTTGTCCTCGGCGATGATTCGACGGAGCGTCCTGCGGCCTGATGGCGGTGCCGTGGTCGGCGGTCACCACGACGAGCGCCTCGTCGTAGCTGCCATTGCGTTCCAGCCGCTCGATCAACTCACCGATGAAGCTGTCGACGTACTGCGTTTGGAGCAGGTGGCGCTGGTAGGCCTGCTCCACCACCCAGGCATCCGCCGTCCAGGTGGTGGAATCCGACGGGGGCAGCAGAGCCGGGACGTAGCGCTTTCCGTCGGGGAGGAGGTCCCAAGGGCTGTGGGGGAGGAGCATGTGGGCGAAGTGGAGCTCGTCGGCGGCGAGCGGATGGTCGATCTCATCGAGGAACTCGTCCACCGCGATCCGCCGGTCTGCCTCGACATGGTCGTTGAACCTCTGGTTGAGGTTCCAGTCCTCCTGGGTCTTGGGGACGGCGAAACCGGCCCAGCTCTGGTCGATCGGGGGGAGCCCGGATGCGATCTGGGTGGGGAGGAAGACGTGCCCGGCCACCACCGACAGATCGCTGCCCAGCGACCTGCCACCTGGAGCCCCAGGGGAGGCGCTGGCGGCTGCCGCCGACGCAAACGGTGGTCGGGCAAAGCTCGGTGACCGACTCCGACGCCGACACCTGATAGCTCCCGCCGAGCAGGGTGAAGAGCGTCTCGGGGTATTCGGCCGCGGTGGGGACCTTCTCGTCGAGCGGCGCCACGTTGCCGGAGAGGATCGTGGGGAGTGCCTCCTCGGTCCGTTCGTGGGACCCGACTGCGTTGCGGAACCAGGTCCCGTCCTCGGCGAGGCGGGCGAAGCCAGGGAAATCCTCGGCGCGGATTTCACCCTGCTCGTCGATCAGGGTGGCCACCGGGAACTCGTCGAAGACGATCATCACCACCGGCGCCGTCGGCTCGACGGGCAGGGCGACTGGTTCGGCGGCAGCGGCCGGCTGTCCCCAGATGAGCGTCGAGGTAGGGGCGATGAGGGCGAACACCACGAGCACCACGACGGGGGCGACCGCGGCGTAGTCGAGTAGGCGGCGCGCCGGTCGCCAGCGGTGGTAACCGACAACGAGCGCCACTCCTGCCGCGATTGCGATGGCGATCTGCACCCAGCCGGGCCACTCCGACACCGCGGTGCGCTCAGCACTTGCAGGGTCAGAAGACCTCCGGTGACGACCAGGACTACGGCATGGACCGCTATCCCGGCGCGGTGCGAGATGACATCTGCCAACAGGACGATCCCGGCCACCAGCAGCGGAAGAGCGACTCCGAGCACCACACCGAGCATCACGACATCGACCGTGGGAGCGGCCCGGGCGGTGAAGAATTCGGGGGTGCGTCCCAGCAGGTCGAGGATGGGCTGGGCGACGGCGATGGCGGTGACCGCGAGCGCCGAGAGGATCAGATCGACTCGGGATGCCTTGTCAACGACATTGGTCAACAACATTTGGGTCAACGACTTGGGTCAATGACATTCGGGTCGTCGCCGCTCACCTCGGCGGCGGCTGCCCTGGGCTCGGTCATTTGGGGATGAGGAGGAGCAGTGCCCTGGTTTCCCCGGGAAGAGGCTCTTGGCGCACCACGACGAACTGCTCTTCGATGACGGGGCGAACCGCATCTTCCCGGTAGTCGGGGTGGATCTCCTCGGGTCGTTTGTTGGCGGCTAGTTGCTTTGACATGGGGTCTTCGGGGCCGACCCACTCCAGGACCACCGGGCACCCGAAGTCCGACAGCCACCCGATCACTTCCGCCAGCGGGACGCTCCTCCCCACGACCAGGTGATGGATCACGGCGTATGCGATGACCAGGTCAGGCCTCGCACGACCGGCGAGCGACGACCGCTCCTGCCCCCTCCATCCCATTGACGGCGAAGGGTTGGACAGGTCGACGAGCAGCGGCTGGACACGACTCCGAGCCCTCGGCGACCAGCGATCCGAATAACCGGTCGAGCACCAGCTCGTCGGCGTCGGCGGCCACGACCACCTCGGAGCGCTCTGCCGCCGCTCGTGAGAAGAACCCGTCGTTGGCCCCGAGATCGAGTACCCGCTGCGGTCCGATCTGGTCGATGGCAGCGCGCAGGAAGGTCTCCTTCTTGGAGCGGTGGGCGGCGACGTGCTGGCAGTCCTCGGCGTACTCCGACCAATCCGAGGACGGAGGATCCCAGGCGAGGCCCGTCTACCACCTTTCGAAGTCCTCGCACGTTCGCCAGGATCATGTCGGTGGTGAATCCGGCTCGACGGAGGTCGTCACGGACAGCATCGCCCTGGAAGCGCCGTTCCGCCCTCGCCTGGAGCGAGACATGCATGGCCACACCCGATCGGAGCATGTCGCGGCCCGACATCATGGCGCTGATGTCGGCGGCACTGGGTCCCTCGGGGTCGCCACGCAGCCAGGGTTGGAACGGGATGCCGAGGTGGGCGCGCATCATCAGCGGGTAGAGGAACTGCCGGCAGAACTGCCGGTATCCAACCCAGGGCTCACCATCTCCCAGCCGCTGAAACGATCCGACGTCGATGAACACCGGTCGTGAGCCGCGGAACTGGATGTTGAACGGCGTGGCGTCCTTGAGGGTGAGACCTGCGGTGAGTGCCTGCTCGAGTATGTCCAGTTGGAGGAGCGCCGGCTGCCCGCAACATGGAGAAGGTCCACTCGAACGGGTAGGAGAGGAAGGGGATGGCTTCGTGCTCGAGGATCCCGGCCCACTCCCCGGGCGGAGCCAGCGCCGTCGCCTCGTCGCTTTCGAGGAGACGTGTCTCGACCAGCGTCGCCCTCTCGAATCAGCGTGTCGAGCAGCCCCGATTCGAGCAGCGCTTGGAAGTCGGCCAGTCCCCGTTGATCGAGGGTGCGGTACACCTTCCCCGAGGCATAGAAGACACGACCCGCAGGGTCGCGGAACGAGCCGGGCTCGGGTCGGACCGGGGACGTCACCAACTCGAGCCGATCTGAGGTCGGGTCAGGCGCGATCGCCGGGCAGGTTGGTCGCCCGGTCGACGGTCTCCTCGTGGTCGCTCTCGGCGAGCGCCTCGGGATCGGCCTCTTCGGCCTCAGCCCCTTGCTCCTGGTCGCGCTTGAACCAGCGGCGGCCCATCGTCTTCATCATCACCGCGACACCGGCAGCACCGCCGAGCAGCACCTGGACGATCAGGCTTCCTGAACCGGGATCGAGGTATGCGAGCACGAACCTCATCCATCGACCTCCGAGGGGAGAGGGAACTCAACGTGAACGAATCAGTGGCAGGGAGTGTACCTGTGGATGGACGGCAACCGTCCGGGAGTCAACGCAGAGAGTTCCGCGTGTCCCGGCAGCGAGCAGGACCATGTCCTGAGGAAACCCGTCGAGCACCTCGGCCACCGGGGTCGGCGAGAGCATCGCTCCCTTCCAATCGGACAACCGGAGATGACGAACGGCGTCCATCCAGAAGCTGGCACTGAGCCGCCCTCCGGCGTAGAGATCGACCCTCCACAGCGGCTGCGGTTCGCCACCGATCTCGACCTCCTCCCAACCGGTGGAGACCAGCGCCGCCTCGTCGTCGACGATGCCGCCGGTGTCGAACAGCCTGGTCACTTCGATCACCGCCCCCTCGTCGAAGGGCATGCTCACGATGGCCGGGTAAGCCCCGAATGTGGGGAGAGGGAGGGCGGTGGTTTCGACGGTGATGCCCTCGCAGGTGAGCGTGTCGCCGTGGTGCAGCCACACGACCGGCGGGCGGAACCCGACGGTGATCTCGTAGCGGTGCCAAGGGAAGTCGTCGATATCCGCAACCCACACCGTGCTCGTCAGCCACGAGATCTCGCCCTGGGACATGACGGCCAGACGCTGCTCGACGCTGATCTGGCCGCTGTCCTCCACCACCACGGTCCGGCGGAGAAAGCCACGCTTCTCCCCGCCCACCCACACCGCCTCCCAGCGCTCGCCGGGCTCGAAGGCAGCATCGAACTCGCGGTGCCGGCGTGTGCCGGCCCGCCCCGCCGGCCACCACCCCGAGCGGCGACCGACGGTGCTCATGACGCGGCACCCTCGAGTCCTGCGGCGAAGTCGTCCCTTGTCGAATCGTCCCAGCCCACCAGCCGCACCTCGTCCAGCTTCCCCGGGTTTTGCCCCACCCATTGCGTTGCGGTCCGTGCGATGACGGCGCACGCCTCGGGACGGGGGTAGCCGAAGATCCCTGCCGAGATGGCGGGGAGCGCCACCGAGCGCGCCCCGGCACCGGCCGCGGCGTCGAGCGCCGCCTCCACCGCCTGGGTCAGCAGTCCCTGGTTGTCCTGACCCTCTCGATAGCGCGGGCCGACGACGTGCACCACCCATTGCGCCGCAAGATCCCCACCGCCGGTCACGGCTGCGGTACCCGGGTCGACTGGCCCGTGCTCCTCGACCCACCGGTCGGACTCCTCCTGGAGCGCTGGGTCCGGCGGCGCGGGACAACGCTGCGGCCACCCCGCCGCCGTGGGCGAGATGCTCGTTGGCGGCGTTCACCACGGCGTCTACCTGTTGGGTGGCGAGGTCGCCCCGTACAGCAACGACCACCGAGTCCGATGCGGAGGCCACGGGCGCGCAGGGTAGACGGACAGAAGGAGGTGATCACTCCGTGATCACCCGTGATGAGGTGATAGGTGGTAGGCTGGCGCGTTCCCGAGAGGAACAGTGCTGGGCTAGGTCGGTTGATCGGCAGCTTCGCTTCGGGCCTGCTCGATCTTCTCGGTTCCCAGGCGGGGGAGCGCCGCCAGGAAAAGGAGGGCGTAACCTCGCCGCGGCCACCCAGAAGGGGGCGCGCAGGGCGGAATCTCTTCCCAAACCCATCATCTCGGCGAACCACACCACGGCGCCGCCGGCGGCCGCTCCGAGAGGCATCATTCCCCACCCGAAGAACCGGTAGACGCTGTTCACCCTGCCGAGGAGGCGGTCCGGGATGATCGTCTGACGAAGTGACACCGTGATCACGTTCCAAACCATGACGAGGAAGGTCTCCACGGCCAGCACGAGCCACACCACCCAGGCCTGGTCGGTGACGGCGACGAGCACGTATCCCAACGCACTCCCCCCGAGGGCGACGAAGAGCGAGACACCAGGTCCGAGCCGGCGGCTCACCCGGGATGCCGCCAAGCTCCCGATGACTCCACCTACGGCGCCGCTGGTGAGGAGCAATCCGAAGCCGCCGGCATCGAGCCCGAGGCTCTCCTGGGCGAAGAGGACGTAGGTGGCGAACGCCATCGTGTTGAGGGCGTTCGCCAGGCCGAGGAACACGGCCAGGTTGCGGAGCAGGACATGCCGCCACAACCAGCGGAGCCCTTCGGCCAACTCGGCCCGCATCCCGGCGCGAGCCTCGGTTCCGACCGCCCGGAAGCTGCCACCGATGGCGAAAACCAATCCGGCGGCGATGGCGAACGAGCCGGCATCGACGAAGAAGGGCAGCGATAGGGCGATCCCGGCGAGGACCCCGCCAAGTGGTGTCCCCACGAAGGAATTGGCCACCATCTCGGCCCCCCAGAGCCTCCCATTGGCCTTCTCCAGATCCTCGGCGTCGACCAGAGCCGGCATCAGCGTCTGCGCCGCGTTGTCCCGAAGCACCTCGGCCGACCCGAGGAGCAGGGCGCTGATATAGAGGAGTGCCAGGTAGAGCCCGGCGACCGCCGGCGGGTCGGCGGTCCCGGCGGCGACGTCGATCGGGTCGGGGATGACCGATTGCCCGAGGAGCACCGCCACCGCAACCGCCAGCGTCAGCGCGGCGCGGAACCAGTCCATGACGGCTATCAGACGGCGCCGGTCGACCCGGTCGGTGATCACCCCTGCGGGAAGGCTGAAGAGCAGCCATGGCAGCCTGGTGGCGACTCCGATGAGCGCGATGTGAACCGGGTCGCGGGTCACCGCCGACGCCAGCCAGGGATAGGCGACGATGCTCATGCCGTCTCCCAGGTTGGTGATGACCGATGCCGACCACAGCTTCCAATATCCGGCTCCGAGCGAGCGCTTGACGGGACCTCGCTCGGTCATCGGGCGCCCAGAACGGTTTTGGCGTCAGGAAACGCGGTCATGGGACGCGAAGTGACGCCAAAGTGGTTCATCATCGGCTGGGGAGGTGGGGACGCACCGTTGGGAAGAGCGCCAGGACCAGCCCCCAGACCACGTCGCCTACGCGGCTCTCGGCGGTGAACTCGGCGGCGAGTTGGTCGAGACGTGCCCTGTACTCCTCGAGCCGTTCGGTGGCGATGCGGGCGTAGCGCATCGTCTGGATGGCACCCTCGTAGGCCTCGTCGGGGAGGCGGTCCCGGGCAGCGGCCATGTCGGCGATGGCGGTCCTCATCATGAAGTCGGGCTCGACTACTCCCTTGTCGAAGCTCTTGATCACGAAGGTGCGGGCCGTGCGTCCGTAGTACCGGGCCTCGAGGGCGCGAACCCGCTTGCTGCGCACCACCCGGACCAACCCGGCGCCGAGGAGTACCTCGAGGTGATACCCGACGGTGCCCTTCGGTTTGTTGAGGGTCCCCGCCAACTCGGTGGTCGTGGCGGCACGCTCCAGGATGAGATCGAGTATGGCGAGGCGGGTGCCGTCGGCCAGGGCCCTCAACTGGCTGGCGTCGTCGAGATCCAGTGTCTCGGCGAGCTCGTAGTCCGGGGCTCCGAGCCCTTGCGATTCGACTGCGGGAGCCAGAGCGACTGACCGGTCGGGCATTCCCGTATGTTCGACATTTCCCGCCCGTTTGTCAATGGGAGAAAGTGATTCCGTCTTCCGCCTCTGCAACCCCCCTTCATGCCACAAACTCAACCGCTTGACAAGACCTTGGCAGGACGTCTTCCGGAACATACGTTCGGCGGGTGGCTGCGCTTTCTACTTGGTGTCCAACCGATCTGTTGCTGTCTGCGATCGCTCCCCTCGGACTGGCCGCGTCGGCGGGAACGGCGCTCGTGGTGGATCTCGAGCAATTTGGGCCGGCATACGGCGAAGGGTCGACCCTCGCCGACTTGGTCCGGCGCCACCCTCGGCGAGACGAGTTGGTCCCGTCGAGGAGCGGGGTCGCCGTACTCCGCAACGGTGGCGTCACCGTCGACGAGGCGGCCGAGGTCCTCGATGCGCTCATCTCGGGCTGGCCCGCGGTTGTTCTCCGAGCAACCCCCGACCAACCCCCGCCACCGGACGTACCGGTGGTTCCGGTGGTGCCGTTGCTCCCCGGCGCCCTCCAACCGACTTCGCAGGGCCCAACGGTGTGGCAGCGGACCGGTTTTCGTACCCCTATCCCCGGCCCGGGGCCGGTGTTGCCGCCACCGGGACCATCGGTTGTCGGTTCGCTGTTGCGGGGCGTGGTCGATAGGCGTTGGAAGTGGGTCCGGGCGTGGGAGCCGGTATGGCGGTCGCGATGGGTCTGATCGAGCGTCTGGTCGATCGGGTGGTCGAGTCCTCGGTGCCGCTACAGGAGGAGGCGATCATCGCCGAGTTGGAGCGGCTCATCCCCGAGGAGGCGCCACTCGCTCCTCCTGAGACCGTCCGAGACGTGGTGGATGCACTCGTCGGCCTCGGACCTATCGAGCGCCTCCTTCGACAAGCCGAAGTCACCGATGTACTGGTGAACGGGGACGGCACCGTATGGGTCGAGCGGGGCGGTGAGTTGGAACCGGCAGTCATCCGTTTCTCCGGTCCCGATGCCGTCGTGGCCGCGGTGGAGCGGACCTTGGCGCCGCTCGGGTTGAGGCTCGATCAGGCGTCACCAACGGTGGATGCCCGACTCGCCGATGGCAGCCGTCTCCACGCCGTCATCCCGCCCATTTCGGTGGATGGCCCTGTGGTGGCGGTGCGCCGGTTCACCGCCGCCGTCCCCGATTTGCAAGCTCTGGTCGCCGGTGGCGGTGTTGACAAGGAAGGTGCCCAACTGCTCGCTCAGGCTGTGGCCGACCGGCGCAACCTGGTGGTGAGCGGCGGCACCGGTGCCGGGAAGACCACCCTTCTCAACGTCCTTTCCACCGAGATCCCGGCGGACGAGCGTGTGGTTGCCGTGGAGGACACCGCCGAGTTGCGGCTCGCCGGCCACGTCGTCCGGCTCGAAGCACGACCCGCCAACGCCGAGGGTGCCGGAGCGGTGACTCTGCAAGATCTGGTGCGAACCGCACTCCGGCTCCGACCTGATCGGATCATCGTCGGGGAGGTGCGGGGAGCCGAGGCGCTGGATCTGGTGTCCGCCCTCAACACCGGTCACGACGGCTCGATGTCCACGGTCCACGCCAACTCCCCGAAGAGGCCCTGTGGCGGTTGGAGACATTGGCGCTCTCCGGGCAACGGCGAGCGGGCGAGCAAGCCATCCGCCGTCAACTGCTCGGTGGTATCGATCTTCGTGGTCCAGGTAGCCCGGCGCCACGGCTTCCGGGGCATCCAGTCGATAGCTGATGTCGGGCCGGATGGCTGCGTGGAGCGCTGGAGATGTTGATCGCCTTCGCCGCGGTGGCGCTGCTGCTCTCACCGGCGCCGCTCCCGGTGGTCCTGGTGACGGTGTTCTCGATGGCTGCACCACTCCCCGCCTTGGTGGTGATCGCCGGGTGGGCCGCCTGGTCTGGGTTTTCGCGGCGGAGCCAAGGGATCAGCGGAGATCCGGAAGCTTCCTACCTGTCTGCTCTCGCCGCCGAGTTGCGTGCTGGCCATGGGTTGCGGGCATCTCTGGTGGCGGCCGCGGCCCGCTCCCCGAGCCTCGATCTGCGAACCACCTGCCGGCTTGCTACTGCCGGACAGCCGATGGACAAGGTTTCGGTGGCGCTCCATGCCGCTCTCCCCACGCAGGGGGAGGCGGCGGCGGAGGCGGTGCGCATCGCCTCGGCCACCGGCGGCCGGACCGCAGCCGTTTTCGACTCTTTGGCGGCCATGGCCCGTGACGAAACGGAGTTGGCCGGGGAGAGGAATGCGGCCGCCGCTCAGGCGCGGCTCTCCGCCGCCATCGTCGCCGGGATTCCGCTCGCGGTTCTGGCAGTTGCCGCTGCAACGGGCCGCTTGGGCGACCTGGTCTCGGGCGGGACAGCGGGGGTGGTGATGGTGGCGCTCGGGGTCGGTTTGTTGGCGACCGGGTCGGCCTGGGTCGTCGGTCTGCTGCGCAGGGGGTCGCGATGAGACCGGCCGCGGCTCTGATCGTCGGGGTGGTGGCCGGGTTGGTACTTCGACGGTTCGTGTCGCCTTGGCAGCCGTGGGCCGTCGTGGTGGCCCTGGCCGCGATCGACCCGGCGGCGGGTGGTGCCGCCGCAGCGCTGGTGTGGGCTCTTGGTCGATGGCGACGGCGGGCGGCTGCGGCTCGATTGCGGCGGGAGCGCCGCACCGATCCAGACCGACTTGCCCGCGCCATGCTGGTGGGTCTCAGCGCCGGGCTCCCCACCATCAGCGGCCCTGCGGCGAGCCGGTTCCGAGGTGGGTGGCCAGGTTGGCGCCGCGGTCGAGAACGTGCTCCGCCACTCGAAGCGTGCCGGACTAGCCGCCGCCCTCACCCAGGTTGACGGAGAGTTGCGCCCGTTGGCCACCGCATTGGCCCGGGCGCAGACCACCGGAGCGGCGCTCATCCCTGCGGTGACCGCGCACCTCGACGAGCGGAGAGCGATGGCTCGAGCCCGGGCTGTCCACGAGGCAAGGACCTTGTCGGTCCGGCTGGTTGTGCCTCTTGCCCTGCTGATTCTCCCCGGGTTCGTGCTCATCGCAGCGGGACCGGCCGTGATCGGTGCGATCAACGGGCTCCTCGGTCCGGTGCTCCCCGCCCCCTGACAGTTGGCGCTTCCCCCCGTCGCCGGCCGGCCGCCGGCTCCCGGCTGGTGCCGGAGAAAGGAGAAGGAAATGGAGCGCATTTGGCGCTGGTTGCTGCGCTGGTTCGGTGGCGAGCGAGGTGCCAGCACGGTCGAGTACGTGCTTGTCATCATCGCCGCCGCCGGGATCGCCCTGGCGTTGATCACGTGGGTTGGAGGGACCGGGGCGTTCCGCCAGCTCTTCAACGCCGTCGCCCGTCAGGTCACCGGCTACGTGGGATGACGGTTCGGCGTCACCACCGGTGGCTTGAGGTGGGCTCGGCAACCGTCGAACTCGCTCTCGTCCTGCCGGTGGTGATGCTGGTTCTCGTTGCTTCTGTCGAGGTGGTGTCTCTGGCCCGAACCCAGATCGAGCTGGCAGGGGCAGCGCGTGAGGGTGCCCGGGTGGCGGCGACCATCCCCGACCCGAGCGAGGCTGCCTTGGCGGCGAGAGCTGCCCTCTCACCTCCGCTCGCCGCTCGTGACCCGGGTCACGGTGCGCAGACCGGCCGAGGTCGGATCCGTTGCCGAGGTGATCGTCTCCTCGACTCACCAACTCCTCCGGCCGGTCCTGGGCGGCATCTCGGTGGAACTCCGTTCCCGAGCAGCGATGAGGGTGGAGCGGTGAGTGGCGAGGAGGGTTCGGTGTCGGTCATCGCCGCCGTGATCGCAAGTGCTGCTCGCACTTCTCTGTACGGCGGTGGCGGCCGGGGGTGTGGTCTCGGCAGGGCGCGGCCGAGCGGTTGCCGCCGCCGATGCCGCGGCGCTGGCCGCCGCCCCGGTCACCTTCCGCCCTTTCGGCGCCACCGGCTCACCGGCCGATGAGGCGGAGAGGCTCGCCAAGGAGCATGGGGCCACGGTGGTCCGCTGTGTCTGTTCGCCGGACCCGAGTTGGTCATCGAGGGTGGTCGAGGTGGAGGTGACGGTGACCATCGAGATGCTGGGCACCCACAAGGTCAGTGCAGTGTCGAGGGCCGAATTCGACCCGGTCAGACTGTTGATGCCCACCTATCCTCGCCCGCCGTGGCAGCCAACGTCACCGCGGCGACTCGGACGCTCGACCGGGCCGCCATCGAGTACCGGGTTCATCCCTATCGGCTCGAGGATGACCCAGGCGCCGCAGCATCGACCTACGGCGAGATGGTCGCCGCCCGGCTCGGGGTCGATCCTGGTCGGGTCTTCAAGACGTTGGTGGCGATGGTCGACGGGTCTCCCGTGGTGGCGATCGTCCCCGTGGCCGGTCAGCTCGACCTGAAGGCGCTTGCCCACGCAACCAGTGGCAAGCGCGCCGGCATGGCGGAGCCCGGCGATGCCGAGCGACTTACCGGGTACGTGGTTGGCGGGATCAGCCCGTTTGGCCAGCGCCGCACGATGCCGGTATTGCTCGACTCAACGGCCCAGCAACATCAGACGGTCTTCGTCAGCGGTGGGAGGCGCGGGCTCCAGATCGAGCTGTCACCCGCATGCCTTGGTTGAAGTCCTCAGCGCTTCCGTGGCCCCGATCCGGAGGTGAGCGCGGTATCGAGGAATGCAATGGCGCCGGCCTTGGAGAGCGGTTCGTTGTAGTTGCCGCACTTGGGGGACTGGATGCACGATGGGCATCCCGATGAACAGGGACAAGCTCGGATCGCCTCCACCGTTGCGCCCAGGTGACTCTCGCCGGCTGCGAAGGCGATGGGCGAGACACCCGCTCCGCCCGGGTACGCCTCGTAGATGAAGATCATCGGCTTTCCTGTCGCCGGGTGCCAAGTGGTCGAAAGCCCACCGACGTCCCAACGGTCACAGATGGCGAACAGCGGGAGCATGGCGATCGCAGCGTGCTCGGCGGCGTGGAGCGTCCCGGGCGTGTCTGCGGCACTGACGCCAGCAAGTTGGAGGATCTCGGGCGGCACCACCCACCACACTGCCTGCGTCTCGAACACCGCCGGTGGCAGGTCGAGAGGGACCCGGTCGAGGACCTCGCCGCTACCGATGCGCTTGCGTTGATAGCCCACGACGTGGCTCTCCACGCTCACCCGACCGAGACGATGGGGTAGCGCACCCGACCAGGCGACAGCCTCCTCGTCGATGATCTCGAGCATCTTCTCCTCGCCCGGCTGTGTGTAGTAGTCGACGCTCGCTCGGCTGACGACCACTTGCTTCACCGGTGAGGTCGAGGTCCCCCACGAGGTAGGTATCTCCCTGATGGAGGTAGACGGCGCCGGGATGGGCGTCACGGAATGCCCGGCCTTCCTCGATGGTGCCCAGGGGGCGGCCGCTCCCCGCGTCCCAGATCGTGTATATCGGGCCCCCACTGGAGCGGATGTCCACGGTGGGCGCGGGCGCCTGGCGATGGCTCCACACCAGCTTGTCGTCGCGCAAACGGAGATGACCGGCTTGGACGAGGCGGTTTGCCGCTTCCTCGGTCTGGTCGCCGAGTATCTCCCGATCCTCCAGTCCCAACGGAAGCTCGTATGCGGCACAGCCGGTGTGGGCCTCGGTGATCAACGGGTTGGATGGGTTGACCACGGCCGCCTCGTGCGGACGAGCGAACAGCTCACCCGGGTTGGCCATGAACCATTGATCGAGGGCATCCTCGCCCCCGACGAGCACTGCCAGCGATTTTTGCCGCGTTCGGCCCGCCCGTCCTGCCTGCTGCCAGAAGGCGGCGATCGTCCCGGGGAAGGTGGTGACGATGGCGGCGTCGAGCGAGCCGACATCGATCCCTAGTTCGAGGGCGTTGGTGGCGGTCACACCGAGGAGCTCGCCCGAGAAGAGCCTCTGTTCCACGGCGCGGCGGTCGGCCGGCAGGTAGCCGGCCCGGTATGGGGCCACTCTGTCCGCCAGTTCGCCGAGCCGCTCCGCCGACCACCGGTACACCAACTCGGTCGCCTTGCGGCTGCGGGCGAACACGATCGTGTGATGACTGTCGCGCACCAGGTCCACGAATAGGCTGGTTGCGTCGGTGAGGGCGCTACGGCGGCGCCCCGTGTCGATGTCGAGCAGCGGGGGGTTCCACAGCGCCACGATCTTCTCTCCACGCGGCGAGTCGTCACCTTCGACCACCTCGACATCGAGACCGCTGAGTCGGGCGCCAAGCTCGCCCGGGTTGCCGATCGTCGCCGAGGTGAAGACGAACGTGGGCCGCGCCCCGTAGTGGGCGGCAATTCGCCGCAGCCGCCGGAGGAGATGGGCGACGTGGCTTCCGAATACGCCGCGCAGCGTGTGCATCTCGTCCACCACCACGAACCGGAGCCGCACCAGGAAGTCGGCCCACCGTTGATGGTGGGGGAGGATCCCCACGTGGAGCATGTCCGGGTTGGTCAGCACCGCGGTCGCATGGCGACGCACCCAGCGGCGCTGCTCGTCGGGGGTGTCCCCGTCGTAGGTGGCTGCGGTCACACCGGGGAGCCGGTAGCGCTGCAGCGATCCGAGCTGGTCCTGCGCCAGCGCTTTGGTGGGGTAGAGGAGAAGGGCGGTGGAACGGGGATCCTCCAGGGCACGCTCGACGATCGGCACCTGGTAGGTGAGCGTCTTTCCCGAAGAGGTGCCGGAGACGAGGACCGTGTGCCTGCCCTCACGGATCCGCCGGATCCCCGCCACCTGATGCCGGTAGAGCCGCTCGATGCCACGCTCTCTGAGCCGTTGCTCCAGGGCACCAGGTAGCGGAGGGTCGGGGAGCGCGGTGATCGGATCCCGCTCGGCGAACCGCTCGATGTGAACCAGTTCGCCCTCCCCGGCGGCCGCCCAGCGGTCGATCAGGGCTTCGAGTTCGATTCGCTCCGTGGGGCGATCCATGTACCCCTGATGATGACCCATCATCCCGTTTTGGCGTCACTTCACGTCCTATGACCGCGTTTGGTGACGCCAAAAACCGAGCTTGCCTGGACCTATGGCGACTCTCGGCTAGGGTTTGGCCCGGCCGATGGGGGGGTAGGGGGAGCGAGTTCCCCTCTTGGGGAGCTTGACCCGACCAACAAGGAGGCCCAAATGAGGCGTTCCAAGACCGCTGCGACCGTGATGTCGCTTCTAGCTGCCGGAGTCATCTTCGCCGCGTGCGATGGTGGCACCACGGATGACACTACGACCGATGGTGGGACCGACACCACCGTTGCCGTCGACACCACGGCCGGCGGCTGACAAGTAACCGAGAAACGGATCGAGCAGGGGCGGCCGAGAGGCCGCCCTTCTCGTTTCAGGACTTCTGGAGGCGCCCGTCCTTGAGATCCGAGAGGATGTCGTAGGAGTCTTCGCCGAGGAAAACCACGCTGGCGCTTCCCGCCCACCCGGTCGATCCCGGCAGAACCATGTTGGTGACCTTGCGCGGGTTGGTCCTGAGCACGGCGGCTGCGAACGTCATCAGCTCTTCGGCGCTGAGGTCGGTGTTCCCGTGCTTCCCGAATGCCTCGACCATCTCGGGGATCCCGTGCCATCCGAGACGCTGTGCCCGCAGCATCCCGGTCATGATGAGCAGACCTTGGTTGAACGAGCGGTCGAGATCGCCCCGCAGGAGGGTCTTCCTGGTCCGGGCGAAGGCGAGCGCCTCGGTCCCGTCGAAACTCTGGGTGCCGGAGTCGAAGTAGGCCTGTGATCCCGCATCCGACATGGGCGTCGGCACGTCGAACATGAAACCGCCGATCTCGTCCACCATCGAGATGAATCCGGCGAAACCGGTGAGGACATGACCGTCGAGTTGGATTCCACCCATCTGCTCGACGGTGTCGACGATGATGTCCGGGCCGGTATTGGACATGAACTCCGTGATCTTGCCGGTTCCGCCGGAGGCGCTGGTGACCCAGGAGTCACGGGGAATGCCCACGATGGCCGCCGAGTGGCTCTTCGGGTGGAGCGCCACCACGTGGAGGCTGTCCGCTCGGAAGTCGGGCGGGTTTTGCCCGGGGCGGGCATCTGAGCCGATAACCATCAGCAGGCGGGGTTTGTTGGTTCCGAACCAGGGCTTGCGGCCCAGCGAGGCAAGGTGGGCCCCCACGATCCGCCACCGACCCGAACCGTTGGATACGGCGAGGACTGTGTCCTTCTTGGTCGTTGCCACGGCCACCCTGGCGTTGGGCAGCCTTCGGATGGTCAACTTGGGGGTGACGTTGAGCCGGTCCTTCTTCGGTCCCTGCCGGACGACGCGTCGCAGCTCGGCCGGCATCGAAGGTGCCGGAGCGCCCTCCCGGTTGGCGAACATGAAGAGGTTCCGGATGGCGCGGCGGAGAGGTTCGGGGCCCTTCTTCATCTTGACGAAGAAATCCTGAGCGGCCACCGTCGTGGTCGTCGTCGGTGGGACCGTCGTCGTGGTCGGTGGGACCGTGGTGGTGGTCGTCGTTGGGGGAAGCGTCGTCGGCGTGGCGGTGGTTGAGGGCGCTGCGGCGACGGTCGTGGCTGCCCCGGCGCCGCTGCACGAGGCGGCCAGCGTGGCGATCAGCGAGAGGGCCGCAACCTTGCGCCAACCTCGAAAAGAACGCGATGAACGGCTTTTGTCAACAGGCATTGACAGACAACGTAGACGGTTGACGGAGGAGAGGTCAAGCTCCGTAGAGCGGTCCGATCGCACCGATCGACGGTCGCTCCGTACACTCGCCCGGCCACAAACCCTCCGGAGATCTCCGTCCGATGACCGACCTGATCCTCTACTCGGCGTTGGCCGCGGCAGCTCTGGCCCTGGTGGTTGCCGCCATCTACGCCCGTCGAGTGCTCTCGGCACCGCCAGGTAACGAAACCATGGTCGCCATCGCCGACGCCATCCGGCTCGGCGCCAACACCTTCCTCCGACGCGAGTACAGCTGGATGGCCGTGTTCGTCGTGGTGCTGGCGATCTTGATCGCCGTGCTCACCCCGTGGGGGGCGCCGTGGGGATCGGTTGCCTATCTGTTCGGCGCTCTCCTGTCCGCCGGCGCCGGGTTCGTCGGGATGCGCATAGCCACGGCCGCCAACACCAGGACGGCCGAGGCGGCCCGGGCTCACGGTGTCAGTGCAGCCCTCCAAGTCGCCTTCAGAGGGGGCGCGGTGATGGGCTTCACCGTCGCCGGGTTCGGTCTGCTCGGGGTGACGGTCGGCTATCTGATTTTCAACGAAGCGTTCGGCATCCCTGAATGGGCCGAGATACTTGCGGCGATCGGGTTGGGCGGATCGTCGGTGGCCCTGTTCGCTCGGGTGGGTGGTGGAATCTTCACAAAGGCAGCTGATGTCGGCGCCGATCTGGTCGGCAAGGTCGAGGCGGGGATCCCCGAGGACGATCCACGCAACCCGGCGGTGATCGCCGACAACGTGGGGGACAACGTCGGCGACGTTGCCGGGATGGGTGCCGACCTCTTCGAGTCGTACGTCGGGGCCCTGGTGGCACCGATCGCATTCGCCGCCATCGCCTTTGCCGGCACCGACTTCCAGGTACAGACGCTGGTATTCCCCTTGGCTGTTGCGGCCTTCGGCATGGCGGCCTCGATCGTCGCCTCCTTCTTCGTCAGGGCCAGAGGCGACGAACTGGCCGCCGCTCTCCGTCGGGGCACGCTCGGCGCCGCCGCCATCACCGCGCTCGGGGTGGCCGGGCTCTCCTTTTGGATCTTCGACGGCGTGGGTAATCCCTTGGGGGTCTTCGGTGCGGTCCTCGTTGGGTTGTTGGTTGGCCTCGCTATCGGTCAGATCTCGGAATGGTTCACCTCCGATGGGCATCGATCCGTGAAGGAGATCGCCCGCCAATCACAGACAGGACCGGCGACCGTGGTGATTACCGGGCTGGCCGAAGGGATGCGCTCCGCCGCCTTCTCCGTGGTGGTGGTGGCCGCCGGGATCGTTGGCGCCTACGCCTCCGGCGAGTGGGGATTGGGTGATGGAGGCGGGGTCTACGGGGTGGCCATCGCCGCCATCGGTGTGTTGGCGACCATAGGGATCACCATCTCCGTCGATGCCTACGGCCCCATTGCCGACAACGCCGGCGGCATCGCCCAGATGGCGCACCTGCCCAAGGAGGTGCGCGAGGCGACCGATGCCCTCGATGCCCTTGGCAACACCACCGCCGCAGTGGCCAAGGGTTTCGCCATCGGATCGGCGGTGGTCACCGCACTTGCCCTCTTCGCAGCCTTCACCAAGGCTGCCGGGATCACGTCGATCGACCTCACTCGGGGTCGATGCCGTGGTCGGGTTGTTCCTTGGGGCGATGTTCCCGTTCCTGTTCGCCGCCCTCACCATGAACGCGGTGGGAAGGGCAGCGAGCCGGATGATCGACGAGGTGCGCCGGCAGTTCAGGGAGATCGCCGGCCTCCGCGACGGCAAGCCGGGTGCCAAGCCCGACTACGAGTCGTGCGTCGACATCGCCACCCAGGCTGCGCTGCGCGAGATGGTCGTCCCGAGTGTCGCCACCATCATCTTCCCGCTGGCCATCGGGTTCATCGACGTCGAGGCGCTCGGCGCCTTTCTCGCCGGCGCACTGGTGACCGGGTTCCTACTCGCCATATTCATGGCCAATGCCGGGGGTGCCTGGGACAACGCCAAGAAGTTCGTCGAAGCCGGGGCATATGGCGGCAAGGGGTCGGACGCCCATCGGGCGGTCTTGATCGGCGACACGGTGGGCGACCCCTTCAAGGACACCTCGGGCCCGGCGATGAACATCGTCATCAAGGTGATGACGATCGTGAGTCTGATATTCGCGACGTCGTTCTAAGTACGGACGGACGGCGGACGGCAGACGGCAGACGGCAGCCAGAGTCGTCACTTCCCCCGGGAGAGGAAGTCGGTTTCGCTTCGATCCTTGGATCTGGGGGCGGGAGGGGCGAACCTAGGAGGACGATCAGCCCAGGAGACTCCGTGGCTCGTTCCTTCGTTCTCGACACCTGCGTTCTGCTCGCCGACCCCAATGCGCTGCTCAAGTTCGACGAGCACGAGGTGGTGCTTCCGCTGGTGGTTGTCGAGGAACTCGACCGGAAGAAGACGAGGCTCGACGAGGTGGGTACCAACGCGCGCATGGCGCTGCGGCTTCTCGAACAGCTCGGGGCGTCTGAGCCGGGTGGGCTCCGGGATGCGGTGGTCCTCCCCGGGGGAGGCACCTTGCGGATCGAGCTCAACCGGGTGCGCTCCGACCGACTTCCCGACGTGTTCGACCCGGCGAGCCCCGACAACCGGATCCTCTCCACCTGCCTGAACCTGTCCGACGACGGGGGAGAGCCGGTCCTCGTCACCAAGGATGCCGCTCTCCGTATCAAGGGGGCGCAACTGGGGGCGCTCGTCCAGGACTACCGCGCCGACACCGTCCCGGTTGACGAGCTCCACAGCGGTATCAAGGAGGTTGCGATCGAGGACGAGTGGATCGACCGGTTGTTCCACGAGGGCAAGGTCGCCGTCCCGGGTCTCACCGCGATGCTCAACGAGTTCGTCGTCCTTCGATCCGGTCCTTCACGCTCCGCCATCGGAAAGGTGATCCAAGCGGAGCCCGAGGTGGTCCTCGAGCGCACCTCAGGTCATCCCCGGGCCTTTGGTGTCGAGCCGAAGAATCTCCGCCAGCACGTCGCGCTCGAATTGCTGCTCGACCCCGACGTCGTCGCCGTGTCGCTCATGGGTGTTGCCGGGACCGGGAAGACCTTTCTGGCTCTGGCCGCGGCGCTCGAGCAGGTGGTGGAGCAGGGCCGCTACCGGAGGGTGGCGGTGTACCGGCCGCTGGTCCCGGTCGGCCGCCAGGAATTGGGCTTCCTCCCCGGGGACCTGGCAGACAAGCTGGCGCCGTGGATGGCCGCGGTCCACGACAACCTCCACGCGCTCTTCTCGGACTCCGAGCCCGATGTCGCCCGACATGCCGTCGATGAGTTGATCGCCCGCAACGAGCTCGAGTTGGCGGCGGTCACCTATCTCCGGGGCAGGTCGATAACCGGGGAGTTCGTCATCATCGACGAGGCGCAGAACCTGGAGCTTTCGACGCTCAAGGTGATCCTCACCCGGATGAGCCGCGACGCCAAGGTGGTGTTCTGCGGCGACCTCAGCCAGGTGGACAACCCGTACATCTCGCCGTATGGAGGGGTGGCGGCGCTCATCGAGAAGTTCAAGGGCTCGCCGCTGTTCGGTCATGTCACCCTGGAGCGCACCGTGCGCGGTCCGCTCGCCGAGATGGCGGCGCGGGTGCTCTGACCGGGGGTGCCTGCGCCGGCCTCTAGGACTTCTTCGGCAGGCCTTCTTCGTTTGGCGCTTCTTCGGCGGCGCATCGGCCAGCTTGGCCCGACGCTCGGCGAGCAACTCTTGAGCCCGCTCCAGGCTGATCCGCTCGACCTCGTCACCTTTGCGGAGCGAAGCATTGACCTCTCCGTCGGTGACGTACGGCCCGAAACGGCCGTCCCGCACCTCGACCGGCTTGCCCGTCTCGGCGCTCTCCCCGAGCGTGCGCAGAGCGGTGTTGGTCCGTCGCTGCCCGCGGCGTCTCGGAGGCTCGGCGAACTGGGCCAGCGCCTCGTCCAGCGACACCTCGAAGATCTGGGCTTCCTCGTCCAGGTTGCGGGTCTCCTCGTCACGCTTGAGGAATGGCCCGTACCTCCCGTTGAGGGCGAGGATCTCCCTTCCTTCCGGGTCGGTCCCGACCACCCTCGGCAGCGAGAGCAGCCGCAGGGCGGAGTCGAGCCCGAGCTCGTCCAACTCCATCCCCTTGAAGAGCGAGACGGTCTTTGGCTTGCCCTCGACCTCCTCGGCGTCACCAAGCTGGACATAGGGCCCATATCGGCCGGCCCTGGCGAGCACGGTGAGCCCGCTGTCGGGATCGGTGCCCAAGATCTTGTCTCCGGATGGGGCATCGAGCAGCTCGACGGCCTTCTCCAGGGTCAGCTCGTCCGGAGCGAGATCCTCGGGGAGCGAGGAACGATCCTCCCCACGCTGGAGGAAAGGTCCGTACCTCCCGACCCGGACCGACACGGGCGTCCCGTCGTCGGTCACCCCCACCTCGATCGAGTTCACTTTGCGGGCATCGATTGCGTCGTAGGAGGACTCCACCGTCTGGCGCAGCCCCTCCTCGCCGAAGTAGAAGCGCGACAGCCAGGGGACGGACTCCTCATCGCCGGCGGCGATGCGGTCGAGTTCGTCCTCCATGCGGGCGGTGAACTCGTAGTCCACCAGTGTCGGGAAGTGCGCTTCGAGCAGCGACACCGTGGCGAAGGCGGTCCAGGTAGGGATCAGCGCCGAGCCCTTCTTCCACACGTACCCACGGTCCTGGATCGTGGAGAGGATGGATGCATAGGTCGAGGGCCGTCCCACCCCCAACTCCTCTAGCCGTCGCACCAGCGATGCCTCGGTGAATCGTGGCCGGTGGCTTGGTCTCGTGCCCCTTCGCCTCGAGGTCGAGCACCTCGACCCGGTCGCCATCGGCCAGCGGTGGGAGCCGCCGCTCCTGGTCATCGAGGTCCGCCTCGGGGTCGTCGCTTCCTTCGACGTATATGCGGAGGAAGCCGGCGTGGTTGAGCACACGGCCGGTGGCGGCGAACACGACGTCCTGGCCATCGGCGGCTCCGCCGAGCCTCACCGAGACGCTCTCCCCGGTGGCGTCGGTCATCTGAGAGGCAATCGTCCTCGTCCAGATGAGTCGGTAGAGCCTCGAGTCGTCGTTGCCAACCGAGGCGGCCACCTCATCGGGGTCACGGAACCGCTCGCCTGCGGGACGGATCGCCTCGTGCGCCTCCTGGGCGTTGCGCACCTTGCCCTGGTATGAGCGTGGCTTCGAGGGGAGATAGCGCTGCCCGAAGCGCCGCTCGATCTCGGAACGTGCCGCCGTCACCGCCGACTCGGAGAGGGCGATGCTGTCGGTCCGCATGTAGGTGATGTACCCCCGCTCGTAGAGCCGCTGCGCCGCCGACATGGTGCGCGATGCCGAGAAGCCCAGCTTCCTCCCTGCCTCCTGTTGCAGCGTCGAAGTGCGGAACGGGGGATAGGGGCTCCGCCGGTATGGCTTGCGCTCCACCGATCGCACCGAGATGTCTGCCTCGGAACAGGCGGTGGCGAGATCTTGGGCGCTCGTCTGGTCGAGGACGAGCACGTCGGTGCCGGGTGTCCCGCTGGCATCGAAGTCGCGCCCGGTGGCGAGCCGGCGTCCGTCGACCTCGACCAGGGTGGCCGGAAATGGAAGCGTCCGGTCGCTCTCGGCGACGAACGTGCCGGCGACGTCCCAATAGCCGGCGCTGCGGAACCGGATCCGTTCCCACTCCCGCTGGACCACGAGCCGAACGGCGACGCTCTGCACCCGTCCTGCCGAGAGCCGGGGTTGGATCATCCGCCACAGCACCGGGGACACCTCGTACCCGACCAGTCGGTCGAGGACGCGGCGGGTCTCCTGTGCCTCCACCAGGCGCTGGTCGATCTGCCGCGGGTTGGCGAAGGCCTCCTGGATCGCTCGGGGGGTGATCTCGTGGAAGACCATCCGTCGCACTGGCACCTTGGGACCGAGGACCTCGGTGAGATGCCAGGCGATCGACTCCCCTTCCCGGTCCTCGTCGGTTGCCAGGTAGAGCTCGTCGATCCCCTCCATGGCCTTCTTCAGCCTGCGGATCTGGTCCGTCTTCTCCTTGGGCACGATGTAGAGCGGTTGGAAGTCGTGCTCGACGTCCACCCCGAGCTTGGACCACGGCTCTGACCGGACCTTCTCGGGGATCTCGGCCGAGTTGCGCGGCAGGTCGCGCACATGCCCCATCGAGGACTCGACCGCGACATCGCTGTCGAGGAATCCCTCGATGGTGCGCGCCTTGGTCGGCGACTCGACGATCACCAGGGTTTTTGCCATTGGGCGCCACAAGTTAGACGGCCATCAACCGCTGTCTTGTATGGCTGATGTGCCGCCGCCCGGTAGCCTTGCCCCAATGACCGCGGCCGGGGGACCAGTTACCTCGTCGTTCGCCCTGCTGCGTCGGGGGCCATTTGCACGGCTTTGGTATGCCGGGCTCCTCTCCAGCTTTGGCGACTGGGTGGCCCTTTTCGCCACCATCGCCCTCGCCGACTCGATCGGCGGGGTGAGGGGGGTGCTCGTACCCCTGCTGGCACGTCTCATACCCGGTCTGTTCGGCGGGTTCGCCGGTGTGATCGCCGACCGCTTCGACCGTAGGAAGGTGATGATCGTCAGCGACGTGGCTCGCGCCGTCCTGGTGCTGTCGCTGATATTCGTGACCAACCTCTGGCAACTGTTCGCCGTGTCGTTCCTCTTGGAGGCGCTCACCCTCTTGTGGCAGCCATCGCGCGAGGCGTGGGTGCCCAACCTCGTCCCCGAGGGAGGGATGGTGGCGGCCAACAGCCTGACTCTGGTGGCTGCCTACGGCATGCTCCCGGTCGGCGCTCTGGCCTTCGCCCTGCTGGCCAAGGTGGGGGGCGTTTTCACCGCCTCCGGTCCAATCGACGGCGAAGTGGCCCTCGCCTTTGGCGTCGACTCGCTCACATTCCTCGCCTCGGCGGCGCTGATCGCCACCATCCCCCGACCAGGCCCGGTGGTGGGACAACAGCCGTCCCCGACGCGCCGGGTCGATCTCCGGGCGCCGCTGCGGGACTTCATCGAGGGGGTCCGATTCGTCGTCGCCCACCCGACGGTGCGCGGGATCATCCTGGGGATGGCCGCGGCACTCTTCGGCGCAGGAGCATTCTTCGTGCTCGGGCAGCGCTTCTCCATCGATCTCCTGGGCGCCGGCCGCGCCGGGTTCGGCGTGCTCATCACCGCCCTGGGGTGCGGCGTTGGCCTGGGGATGCTGGCTCTCGCCATCGGGGGGACGCTCCGTGGCAGGCGTGAGGTGCTCTTCGCCGCCAGCCTCATGGCCACCGGTGCGGCCATCACCGCATCGGCGACCACTTCGAGCGTGATCCCCGCCGCCGCCTGGCTTTTCGTTGGGGGATTGGGCGCCGGAGGCTCATACGTGATGGGCTTCACCTACCTCCACGAGGAGGTGGAGGATGAGTTGACGGGGCCGCACCTTCGCCGCCCTCTACACCGTGGTCCGCACCTCGCTCCTCGCCTCGGTGACCCTGGCCGGCCTGGCGGTTCCGTTGCTCGACGACCTGTTCCCTGCGCCGTTCGACAGCGGGCTCCGGCTCACCCTGCTCACCGGTGGGATCATTGTCTTCGCCGCCGGCGCCGCCACCCTCTGGGGCGTGAGGATGACCCTGCACCGTCCCAAGCTCACCGAGTCGGGATACCGGGCGCTGCGCGAAGCCGGCGACGCATTCACCTCGATCAGGGGCAAGCGCCGCTCATCGGGCGATACCTGATGGCCGCATTCACGGGCACGGGTCCGGCCGATGCAGAGGCCGGGGAGCAGTGGCGGATATATCGCCTTCGAGGGGATCGAGGGGGCGGGCAAGTCGACGGTGGCGAAGCGGGTGGCCGATGCCATCGGGGCCACAGGCGCTCGGGTGGTGGAGGTGCGAGAGCCCGGGTCCACCGAGGCCGGGGAGTCGATACGCCAGGTACTCCTCCACAGCGGGGCTCTCGAATCGTGGACCGAAGCCCTGCTTTTCGCTGCCCAGCGTGCCCAACTCGCCGCCGAGGTGATCCGGCCGGCTCTCCGCATGGGCTCGATGGTCATAGCCGACAGGTCGGTCTATTCGTCGCTCGCCTATCAGGGTGGGGGCCGCGGGCTGGGAGTCGACAGGGTGCGATTCGTCAACCAACAGGGT
The DNA here is from genome assembly GCA_963733905.1 of uncultured Actinomycetes bacterium. Lineage (GTDB taxonomy): Bacteria > Actinomycetota > Acidimicrobiia > Spongiisociales > DATADW01 > DATADW01. Next base: position 150,328 of record CAVTEU010000003.1, on the reverse strand, counting down.
CTCGCCGGGACCTGGCCCGATCGGGTTGTGCTGCTCAAGGTCGATCCGGGCACCGGCTCATCCCGCCAGGAGATCGCCGACCGGATCGGCGCCGAGCCGACGGAGTTCCTCGACCGGGTGGCGAGCACCTATGACTCTCTTGCCGCCAGCGAGCCGGAGCGTTTCATCGTGATCGATGCGGCCCTCCCGCTCGACACCGTCGTCAAGACGGCGCTCGACGCCCTCGGTTTTGAGCCCGGGGCCGTGGTGAGAGTCCGATGACAACCGGCGAGTTGGTCACGGCCCATCCTTTCGACTCGGTTGTCGGGCACAAGCGAACTCTTGCGATGCTCTCTTCCGAGCCGGCGACTCCGGCCCACGCCTACCTCTTCGTCGGGCCCGAGGGAGTGGGCAAGGGGACGGTGGCGCGCGCCTTCGCCGCGCTGTTGGTCTGTCCCACCGCAGGGGTCCACGACGGTGAGTGCTCCTCGTGCCGCCGGGCGGCTTCGGGGAATCACCCCGATGTGAACATCGTCGAACCCGAGGGGAGGACCATGCTCACCGTCGGGCAGGCACGGACCACCATGGCGAGGGCCACCCTGGCGCCCGTCGAATCCGTCCGGAAGGTATTCGTGTTCGACGAGGCGGGGGTGATGAGCGAAGGGGCGGCGAATGCCCTGCTCAAGACGCTCGAGGAGCCCAATGCCACCACGGCATTCATCCTCGTGGCCGACTCCGAGGAGGACCTTCCGGCCACGCTCGGATCCCGCTGCCGGATCATCCATTTCGGACGGGTCGAAGAGACCGAAGTGGTCGCCGCCCTCGAGCAGGCCGGTGTCGACACGGAACAGGCCACCGAGGCGGCACGCCTCGGGGCGGGCCGCCCGGGCCTCGCTCTCGGATTGGCCACCCGGCCGGAGGTCGCATCGTTCCGACGCGCATGGCTGGCCGTCCCGGGCAGGGTGTCGGCGCGACCCGGCGACTCCTTCGTCCTCGCCGAGGAACTCCTCGACGGGCTCGAGCCGCTGATCGCCGGTGTCGAGGAGCACGCCCTCGAAACCGAGGGGAATGCCACCAAAGAAAAGCGGGATCGTGACAATCACCGGGCCAAGCGAGAGCTGCTCGTGTCGGGTGTCGAGATCCTGGCCTCTTGGTACCTCGACGCCGCCGCGGTCCAGTTCGGCGCCACGCCCCGTAACCGCGATCTGGATCTCACCGATCTCACCGAGGTATCGCCGGGGGTGGCGGTTGCATCGGCGGAGCGGGTCCTCGACGCCGCGGTCGAACTGCGCGCCAATCAACGACCAACGTTGGTGCTCGCCGCCCTCTTCACCGACCTGGCGATGCGTTCTCGTGAGCGGGCGGGTACTGCGCCGTGGAATGGCGCCGACTCGGTGACGGTGTTGGTGCCCACCATTCCTCGCTCCGGGAAGGTGACTTGGGCGGTGGCCTGGCCGACGTTCACCGTGGTGGGCAAGGTGGTGTTGCGACTGGAGTCGGAGGTCGACGATGGGTTCCCGCGCGGCGCCATATGTCCTCGCCTCCAACCATCTCTCTCAGCTCGATCCACCTCTGATCGGGACGGTCCTGCGGCGCCCACTCATCTTCCTGGCACTCGACGAGCTGGCCGACGCCAACCGCTTCCTCGCCTGGGCGACCTCCACGTACGGGTCCATCCCGGTCTCCCGCAACCGCCGCCCGGTGGCCGCGGTGCGGGCCGCGCTCCGTGCCTTGGATTCGGGCGAGCCGGTCGGGCTTTTCCCCGAAGGGCGTCGGGCGGCGAGGTGGGGAGAGGAGCCGATCAAGCGGGGGGCGGCCTGGCTTGCCCACCGGGCCGGTGTCCCCTTGGTCCCGGTCGCCATCTCGGGAACCGATCGGGTGATGGGGATCGACAACAAGCTGAGGAGAGGGTCGGTCCGGGTGACGGTGGGCCGGGGCTCTATGCCGACCAAACCGCCTCCGACCCCGTCGCCGAACTAATGAACCGCTGGCGGCAGTTGGATTGACCAGCGCCTCGGAGGCTGAAGGAGGGCGCCGGTTGACGGCCTATGCGGAACTGAAGGGCGTCTCCGGGCGTCTCATCCCCAGGCGTCGGTGCCACAGTGGTGTCAGGAGGATGGATGCGGAGTCGGTTGGGTCCAGCGCTGTTGGTCGTCGGGTTGCTTCTCGCCGCCTGTGCGACCGCGGCCACTCCCCGAGCCTCTACCTCAACGACCGCTGCTGCCGAGGCGGCAGGCACTGCACGAGACGACCGTCACCCCTACTACCGGTGGTGTGTCGCGGGCCGTCGAGCCGGTGGCGGCGATGGGGTTCAGCGCCGACTCCCCGGTTGACATCGAGTTGCCCGACCTTGCGGCGCCCGGTCTGGTGGCGGCGTGCACTCCCGAGGCCTGGTACCCCGCCTGGAGGGCGTGGGAGGTGGTCAGCTCCAACGAGGCCCCAGTGCAGGTGACGCTCGTCCCCAGTGCAGGCGACACGATCACCTTCAGCGCCGTCCCGGGCACGACCTGGCTGCTGGCACCGGCTGGAGACGGTCCCAACCCGGCAAGCCTGCATTTTCGGAGGAGCGACCGTGGCTAGCGTCGACGAGGCTGGCCCGGTTTGCCAGCCCGACGATCCGGGACCGCCGCTCCCCAGCATCGCCCAGGGATGTCGTCTTGGTGGCGATGTTTCGGCCTGGACGCTGCAAGCCGGTGATCGAGCCGCTGTCGCCACGCTCGAGACCCCGGGTGGTTCGGTGACCGGGACGGCGAGCGGTAGCTCTGTCTGGTATCTCCCTTCCGGTGCCGTCCGGCTCGTCGTTGGTGGCGAGGTGATCGCCCGCGCCGAGCCGGTTGACTGCCCGGACCCGGCCAGCGGCCGGGTGACGCTGGAGTCGGCCTGCGCCGCGGTCGAGGGCGCCACCGAACGGTGGTGGCGTGTCGGGAACGGCACGTCGGTCGGGATGTCGGTCCAACTCAGCGGCGCCGACACCGTCGAGGGAGTCGCCGCCCCGGGTGGCTCGTGGTGGTTCCTCGCCCCGGCACCGGACGGCACGGTGACGCTGGCTCTGCGCGCCGGGACGGAGACGGTGACCCACACCACGGCGGGTTCGGTTTGCGGCCAGCCGCCACCCACCACCGTGCCGCCCCCGACCACCGTGCCTCCGACCACGGTCGCCCCAACCACGACGGAGCCTCCGACCACCACGACGGAGCCACCGACCACGACCACCGAACCCCCGACAACCACCACCGCGCCTCCCACGACGACAAGCACGGAGCCTCCAACGACCACTACGACGACCCGTCCCCCGACCACGACCACCGTCCCCCGACGACGACCACCCGTCCCCCCACCACCACGACTCGTCCCCCCACGACCACCACGCGTCCCCCGACGACCACGACTCGTCCTCCCACGACGACGACCCGTCCTCCGACCACAACCAGTTCCGGGCCGACAACCACGAGCCTGGTCGTCACCACCACGACGGCCCCTCCGGCTACGACTTCGACCGTGGTGGACGTCGCCCCTCCGACGGTTGCCACATCCACCACCCCGCCATCGACCACAACCACCAGGCCCGACCGGACCACGACCAGCGAACGGCGGACCACCACCACCTCGGTCCCGCCGACGACGACGCTCACCGCTCCGCCGACCACCGAGCCCGGTCCGGCGGGAGGTGGCTTTGGTGCGGTTGCCCTGGGTCTGTTGGGTGCGACGGCCGTCGGAGCCCTCATAGCCGGTGGTGTGACGCTCTACCGACGCCGCAGTCAGTAGCCGGGGGGTCGAGGGTTGCTGAGCAGCCTGTGGGCAGCGGTCCCAGCCGGCTTGGTCCCGGACGGGAGGGTGCAGGTAGCATCTATCCCCGGGAGGATGGGTAGTCCAGTGGAGTGGCCCGAAGAGGCCGGGGTGGAACGTGGCGGAAATTCCCTATCTGGTGGTGGTCGACGACGAGCCTGAAGTGCGTGTCGCCGTGGCGAGAGACGTGCGACAGAAGTACGGCGATGACTACAACGTCGTCGATTTCACAGGTGGCAACGAGGCCCTCGAAGGGCTCAAGCAGCTTCATCTACAGGGTGATCGGGTTGCCCTGATCCTCGCCGACCAGCGGATGCCCGAGCTGACCGGTGTCGAGCTGCTCGAGGCCTCTCGCGAGATCTACCCGGCCGCCCGCCGCGCCCTGCTCACCGCCTACAGCGATACCGATGCCGCCATCGCAGCCATCAACCGGGCTGGAGTCGACTACTACATCCTCAAGCCGTGGGACCCTCCCGAAGAGAGGCTGTACCCAACCCTCGACGACCTCTTGGAGCGTTGGGAGGGCGCCTACGTTGCCGCCTACGAAGGCGTCCGTATCGTCGGGGCGCGCTGGTCGCGGGAATTCCACGATCTCCAGGCGTTCCTCATCCGGAACCAGGTGCCGTTTTCGGCGATCGACATCGACAGTGACCCCGGTGCAACTCGATTGCTCACCGCGGCCAACCTCGATCCCGCCGTGCTCCCGGTGGTCCTCTTCGCCGACGGCACCAACAGCGTCCGGCCGACTCAAGGCGAGCTCGCCACCCAGCTCGGTCTGGCGGGCGAGCCAACACGGCCCTCGTACGACCTGGTCATCGTGGGCGGCGGGCCTGCAGGTTTGGCGGCGGCGGTGTATGGAGCCTCCGAGGGGCTGTCGACCCTGCTGCTCGAGCGAGACGCGCCGGGGGGACAGGCCGGCCAAAGTGCCCGGATAGAGAACTACCTGGGCTTTCCGGTGGGGCTGAGCGGTTCAGACCTCGCCAGGCGTGCGGTGACCCAGGCACGCCGCTTCGGGGCGGAGCTCTGGGTTGGCGTCGAGGTGGAGTCGATGAAGATCGAGGGCCCGTTCAAGACGCTGACGCTGACCGACGGCCGGCAGCTGACATCCCAGGCCGTGGTGGTCGCTACCGGCGTCTCTTACCGCAAGCTGGATGTGCCGGGCTGCGAGGCGCTCACCGGGGCCGGCGTCTACTACGGGGCGTCCCAGGTCGAAGCCAACATCCATCGCGACGAAGACATGCTGATACTCGGCGGGGGCAACTCGGCGGGGCAGGCCGCGGTCTATCTCGCCGGTTTCGCCAAGACCGTCACCATCCTGGTTCGCACCCCGACTCTCGAAGAGTCGATGTCGCAGTACCTGGTCGATGAGCTGGGGAAGATCCCCAACGTCTCGGTCCGCACAGAGGTCGAAGTAACCGCGGTACATGGTGAGAGCCGACTGGAGGCCGTCGACATCGACTCGGTGGGTGGAGGGTCCGAAGAGAAGCTCAACGCGGCCGCCCTGTTCATTTTCATCGGGCAGGCACCGCGCACCGATTGGCTCGACGGGCAGGTGATGCGGGACTCAGCCGATTTCATCCTCACCGGGGCCGACTGCGGGACCCGCCCCACCGGCTGGACGTTGTCCCGGCAGCCCCTCGGCCTCGAATCGAGCCTGCCCGGTGTGTTTGTGGCCGGTGACGTGCGCCATGGCTCGATCAAGCGGGTTGCCTCCGCGGTCGGTGAAGGGGCGATGGCGGTGCGCATGGTCCACGAGCACCGCGCTGGACCGTGAGCAACGACCCATATGTCCGCGAGCGTCTCGCCGGCGCCGCGATGTTCCAGGGGCTCGACGAGGCCGAACTCGATGAGCTTTGGAGGAGTGCACGGGACAAGGACATCGCAGCCGGCGATGACCTCATCGTCGAGGGGAGCGACAGCGACGCCTTGTACGTGGTGCTTGAGGGGAGCTTCGACGTCACCCGGCTGACCCAGGGGGTCCAGCTTCCACTGGGGAGTGTCCACCCCGGCGAGGTGGTCGGCGAGATGGCGATGCTGGAGAGGGCGCCGCGCAACGCCACGGTGACCGCGGTCGTCCCCAGTCAGGTTGTCGAAGTTCCGGGCGCCGCGATCGAGAAGCTGCTCAACAACCCAGCAGCCGCGTTGGCGATGGTTCGGACGGTGACCGGGCGGCTCCGCTCCACCGAGTTGGCACTCCGACAGTCGCAGCACATGAAGCTGCTCGGCGAGACGACGGCGCTGCTGCTCCACAATCTCAACAACCCTGCGGCAGCAGCGCGACGAGCCGCCGCCTACCTGGACCAAGCTGTTCCGCGTTGGCGGGAGGCGGTGGCCCCGCTCGAGCCCGATGAGGTGGTTCACCTCGAGCAGGTCTCGGTCCGGCCCGCTGCGGTGGGGTTGGAGCGTTCGCGAAGCGAGCAACTCATCCGGTCGTGGCTCGAGGAGCGGGGCTTCCCCCGACCATCGGTGCTGTCGGATTCGCTCGTCGGTGGCGGGATCACTTTGGCCGACTTGGATGGGGTGGAGTCGACCGTGCCCGCCGACAGGCTCCAGGTCGTGGTGGGCGCCCTGGCCGCCGACGTCGAGGTCCGGGGGCTCGCCTCCGAGTTGGCGCTGACTGCAGAGCGTGTCTCCGAGGTGGTCGGAGCGGTGAGGCGCTATGCACACGAGGGACGGGCGCTCGTACCCGATTATGAGGTTCACCGAGGTCTGGAGGACACCCTGCTCATACTCGGCGGACGTCTTGATCACATCGAAGTGGTCCGCGAGTTCGATCCCGACCTACCCCGCATCGAGGCCTTCGGAGGCAAGCTCAACCAGGTGTGGACCAACCTCGTCTCCAACGCGGTGGACGCCATGGATGGGGCCGGGACCCTCAGCCTGCGCACACGTGCTGCCGATGGTGAGGTGACCGTCGAGGTGACGGACTCCGGCCCGGGGATCCCAGACGAAGTGCAGCCCCAGATCTTCGACGACTTCTTCACCACCAAGCAGCTCGACAAGGGCACCGGTCTCGGTCTCCCGTCGGTCAAGGCGATAGTTGTCGAGCACCATGGCTCGGTCGATTTCACGACCCGCCCCGGTGCTACCACCTTTCGGGTCGTCCTTCCCATCGCCCAACCGAGCTGACAGCCCTACCGCGACTCAGGTCCGGCGTCCTCCTGCTCGATCGCCGGAGCCGCTGCCGGATGACCGGTTACCGCTGCTTGCCCCACCTGCTTGCCGAGCATCCGAGATGCGGAGGTTGACCAGCGCACCGGCGGCCATCAGCCCGGCCGATATCCACATCGCCACCCGGAATGAGTCGGTGGAAGCGCCGCTCGATGCCGCCGCCACCTCGGGCGACACATCGTCGGCCGGCGGGTTGAGCGGCGCTACCTGTTCCCTCACCTCTGGGTTGTCGACATCCATCGAGGGAACCGCCACCGCCATCTGGGTGTAGAAGACCGCGGTGATGGCGATGAAAATGGCGGCTCCGGCCAGCTGTGGTCCCACCCGGGACACGGCGTTGTTGATTGCCGAAGCCAGCCCGGCGCGCTCCACCGGGACCGACCCCATGAGCGCGGTGGTCAGCGGCGCCACCAGCATCGTCAACCCGAACCCGTAGATCAGCATCGATGGGAGTACATCGGTCAGGTAGCTGGTGGGAGGCAGCCAGCTAGAGGGGTCACCGGCGACCAACCTCCACGCTTGGCTGTCCAGGGGGAATCGCCCCAGCCAGAGGATGCCCAATGCCATCACCGCCGGGCCCATCACCATGAAGCGGCGAGGGCCGTATCGCCCGGCGAACACGCCGAAGCGCTCGGAGAACAGCCCGAGCAGCAGGAACCCGGGGATCCCGGCCAGACCGGCAGCCAGGGCGGTGTACCCAACAGTGCCCTGGAGGAAAAGGGCCATCACGTAGCCCACGACGTATATCCCCCCGTACACGAGGAGAGTCGAGATGTTGGTGATGGTGAAGTTCGAGTTCTGGAACAGTTCGGGCGGGACGAGGGGGTGAGTCGAGCGCTTCATGAGGAAGGGGAAGGCGATCGCCGCCGCCAGACCGAGTCCGAGAGCAACCCACGCCGCGGTGTCTTGCCACTGACTCTCCTGGCCCCGTATTGCACCTAGAGCCAAACCACCGATGGCGACGGCGACCACAGCCGCCCCCAACCAGTCGAGCCGGGCCGTCGCCGAGTCGTCGCGCGATTCGGGGACGAATCTGAGCGTGGCCCACAACGCCACCGCACCAAGCGGGACGTTGATCAGGAACGCCGCCCGCCACGAGATGGTGTCGACCAGGAAGCCGCCGACCAAAGGTCCGGCCAGGGTCACCAGCGTCGTCGCCCCGGCCCATATCCCCAGTGCCCGGCCCCGTGGCTCACCATCGGGGAAGGTGGCGGTGATGATGGAGAGCGACCCGGGAACCAGGAGCGCACCGGCAGCGCCCTGGAGGAACCGGGCCAGGATGAGGAGTTCCATGGTCGGGGCGATCCCGCAGAGGACCGAGGTGAGGGTGAACCCGATCAACCCGAGGGCGAACATGCGGCGCCGGCCGTAGTGGTCGCCGACCGCACCGGCGAGGATGAGCAGGGAGGAGAGCGAGAGCAGATAGACGTTGTAGACGTACGACTGTGCCTCGAGAGTCCCGAACAGGGTCGAGGGCAGCTCTTGCCCAATCTTGGGGAGGGCGACGTTCACCACCGTCCCGTCGAGGAACACCATCGCCGAGCCGACCACGACCGCCGACAGGACTCCGGCACGGCTCACCGCGGGTTTCTCCACGAGACCACGCTAGAGATCGATGGCACGACGTCAAGGCGACTCCATGGGCCAATCGGTCCCGGCTGCCGCTTGACCGGCTCGGTAGCGTGATCCCCCGATCGGAGGCGTGGTGGAGCTTCCAACCGGGACCGTCACCTTTCTCATCAGCGACATCGAAGGCTCGACCCGCCTGGCGGCGAATCTCGGTCCCGATTGGCCTGCCGTGCTCGGGGAGCATGCGGCTCTCATCCGCCAGGCGGTTGCCGCCGAGGGTGGGGTCGAGGTCTCCACCGAGGGCGATTCGTTCTTCTGCGTGTTCGTCGACCCTGCGGCGGCATTGCGGGCCGCGGTCGGGGTGGTCAGGTCGATGGCGACGCACAGCTGGCCGGAGGAGGGTCGCGTCAGCGTCCGTATCGGGCTCCACACCGGCGATGGCGTGCTCGGCGGAGACAACTACGTAGGACTCGACGTCCATCGGGCGGCTCGGATAGCGGCCGCGGGCCACGGTGGTCAGATCCTGCTCTCCGAGAGAACATCGTCGCTGGTCGGCGATCAGCTTCCCGACGGCGTCGAGCTTCGGAGGCTGGGCAGGTACCGGCTGAAGGATCTCGACGATCCCGAGCAGCTCAGCCAGGCGTTGGTGGACGGGCTGTCAACTGAGTTCGCTCCGCTGCGAACCCTCGAGGTGACCGTCCGCGTCCCCACGCCGCGGAGCACGCTGGTGGGTCGCAGCGAGGTGATCGCGCAGGTGGTGTCTCTCTTGGAGGACGCCCGAATGGTCACGCTCACCGGCCCCGGAGGGACCGGGAAGTCGCGTGTTGCCATCGCCGCCGCCCACCTGCTGGCTGGCATGTTTCCCGATGGGGTCTTCTTCGTGCCGCTCGACTCGGTGACCGATCCCGAACTGGTCGCAGGCACCATCCTCGGGGTGCTCGGGGTGAGGTCCCACGGCGCCAGCGACCCTTCGCAGCAGCTGGAGGACTACCTCGAGGGACGCCGGGTCCTGTTGGTGCTCGACAACTTCGAGCAGGTGCTTGATGCCGCCGACCGGGTGGCCGCGCTGCTGGACGCAGCCCCACGACTGGGCGTGCTCGTCACTTCTCGGGCCCCGTTGCGGATCCGAGCCGAGCAGGAGATCCAGGTGCCTCCGCTCCAGATCCCGGCCGGCGACGACCCGGTCGAGATCTCGGATGTCGAAGCGGTCCGGCTCTTTGTCGAACGAGCCCGCGCCGCCCGCCCCGAGTTCGACATCACCGCGGACAACGCGGCGACGGTGGCGGCACTGGTGACACGCCTCGATGGGCTTCCGCTGGCAATCGAGCTGGCTGCCGCCCGGATCAGACTCTTCCCACCGGCGAGCTTGCTCGAGCGACTCGCCTCGAGCCTCGGGGTGCTGGCCGGCGCTTCGCGAGATCTCCCCACCCGTCAGCAGACGCTCGCCGACACGATCGCATGGAGCTACGCCCTTCTCGAGCCCGCTTCCCAGCGGTTACTCCGGCGTCTATCGGTTTTCAACGGTGGCGCCCATCTCGACCAGGTCGAGGAGATATGTGGGCCGGGTCTCGAGGGCGATGTCCTATGGGCTCTGGAGCAGGTCGTCGATCAGGCATTGGTCAAACAGCGCGACGTCGAAGGTGTCTCCCGGTTTTGGATGCTCGAGACCATCAAACAGTTCGCCCGTGACGAGCTGGCCGAATCGCATGAGTTCGGTGAGGTCGGCCGGCGACACGCCATCGCCTACCTCGCACTGGCAGAGCGGGCCGCCCCCGAACTGACCCGATCCGAGTCGACGACCTGGCTCGCCAGGCTCGACCTCGATCAGGACAACATGCGGGCGGCGATCAACTGGGCGGTGCAGCGGGGTGAGGCTGAGATCTCCGACCGGCTGCTCGGCGCCCTCTGGCGTTTCTTCCAGATACGAGGGCATCTCGCCGAGGCGAGGCGGCTCACAAAAGCGGTTCTCGCCGTGCCCGCCACCGATCTCATTGCCAGGGCGAGGGCCTACGAGGGGGCGGGTGGCGTCGCCTACTGGGCGAGCTCGAGTCCGGCGGAGGCCGAGCCTCCCTACCTGGAAGCGCTTCGGCTGTGGCGGGAGATCGGCGACGAGTCGGAGGTCGCCAATGCCCTCTACAACGCGGCGTTCCCGGTGGCCTACAGCGCAGAATCGGGCCCGGAGGGGATCGCAAGGAGCCGGCCGATGCTCGCCGAAGCCCGCGAGCTGTACGAGCGGCTCGGCGACGACGCCGGGGTCGCACGTGTCCTCTGGGCCCTGGGTACGGTGATCTGGGTGCGTGGCGATCCCGCCGATCTGGTCGAGACTGTGCCCTACTTCGAGCAGAGCGCCGAGCTGTCCCGGGCGACGGGAGACGTCTTCCAGTTGGGTTGGGCGTTGCGGATGGTGGGGAGAGTCCTTGTCGAGTTGGGGCGCACCAAGGACGGGGCCGTCCATCTGGCTCAGGCCGTGGAGATCTTCGCCCCGGTCAACGACGTGTCGGCGCTAACAGTGCTCATTTCGGACCACGCCGCTCTTGCCATCGCGTTGGGTGATCTGGAGGCGGCAGTTGCGTCTCGATGGTGCAACCGGCACCCTGCGCGACACGAGCGGCGCCAATATCGTCGACTTCCGCAGCCACGAAAGGGCTCCATTGGATGCGATAGCAGCGGAGATGGGGGAGAGAGCCCAGTGGCTCCTTGACCAAGGGGCGGCGATGTCTCTCGAAGAAACACTCGCTCTGATGCGAGAGTTGATCAGAGAGGCAGCGTCCACGGACGTCTGACACCATCCGAGGGTGGGCTCAGACGGATGTGTATCCACCGTCGACCAAGAGCAAATGCCCATGGACAAAGTCGGATCCTGATCCCGCGAGGAATACGGCGGCACCCGCCACGTCCGTGGGGTCACCGACGCGTCCGGCTGGGACCTTGGGAAGGAAGGCCGTGAGAAAGCCCGGGTCGTCGAGAAGGTAGGCATTCATCTCGGTGCGGACTGCGGTCGGGGCGACGGCATTGACGTTGACCCCCGATCCCGCCCACTCGGCAGCGAGGGTCTTGGTGAGGAGCGCAACTCCCCCCTTCGACGAGCAATAGGCGGCGAATTGGGGGAATCCGACAAAGCTGAAGGTCGAGGCGAGATTGACGATCTTTCCGTGCCCCTGATCGATGAACCGTCGCCCGGCTGCCTGGCATGCGAAGAACATCGACTTGAGGTTGGCATCGAGAGTCTCGTCCCACTGCTCCTCGGTGACCTCCAGCGATGGGCCTGTGATCTGCACTCCCGCCGAGTTGACGAGGATGTCGAGGCCGCCGAGCTCGGCATCGATGCGGTCGAACAGGGCTGGGATCTCACCAACCCTGGTGAGGTCCTGGGGGGCGGCGACCGCCCTGCGTCCTGCGCCCCGAATCGCATCCGCTACCTCTACGAGCGACTCCTCGCTCCGGCCGACCACCGCCACATCTGCGCCTTCGGCGGCAAAGGCGAGTGCTATGGCGCGACCTATGCCCTTGCCGCCGCCGGCGACGACGGCCTTGCGTCCCTCAAGGGAGCCCATTCACAACCTCCTGTCCCGTGGACCGGCCGACCATCGCCAGGGCGAGGTCGTCGTCGTCGATCTGGATCCTTTGCCCCTCCAACATCTTCTTACCCCGGTAGACGACCAGGATCCGGTCCGACAGTTTGTACAACTCCTCGAGATCGAGCGTGATGAGCAGTACCGCTCCGCCCCGGTCACGCATCTCGAGCAGCTTGAGATGGACGTAGTCGATGGCCCCGACGTCGAGGCCCCAGGTCGGGTTGTCGGCGACCAGGACTCGTGGCTCTCGGGCCATCTCCCTGGCGAGGACAACCTTCTGCTGGTTGCCGCCGGAGAGGTTGGCCCCCTTTGCGTCGGGGTCGGCCGGCCGCACGTCGTACTCGGCCAGCAGCCGCTTGGCGTTCTCGTGCACCCGTTTCCAGTCGATGACACCGCGTCGTCGATAGCCGCCGGAAGCGAGTTCCGTGATGGCCAGGTTCTCGGCCAAGGTCATGTCGAGGATCAGGCCGAGCCGATGCCGGTCCTCGGGGATCACGCCCATCCCCGCGGTCCGCCGGTCATGTGGGTCGGCATTGGTGACGTCGTTTCCATCTATCAGCACGGTTCCGGATTGCGGTGTGACGAGGCCCATCAGCGCGTCGACCAGCTCGCGCTGTCCGTTGCCCTCGACACCGGCGATGCCGAGAATCTCCCCCGACCGAACAGTTAGTGATAGCCCGTCGACCGCGAGCCCGTCGCCATGTGCGGCTGGCACCACCAGGTCGGTTATGTCGAGCACCGAGCCCCCGATCGTCTCGCTGCGCTCCGGGAGCCGCTCTCGGTCGTGCCCGGTCATCGCCCGGGCGAGCGTCCGTTCGTCGAATCCGCCACTGGCCAGCGATGTGACGAGCTTCCCCCGCCGAAGCACCGTTACCCGGTCGGCGACCTCCATCACCTCGGCGAGCTTGTGGGTGACGAGGATGATCGAGTGTCCCTGATCGCGCAGTTGGACGAGGATTCCGAGAAGATTCTCGATCTGCGTCGGCCCGAGCAGCGAGGTGGGCTCGTCGAGTATCAGGGTCTTGGCACCTCGATACATCGCTTTGATGATCTCCACCCGCTGCTGGAGGTCGATGGGGAGGACGGCGACAGTGGCGCCCGGATCGATGGGCATGTGCAGCTCCGCGGCGCGCTTTGCCACCGCCTGCTCAAGTGAGTTCTCGTCGAAGGATGGATTGGTGGCGCTGGCTACCCCAAGCATGACGTTCTCGGCGACAGTGAACGATGGCACAAGGCTGAAGTGCTGATGAACCATGCCAATTCCGTGGGCAATGGCTTCGTTGGGGGCGGAGATTTCGACTTCGTCACCGTCGATGAGGATCACGCCGTCATCGGGTTGAATGTGACCGAAGAGAATGTTCATCAGCGTGGTCTTGCCCGCCCCGTTCTCCCCGAGCAGGACGTGAATCTCGCCCTCGCGCACCGAGAAGTCGATCGAGTCATTGGCCACGGTGTCACCAAACGCCTTGGTGATCTTTCGCATCTCGATCGCGATGAGGTCAGTCAATCAGGTCGCCTCATGCGCACCGGATCATCTCTGTCGGCTGCCGCTGGGTGCATTCTGCTCCGTTGCGTGTGATCTGGAGGCTGTTGCCCGTCTGGACCCCGGCCGATCCATCAATGACATTGGGTTGTACGACGAGGAGAGTTCCGTCCGGGTACTCGAATTCGTCGGGGTGGGTGGCACCCCGGTTGGCTCGGGTTCGGACGATCGGGGGAAGATATGCGCCCCCAAAGCCGTGGACCAGGTCGTCCCAGATGTCGAACCCGGAATCGGTGATCACCTCGGCGGCGTCGAGTACCTGGCCGATCGTCACACCGGGACGCAAGACCTCGACGATTCGGGTATACGCCTCGATCGCCACGTCGTGCAGACGCAGGTACTGCGGGGTGGGGTCGGCGGCGATTGTAAACGTGCGGAGGATCTGGCCGGCATAACCCCAGAATGTGGTGCTGATCTCGGTCACGAAGACGTCACCGCGTTGCAGCACACGGTCGGGATGGTACTGGTGGGGGACGCAGACCTCTGGTGCGTCCATCGGTGTGCTCAATGAGAAGTGGATGAGGTTCCATCCCCGATGCGCGTTGTAGACGTCCTCGATGATCCGGGGCACCTGGTACTCGTTGACACCGGGACGAAGCTCTGTGGCGAGCGCCTCGACCGCCGCATCGTTCATTCTCGAGGCGATATCCACAAAGACCATCTCCGCAGGGGTCTTTACCAACCGGAAACCCTGATAGGCGCCGTTCAGATCCACCAGCGTGGCGGCCGGATTGGATTCTCGGAGTGCGGTGATGTCGGCGTGAGGGACCACCCCAATCATTCCGATACGGCGGGCACCGTGCTCGAAGGCGAGGGCGGCCACCTTCTCGCCGAGCTCGGCGGGCGTATCCCCTCCATAGCGGACATCGTCGATCATGGCGATCCGGTGAGCGTCTGGCAGGTGATTCCACAACCGGACCAGGAGTACAGGGGCCTCCTCGGAGAAGAACAGCAAGTAGCTCTGTACCTGGCTCGGCCAGTTGCTGAAGTACTGAATAGATGTCTCCAACGGGCCGGTGGGGCCCCCTACGAGCAGGAGGTCGATCTCATGTTCGGCCAGCATGTCCGCGGCCCATCGATGCCTGCGCTCCATCTCGTCGATTGGGTAGCGAGGGAACCCGTTGACCTGGTCGAAGGCCCCGGTGGGCCAGTAGCGCGAGTCACCGGGCACGTGGTGTCATCCGCCGCCGCGTCGAGGATCGCGGATGGCCCAGGGCTAGGGAGCACCACCAGGACCAGTGCGAGGGGAGGTCTCGGAGCCGACTGCGATCAATCAGGGCAGTAGGCGATGAGGTCGAGGAGAACATGGGAGCCCGGCACCAGCAGCGGTCCGCCGATCTCGAGAGTGGTGGACGCCGGCTTGTCACCGTCGAAATGGGCTGCCCACTCCTCGATCGATTGGGCGAAGTGTGTGAAATCGTCGTGGAAAGCCTGCCGGCGGCAGATCTGATCGAGGGACGTGCCCGCCGCGTCGCAGATCTTGGCTGCCTTGTCGAGCATGTATCGCATCTCGAGTTTCGGTGGCTGACCGTAGGACGGGAAGCTCGGATGCCGCTGCGTCGACTCCTCGAGTGATCCGCTGTGATCGAAAGGCGCCACGGTCGAGAAGAAGAGGAAGTTCCCGGCCTTGACCGCTTGGGGCTCGTGACCGAGACCAGGAGGCACGCCCTCGGCCTCGATGCTCTCGATCGAGAGATCGGAGGTCCCCGAGAGCAGCTTGAAGGCGATCTCGACGCGCGAACCCCTGCCACCGAGACCCATATAGGGGATCACCACCCGCGCCGGCGGGTTCTCCGGGAACCAGCGGCGCCACACCCTGTCCATCGCCTCAAACTCGGACGGGTGCCCGATGTATACCGTCGCCTTGACTGCCCGGTCGAGCGAGGTGCCGGCGGCCTCGGCGATGGCCGCCTGCTTCTCCAGGATGTAGTCGGTCTGACGCTCGACGTCCGAGTCATACCAGAAGTTGGGGTTGCTCCTGGCTTTCAGGGCGACCCCGCTCGGAGTCCCGTAGTACTCGGCACGGCCCCAGTCACCCACCCAGTCGACCGGGATCTCACCCGCCAGGAACACCCAATCGCCGCGCTGGATGGCGGGTGAGTAACCGGCCAGAGGCGAGGGCGTACCCTCGGGTACCGCCGTTCCCTCGCTCGGTCCGGGAATGACCTCTGGGTCCATCCCGATCATGTCAACCTCGAGGATGGTGTCCTTCACCAACAGACCCGTCTCACGGATCCCCATCCCCGTAGACGCCGGACGTGGCTCGGAGATGAACTCGTTGCGCGTATCGAGATACGGCGTGATCGAGATACGAGGCCACGTGTTTCCCGAGGCGAACTCGTCCATCGTGGGGTAAGGAGAGGTGAACCACTGATAGATACGGACGAGGTCCTTGCCGATGTCGATGCCGGCGGCGTCGGCGGTCTTCTTCAGATTCTCCAGGACGAACCGCGACTGGAGCTCCAACTGGTTATCCACGTTCGGATTGCGTCCGTCACCTCCGGCTTCCGGTGCCAGCCCAGTCTTGAAATCCGACGCCAGCTGGCCGGCGAAGAACACCCAGCCACCGGCCTTGATCGCCGGGCTGTAAGGCATGAGCGGCTTTGGTTCGTCACCCCAGATCGCCTTGCGGTCACTCGGCATCGTCTCTCCCATCTCGCCAATTACATCAGTACGACTACGGCCGCCTGCTGTCTACACCGTCGACTTCTGGAGCACTCCGGTCACCTCGTTGATGTCGGTCATTCCGACGAGGTCCTGAGGCAACTCGATCCCGGCGCGAGCGAAGTACTCGGCGAGAAGGGTCGGAGCGTCGACAACCAGTCCGAGGTGGAGCGAGATGACCTGAAGTGCACCGTGCTCCGCCTCCTCCGAGTAGCCACCTACCACATCCCTGGGCACGATCACCCGAAAGTCGCGGTTGGCGGCGTCGAAGGCGGTGGACAACACACAAGCGTCGGTCATCGTCCCGGTGATCACCACGTTGTGGACATCGAGATTGTGGAGCAGAAATTCCAGGTCGGTTGGGTAGAACCCCGACAGGCGCTTCTTGGTGCGGACGTAGTAGTCGCCGGCGACCTCCTCGGTGATCAAGTCGAGCCACTTGGTCCCTTCCCAGGAGTGCTCGTCCATCAACTCGTTGTCCTCTACATAGAGGTAATAGAGCACCCGCCAATTGGCCATCCGGTTGTGTTTCCGGTTGTTGAGGTCGTCGATCCCCCCGGTTCGCTGCCAGTGCTGGACATGGATGATCGGGATCCCCACCCTTCGGCACTCGGCCTGGAAGCGATTGTGGGCAGGAACCCGCTCCCGAGCCCGTGGGACCGCCAGCGTCAGACGGTCATCCTCTCCGACATGGCCGCGATGCATGTCGATCTCGAGCACCGCGGTGTGGGCGGGGTCGAGCCAATCGTCAAACGCCGCGGGATATCCGGGGACGCCCGATGGGAGGGCCAACTTGGTCCGATTTTCCATGTAGCAGTAGATGTCGGTCTTCATGCCTCGCCCCTCCTTCCCGGTGTTCCCCGTGTTGTGGGATCAGCCGCAGCCGATTGACGCCGGGTCGATCTCGCCGCCGGACCCCTCGGTGCCGATGGTGGGATCGCCTGTCGTCTCGTCGGGGATCGTGATCTCGCCCGACCGCACCCTTTCGACGATGTCCTCGTATTGGGCCAACTCGTCCGCGCTCAGGATCGTCCGGATATTGTCGTACAGCGGAGCGTCGATCTCGGGATCGTTCGTCGCGTCGAAATCGATGAACGCGCTCTCTTCGATCTCACCCGCGGCACCGGCCTGGATGATCTCGTTGGAGGCGAAGGCGAGGCCGTGAATCGCCGACGTCATCACGTGGTCCGGGTCGAGCGACTGGCTTTCGTAATAGGAGGGCACCGCCCACACCTGGCCATCCGCCTCGGCGGCGGCCTCGATTATCCCGAACACGGCAGAGTCGGTGGCCGACAGGATCACGTCGGCCCCACCCGCGATCTCGGCCTGAGCCGCCGACTTGGCGATGCCGGTGTCAGTCCAGGTCTCGATGTACTGCTGGGAGAAGGTTATGTCGGGGTTGACGCATCGCGCTCCGAGGTTGAAGGCTTCGGGCTGGCGGGTCAAGGCCGGGAAGGCGAACCCGTTCAGAGATGCGATGTGCCCGCTCTCGCTGACCATGGCGGCCAGCGCGCCGGCGAAGAAGTTGGCGTTGTGCTGCGCCACGTCGACCCAACACAGGTTCGCCGGCCACTCTTCGCCTTCTGCGGGGTTATACGGTGCGAGACAGATCTGCACGTCCGGGAACTGCTGCGCCAGCGTCAGCGCTGGCTCCACCATCGCACCGTGGGCGATCAAAATCAGATCGAAGCCCTCCGATGCGAAGGCCGATCCCTGCTGGAGCACCGCGGCGGGATCGTTCAGCAACTCAACCGATTCCACCGTGATGTTCGGGTTTGCCTCCATCGCCTGCTCCGCTCCGTCGAACCAGGCATTCGACCAGGAGAGGTCGTCGGCAGTTCCCGGGTAGATGAGCGCGACCTGATACGCCTCGCCACCCGACGCCCCGGTGGTTCCGGAGGCCGCGGCGGTGGTTTCTGTACTCGGCGCTGTCGTGTCGGCAGCGGGAGCTGTTGTCACGGCACTAGGAGCTGTTGTCTCGGTAGCGGGAGCTGATGTCCCCGCGCCTCCACCGGCGGTCGTGGCGGTACCGGCCGTGCCGCCGCCACAAGCCGCGAGGAACATTGCCATCACCGCGACGACCAATAGCCATCGTGGCGCGCATCTCGGCTTGGTCATGTTCATCTGCATCTCCCTGGGTCTCGACCTACCGCGTGCAGCGGCACTCGATCCACTTTACTTACAGCAAAGGTCGGGCGACCCCGAAAGCCGGGGGTCAGGAACCGCCCCTCCGGTACGGGATCCCCACCGCGGCCGGGTATGTCGAGCCGGGGGCGAAGACCACCGCGATCACGGTGACGATGTAGGGGAGGGCGACCCAGAACTGCTTTGGCACCGAGGAGAGCGCGGTCACCTGGGCAGCCAGAAACTGGAGACCCTGGGTCAAGCCGAACCCGAGTGCAAAGATCATTATCCAGAGCGGCCTCCATTTGGCGAGCACCACCACGCCCAGAGCGATGAAGCCCCGGCCGGCGGTCATGCCGGGTACGAATCCGCCCGAGGTCGACAAGACCAGAACCGAGCCTCCCAGTGCGGCAAAAACCGACCCCACGATGACGGCGGGGTAGCGAAGCCGCACGACGTCGAGGCCGCCGGACTCGGCGGCGATAGGTCGCTCGCCGGCTGCCCGCGCATAGAGGCCGTACCAGGTCTTGTTGAGCAGGTACCAAACGGCGAGCGCCATCGCGATGGCCAGGTAGAGCATCAGATTCTGTCTCCCGAGGATCTCGCCGATCCAGGGGAGCGATCCGATCCCCGGGATGTCGATCCCGCGCAAGGTCGCCCCGTTCTGCCCGGCCAGGTACAACGAGTGGAGGGTTCCAGTGAGCCCCACGGCGAATATGTTGAACATCAACCCCGTGACGATCTGGTCGGTGCCCCGATTCACGTAGAGAAAGGCGAGGAGGGCTCCAAAAACGATTCCGGCAACGACGGCCGCGATGATCCCGAGTGTGGCGTTGCCCCGGGTGATCCCCATGTAGGCGGTGACGAAGGCCCCGATGAGCATCATCCCCTCTATGCCGACGTTGAGTACCCCCGACTTCTCGGCCACCGCCTCGCCGAGCGCCGCCATCGCAATCGGCACCATCAATTGGATCCCGATCACGAAGAAGGCAAGGACCAGCGCCTCAGTGAGCATCCATGCTCTCCGGGTACCTGAACCTGATCACTCTGGTGACCATCAGGAGCACGACGAAGGTGGCTATGACGATCTCGCCCACGACCGGGGACAACCCGGCGCCCGCTTGAAGGCTGTTCGAGCCCACTCGGAGAATTGCGAAGAACAGGGACGAGGCAATGATCCAGAGTGGGTGGAGCCGTGCGACCAGTGCAACGCCGATGCCCAGGAATCCGAGGTTCGCCGAGAAGTCCTGCAGCAGGGAATGATCACGACCCTGAACGATCAGCGATCCGGCGAGTCCGGCTATGGCACCTGCCAGCAGGAAGGTCTGGACCGTTACCCGTTCCGTTCGCACACCCGAAAGCCGCGATGCCGGGTTGTTGGCGCCGATCGCACGGATCGAGAAACCCATTCGCGTGTACTTCATGAGAAACCAGGCGATTACCGCGGTGGCGATCGCGATGAGGATCCCGATATCGACGAGAGACCCTTCCATCGGCCGAGGGAGCTCGGCGTTGAGATGGATGGCGATGGTTCGCTGGACGAAACCTTCTGGGTAGACCTCGAAGATGACCCAAGTGGCGAGATTGAGGGCGACGAAGTTGAGCATCAGGGTGGTGACGATCTCGCTGGCGTCGAACCGGGCCTTCAGCCAGCCCGGGATGGCGCCGTACAACGCGCCCGCCACCATTGAACCGATCATCACAATCGGGATCAGGAGCCACGGCGACCAGGTGGCGGGGAGGACGATCCCGAGTACGGCAGCGGCGACTGCCCCGACCGTCATCTGCCCCTCCCCACCGACGTTCCAGAGGCGCGCCGAGAACGGTATGGCTGCCGCGAGAGCAGTCATGATGAGGATTCCGGTGATGATGACGGTTTGACCGATGTTGAAGGGGTTACCCAGGGCGCCCTCAACGATGGTCTGGAGGACCTCGAGGGGGCGTGCACCGAGCGCCCAAACCAACAGCGTCATCGCCGCCAAGGTGCCGGCAAGCGAAACCAGCGTTCGGGCCCAAACTGGCGTCTCCCTTTTGTCGGTCGCGACCGTCTCCAGGGTCAGGTAACTCTCCTCTCGATCATAGTTCGACCTGTTCAGGGACTGGCCCCGAGTCAGCCGGAGAGTAGCGAGCAGATGCAAGTGCCGCCGATGGCGACGACCAGTCGGAGCGCTCCTACGGCGCCACCGAGTTGGGCTTCGCGTCCGGCCCGGCCCTGCGGCCGGACCGGTGGAGCCGACTGCGGCACGTGTATCCACTCCGCTCCTCTTGGTCGCACCGCGACGGGACCCAGGACCGCCCGGTCAGTGAGCTTCTATTGCCTCAGCCAATGCCCCAACCCCCACCTCGTCCACATCGAGGAAGGCGATGATGCGGCACGGGCACGACTCCAACCCGTCGAACTTCCATGGAAAGGCACCGATGATGCACCGTCGGTCGAGTACCTGCTCGATGTCCCCTCCGACGTTCTCGGCATGGATCAGGCCCTCCTGGAAGGCATAGTTGTGGAAGGGGAACATGTCGCCGCGGACCGTCCGACCGCTCAGTTTGTGGGTGTATTCGAACGGCGGGAAGAACTCCTTGACCGGCATCCCGACGTGATCTTCGAATTGGGCGGCCAGATCGGGCCGCATGTCGCGAATCGTCGTGTTCATGGGGTGGTCGCCCGAACCGGTGTCGATCCCGAACCAGGCGATCTCCATGTCGAGCATCCAATGGAGCAAGTCGAGGTTGCCGCCCGGGTGCATGCAGAAGTACCTCACGAGGTCTTGCTGGGACTGACCCTCGTAGTACCGGTGCCATCCGGTGTGGATGATGAGGATGTCACCCTTCTTGATCTCGACGCCGCGCCGTCAGCATGTCTGGGGTGATGACGTCCCAGTCGTCGACCATGTCGGAGATGTCGATGATGGCGCCCTGGTTGACCAGGAAGGACAGGCGATAGGAGGCCATGTCGCCTCCGCCATCCGCGGCGTGGAGACCGCCGTCGATGTGGGTGCCTGCATGCATCGCCATCTCGACTCGCTGCGCCACGATCCGATGCGTCTGCAGGGTTTGCGCGTAGTAGAGCTTGTTCCCGGCATAGCCCACCCACCCCGGCGTGTGGATGTTCATGGTGTGCGAGAGATCAACCAGCCTCACCGGACCTCCTAGACCTCTACCGCACGTCCCGGTTCGACCCCTGTGAACCCTACTCCAACGATTTGAGTGGGGTCACATGAAACCGGCTTGCTCACAGTTCTTCACCTTCCAGCCACAATCGGTAGACATCGGTCCTCCGGTTCTGGCGAGGATTGATCCCCGAGCCCCGTTGCTGTGCCTGATCGGCATCATCGGGATCGATGTCTGCGGCAGCGGTCTCCTCGGCGCCGCCCAGCGGCCCGATCACACTCCGACCACGCGGGTCGACCAGAAGCGACGACCCGAGGAGGTCGGCATGTCCGGTGTCTCCCACCTGCGAGGCACAGGCGATGAACACCTGGCTGAGATTTGCCTGCACGGCCGCTGCTCTGGCTTGAGGCGCGTATCCCTCGGCATCGCGCCGCTCGGTGTCGAAGCCGGTCACCCATGCGGTGGGGACGAGGACGACCCGACACCCGCGTAACGCCATCCCACGCACGACCTCGGGAAATCGAAGGTCGTAGCAGATGCACAGGCCGACCCTTCCCCAGGGCAGGTCGACCACGGGGAGCCCCAGATCGCCCGGGCGAGAACACCCCGCGTTCGGCGGAGAACAGGTGGAGCTTGCGGTAGTGGATCAGAACACCGTCCGCCCCGACCAGGACCGCGCTGTTGTACAGCCTGCCATCGTCGATCTCGACGAAACCACCGGCCACCCAGCCGGCATGCCGGGCCGCCAGCGACCGCCAGGCATCGACGGTGGGACCATCGATGGTCTCGGCAGCCGTCGTCCAGTCCGGCCGGATCCGAGACGTAGCCCGGGATGATGAGTTCCGGGAGCAACACGAGGTCGGCACCGCCGGCAAACGCCTCCTCCGCCACCCGGATGGTGCGAGCCCGATTGAGATCGGCTTGGAAGGGGATGCCCGTGATCTGAGCGACGGCCAGCCTGACGGTCACGGACTGGAGTCGAGGATGGCACCGGCGGCGCGCAGCATGACGTAGTCGGCTGGGCACGGGCCACCCACGCTCTCGATTCGCGACCCCCGGTCGGCGGTGACCGCATGCCACACCCCGACGGGGACGTGGACCACCTGACCCGCTTCGAACTCGAGCCGAGCATCGTTGGTGAGGTCATCGATCGTCCCGCGGCCGTCGAGGATGAAGATCGTGTCCTCGGATTCGCTGTGCACGTGAGGGACATTGCGCTCGCCCGGTTGCATGTCGACATAGTTCATGTTGGCGGTCTCCGCCCCGACGCCCGGCCAGACCACGAGGCGGGCGTCCTTGGCGATCATCGGAACGATGAGTCCCGGCCGGTCGCGGTGAAAGACCCGGATGGCCATCAGGTTTCGCTCCGGTCGAGCGTTGCCCGCCGGCCCAACTGCGGTCATTCCGCACCTCGCTCCGGGATCATGACGATCCCGTCGGAGGACGTTCGGGCCGGTGACACGAAACTGACGACATCGGCGCCGCCCGCACCGGCGAGGGCGGCGTGGGCCACTCCGGGCGGAATCACGACGAGGTCTCCTGGAAAGACCCGGTGCGAGAGGCCATCGATCTCGAAGGTGAGATGACCTCTGATGACATATGTGATCTGCTCCTGTTCGTGACGATGGAGCGGGAAGGAGCCACCCTCCGCAAATCGGTAGCGAGTGGCCGACATGTTGGCCCCGTGCACCATCTGCCGGACCAGGCCGTCCCGGGGCACATCGACAGGCGCGGCTGCAAACGCATTCCAGACAGCTCCATCGGAACCGCTGACCGAGAGGTGCCGATACCACTCTGGGTCCGGTGGGCTCGGCCCACCCACCAACCGCATGCCCGTCCGATCCGGCCTCGAAGCGGTACCTGGTACCGGGCTCGACGTGGACCATCGATCCGAGTTCGATGGCGAATTCGTCGTTGGCGTCGGGATCGAGCGCGAGGCCGGTTCCGGCGCGCACGTAGTACACCGCTTCCATCGGGTGGCTCAACACGACGGTGGCGCCCCCCGGATCAAGATCGATGGTGTGCATCGAACGCAACGAAGCACCGGTACCGGGCCAGACGACCGCTCGGGCAACCCCGCCGACTTCGACGATTGGCACTTCTGGGTTGGCGTCACCGGTTTCGAGTATGGAAACCGCCCCCAGATCGGGTGAGCCGAACCGATTCGTGCCGGTTGAAGGCATTTTGACCATATTAAACGTGCGGAGCCTGGTGGGCCCGGCCGCCACGGCTCGCTCGATGCGCGGAGCATCGGTTCAACGAGGGCAGGGCCGGGACCCGCCCTCGGCCTAGGCTTCGACGGGCCGAGGTCATGACCAAGACAAACACCAGACCGAACGCCGAGCTCGACCGAGACCGACTCGGCCGCTGTCGAGACCTTGCAGGCGATCGGGAGCCGTATTCGGAGCCTCCGTTCGAGCCGCAATCTCACTCTCCAGGAACTCGGTGAGTTGACCGGCTTGAGCGCTTCGATGCTCAGCCTTGTCGAGCGAGGCAAGACCAGTCCCTCGATCGGAACGTTGGTGGCGATCTCATACGCACTCGGGGTTCACATGCGTGATCTGGTCTCGGGCGACCGACCAACCGAACCCGACCCGGTGTCCCGTCGTGAGCAACAGCCCGAGTTCCAAACGCCGAGCGGAGTCAGGCGACGTGTGCTCCGAGACGATCGGCAACGCGGGCTCGAGGTGGCGATCAACGAGTACGCCCCGGGAACCTCCAGCGCAGAACGGCCGCTCCATCATGAAGGATTCGAATACGGCGTGCTCATCGATGGCAAGCTCGTGGTGCAGATTGGAGACGAGGAGTATCAACTTCGGCCGGGAGATCTGGTGTCATACAACTCGGGCTCGCCCCACCGGATATCGAACCCTGGGAAACGAATTGGCCACGGGCGCTCTGGGTCAACCTCGACCGGGCCGAGTGATTGAACCGCTGCTGATGACGATTGACCCGCACTCGATGTCGATGGCACACTCGCGTCGATGAAGCCAGCGCGGTTCGAGTACTGGGCGCCCACCTCGACCGACGAAGCGTTGACGATCCTCGCCGAGAGTACCGGGGGCAAAGGTCCTGGCCGGCGGGTCAGAGCCTGGTGCCGGCGATGAACTTCCGTTTGGCGCGCCCCGAAGCGCTCGTCGACATCAATCGGCTTGACGAACTCGATCTAGATCGAGGTCGAGGGCTCGGTGCTCCGCATCGGTGCACTCGCCCGGCACCGCCGCTTCGAGCGACCGGTGGCGCCCGGTCCGCTCGGGGAGCCTACCCCGAGGGTCGCGCGCCACGTTGGGCACCTCCCTATCCGGACCAGAGGCACTTTCTGCGGGAGCCTGGCTCACGCCGACCCCGCCGCCGAGTGGTGCCTTGCTGCCCTCGTCCTCGATGGCCGAGATCGTGGCGCGCTCGACGCGCGGCGAGCGGGTCATTCCCGCCGACGGGTTCTTCGACACGGTTTTCACCACCGCCCTGCGGCCCGACGAACTTGCTCGTCGAGGTGCGCCTCCCTCTCCTCGCCGACGACGAGGGGTTGGGTTCGAAGAGCTCAGCCGGCGGGCTGGGGACTTCGCACTGGTGATGGCGATGGCGGTGCTTCGCATCGTCGACGGCCATATCACCGGTGCCCGACTCGGCGTCGGAGGGGCGGCCGATCGTCCGCTGCGCCTCCCCGAGGCAGAGGCCGCTCTGATCGGCGAGACGCCTCAAGAGCCGTGTTCGAACGAGCCGCCGAGATCGCAGCCTCTTCGGTCCGGCCCCTCGAGGACATTCACGCCGGCGCCGAGTACCGGCGCAGTTTGGTGAGTGTGTTGCTGGTGCGCGCACTGCGCCAGGCAGCGGCTTGACCGAGGGGAGCTTCGTTGGTCCGTGACCAGCTGACAGCAGTGAACCTCAAGGTCAATGGGGTCACCTACGAGGTCGAGGTTGAGCCGCGCAAGACCCTTGCCGACGCCATCCGCGAAGACTGCGGTCTGACGGGCACCCACCTCGGCTGCGAGCACGGGGTCTGCGGGGCATGCACCGTCCTGGTCGACGGCGAACCGGTTCGCTCATGTCTGTTGTTTGCGGTGCAGTGCGGGGACAACGAGATCCGGACCGTGGAGGGATTGGCGGATGGGCAGAACCTCCATCCCCTGCAGCAGGCATTCTGGGACCACCACGGCCTCCAGTGCGGTTTCTGCACGCCTGGGTTCCTCATGTTGGCGGTCGCAGTGCTCGAGGACGATCCCGAGATCGACGAAGTCGGGTTGAGCGAGGTGATGTCCTCCAACCTGTGCCGCTGCACCGGGTATCAGAACATCCTGACTTCGGTGCGGGCTGCTCAGGAAGCCATGCGTTCGCCGGCCGGCCCGTGAGCAAGATCGGCCGGTCGGTCAGACGGCATCGAGGACCCACCGTTGCTCACCGGCCGTGGTCGATTCGCAGCCGACATCGTCTTGCCGGGGATGGTCCACATGAGGGTCGTGAGATCGCCCGTTGCCTGCGCGACGCATCCTGGCGATGGATATGACCGAGGCGCGGCAAGCAGAGGGCGTCCTGGCGGTATGGGACGCCGACGATGTGCTCGGGGTCCCGCCCATCGAGTACCGCCAGGTATCGCTGCCCGAGCTCGCCCCCTACCGGCAACCGATGCTCGCAAGCGGGTTCGTGCGCTATGTGGGCGAGCCGGTGGCGGTCGTCGTGGCCACGGATCCTTACCTGGCTGAGGACGCCGCCGATCTGGTGTGGATCGATCTCGAGGACTTGCCGGCCGCCCTCGACCCGACGTTGCCAGCGGTCTTTCCCCCCGACCTCCCCATCCCAGCAGCCACCATTCAGCAAGGAGTACGGCGATCTGGATGCGGCCTTCGCCGCGGCCGACGTCGTTGTGGATCTCGAGGTGCAGGTCGGGCGGCACACCGGAGTTCCGCTGGAGACCCGTGGGGCAGTTGCTTGGCACGACGGCGCCACAGGGGTGCTCCATGTCCTCGGCGCCGCCAAGATCCCCCACTACAACCGGGACGCCATCGCGTCGATGCTCGGGCTCCCGTCCTCGAAGGTGCATCTGCACGAGGGTCACGTCGGTGGGGGATTCGGTGTTCGGGGCGAGCTCTACCCGGAGGATGTCCTCGTGTCCCTCGCCGCGCTGCGGCTGGAGAGGGCCGTCAGGTGGATCGAGGATCGCCGTGAGCACCTCGTCGCCGCCAATCACTCTCGAGACCAGCTGCACCGGCTGCGGGCCGCGGTCAGACTCAGGCCGGCGAGATCCTGGCGATCGATGATGAGTTCTGGCAGGACCAAGGTGCCTACGTGCGTACCCACGCCGCCACCGTCGCCGATCTGACTGCCGCCATGCTCCCCGGGCCGTACCGGGTGCCTGCATATCAGGTCAACGGGTCACATCGTCGTCACCAACAAGACACCGGCGGGGACCTATCGGGGGCCGGGAAGGTACGAGGGGAGCTTCGCCAGAGAACGCCTGATCGACGCGATCGCCCATCGGCTCGAACTCGACCCGATCGAGGTGCGACGGCGCAACCTGATCACACACGAATCCATGCCCTTCACACGCGGGGTGCTCGCGCTGGGGACCGAGGTGGTCTATGACTCGGGGGACTACCCGGCGATGTTGGAACGCGCCGTCGAAGCGTTGGCCGATCTGGCCAGCGACGTCGAGCCAGGCGGCGGGGCCTCGGGGAGATGGCGGGATGCGGGCTGGCGGTGTTCGTCGAGAAGAGCGGGCTCGGGCCGTTCGACGGTGTCAGGGTGGCGGTTGACGAGACCGGGTCCGTCGAGGTGGTGACGGGTGCCGCCTCGATGGGGCAGGGTGTCGAGACGGTTGTCGCCCAGGTTTGTGCCGAAGAGCTGGGAGTCGATGTCGAAGCGGTGACCGTCGTCCATGGCCAAACCGACCGGATCGAAGATGGCATGGGCGCCTTTGCCAGCCGGGCCACCGTGATGACCGGATCAGCGACCCACCTGGCCGCAGGGGCCGTCCGACGCCAAGCGGCGGAGATGGCGGCCGAGGTGTTGGAGGCAGCACCCGAGGACATCGTCATCGAATCCGGAGTCGTTTCGGTTCGCGGCTCGCCGGGCGGTCCTCGACTCGGAATCGGGGAGCTGGCCAAACGTGCTTCGGCGAAGTTCTCGGTACCCATGGGCAAGCGACCGGGCCTATCGGCAACGGAGTGGTTCGCCAGCGACCACATGACATACCCGTACGGAGCGCATGTCGCCCTCGTCGTGATCGATCCGGCGACCGGCAAGTTGTCTGTTGAGAGATTCGTCGTCGTGTACGACCTGGGGAGGGCAGTGAACCCCACCCTTGTCGAGGGCCAGTTGGTGGGCGGTGTGGCTCAAGGCGTCGGAGGGGCGATCCTCGAGGAGTTCAGATATGACGAGCACGGCCAACCGCTCGCCACGAGCTTTCTCGACTATCTGCTGCCCACCGTTGCAGAGATGCCGGCGGTGGAGACCGTCATCCTCGAGGAGGCTCCAAGCCCGCTGAACCCCCTTGGAGTGAAGGGCGCCGGCGAAGGGGGCATCACCGCCGCAGGCGCCGCCGTCGCTGCCGCGGTCGACGATGCTCTCGGCCGCCCCGGCACCGTCACCCGGCTCCCTGTCACACCGGAGGCGATGTGGTCGGCTCTAGCCGAAATCGATGACTGACGTTCTCTTCCAGCCCGGGACGATTGGCTCACTGAAGGTGAGAAACCGCATTCTCAGGGCCGGCACGTCCGAGTCGATGGCGACGGTGGATGAAGGAGAGGTGACCGACGGGCTCATCGAGCTCTATCGGCGGCTGGCGGCGAACTCCGTTGGCGCCATCGTCACCGGTCACATGTTCACCCATCCTCGTGGCAGGTACGCCCGGGGACAGACCGGAATCCACCGGGACGAACAGGTCGGAGGGCTGCGTCGGCTGACCGAAGCCGTGCATGCCGAGGGCGCCCCGATTCTGGCGCAGCTCGCCCATGCCGGAAGCCAGTCCCGAGTACCCGGAAACAGCACACTGGCCCCATCGCCGGTGCCCAACCCACTGACAGGCGCGGAGGTCGAGGAAGCCGGGGAGAGTGATATCGCCGAGGCGGTTGACGCATTTGCCTCGGCGGCCCGCCGCGCCGTCCGAGCAGGCTTCGACGGGATACACATCCATGGCGCCAACGGCTATCTGATCAGCGAATTTGCCTCCCCGGTGACCAACCGCAGAAAGGACGGTTGGGGTGGCTCACCGGAGCGGCGAGATCGACTCCCACTCGTCGTTGTCGAGGCGGTGCGGTCGGCTGTACCACCGGGTTTTCCGGTAACCATCAAGGTCGGAATGGTCGACGCGGTCCCCGGGGGTGTCGTCCTCACCGAGTCGGTCCGCCGGGCGCGGTTGCTGGTTGCCGCCGGCATCGACGGGATCGAAGTGTCCTCGGGTCTCATGCAAGCCCCGACGGACTCGGCCAAGACATATGTCGCCGTCAATCGGCGACGGGCCCTCGGAGATCTCCTGTTCCACCGGATCATGGCCAAGCCGACCCCCGAGGCCTATTTCCGCGATTGGGCACGGGCGCTTCGGGCGGAGGTAGAGACGACGGTGATCCTGGTCGGTGGCCTGCGCACCACGGCGACGATGCGTGATGTCCTGACCTCGGGTGACGCCGACTTCGTGGCGATGGCCCGACCTCTGATCCGGGAACCGGACATCGTGCGCCAGATCGAATCGGGGCGGGAAGGACTGGTGGCCTGCACCTCCTGCAACCTGTGTCTCATGCACGAGGGCCACCACTCGCTCCGATGCTGGCGGGTCCCACGGCGTCGATTGGTCGAGCACGCCGTCTACCGCATCTCGGGCGGTTTCAACAAGGCCGATGTCATACCGGTGCAGCGACCCCACTGAGGTCGGGCGAACTCAGCCCTTGTAACCGCTTGCCCTGGCGGCTTGACCCTGTTTCTCGGCCTTCTTCTTTGCTCCCTGGCGGCTGGACTTGTCGCCGCTCGTGTAGTGGTACTTCTTGCCCTCGCCGCCCCATTGGTAGAACGGGCCTTTGGAGTCCTTGCCACGATGGACATGGAACGATGGACTGGCATCGATCCTCCCTCTTCGGTCGGAGAGGCGTTACCCCACAGCCATCGCCATCAAACGCGGCCCCGATTCCGAAGAGACCGCCCGGTTGTGACCAAACCCTTCACTCGTCCGGGCCGTTGTCATCGTCCTGGCTGAGCTCGTCGAAGCCCATGGTTCGCGCGATTCGGACGATCCGGTCGTGGAGCTCGCGGATTGCAGACTCGGCCATATCGTCTTGGGTTTGGTCGAGCTCGTCGAGGACGCCGCGGAGCTCCTTCTCGGCCCGCTCCTCGTCGCCCCGCTCCCAGTATCGGAGCGCCTTTTGAGCGTCTCGGTCGACATGGTCGGCCAGTCGCCTGTCGATCGAGTCGGTGGCGAGCAGCCCGGCGATTACAGAGTGAAGGCCTTGCGACGGCACCTGCCGGGCTCCCTGACGACGGCGTTGTGTTGGCGGTAGCCGGCCGGGCTGTCGTCGGCGTAGGTGCCGACGCGATTGCGGTGGTCGTCGTAGTCGACTCCGCGTTGCTTTCCGCTGTGATCGCAATCGATGAGGCGGATGCGCTCCCCTCAGGGTCGTTCCGCCCGTCGAGGAGTGTCACTGCGATCGCCGCCAATCCAGCCGCAATGGCCAGCCCGGCCAGCAGCCAGCCCAAGGGTCGGCGGGATTGGCGACCAGCGTGTCGTGGCGTCCTGACCACGGTGGTGACCGCCGTCGGCTGAGGCCCGACCCCATCGACGGGTGGGGTCTGATATGTCGGTGTTACGGCCTCAGCAAACGGTCGCAGTGCCGCGGCGACTGACGCGGCATCGGGCGGACGGTCGCTCGGATCCGCCTCGATGGCGCTCAGGACGACCCGCTCCAAACCTGGTGGGAGATCGACCAGGACAGATGGTGGCGTGGGCCGATGTTCTCTCTTGGCAACTGCCACGGTCAATGCGTTCTCGCCGGAAAACGGCAACCGACTTGTGAGCAACTCGTAGAGGACGACACCGAGGGCGTACAAGTCGGCACTCGGCCCGGGTTCGGCGCCCATCATCACCTCGGGCGCCAGGTACGGCGTCGTTCCGAGCACGACTCCGCTGTCGGTGAGCCGGTCGTCAGCCACGAGATGGCGGGCGATCCCGAAATCCGCAACCCGCACCCGGTCTCCCGGACCGAGAAGGATGTTGGCGGGCTTGATGTCGCGATGGACCACGCCACGACGGTGGGCGTGATCGAGCGCCTCTGCCACAGCCAGGGCAATGCGGGCTGCCTCGGCTGAAGGAAGCGCTCCGAGCTTGCCGAGTCGCGACGAGAGACTCTCGCCATCGACGAACTCCATCACGAGGTAGGGACCGCTGGCGTCGACCCCGGCGTCGTGAACCGTCACGACCCCGGAATGGTCAAGTGCCGCCGCAGCCAACGCCTCCCTGCGGAATCTGGCGCTCGCCTCGGGCTGCGCCGCCAGATGTGGGTGGAGCCGCTTCAGGGCAACGGGGCGGTCAAGCGCCCGGTCGTGCGCTCGCCAAACCGTCGCCATTCCACCGCTCCCGATCGGAGCCTCCGGAACATATCGATCGGCGACGATCTCGATCTCCGTGTCCATCGGGCACGCAGGGTATATAGGGCGGTCGCAATCCGGGCCCAGTGCTTGAAGGCGAAGCCGGCTGCGTTTCGATCGTGGCGACCGAGGCGCGGGTATTCGAAGCCGATGCCGAATACCGGGGTTCTCACCGTTCCAGTCGCGACCATGCGTCGCCGCGGGTCTGCCCTGCCCGGCGACTTGTCGGTCTCGCTCGTTTCGACATACCCACCCACCCGCTGTGGCGTTGGCAGGTTCGCCCAATCGCTGGTGAATGCGTGGGCCGACACCTCGCCCGAGGTAGTAGTGGAGGTGGCCCGGGTGGCAGGAGCCGACGATCCCGGCCACCCCATCCCGGGAGTCGCCATCCAGTTCGATCCCGCATCCAGCATCGCGGTGCGGACCGCCGCCGGTCATATCAACCGGAGCGATGTTGCGCTGATCCAGCACGAATACGGGGTGTATGGACCCGACGAGGGCGCGGCCATCCTCGATCTGGTCGATCAGATCCGCGTCCCGGTGACAACGGTCCTCCACACCGTGCTCCCGTCACCGACGGCCACCCAACGCCGTATCGCCTCCGGACTTGCGGACGCCGGACCCATCGTGGCGTCGACGGAGACGGCACGCTCGTGGCTTCGAGACAGGTATGGGCTCGCCGAGTCCGGAATCCAAGTCATCCCGCATGGGTCGTCGTGGCGCCCTCTGCCCCCGCCGCCTGGCGGAGCCCCGGAGCCACCTCGTCGTCTGGGGTCTTCTCGGTCCGGGCAAGGGAATCGAACGATTCTTCGATCGATGGCGCATGATCGAGACTCGCCCCAGCCGTGACGCTGGACATCGTCGGGCAGACTCATCCGAAGGTCTTGGCGCGGTCCGGGCAGTCGTATCGGAATCGAACTGCAACGGCTCTGCTTCGGACCTGGGGCTCGCCTCGAGGGTCCGGTTCGTGGACCGCTATCTCGCCGAGGATGAACTTCAGCGCTTGGTTTCTCAGGCCGATGTTGTGGTGATCCCATATGACAGCGATGTGCAGGTGTCTTCCGGCGTTCTCACCGACGCCGTTGCCGCGGGACGGCCTGTGGTCGCCACCGACTTCCCGCACGCCCGCGAGCTACTGGCGGATGGTGCCGGTCTGGTCGTGCCTCACTCGGACGAGGCGCTCGCCGCGGCCATCTGCCGTCTTCTCGAGGACGACGATGCATACGCCTCAGCCGCCGGCCATGCGTTGTGTGCATCCCAACGTCTCTCCTGGGAGTCAGTCGCCGAGACGTATATCGACCTGCTCCGTTCGGCTCACCGAGGTGATGCCGTGGCGTGATCCCGCGTTCTCGGGGCGCGGTGTAGGACAATGGTCGTGATGGATAGAACGGCGGTGAGGATCGGTCCCGATCCGGCCAGAGTCGTGGCCAAGCCGTTCATTCCCGGACATTCGACTTTCGGCGGTCCCACGACGCGGGTGGACCGCATCATCGACCGACTCCGGCTCCTCGACGACGCCGAGGTCTCCACCGCGATCGACGACGGCCGGCGACGGGCCAAGCGGCGCCACCGCGACATCGAGTCCACCTGGATAGCCAATGGCCGACTGGCATGCGATATGAGCATCGACTCTTGCTCGGGTCTCGATCGAGCGAGGCTCCTGCTGCTGGGGATGGCCTTCACCCTGGAGTACGCCTTCGAGGCCGCCGCATTGACCAATCCTTCGATGGTCGCACTCGGGGAATTGACGCCGGATGGGGATCAACAGATCGTGATGAGCGCCCGCGCAATTGGCGAGGGCCATATCTCCTCGATCACCTTCCGCGGCGGCCACGTTTCCCCCGAGGGCAATGTGCGATTCGATCGCCCCAGTCCGTGGGCCGACAACGGCGAACGGAGCATCGGACCCTTCGATCGGGAGAAATTCCGCGCACGATTGAGCGAGTTGGGCGTCCAGAACCACCTCTCGGAGCGTGTGCTCGACGACCTTGGGCAGAGCTTCAAGCTCTCGGAACTGGAGGAGGCCTTGTCCCGGCGGGCCGACAGCGACGACATGGCGGCGATCCGGTTCGAGACAGAACGCGCCGTCCATTGGCTGGCGACATCGAACTACGAGGTCTCATTCGATGGGGCGCCATTGGGGGAGCGGGTCCTTTCTCCTGCCGGCCCGGCAGAGAGCAGAGGGATGGAGGACGCTCGGTTTGTGCGCTTCTCCGAAGAGGACGGCACCACCAACTACTACGCCACCTATACGGCCTTCGACGGGTTCGAGGTGCTACCCCAACTCATCGAAACGGCCGACTTCACGACCTTCAACATCTCGACTCTTTCCGGGGTCTGCGCTCGGGGCAAGGGCATGGCCCTGTTCCCTCGCCGGATCGGGGGAGATTTCGTGGCGCTGGCACGGACCGACAACGAGAGCACCTTCCTGCTCAGGTCTGACAGCGTGCTCCGCTGGGACGTCGCCGAACTGGTGCTCGCTCCCACCGAGCCATGGGAGATCGTGCAGGGGGGGAACTGCGGCTCCCCGATGGAGACGCCGGACGGTTGGCTGGTGC
The DNA here is from genome assembly GCA_963733905.1 of uncultured Actinomycetes bacterium. Classification (GTDB taxonomy): domain Bacteria; phylum Actinomycetota; class Acidimicrobiia; order Spongiisociales; family DATADW01; genus DATADW01. The sequence continues at coordinate 116,684 of CAVTEU010000003.1, read as the reverse complement.
TCATGCACGGCGTCGGCCCGATGCGCCGGTACGTGTTGTCGGCGGTCCTGCTCGACCTGGACGAGCCGACGAAAGTCATCGGACGGCTTCCCGAACCGCTTCTCGAGCCCGAGTCCTGGGAGCGGGACGGGTACGTGCCCAACGTGGTGTACTCCTGCGGGGGCCTGATCCACCACGACCTGCTCGTTGTTCCCTACGGCATCTCGGACTCACGGATCTCGGTGGCGACGGCGCTGGTCTCTGACGTACTGGCGGCGATGAATTGAGTCATCGCCGATCGGTACACCTCGGCGTGTCGATGGGCCATTGCGACGGAACGGACATCATGACCGAGTCGGGCGACGCACGACGCGAGCGCTTCGACCACCGACCGAACTCGGAGAGCTGACTGATATGGGCGAAGTTCCGACTTTGCGAATCGGTGGGTACGCCCCCATTGGGAGCGTCCACTCGGACGCGCTGGACGTCCTCCGACGCGCCGTTGTCGAGGGTACGAATGGCGGAGTGGCGGTCGAGGTGACCTGGAACATCATGGACTCCGGCCGTCCCAACACCGACCTTTTCGAGATGGTTGCCAGTGGTGAGCTGTTCATGTGCTACTTCTCGACCAGCTATCTGGGCCATCGAGTGCCCGAGTTGGACATCTTGGAAACGCCCTACCTCTTCTCTGACCTCGAACAGGCGCATCGGGCACTCGACGGTGCGCTCGGCGCAGTGCTCATCGAAGCCACGACGGCAGCGCACCGGATTCGAATTGCTCGGTCTCTGGGATAACGGATTCCGACACTTCACCAACCGGCTTCGGCCTGTGCGCCAACCTGCTGACACCCGGGGGATGAGGGTTCGGCTTCAACCAAACCCGATACACGAGGAGCTCATCCGCTCCTGGGGGGCGGAACCGGTTGCGATAGAGCTGAGCAGAGGCATCGAGCTGATTGGTTCGCTCGAGGTGGATGCTCAGGAGAATCCACTTGCCAACACCGTTGCCTACGGGGTGGAGCGGGTCCATCCATTCGTCACTATGACCGCTCACCTGTACGGGGCGCGCGGCGTGTTCGCCAATCGTTCAACAGTCGAAATGCTGCCGACCGATGTCGAGGAAGTAGTTAGGAGCGCTGTGGACGCAGCAATCGCGGACCAGCAGACTGCGGCTGAAGCGAGAGAGCACAGTCTTCGCGGGGAATTGGAGCAGGCCGGTCTGGTCTTCGAGGACCTGACAGATGAAGAGAGGGCACAGTTCGTCCGGGCCTCCTCGCCCGCGATCGAGCTTGCCCGACGCAAACTCGGAGAGGACCTGTTCGCCATCGCTGCCGGCTGAAGTTGCCCGCCATTGGGTTCGGTCCTCAGGTCCTACATCGTGTCTGATATAGGGTGCGAAGGTGGGTACACCAAGGACCTCGTCACTGAGGGATTTCCTGTGGGAGACGAGTCATCTCGGTCCCGACCACCCGGACACGCTGCGAAGGGCCGGCGCCTACCTCCTCATGGTGGTGGTGGTGCTGATTCTCGGCTTCAACTGGCCGATCTTGGCCATAGGTCTGCGCGACGTCAGTCCGGTATGGATGACCGCGATCAGGGTGTGCAGTGGAGCGATCACCGTGGTGGCCGTGGCGGCCATGACCGGACGTCTCCACCTCCCACCGCGGGGTGATCTCCCTGTCGTGCTGTCGGTGGCGGTGCTGCGTCTTGGGCTCGTCTTCTTTCTGGTCTTCACTGCCCTCACCATCGTGCCGGCGGGGCGCTCATCGGTTTTGGTGTGGACCGCGAGTCTGTGGGTTGTCCCGATGGCGGTGATCGCCCTCGGGGAGCGGATGACCCCGCTCCGGTGGGCCGGCCTGGCACTCGGCATCGCCGGGGTCGTCGTTCTGATCGAGCCTTGGCGACTCGCATGGAACGAGCCGAGGGTGATCCTCGGCATCGGCATGTTGCTGCTCAGCGCCATCCTCAACGTGGCGACCGCGGTTCACATCAGACACCACGCCTGGGTGTCAACCCCGCTGCGTGTCATGCCATGGCAACTGATGATCGCCATGGTGCTCACGTTGGCGGTGGCCTTCGCGATAGAGGGAATGCCTCAGATCCATTGGACGCCTTCGCTCGTTGCTGTGATCGTCTACGAAGGCGTCTTGGCGACCGGGCTAGCCCTTTGGGCACAGGTATCGGTGCTGCGAAGTCTTCCCGCGGTGTCGACGAACTTGTCGATGATGATGGTCCCAGTGGTTGGGGTGCTCGCTTCGGCGCTGCTGCTGGGGGAAGTGATCACAGCCACGGTGGTCGCGGCGATGGCTCTCATCTTCGTCGGAGTAACCCTCAACCTCGGTGCGGATCGATCAGTCGCCGAGAGTTGACATTCGGTCGAAAGCCCCGGTGGGGGCGGGCGCTTCTTGGCGTGCCAGGCACAGGTGGCTATTTCGTCCGATGCGGGACCCGGCCGATCCCGGCCCTTCGACGGATCACCTCGATCACTGCTGAGTTGTCCAGGTCGCCGAGTCCAGTCTCTTCCCCTTCGGCCATTAGGAGACGGGCGAGCCGGGCGAAGTCCATCGGGACACCCAGCGCTGCGCCGTGCTCGACTATGAGCCGGAAGTCTTTGTGGCTCTGGCTGAGCCGGGAGTCGGGATGGCCATGGTCACCGGTGACCATCCGGTTGCCCCAGACGTCCATCGCCTTCGAATATGCCACCCCGTCGCGCAGGATCTCGAGTGTCTTTTCCAAGTCGAGCCCGGCGTGTTCTGCGGCTACCAGCCCCTCGGCGAGCGCAAAGCGGTGGACAGCAAGGACGTGGTTGACGACCAGCTTCATCGTCGCTCCCGCCCCGACCGGGCCTACGTGGTGATGTGAACGGCCTATCGACTCCATTACAGGGGCGGCCCTCCTGTAGGCATCTGCGGTACCCCCAAACATCACGACCAGTTCGCCGCGGGCGCGATTGCGGCGTTTCCGCTCAGTGTCATGTCGGCATACTCGATCCCAGCGAACGCAAGACCCGCCGCGATTTCAACGGCACCCTCTGGTGGTCCGGTGGTCGAGTCGAGAACCAGGACATCGTGGTTTCCCGAGGCGATGATGCCGTCGCCGCCGAGGCATACCTGTCGAGAGATTTCGGATGTGAGGAGAGAAAGAACTGCCACGTGGCAACCCTCGACCGCCTCCGCCGGTGATCCCGCATGGTGGCCGCCTGCTCCCTCGAAGGCGGCAGCACGCTCTTCGTCGATGTCAAAGCCGCGCACATCGAACCCAGCGTCAATTAAACGAGCCGCCAGACGCCCGCCCATGATCCCCAGTCCTATGACCGCAACGGGAACTGGTGACCTGTCGCTCACCGGCGTTCACCGCTGCCCGCGGTCGACCCATTGACGGCAACGGGCACTTCGCCGCGGATGGGCAAGTCATGGCCGGAATCTTGGCGGCCCGAGGTCGAGCGTCGGGTAGTCGATGAACAGGTCCGGGTGGTACCCGACCTCGGAGAGCAGGTAGTCCCTCGACGTCTCGATGAGTGATCGAGCCTCGGCGAGATCCACGTCCACGAGGGAATGGCCCCACTTTCGAATCACGCCATTGACGATGACGCACCGCACCGCCGAGGTGTCCGCACCCAAGACAACGGCCCCATAGGCGTTGTTGAGCGGAAAGGAGGAGACTCCGGCCTGATCGATCATGACGATGTCGGCCTTCTTGCCCGGCGACAAGCTGCCACAAACGTGGTTCAACCCGACAGTCTCGGCGCCGTGGATCGTCGCAAAAGCCAAGGTGTCGCTCACCGTCAGTTGGGGACGATTAGCGGCAGGATTACCCATCGATGCCCGCATCCGTTGTACGGCAAGCAGCGCCCGCATCTGGGTGAACATGTCACCGGGGACCGTTGTCTCGATATCGACGCTGAGGCCGGGAGCAATTCCGACGTCGATGGCTCGCTGCACCGTGGGTAGCCGATCTGCATGGGTGTCGAATCCGAGGAGTTCGTCCACGAAGGGCGACAGCGAGACCTTGACTTCGGACGCTGCCATCGCCTTCCACGAGTCGTCGGTGAGGTCGGAGCAATGGACGAAAGCCAGGTCGGGTCCAAGCAGATCCTCGCCGGCGAGAGCGAGGATCCGCTCCGACCCCTCCTCCCAAGCCACCGGATCGACAGTCATGCCGATGCCCAGATCGCGCCGCCACCCGGATCCGCTCTGCGGTGAGGTTGTCAACGTCGGAGAAGCACCGCTGCGCCATGCGCAGGGTCAGCATGTCTCCGTCATCGTCAAACCTCTCACCCTTGATCCTGGCCAAGTCGTCTGGCCACTGTCGGTCCCAGTCACCCGCTTCCGGTGGGGCGTAGGCGAAGATCGCACGGATTCCCGCCGACTCGAGTGCGTCAACGCCGGCGTCTGCGTGCCGGGATGTGCGCGTGTTGTGGGAGAGGTCGAGCACCGTGGTGACCCCGGCATGGAGGGCTCCGAGGGCATTGACGAGGGTGCCTGCATAGGTGTCTTCTGGTCGATATCGGACCGCAAGTGCGTTGCGCAGACCCAAATAGACGGGAAATTCGACGTTCGGCAGCATTCTCCGTAGTCCCTTGCCACATATGACGGTGGGTATCTACAAAACCGGGCACGACGATCATGTCGGTCGCATCGATGACCAGGTCAAGTTGCTCGGTTGCCCTAGGAAGATCCGGTCCGATTGCTGCGATTCGGTCCCCTTCGATCAAGACATCGGCTCGAGTGAAGTCACCGATCTTGGGATCCATGGTGATGACACAACCATTCGTCAAGAGAAGTCGCCGCGACCGAACACCATTGACCTGAGAGATCTGGAGTGGCGCGACGGTTGCCGAACTCTCGGCCGCGGTCAGTCTGTTGGCTAGGTCAGGTGTCACCCGGCTCCTCCGCTTCCGGTGCGCCCCAGTCTCGCTGCTCATTCGGAGTCGAACCCGGACTCGACCCGGTCCCATCCGAGATGCGGTCCCTGACAGCCTCTGCAAAGCGGCGCATCATTCGCTGTCTGGGTGCGTCATCCAACGCTCGCTCACCTGTCCTCGGCAGCAGTCGTGTGCTCGTTGATGAAGTCGACCAAGACCTGATTGAAGCGGTCTGGCTCCTCGAAGAAGGGGGCGTGTGCGCTCTGCTCGAAGACCACCAACTCGGCACCGGGGATCGCATTGGCCACGTAATCAGCGGCAGCCAGCGGGGCATTTAGGTCGTGGCGCCCGACGCAGACCAAAGTTGGAAGCGAGATGGTGTCGAGCATGTCGCGCCAATCGACCACACCGTGGTCGTCGAGCATCCTGGCTCCGGCGAGCGGAGGGGTCGACATGGCGGAGCGCACCATCTGTTCTGCTACCTCTCCGCTCGGAGCGACGAGGAGGAGTCTCTCGATTACTCCTCTGACGACCCCCTCGTGATCAGCGATGATCTGTCGCTGGAACTCGGACGGGTCGATGGTGAACCCCCACTCCCAGTCGGGTCGTCTCTGCATGCTCGGGGTGATCCCGATGAGCACGAGGCGACCGAGACGGTGAGGACCGAATAGCTCCCAGTAGGCGAGGGCAACGCTGCTCGACCGAGACCACGCGACCAATGTGACGTCCTCCAGGTCGAGGAGGTCGAGCAGCTGCCGGATGTCCTGAGCGCCTCGACCGAGACGGAAACCCCGCTCCACTTTCTCCGACCCGCCCTGCGCTGGGGGTCGAACGTGATGATGTGGTGATCAGAGGCGAGCTCGGCTTGGTGCCTCCACCACGTGGCGTCCATCGCCCATCCAGCGGCGAAGACCACCGGTCGCCCGCCGCCCGCCTCGGAGTAATGGAGTTGGACTCCGTCACTGGTTTCGAAAGTGGGCACGGCGAAGGCACTCTATAGGATGCAGGATTCGGACGTTTTGGGAGGTTTTCCTGGTGAGCAGTGGAGAAAGCTATAGACTGCACTCTATAGAAAGCGCTGCGGAGAACAACGAATAGCGGAGGAGGATCAATGGGCGACAAGCGAAGGACAGCGGTGCTCTTGGCGGTCGTGATGGCGTTCGTCGTCGTGGCTTGTGGCGGTGGCGCCGGTGACACGACCGTGGCGGGGGGCGCCAGTGACACCACCGTGGCGGGGGGCGCCAGTGACACGACCGCGGCGGGGAGCGCAAGTGATACGACCGCGGGGGGGCGCAAGTGATACGACCGCGGGGGGTTCTGCGTTCGAAATGCGCGTTGAGGTGCCGCAAACCGACGAGATGCAGGACACCGCCCAGTACGTGACCGAACCGCCTTGGGTCATTGGCTATTCGGACGCTTCTCTCTCGAACTCGGCCCGCGTCTTTGTCAACAACTTCACAGAGTGGGCCGCATCGGAGTATTCCGAGATCTCGGAGGTGGCGCGCACCGATGCCAATGACAGTCCGGACAAGCAGGTGTCGGACATCGAGGATCTGCTGGTTCGGGGAGTGAACTGCCTGATCGTCGCCGCCACGTCTGAGGAGGCGGTGAACCCGGCCATCGAGCAAGCAATGGCGGACGGTGTGCCGGTCATCATCCAAGAGCGCGATGTCACGACAGAGGACTTCGTCAGCCACATCAACATCCGGACATACGACATCGGCACGATCCAGGCGGAGGCCGCTGCTGAGATGCTCGGTGGTGAGGGTCAAGTGGTACTGCTCGAGGGTGCCGCCGGCACGGGTCCCGCCGAGGAGGCCCGGCGTGGCCACGAGGAGGTCCTCGCCAACTATCCGGATATCGAGGTTCTCGCTGTCGAGTACACCGGGTGGTCACGTGACGAGGGCAAAACGATCATGGAGAACTGGCTCCAGGCCTACGACCAGATCGATGCAGTCATCGCCGACAGCGGCATCCAGCAGCAGGGCGCCTACGAAGCCGTGTCGGAGGCAGGTCGGCTGGACGAGGTTCAGGTGTGGACCGGAGACAGCCTCCAAGGGTGGATCCGCCAGGTGCAGGACGAGTCGATCCCGGGCGTGATCGTGAATCGGCCGCTGACGTTCGGAGCCCTGGCGGTCGATGCCTGTGCGGCAACTCTCTCCGGAATCGAGGTTCCCAAGAACTGGTACGACCCGGTCGAGGCGCTGGACATGGAAAACCTTGAGCAGTACATCGCCCCGGATACCCCAGGTTCCGATGAGTGGTGGAACTGGTGGGACCTGCCCGAGGAATGGCTGCCCGAGTAGGGAGCAGATCGAGAAACGACACTCGTGATTCGGTAGGAAGCGTGGCGGAGGTGGGCACCTCCGCCATGCTTCAATCGGGGAGGCTTCGCATCACTGGGAGCATGAACGAACCTTGTTCAAGGTAGAACAGGTCTCCAAGCAGTTCGACGGCGTCCATGCCCTGTCGGCGGTTGACGCCGAATTCAGCTCGGTCGGATCCACGCCGTGGTGGGGAGAACGGTGCCGGCAAGTCCACACTCGTCAAGATCATCGCCGGGGTCCATGCCCCGGATCATGGAACCCTCTATCTCGACGGGAGCGAGATCTCATTTGCCACGCCACGCGATGCGATGAACGCCAGCATCGCCGTGGTCTACCAGGAGCCCACCTTGGTGCCCATGCTCACCGTGGAAGAGAATTTGGTTCTCGGTCGCGAGCCAACCGGTTGGGGACTCGTCGCCAATGGCAGCGTGCGGAAAGTGGCCGACACTTGGCTACCGGTGGTTGGAGCGGCCATCGATCCGACCACGCCGGTTGAGCGGCTCAGCATCGCTCAGCGTCAATTGGTGGAGATTGCCAAGGCTCTGAGTCTGGATGCACGAATGATTCTGCTCGACGAGCCGACCTCGTCGCTGTCAATCACCGAGATCGAACGGCTACACCTTGTGGTGCGCGATCTCAAGGATCGCGGAGTCAGCGTGGTCCTGATCACGCACAACCTCGACGAGGTCTTCGCGCTTGCCGACGAGGTGACCGTTCTCAAGGACGGCAAGGTGTCGCTTACGGCCGCTGTTGCCGACGTCACGGCGAGCGAAGTCATCCGGGCGATGATCGGGCGTGATCTCGCCCACATGTTCCCCCCCCGGGTTGCCGATGGCGCTGAGCGCCGGACGGTGATCGAGGTGCGGGGCCTGACAGTTCCGGGTCGAGCAGAGGACATCAGTTTCGAGTTGCGGGAGTCCGAGGTCCTTGGCTTCGTCGGTCTGATCGGCGCCGGGCGGACCGATGTCGCCAAGGCGCTGGTGGGTGCCATCAAGAGGCGGTCTGGCGAGGTCCTGATCGACGGTGAGGTGAGCAAAGTACGCGAGCCGGCTGACGCCGTGGCACGCGGCATCGCTCTCGTACCCGAGGACCGACTGGCCGAGGGTTTGGTGATGGACCTGGGCGTCAAGCAGAACATCGGACTGCCCCAGCTTGCCGGGTTGAGCAGGTACGGGATCATTGACAAGAAATCGGAGAGTGCGCTGGCAAATGAGCAGATCGACTCCCTGAACATTCGAACTCCAAGCAACGGAACCGTGGTCACCAACCTCAGCGGTGGGAACCAGCAGAAGGTGGTGTTGGGCAGGTGGCTGGCCAAAGGATCTCGTGTCTTGATCTTGGACGAGCCGACCCGAGGGGTAGACATCGGCGCCAAAGCGGAGATCTACAAGACGATTCGCCGTTTGGCCGATGAGGGCACCGCGGTAATGCTCATCTCGTCGGAGCTACCCAGATCCTCCACCTCAGCGATCGGATCGTGGTGATGTCGAAGGGTCGGATCGTCGCAACCCTCGAGAACAACTCGTTGACTGAGTCAGACATGGCGAGCGAGGAAGATCTGATCACACTCATTCTCGGCGTCAAGAGTGATGAGGGCGCCTCTTGACCGCGAGGGTGACGGCACCGCTCGGCAACCCGGACCCCGTCGTGGATAGGCGTCGGCGGTCGATCACACGCTGGACTGGCCCAGGTTGGCTCTGGCTGTTGGTGGCTGCGATCGTGCTGGCGGCTTCGCTCATCGCAGAGCCCTTCTTGACACCACGCAACCTGACCAACGTACTCCGTCAGATGATCCCGCTTGGGATAGTGGCGGTCGGCCAAACCTTGGTGATCCTCATCGCCGGCGTGGATCTCGCCGTGGCGGCGACCATCAGTCTCTCGAATACCGCGCTCATGGGCATCGTGGCCGGTGAAGCCGCCAATGTGCCGTTGGCCATCGCTGTCGTCCTCGCCGCCGGCCTCCTCATCGGTTTGTTCAATGGGGTGGTGATCATTCTACACGGGTGCCGGCGTTGATTGTGACCCTTGGCTCGGCCAGCATCGTTACCGGCATCACCTTTCTGTATACCGACCAATCCAACTTCGGCAAGCCTGCGGAGATCATGAACGACATCGGGTTCGGTTGGATTGGGCCGATCCCGATCCTCTTCTTTCTCTACGCCTTCATCGCCGCGATTGCCTTGATCATCCAGAATCGCACCGTGTTCGGCCTCGATCTCTATGCGGTGGGTGGCTCGGAGCAGGCGGCAAGTAGCTCCGGCGTTCGCGTCGACAGGGTGAAGCTCATTGCCTACGTCGCCTGTGGTTTTCTCGCCGCGGTTGCCGGGATCGCAATGTCCACCCGCATGGGCGCAGGCGAGCCACTCTCCGGCGTTGGGTTCGACTGGGATCGACGCGGCCGTGGTGCTCGGGGGTACTGTGCTCACCGGTGGCCGGGGTGGGGTCGGGGGCACCATCGGCGGTGTCGCAATCATCGCGATCCTCAACAATGTGATGAACCTGTCGGGTGTCTCCTCGTTCACCCAGATCGTCTTCAAGGGCGTGATCGTTTTGATCGCCGTTGTGCTCGCTGCCGCCACGACGCGCCGCCTGGCTGGAGAAGCTCGGGCCTTCATAAGCGAGAATTCGGCGACACGCCGAGGAGGCGGCCTGATGGACACGTCCAAGGGCGAAGCAGTACTCCCTCCGGTCCGGCGCTTCAACGCACTCCGGGGAAATGGGCCGTCTATGGGCCGTGGGCAATTCTCATCGCACTGGTCGTTATCGACCTGATCTCTTCGGACTTCCTAAGCACGACGAACCTCGTCAACATCCTGCGGCAGGCCGCCCCACTCATGATCGTCGCACTCGGCCAGACGCTTGTGATCCTCGTCGGCGGGATCGATGTGTCGGTGGGGGCGGTGATTGCGACGACGACCGTCATCGGCGGCAGCCTGATGCGGGACAGCAACGCCATGATCATTCCCACCGTCCTTGTGGTCATCGGGGTGGGTCTCGTGATCGGATTGGTTCACTACCTGCTCATAGTTCGGGTGGGGACCGATGCCTTGGTGACGACGTTGGGGACGCTGCTGATTCTCGGGGTCTCAACCTGATCTACACCGGTGGTGCGCCTCGAAGCAATGTGACCGACCTCTTCCGCCAGCTCTCCGACGGTCGTCTGGTGGGGATCCCGATCATCGTGATCGTGGCGCTGGTACTGGCGGCCGTCCTTGCTTTCGGGCTGGGAGGTCGACCTATGGCCGGAGGGTGTACGCGGTCGGCAGTAATCGCAGAGCTTCGCGCCTCGCCGGCATCAGGTCGAAGGGGGTAGAAGGTCGCGCCTACATCGCGTGCAGCGTGTTGGCGGTTGTCGCCGGCCTCGCCCTGTTGGCCAGGATCGGCACTGGAGACACCGCTGCCGGCGAAGGGATGGAGCTCGATTCCATCGCTGCCGTATTGATCGGTGGCACGGCATTCGGCGGAGGGAAGGGCCGTATCGAGGGGACCATCGCCGGTGTGCTCATCTTGACCGTGCTCTTCAACGTCTTCAATTTGATGGGCGTGAGCAGGTTCGCCCACCTGATAGTCAAAGGCGTCGTGGTGATTGTCGGCGTGGCTCTCTATTCGTCACGTAAGCGGGCGGTCAGCGGATGAGCCTCTACAGCTTGCTCCAAGCCTCGATGTCGTCGGGGCGGTAGTCGGTACCGACACCTGCCCGCTCCAGAAGGGAGTCGCGGATCGGGTAGCTCGTTCGATGACCGACGAAGCATCGACCGAAATCATCGTTCCGTGCTTCTTCACGAAGCGGCCCGCCACGAGGACCGAGTCGACGTTCCCCGGGTGCGCCATGACCACGACCGAAGCCACGGGCTGGTTGAGCGGGGCCAGATTCAGGTCGTCGGCCCTGATCAAGACGATGTCAGCCTCTTTCCCGGGGGTGATCGTTCCCACACGGTCATCGAGCCCACGGATCTGGCACCGTCGATGGTCGCCATTCGCAGGATGGTGTCTGTCGTGATGGTCAGCCGTTCCACCATCTCCACCCTCCGGATCGACTGCTCATTCACCAGGGCCCGCTCGGTAGCCAGGGCGCACCGCATGACCGAGAACATGTCGCCCCGACGGTGACCGGTACGTCCACTGAAAGGCTGGTGACGATTCCGTGCTGCAGCGACCGGCCGGTTATCGGAAAACCCAAACCCATGTGCATTTCGACCTCTTGGGAGATCGAGATGGAGCCGCCGCTATCGGCGATGAGCCGTAGATCGTTGTCCGTGAACTGGTTGCCGTGAACAAATGTTGTGTCGGGGCCGAGCACGCCCTGTTCATGGAGTCTCAACACCGGCTGGTGACGCAGCGACCACGCGCCTTCGCCGGCGTGAGTCGTGATCCGCACCCCGAGCTCACGGGCGAGGCGCCAGTCGCCGGCGCTGGTTTTGGGCGTGGTGTGCTGCGGGCCCCGGGCCGCCATCATCAGGGTCGCCGACCGTCATCGTTGGGAAGTGCTCCGCCCGAACACGCCGTATGTCTTCGGAGTGGGGGATCGTGCTATCGATGTACCACTCGGCGATCTGCTCGTCGTTCGGCGTCCCATGGGCGAAAACTTCGCGCCCGCCGAACTCCTTGAGCGCGGCCACCGAACCGTCAGCGTGTTCCGGCGAATTCATGATGTGCGCCCAGTCGACGAGCGTGGTGACGCCGGCATTGAGCGCTTCCGTCGCCCCGAGCAGCGTTGCGGCATAGACGTCCTCGGGACTGAATCGGGGCCCGATTCGGCCCCGGATGCCGCCAAGTACTCGGGTAGCGACCAGTCCGAGGACATGCTCTTGATTGCTGTCTGCCAAGTGTGGCGGTGGGTATCGATGAACCCGGGGATGGCGATCATGTTCGAGGCGTCAAACACCTCGGCATCGGGTTCGTCGATGCTTTGGGAAACGCGGACGACCTCGCTGCCTGCGATCAGCACGTCCCCGAGCGGGAGATGGCCGATTTCAGGGTAAAGAGATAGACCCGTCCGCCCTTCAGGAGCAGATTGCGATCAGACACGGTGCAGAGAGCTGAGATCTATAGTTGATATGATACATGAGAGGTCGAGGTCGAAGCCTCGGCCGTGGCCCATATTACCGCCTCTGATCAGGACTGAACATTGGTTCGTTCGACCCAGCCAGCCGGACCGCTGACCCTCAAGTCGGGCGAGGGTCTCCGGCTCGATCTGGCCGGATCGAGACCTGGGACGATCGTTGACCTGGTACGGGATGCGCTCAGGTCCTCGATCATCGGGGTGATCTCCCGGCTGGCTCGAGTCTCGTCCAAACCGAGATCGCAACGCAGCTCAACGTCAGCACCACGCCGGTACGAGAGGCGATGCCGATCTGGCAGGCGAAGGCCTCATCACCCTTGACAGTCACCGAATTGGGACGGTCCGTGGACTGGATTGGGACGAGATGGTGGAGATGGTCGAGGTTCGGCGCGCCATTGAGAAGGTTGCCCTGAAGCGGGCCATGGCCAACATCAAGGAGGAGGAGTTGACAGCGGCGCGCGACCTCGCCGATCAACTGTCGAGAGAGAGGATCTGGGCAGTTGGGTTCAGCTCAACAGCCGTTTCCACATCGTCTTCCATCGGGCGACCCGAACCAAGCGCCTTGGGCACGATGCTGGCTGCCTTGGAAGCTGCCGGTGGTGTCTTTGTCGCCCAGGCTCAACGTCTGCACCCCGAGCTTCGCAGACGGGCGATCGTCGATCATTACGCGCTGCTCGATGCGTTTGAGGCGCGGGATCTGAGGCGTGCCCACCAGATCCAGTACGAGCATGTCAACCTGCCGCTGGAATCCGCCGAGGTCGGCCCGGGATAGTCTCTCCGGGTTCGATCAAGAGACGATGCCCCAATCCCCAGCATCCCGACCGACGTCGGGGACGAGCGCGCCTCTCTCTAGCACTGACTCACCAGGTGAACCGACGCGGTTTCCGGGTGCACCGCTGGGGTGCCGACCCCGTTTGGGAGCAATTCGGGCGTCCCACGCCCGCTGAGAACGAGGTCATGATCCAAGTCGAGGCGTGTGGCGTTGGGTGACCGTTTTGAATTGCATCAGGGGGGACCTGGCCAACTCGGAGGACCTCTTGCCGCGTGTTGCTGGCCACGAGTTGGTGGGCCGCGTCGTCGATGCAGGGCCCGGCCGTGGTAGCGAGCTCATCGGGCGTCGGGTTGTCGCCTACTTCTATCTCGCCTGCGGTTCGTGCCACCGATGCCTTGCCGGTGCTGAGCCGCGCTGCATAAATCTTGCCGGTTGGGTCGGCGTTCACCGCGACGGCGGCTATGCGCCTTTCACCGTTCTACCCAGTCAGAACGTCCTCGAGATCCCCAGTCCCTGGATCCGGTTGCGGCCACTGTCATTCCAGATGCCGTGGCCACTGCGGTGCACGTCTGCCGGCGGCGTTGCGAGATCGGTCCCGGCGATCGGGTCGCGGTGATCGGCGCGGCAGGTGGTGTGGGGATCCATGTGGTGCAGGTGGCCGCTTGTGCGGTGGTGACGTCATAGGCCTCGACGTCGGCGATCGAAAGCTCGCGGCTCTGAGCGACCTCGGTTTCGACGCGGTTGACTCGGGCGACTTCGACGCCCTGGGTGGCTCGTGGTCGGGCCCGCCGCCAGACGTCATCATTGATCTGGTCGGGACCGAAGCGTCCCTGCGATGGGCAATGGGATCGCTCGGATCGGGCGGCCGCCTGGCTGTGCTGACAACATTCCCAGGCATCAGCACCGCGATTACTCCCAGGCACCTGGTGCTGCAGGAACTCACGGTCTTAGGATCGAAATACGCCTCGAGGGCGGAGGTGATGGCGGCCACGGAACTCGTCGCAAGCGGGCGCGTACACGCCGTCGTCGGACGGCAGGTCGCTGCCCAGGACGTGCTGAGTCTCCATGCCGACTTGACATCGGGCGCTCTCATCGGACGAGGCGCCATCCGCTGGTAGGAGTGCGAATTTCGTGCGTTGACAGAGTCCGATATGTTATAGGATGCACTAAACAGACTTCGACGAAGCGAGGTTGACCATGATCGTTCGGTCCGACGACAACTACGTGACCCACGTTTCAGATTTCTCACCGGCCCCTGTAACGGCAGATCAGGGCTGGCGGAAGATGGACATACGCTTCATCTTGAACCGAGAATCGTCTGGACATGGGAGCGTTTGCGTATTTCGGACTCTGTTCGAGCCGGGAGCCGCACACGAGATCCACACGCATCCCGGTGCTGACGAATTCCTGTACGTCATCCGCGGCCGATGCATTGTCGGTGCAGGCGAAAGCGAAGAGCACGAGGCGGGTCCGGGGACTCTTCAGTTCATTCCGGCCGGCAAGAAACATTGGCTTCGTAATGTCGACTCTTTCGAACCGGTCGAGCTGATCGGTGGCTATACAGGCGTCGGCAGTCTGGACGAAGCCGGATACGAGTTCATCGCTCACCTGACGATTTAGCGCTAAGTGACGAGCTTGAATACGGAGCTCGAAGCGGATATTGGGACTCGGGCCAGACGGGTCCAGGCAATGATGCAAGCGGATCGCTTCGACGCCCTCATCGTGTATGGAAATACCAAGATGGGCGGCAGCCTCGATACCTCTCCGGTTTTTTCGTCGACCGAACCGGCTGGGTGTCTCTCGGGCCATCCCGTGAGGACCTCTTCATCTTCGACGGGGCCGCTCTCTGGTCGTTCCCACGGCTGGTGAGCCGATCCTGTTGATCGAGCCGGGGCACATGATCACATCCACCGCGATTACCGGCGACGTCCGAAGTGGCGGACCTTCCCGGCGGCGGTCAAGACGGTCTGACCATGGCTGCCAACGTTCTGGCCGATTCCGGTGGTGGGTTTGTGTGTGTCCAGCGCGGCGAAGTCAGGGGATTGTTGGAGCTTCCGTTGTTCGGCCTTCTTTCCGAGCGGCCCTACAAGGAGGTGGCGGCTCAGATCCGTTCGCTCAACGAGACCGTCCGCAGTCTCGGCTGCGACATGCCGTCCCCCTTTCCCACCCTGGGGTTCGTCGGGCTTCCGGTGGACATCGGCAACCTCAAGATCTGTCCCGAAGGCCTCGTAGATGTGTGGAAGCGCGAGGTCGTTCCGATCATCGTCGGCGTCTCTTCATAGAGCGCCGGCACCCGACCAGGGAGGCTCGATGACAAACAGCTTCGTTACCGGCAAACGCTGGGATCTGCAATGGGAGGAAGACACCGACCTCCTCACTCTTGGTAGCGGCGTACTTGTAAAGGTGTACCGCCAGGATGCGGCCAAGGGACGGTTGGACCTGTTGGTGAAATTCCCCCCCGGATATGTCGAACCGGCCCACGCCCATGACAGCGAACATTCGATCGTGGTCCTCGAGGGTGTGCAGATCGTTGGTGGTGTTCCCCTCCGTGCCGGCGACTACTGCTTCGCCGGCCGAGAGGTGATCCACGGGCCGTTCGAATATCCGGAGGGATGTGTTGTGTTCGCGTCCTTCACCGGGGTTTCGGCTCAACACCGCTATCCGGGCTCCCCGGGTGGGGAGATCGGTCATGCCTGATCGGTTGCCTGCAGAGCGGGTGGCGAAACGAGAATGCTGACGGATCAACAAAGAGAACTCGTTTCCCGAACTAGATCGTTCGTCGACGAGGTGGTGAGACCGAGATCCGCCGAGCTCGACCGAAGAATTGACCCCGCCGACTGCTTCTCATGGGAGATCGTCGAGGAGGCCGATGCACGTGGCCTCCGCACACTCACGTTGGATCCGGAGTTCGGGGGCGAGGGAATCGACTGTCTGTCGACTGCGATCGTGATCGAGGAGGTTGCCCGAGGAGACGTCGGAGTCGCGGTGATCTTGGCCCAGACTCTGAAGATCGTTCAGACGATCCAGGCCGCATGCACCCCCGACCAGCGTGCGCGGTTCCTACCGGACTTCCGCGAAGACCCGAGGTACCTCCTAGCAATCGGAATCACCGAGCCTGGGCGCTCGTCGGACTATTTCCTTCCCCGAGACGATCCCGAGATGCGTTTCTCGACCAATGCCAAGAAGACAGAGGACGGCTGGATTCTCAACGGAAGGAAGCACTTCATCTCGCTGGGAAATCGGGCCTCTCTGTACCTCGTATTCGCCCAGACCGATCCAACCAAGAGTCTCGTCTCTGGCTCCACCTGCTTTCTCGTCCCTCGCTCGACTCCCGGCTTCACGACAGGCATCGTCCACGACAAAATGGGCGAGCGGTTGGTCAACAACGCGGAACTGATCTTCGAGGACTGCATGCTGCCTGAGGGGAACGTGGTGGGCGATCCAGGCAGAGGGTTCGACGTGTTGACCACCTTCTTCCCTGCAAGCAATGCATACGCGGCTGCCAGCGCCCTGGGGATCGCGGAAGCGGCGTACGACACAACTCTCGAGTGGACGAAGACCCGTGTCCAGGGTGGCTCACCCTTGATAGATCACGACGTGATCGCCAAGGACCTTGCCCGCATGGTCATGCTGATCGGTGCGGCACGCGCCTACATCCGGGAGGCGGCGAGCGCCGCTGACAGCGGAGAGGATGCTTGGGTCCCGACAATGGCCTCCTTGCCCAAAGTCTTCGCATCGGAAGTCACCTGGGAGGTTGTCACCACTTCGTTGGAACTGCACGGAGGGTGGGGCTTCATGAAGGAAGCAGGCATCGAGAAACTCGTTCGAGATGCAGCCGCCTGGCACCACTCCGACGGCGCCAACAGGACCCTGCTGTTGAAAGCAGCGCGGACCTTCCGTTGAACGCCCGTGACCGAACGGGGTGACAAGCGAGTGGTCTCAACAGACCGATCGCGTCCTAACCCGCACCAGCAATGACGTGCCGGGCGAGTACTCGTGCGGCGAAAGCTCGTGTCGTGGTGCCGTCTGGGTTGAAGGTCGGATCAGACTTCCTGGGTCGTAGATATCGGCGCGCCACCAGAGCTTCGACTGCGGAGTAGGCCGGATGTGAGCGGGCGACGTCGGTGAAGGTGGGTTCTGCAAGGCGCGGTTCTGGGAGATCCAGAGCAGCCACCACCTCGCGTGCAAACCTCGAGCGGGAAACACCACGGCGCTGGTCCAACCCACTCGGACGTCGACCAAGCCTGTCGAGCAGGTCGGTCAGTTGGCTTCCGGTGACCGCTGCGCTCGGATGGACCTGGTAGTTGCCCGCCGAACCCAGCAGCATCCCACGCCCGCCGAGCAACTGCAGGGCTGCAAAGTCCTGGTGGTTCTTGGCCGACCGATATCGGGAGTACCAGGGCAGGTCAGACCAATAGCGAAGCATCTGGCCCTGACCCGCAAGCCGGTACTGGAGGCGGGCGATCGGGACCCGGCGCGGTGGGATGTCGAGATGGACCGCCAGCGCTGCCGCCGTTCCGGCCGCCTGGCCAAGGGCCATGCGTACCGGCTCCATGCGCAGCGCCGAATAGCCGACATGGGTCGCCGAAGCCGCCACGGGTACCAGCAGCCCGTCGAGCCGATTGGGAAGGATTGCCCCGTATGGAACTTGAAAGGGGGCGGTCGCCGACAACCAGAAGGCACCCTCACAGACCCGGGCGCCGAACTCATGCGACTCCTCGAGCAGGATCTCGGTCACGCAATGCGAATCCATCGGGTATTCGCCGATGGCAACGATGTCGCGTCGACCGGGCGGCGCCGGGCGAAGGCCACCCTTCGCTCGCCGGCAATCCCACTCGGAGAAGACATATTCCCCCACCATCCGGCGCCCCTCGCGCACATAGAGCTCGGGCGGGTAGTGCGGTACCGCCAGACGATGGATCGCGGGCCATGAGTCCGGGTAGTCGTCGCTAAGTCCGAGGCGGGAATGACCGAGGACGTAGCGAAGGTGATAGAGGTAGCCGAGTTCGAAGTTCCGGATCCGTCGTCGCGATTGCTCTTCGCTCCGACCGTGATCCCTTCACGTAGCCCTGATTCATCCCGATCGGGTCGAGATTGAGGTCGAGTTTGCCGTTTGGCAGCACCTGTTGAACCCACCTCCCCGCCGGAACCCCGAGGTGGGGAGCGGCGCGGCCCCAGGCGAGCGGTGCTCGCAGCATCATCTCGTAGAAGGGACGGTTATCCGGGTAGCCGGCTGGGGGACGGCCCGGCCACCCCTCCGGCACCCACCCGTCGTGCTGAGCCGTGACCCTGTTGTTGAACGACTGGGATCTCTGGTCGCCGCCGCCGTCACCCCCGATCCGCTCCTGGGTACGGGGGTAGACGATGATCCTGCCGGCATGCGGTTCGCCGCGTCTCCGGGTTGCTGGGTGGACGTCGCGCCGACCCTTCAGCGCCTTGACCGCCTCCCTTCCCACCACCCAGTCTGCTCCCTCCTCGCCGGCAGAAGCGAGGACGTCTCCTTCGACGGTGGCGTCGATGATCACCGGAGCCATCACGTCGACCAGATCCCCCCGGTTGCGCCTCCGAAAGCGAACCCCGACGACACGGCTTCCATCGGTGAGGGCGCGGTGGACGACCATCCCCGCCATGCCCTCGACATCGCTTTCCTCGGAGAGCATTGCCCTGACCACGCTGAATGCCACCTCGGGCTCGTAGATGAGACCCTCTTTGAAGCGAGCCATATCGACGCCGGTGGTGTCGGGGCGGCTGCGTCGATAGTGCTGGGCGACTCGGTCGATGAACTCTCGGAACAGCCCGTTGGGGATGGTCGTCGAAAAGGGAGGGCGGATGTCGGTGGAACACACGCCGTTGGTGAGCATCCCTCCCGTGGTCCGCGGATGGTCGTAGACCAGGGCGATCGACAGGCGATGACGCAGCGCCCGCCCGGTGCGCGCCGCGGCGAGGGCGGCAGCCACACCGGCCGAACTGACCCCGACGACAGCTACGTCGAAGCTGCGTTTGATCGGTGACATCTGTCCCCTTCGGTCGGGTGTCCGGCGCGAGCGCCCGGTATCGCTCGCCGACCCTATCTACCGACCAAGCGCCGCAGTCGCCCACGGAGCTGCCTCGCATCTTGGCGGGCCGTGCGAACCACGACGTTCGGCGGATCCGTAGCTGGTGATGACAAGGTGCGTACGGAGATTCCGAATCCGTCACCAACCGACTCCTGTCGTGGAGGTACCGACATGTTCTCGCGAGTCACAGGTGGCGCAGATGGATCGTCCTGCCGCTGGCGCTGGTAGGCGTGCTCACGCTCTCCACGGCGGCAGCCGCACAGAGGTCGTCCTTCTTCGAGGAGACGGCCGAGGCCTTCTGGGCGGTGCCGCACGAGTGCGCCGACGGCTCGGTCGCGGAGGGAACGCTGTTGGTGAAGCCCACGCGCGACTTCGAGTCACCTGACACCGAGGATCCGGAGCCGACGGTGAGAGTCCAATTCCTGGCGGTTTGCCCTGACGGCACTTCATTCAGCTGGGGAGCGCCAACGGTTCCGGCGACCATCACCAGCGTCCGACCGCTGAGGAGGATTACCGCGGTCGGCTCTGGGGTCGCCACCGACATCTTCGGCATTGTCCACGAAGTGACATTCGACGTGACCTGGACGGGTCGCGGTCGCTCTGGAGACGACCGTCAACGCCCCGGGGAGCATCACAAAGATCCGGGCCGCCACTGCGGTTGGCGTGGTGACCTTCGACGGCGCTGTCATCGCCGATGGTCCGGCGAATCACCCGACGAGGCCAGCCCCGTTCATTCGGGTAGACATCGAGAGGTAGTTCAGGACCCCGGCCGGCTCAGACCGAACAGTACTGGCGTCGAGTTCGACCACTTCGGCGCGAGGCAGCGGCGATGATCGCTTCGCGGGGCACCAATGCGGGGTTAGGTCAGTCGCGGGAGCTTGCAGAAATCGGCTATCTCGCTTCACTTGACCGTGGCGTGCTCGCATCCTGAGCACAGGAGTCATCCGCGACGTAGCGGATTGGGCCTTGCATCAAGACGCCGGGGAGAGATCTCATGGAGCCGATCAACGCTTCGGACGACAGTGGCGACACGGCGTGCTGCCGGCGATAAGGCGATGACCGAACATGCCGTGGTGATCGCAGGAGGTGGCCCGACCGGGCTGATGCTTGCGGCCGAGCTGAAGTTGGCGGGGATCGACGTCGTCATCGTCGAACGACGCACCAGCCAGGATCTCGACGGCAAGCGAGCCGGGGGTCTTCACTCGCGCACCATCGAGGTGCTCGATCAGCGTGGCGTCGAGGAGCGCTTCCTCTCGGAGGGCCAAACGCATCCGTTCGTGGGCTACGCCGGGACCTTCTTGGACATCAGCGACTTCCCCACGCGCCACAACTACATCCTTGCGCTCTGGCAGAGCCGCTTCGAGCCCATCCTGGCCGGCTGGGTCGGTGAGCTCGGGGTCCCGATCCTTCGTGGCTGCGAGGTGGTGGGCTTCGCCCAGGACGACACCGGCGTCGACGTCGAGGTGTCCGACGACACGACCATCCGAGCCGAGTACCTCGTCGGGTGCGACGGAGGGCGCAGCCTGATCCGCAAGGCGGCCGGCATCGACTTTCCCGGGTGGGACCCGACGAGCAGCTTCCTGATCGCCGAGGCCGAGATGGACGAGGAGCCGGAGGTCGGCATGCGCCCCGAGGGTGGTGGCATCGGTCCCGTCAACCGGGAGGAGGGCGGAGGGCCGTACGGGGTCGTGCTGCTCGAGAAGCACGTCGAGCACACCAGTGAGCCCACCCTGCAGGACCTCAGCGAGGCGCTCGTCGCTGCCTACGGGACGGACTACGGGGTGCACAGCCCCACGTGGATCTCCCGATTCACCGACATGACCCGGCAGGCGGCGTCCTACCGCGAGGGACGTGTGCTGCTCGCCGGCGACGCCGCACACGTGCACGGCCCGCAAGGTGGGCAGGGCCTCAACACGGGTGTGCAGGACGCCGTGAACCTGGGATGGAAGCTGGCCCAGGTGGTCAACAAGACGTCACCCGAGAGCCTCCTGGACACCTACCACGCCGAACGGCATCCGGTCGGTGCCCGGGTGTTGCAGAACACCATGGCGCAGGTCGCGCTCGCCCGCATCGACGAGCGCAGCCAGGCGCTCCGCGACACCGTGCTCGACATGCTCAGCATGGACGAGCCGCGCAAGCGCATCGCCGCGATGATCTCCGGTCTCGACATCCACTACGACCTCGGCGAGGGACACCCGCTGCTCGGGCGGCGCATGCCCGACCTCGACCTGCACACCGCCGACGGTCCCAGGCGCGTGTTCACCCTGCTGCACGACGCCCGGCCCGTGCTCCTCAACCTCGGTGAACCCGGCGGTTTCGACATTTCTCCTTGGGCGGATCGAGTCCGGTTGGTCGACGCCAGACATGACGGCGCCTGGGAGCTCCCGGTCCTCGGCGAGATCGCTGCGCCCCCGGCCGTGTTGATCCGACCCGACGGGCATGTCGCCTGGGCAGGAGACCTCACGGACCCAGAGCTTCCTCGACGCTCTGACCACCTGGTTCGGACGGCCTACTGCGGCATAGCGGCGCAGACCACTCGCAGCCGAGGCGAGGGCCGTCGTGTCGATCGTTCTGTTGCGGGCCACCAAGACGTAGTGGATTAGGCAGCCGGCAGCGGAAGCCGGCTCCTCAGGAACCAAAGTGATCCTCCTGGGCGGCGTTCCGCGAGCCTATGCGGCCGATCTCAGCCTCCGTCCAGCGCTCTCGACAGCATGCCCGCGATCTGGGCGCGGGTAACCGGCTCACCGGGGCAGAAGAGGGAGAGGTCCACAGCGTCGCAACCCCGCGTGATCCCGGCAGCGGCGATCGACTGGATCGCCGATTCGTGAACCGAGCCGTCGTCGTCGGTGAAGGTGTCCGTGGTAGCTCGTGGTAGGTCGAGTGCTCGGTAGAGGAAGGTCGCCATCTGGGCACGCGTCACAGCGTCGTCGGGACAGAAAAGGGAAAGGTTCGCCGAGTTGCATCCGCCCGTGATCCCCGCATCGGCGATCCCATTGATCTCTGGCTCGTGCTCGGATTCGTCATCATCGGCGAAGCGGTTCGATTGCGAAGGTTCCATGTCGGCGAGGGCCCTGACCAGGAACGAGGCCATTTGGGCCCGAGTGACCGACTCCACAGGGCAGTAGATGTCGAGCCGCAACGACGAGCAACCATTGGTGATTCCCTCGGCGGCCAACCATGCGACTTCGCTCTCGAAGATGTGCCCGCGGCCCACGTCGGCGAATCCTGAAGGTGGCAAGATCCGCTGCCAGGAGATATCGACCGGGGTTCCCCCGGACCAAGAGAAGAGGCCCTCATCGGGGAGACCGGCCACATTGATGGCGAGGACACGGTTGAGGAGCGGGACGGCATAAGCAACTCGGTGTCCCTCGGGAGACGGGGCCGGGAAGTAGCCGGCACCGGAACCACGATCGGTGTAGAAGAGGTAGCGGAACCCTGTTCCGTCGGCGTTCATGATCCCCATTCCTCGGACCTCTTGGCTCGACACCCTCAGAACCATCTGCGACCCGTTCGGAAGCCAACGTGCCTCTTCTGCGGTGCGAAGCAGCCTTACGTCGGCGCCCTCGAGATCGGTGGTAGCAATCCATCGCCACCCCGTTGTGTTCGCCGATCACCAGGAGTTGGGTTCCGTCCGGTGACCATTCCAATGAACGGCCCTTCTCGAAATGGTCTCCAAGGTCTCCGTTGAAGGTGACTGACCCCCCACCACCATCGATCGCCTGGCTGGCCATGTAGACGCCGTCCTCGTTGACCAGGTACGTCATACGACGCCCGTTCGGTGACCAGGAATGAGCGACAATGTCGAAATCAGTACGCAGCAGAAGCCGTTGCTTGCTGCCGTCGGCATTCATGACCCAGATCTCATCGGCACCGGCGGCTTGGCGGCGGAATGCGATCCGTTCCCCATCGGGCGACCAGACCGGCATCGAGTCGTCGACCTCGTTGTCAGTGAGCTGAGTGAATCCGCTCCCGTCGGGATTGGCGGAGTAGATCTCGTCGTCGAGCGCAGAGAAGGTGTCGTCACCCACCAAGGTGACCCTTCCTTCCTCGCCGGGTGGAGTCGCCTCGGCTACAGGTAAGGCGGTCGATGCCGCCCATGAAACGACGGCCACGGCCGCCATATCCTGCCCATTCCACGCCACATGGACGCTGCCTCCCGGCAGGCGAGACTACACCTTTCCTCGGTCCGCCTCGTGGGCGAACAGCAGACTCCATGCCCCTCAGGGTGGATAGCGACGGTCCTCGGTGTGCGTACCCAGTTCGGCTCGACCCCGCACTCGAATGGCACCGAATCACACGAGGAGGGGGAAATGATCACGCCGACCACGACTGCACGCCCCCTCCGCATTGCTCCCGATCCGGCAGCCAGGCCTACCCGTCGCCTGGCGCACTGACCAAGGCCGACGGCTCCACAACCATCTACGTCGGCCCCGGCAGCCATGGGCGAGCTTCGCGGTACCCCTGTTTGCCTCGCATCACAGTCTCGATTTCGACAATCAGGCGCTGGGGAGAGAATGATGTCTGACGGCACGCGGCCTCGGATCAGCTTTCCCTATCGGTAAAACCCCTGGTCAGCGGGAGCCGGAGAGGGGAATCGAACCCCTGACCTACGCATTACGAGTGCGTTGCTCTTCCGACTGAGCTACTCCGGCGGAGCCGAGATGGTAGCCCCACCCACCCGAGCGACTGTCCCGCAGAATGGGTCTACCGGCCCAGTGTGAGGTTGATCGCCTCCCGGTACGATCACCACAAGGGAGTGTCCACTGGGGGGTGGGGATTCATGCATTCTGCCGCACCGCGGGTGGGGATTGGCCTGCCCGTCTACAACGGAGCCGAGTATCTAGCCGCCGCGCTCGACTCCATCTTGTCCCAGACGTTCACCGACTTCGAAGTGGTGATCTGCGACAACGCGTCCACCGACGCCACCGCACAGATCGCCAGGCAATACGCCTCAGATGACCGCCGTGTCTGGTTCGAGCCCAGTCGGAGCAACGTCGGACCTCATCTCAACCATCTGCGCGCCATCGATCTGACGCGTGGCGAGTACTTCAAATGGTTCGCCCATGACGACCTGATCGCTCCCACCTTCCTGGAGCGGTGCGTCGAGGCGCTCGACGACCATCCCGATGCGGTCATCGCCACCACCCGGATCCTCGTCATCGACGACGACGGAACAATCGTTGGTGAAACCGATCCGCCACCGCTGATCAGGGAGAGCCTCCCGCATCTCCGTCTCCGCTCCTTCTGGGGCCAGCCATCGGTCCACCAGACGATGTACGGCCTGATCCGTCGCTCCACCCTGGCCAAGACCCACCTGATGGGCGACTGGTTCGCCGCCGAGCGGGCGCTCTTCCTCGAGTTGGCGCTCCACGGGGGCTTCGAGCGGATCGATGAGCCTCTTGCCTTCCACCGGGAGCACCACGGCCGGTCCGACTACAAGGAGAACAAGGGACAGTGGTGGGCGCCGGAGCGTGGCGCCGTTCCCGAGATGGGCTACTGGAAACGCCTCGGTCATGCCACCGCAATCCTGGACACGGCACCTCTCACCAGGCGAGAGCGGATGGCTTGCCTGGGGGAATACGCCCGATACGGCGCCAAGCGGGCCGGTCATTGGGTCCCGACCCTCGCCAGGGAGTTGGGCGACGCCGCAACCACGCTCATCCAGCGCGGTGGTCGTCCCTCCAGTCCTGCCCGATCAGAGGGGCTGTAGATGGAGACCCGCCGAGCCGATACCGGTATCTACTCCTCTGGAGTGGGACGGTTCGAAGGGGAACGGCGGCAGCCGGTGCCCTTGGCCGGCGGGGAGGATCAGTAGCGATGT
Source organism: uncultured Actinomycetes bacterium (assembly GCA_963733905.1). GTDB lineage: Bacteria > Actinomycetota > Acidimicrobiia > Spongiisociales > DATADW01 > DATADW01. Next base: position 91,803 of record CAVTEU010000003.1, on the reverse strand, counting down.
GCGGCATCGCCGGCATCTACGAGCTGGGGGGATTGGTGCGATCGCGGCCCGGCCATGCTCGACGCCATCGCCCACCGAGGTCCAGACGCGGCCGGCGAGTACCACCACCAATCGCCCCAGGTGTGGCTCGGTCACCGCCGCCTCTCCATCATCGATCTGTCAGAAGAGGCCAATCAGCCATTCGTCTCCGAGGGGCTGGTCATCGTCTTCAACGGTGAGATCTACAACTACCGCGAGCTGCGGACCCGGCTGGAGAGCGATGGGATCCGCTTTAGAACTTCGTCGGACACGGAGGTCCTCCTCGAGGCCTGGCGGCGATGGGGACCGGATGCGCTTCGGATGGTGCGGGGAATGTTCGCCTTCGCGCTCTTCGAGGAGAGAACTGGTCGGCTCGTCCTCGCCCGCGACCCATTCGGGATCAAGCCGCTCTTCATCCACCGCAGCGGCAACGGCCTCGCCTTCGCTTCCGAGGCAAAGGCGTTGGTGACGGCGGCAGGTCAGGACCTCGGCGTCGACTCTGCCGGGCTGGTCGCCTCGCTCATGTACTACTGGCTCCCCGAGGAGCACTCGGCGTACCAGGGGTTGGAGAAGCTTCCCCCCGGGCATTGGGCCGAGATCAGGCCAGGAGCGGGAATCCGGATCCACCGCTACTGGGACCCGATCGAGCTGGTGAGTCCCGCACACCGAGCTAAGTGCCAACGAACTGGCGGATGTCATCGAAGACTCGGTCCTGGCCCACCTCGTCGCCGACGTCCCGGTTGGCGCCTTCCTCAGTGGCGGCCTCGACTCCTCGATAATCACCGCCCTTGCGGCCCGAGAAGACGCCGCCCTCAACTGCTACACGATCAAATTCCGTAGCGAGGACGCCTCCTTCGAGGCGATGCCGGACGATGCCCGCTACGCCCGGGTCGTCGCCAAGCAGTTCGGTCTGCCGCTCCACGAGATCGAGATCGCCCCCGACATCGTCGACCTGCTGCCCCGCATTGTCCGCACCCTCGACGAGCCCATCGGAGACGCCGCAGCGATCAACACCGTCCTCATCTGCGAGGGGGCGCGCCAGGCCGGGATCAAGGTCCTCCTCTCGGGTATGGGCGCCGACGAGCTCTTCGGGGGTTACCGCAAGCATCAGGCGGCACTCCTCGCCTCTCGCTACCGCCGGCTGCCGGCGTCGCTGCGCAACGGGCTGATCGAGCCCCTGGTCGATCGGGTGCCGGTTGCCGGGAAGAGGCGCGGGTTCCGCTACTCCCGCTGGGCGAAGCGCTTTGTCGGGTTCGCCTCGCTTCCCGAATCCGAGGCCTTCCAACGGAGCTACGCCCTCTTCGGCCGTCCCGAGTTCGCCGAGTTGCTCAACCCCGAACTGATGCCTGCAGTCGACCGGCTGCTCGAGGAGCACGCCGCCGTCTACGAGCGCCCGGTCGCCCTCGACCCGGTCAACCGGATGTGCCTGACCGACGTCCAGATGTTCCTGGTCGGTCTCAACCTTGCCTACACCGACCGGGCCTCGATGGCGGCTTCGACCGAGGTACGCGTCCCGTACGTGGACCTCGAGGTCGGGCGGGCCGCCTTCGCCATCCCGGGCGACCGCAAGATCGTGGGACGCCGCCGCAAGGCGGTGCTGCGCGATGCCGCCCGCCGCTGGCTCCCCGAAGAGATCATCGAGCGCCCCAAGGGACTCTTCAGCGCTCCGCTGCGCGCCTGGATCAGGCACGAGCTCAAGCCGATGGTTGATGACCGCGTGCTCGACGGGACGCTGGTCCGATCCGGGTTCTTGCAACGACCCGCGTTGGAGCGGCTGGTCGCCGAGGACCGCGCCGGTGTGGCCGACAGATCGAAGGAGCTGTGGCAGTTGCTGACCATGGAGGTCTGGCTGGACGAGGTGGGTTCGGCTCTAGGGAAACCAGTTGGAGCGGGAATGACGGCAGGGAGACGATGAGACAGGTCGCGCAGAATTACCGGAACGGGGAGTTATCGCTGCTCGAGGTGCCGGCGCCAGCGGCGCGCCCCGGCGGCGTCGTGGTCAGGACCGAGTGCTCCCTGATCTCGGCGGGGACCGAGCGGATGAAGGTCGCCGAGAGCAAGCTTTCGCTGGCCGGGAAGGCGAAAGCCCGGCCCGATCAGGTACGCAAGGTGCTGGAGAGCGCCGCCCAACAGGGCGTTGTCGCCACCTACCGCAAGGCGATGAACCGCCTCGACAGCTACACGCCACTCGGCTACTCATTGGCCGGGGTGGTGGTCGAGGTGGGGGAGGGTGCCGACGAGTTCCGCGTGGGTCAGCGGGTGGCTTGCGCCGGGGATCAATACGCCCACCACGCCGAGTTCAACTGGGTCCCGACCAATCTCTGCGTCGCCGTCCCCGACGGCGTCGCCCCCGAGGCGGCGGCCTTCGCCACCGTCGGGTCCATCGCCCTCCACGGGTTCCGACGCTCCGGCGCGGTCCTGGGTGAGACCGCTGTCGTGATCGGGCTCGGGCTTGTCGGCCAATTGCTGGTCCAGATACTCCGCTCGGCGGGTGTGCGGGTCGTCGGTGTGGACGTCTCGGCCGAGAGGTGCGACCTGGCGGTCAAGATGGGAGCCACGGCTGCCGCCGCCCCCGGGTCGGCCGAATTCGAGGCCCTCCGCCAGTCGCTCGCACAGCCTCACCGATGGGGCCGGGGCCGACCACGTTTTCCTGGCCGCAGGGACGAAGGAGCGCGATCCGATCGTGCTGGCAGCCGAACTTGCCCGCGACCGGGCCACCGTCGTCGACATCGGCAAGACAAACCTCGATCTGCCCTGGAACAGCTACTACGACAAGGAGCTCGAGGTCAGGTTGTCCCGCTCGTACGGGCCGGGGCGCTACGACCCGAGCTATGAGGAAGACGGAGTGGATTACCCGATTGGGTACGTCCGCTGGACCCAGCGGCGCAACCTGAGCGCCTTCCTCGACCTGGTGGCCGAGGGCAGGATCGACCTCGTCCCACTCATCTCCGAGGTGTTCGACTTCGACCGGGCCGTAGAGGTCTACGCCCGGCTCCATGACGGGTCACTTGGTGGGATCGGCAACATCTTCCGTTACGCCGGCCCAGATGTCCCGATGCGAGAACTGAGCTACCCCGGTCGGCCCTCCCCGGCGCACCGCGGTCCCCGCCGGCGATGTGGTGCGGATCGGGGTCATCGGAGCCGGCAACTACGCCAGCACCATGCTGTTGCCCCACCTAACCGGGCGGGCCGACGTCGAACTGGCCACAGTGGTCACCCGCGGCGCCCTCTCCGCCGCCACCGCTGCTCGGAAGTTCGGCTTCGCCACCACCGCCACGGATCTCGACGGTCTGCTCTCCGACGAGCGGGTCCCGGCGGTGCTGATAGCCACCCGTCACGAGAGCCACGCTGCCCTCGTCGTCCGCGCCCTGCAGGCGGGCAAGGCGGTCTTCGTGGAGAAGCCTCTGGCCGTGGACCGCACCCAGTTGGACTCGATTGCCGAAGCGGTCGCCGCCACCGGCAACGACCGGCTCATGGTGGGGTACAACCGGCGGTTCGCCCCGATGCTCGAGGACGCTACGCGCTCGGTTCGGGCCGCTCCATCACCCGGTGGTCGTGGAATACACCGTCAACGCCGGGCGGCTCGAGGCCGGTAGCTGGTACGGCGACGCCGAGCTCCAGGGATCCCGCTTCGTGGGCGAGGGCGGCCACTTTGTCGACACCATTTCCTGGTGGCTCGGTGCCGACCCGGTCGAGGTTTCGGCCACCGTGGTCGGGGACGACCCGGACAACCTGGTCTGCCGGCTCGTCTACCCCGACGGATCCTTGGGGATCATCTCCTACCTCACCGAAGGGGACGCCGCCTACCCGAAGGAGACCCTCACCGTTGTCGGTGAGGGACGTGTCGCCCGGATGTCCAACTTCAGACGGGCCGGGATCTATCGGGGAGGGCGAAAGCGGCGCGTCGGTTCCGGGATCCGTGGCGGCGTCGACAAGGGGCAGCGCCGGCAGCTCGACTCGTTCATCGAGGCGGTGCGGCAGCGGTGGGCCGATGCCCATTCGGTTCGAATCGCTTCTCCGCACGTCCGAGGCGACGTTTGCGATCGCCCCGGCGGCGGCATCGGGACGGGCCGTTGCCCTCGACGAGCCGGCAGGGACCTGAGACGGCATGGACCTGGACTGGTACCTGCGTCGCTTGCGACGGATGACCCCGGCAGAGGTGGCGGGGCGTGTCGCCGACCGCTTTCACCAGACGACGCTGCGGATCGATGCCCAGAGCCGCCAGCCGCCGGTGGTGCGCATCACGCTCTTTCCCTCTCCGATCAAACAGCTGCCTGGTCACGGGGCCCGAGGCGTGCATCGCAGCCGCCGACCGTCTGCTCGAGGGCAGCTTGGGCGGCTCTTGGGGTGGTACGTGACGACATGGTCCCAGTGCCCGACTGGTTCCTCGACCCGGTCAGCGGGATCCGGGCGCCTCACGACATGTTCTCCTTCGACATCGAGCACCGCGATCCGGGTCGTGTCGGATCGATCAAGCAGATCTGGGAACTGTCCCGCCACCACCACCTGACCGTGCTGGCTGCCGCGTTCGCCATCACCGGCCGGGCCGCCTATGCCGAGATGGCTGCCGCGCATCTGCGCGATTGGTGGCAGCGGAACCCACTGGGCAGGGGCCCGCACTGGATCAGCGGGATCGAGTTGGGGATCCGGATGACGTCGTGGGTTTGGACACGCCGGCTGCTCGCCGGTTGGGGCGGTGTGGAGGATCTCTTCGACCTCAACCCCGACTTCCACCGTCAGCTCGCCTGGCACCAGTGGTATCTGGCCCGATTCCCCAGCCGTGGGTCATCGGCCAACAACCATCTCCTCGCCGAGGCGGCCGGTCAACTGATCGCCGCCACCGCCTTCCCATGGTTCCGGCAATCGGCCGGTTGGGCCGCTGCGGGCACGTGAGGTCTTGGAGCGGGAGACGGTCGCCCAGACATTCCCCAGCGGGCTCAACCGCGAGTTGGCCACCGACTACCACGGGCTGGCCATGGAGTTGTGCCTTGTGGCCGCGGCCGAGGCCGATGCTGCGGGCGAGCCCCTCAGCCAGGACTTCTGGGAGACCCTGCGCGGCATGACCGACGCCCTCGCCGCCATGGTGGACATCCGTCTCCATCCACCCCGCCAGGGGGACTCCGACGACGGGACCGCGCTCCTGGTCGATCCGGCTCAGGACCGCTGGGCATCGTTGTTGGCAACCGGCGCAGCTCTCTTCGGGGAACTCGACTGGTGGCCGAAGCTCGCAGAATCCGACCTCAGGACCTGGCTGATCACCGGGCTGGCGAAGCCGCCACCGCTGCCGGCCGGTCGCCCCACCAGTCGACCCGACGTTCTTGCAGATGCCGGGATGGTCCTGCTCCGGACACCTCAGGATGAGAGTCCGGAGATCTGGTGTCGTCTGGACGCCGGCCCGCACGGCTTCCTGTCGATCGCCGCCCATGCCCACGCCGACGCCCTCTCGGTGGAGGTGCGACACGACGGTGTCGAGGTGCTGGCCGACCCCGGGACCTACACCTACCACGCCGAGCCCGAGCTGCGGGCGTACTTCCGCTCCACCCGGGCGCACAACACCTTGGAGCTCGACGGCCTAGACCAGTCGGTGTCGGGTGGACCTTTCCTCTGGACCAGGCAAGCCCGCACCCGTTTGGAGAGCGCCGGCACGCGCAGCCGAGGGCGGTCACCGCCAGCCACGACGGTTACAGCCGGCTCGAGCCCGGCCGAATTCATCGCCGCAGCGTGGAACTGACCGAGCAGGGACGGCTGGTGATCGAAGACGAGATGGGCGGTGGCCAGGCGACAGTCCGCCTCTCCTTCCACCTCGGCCCGGAGGTAGATGCCCGTCTGCGCGGGCAACATCGCCGAACTGACCTGGCCGGGTGGTTCGGCGGTGATGACCCTTCCCGACGCACTCGTCTGGTCGAGCACGCGGGGAGGGACCGAACCGATCGACGGCTGGTACTCACCGCGATTCGGCGAGCGCCTGCCATCCATTTCTCTGGCGGGGAGCGGGACCGTGCCGGCAAGGACGCGTCTGCGGACCGAGATGGATTTCACACCCACCGCGCTCGCGGTGGTGGCGGCTGGGGGAACCGGCGAGGCCGGTGCGCCATGACGATCACTGGAAGGGAGAACAGAATGGCGTTGACCACATCGAGTACCCAAGTGGCGGTGGCACCGCCGCGCCCCCAATTGAACCTGCGACCCGGAGAGAGGGTTCGGGTCCGCTCCCTCGACGAGATCATGGCGACCTTGGACGGGAACGGCGCCCTCGACGGGTTGCCGTTCATGCCCGAGATGACGCCCTATTGCGGCAAGACCTTCACCGTGTGGCGACGAGCCGACAAGGTGTGCGACACCATCGTCGGCCCCTACATGCGGCAGATGTTCGACACCGTGCACCTCGCCGAGGCGCGCTGTGACGGTGCCGCACATGGGGGCTGCCAGGCGGGGTGCATGTTCCACTGGCGGGAGGCGTGGCTCGAGCGGGTAGACCAACACGAGCCGTCGACCGACCCGGCCGACCTCGCTCCGGCGGAAGACGTGCCGCCTCTGTTGATGGAGAGCACCCGCCAACAGCTCGATCCCGAGGCCTACCGCTGCCAGGCCACCCAGATGTTGGAGGCGGCGCCGGTCCGGCTCCGGTGGTGGGATCCACGCCCGTGGTGGCGGGACGTTCGATCGGGGAACGTGACCGGCGCAACGGCGGTGCGCGGCTACGCCATTTTTGCGTTCAACAAGCTGCAGGGGTTCAGCCGCCGCTACCTGCCCCGTTTCCTCCGGATCAAGGGGGCGGTGAAGTATCCCTTCGTCCAAGGGACGCTGACCAAGACACCAAAGGAGACGCTGGACCTCCAACCGGGTGAACTGGTCGAGGTGCGGCCGCTGGCAGAGATCGAGGCGACGCTCAACCACGACAACAAGAACCGCGGGCTCAGCTTCGACCGGGAGTCGATCCGCTACGTCGGCCGCCAGGCGCGGGTGTTGCGCCGGGTCGACCGGATCATCGATGAGGCGACCGGTCGGATGAACCACCTCGGTTCGGACTGCCTCATCATCGAAGGCTTCATCTGCGAAGGCGACTACCACGAGTTGTGCCCCCGCAGCGGTTTCCCGTACTGGCGGGAGATCTGGCTGCGCCGGGTGGAGGCCGCTCCCACGCCTGTCTCGATCAACCGGTCGGTCAACGGGTCCCGCGGGAACGGCGAATCGGGGCCGGACGCGCAAAGGCATCTGGAACCATGAGCGGGTCGCCGAATCCGATGTCGCCGAATCCGATATCAAATAGCTGTGTTCGGGTTGGGATACGTCGGAGCCGTATCAGCCGCCTGTCTGGCCCGCGACGGCCACACCGTGATCGGCGTCGACCCGAACCCGCTCAAGGTCGAGATGATCAATGAGGGTGCGATCTCCCGTCGTGGAGCCCGGGCTCACCGAGCTCATCGCAGACATGGTCGCTATCGGGCGGCTGCGGGCCACAGACGACTACCACGAGGCGGTGGCGGGAAGCGAGGTGGCTCTCATCTGCGTGGGTACACCGAGCCGTGACACCGGGGAGACCGACCTCAGCCACCTGCGCGCCGTCGCCCGACAGATTGGCGAGGCCCTGTCGGACCGGTCGAGCACCTACACCGTATGTGTCCGCTCCACCTCGTTCCCGGGGACGACCGAGCAAGAGGTGATCCCGCTCATCGAAGAGGGTGCTGGGACGACGCGTCGGCACCGATATCGGGGTCTGCTTCAACCCCGAGTTCCTCCGCGAGGGAAGCGCACTTCTCGACTATGTCTCGCCTCCCAGGGTCGTCGTGGGTGGATCCGACCCGAGGGCGCGCGATCTGGTTGCCGGGCTGTACCGCCATCTCGATGCACCCGAGGTGCTCAGCGACCTCCGCAGCGCAGAGATGCTCAAGTACCTCGACAACGCCTGGCACGCCCTCAAGGTGGGCTTCGCCAACGAGGTGGGCAGGCTCTCCAAGCGGCTGGGAATGGACTCGGGGCCACTGATGGAGGCATTCACGCTCGACGTCAAGCTCAACATCTCCGAGAAGTACCTCCGGCCCGGGTTTGCCTTTGGCGGCTCATGTCTTCCCAAGGACCTGCGCGCCCTGGAGTACAAGTCGCGGCACCTCGACATCGATCTCCCGATCATGCGGTCGATCCTCCCCAGCAACCAGGTGCACACCGATTGGGCGTTCGACCTCATACAACAGAGCGGGGCGAGAAGCGTCGGCGTGCTCGGGTTGAGCTTCAAGCCGGAGACCGACGATCTGCGGGAGAGCCCGATGGTGACCATCGTCGAGCGGCTCATCGGGAAGGGATACCGGGTGCGGATCCATGACCCGGTCGTCAGCCTCAGCTCGCTGGTGGGGGCAAACCGCGAGTACCTGCTCAACCAGATTCCGCACATCTCGGGCCTGATGGTCGACAGGCTCGAAGACCTCGTCGAGGACACGGAGGTGCTCGTGCTCGGCACGGCGCACGAGACCTTCAAGGACGCCCTCGCCCTCCGTCGACCCGGCCAGCTAGTGATCGATTTCGTGCGGTTGATCGAGGACCCAGGGGAGTTGGAGAACTATGTCGGTATCTGCTGGTAGACGAGTCCTGATCCTCGTCCAGAACCTGCCGGTCCCCTTCGACCGTCGGGTATGGATGGAGGCCACCACCCTGCAGCGCGCCGGCTATCGGGTCAGCGTCATCTGTCCCAAGATGAAGGGCCAGGTCGCACCGCGGGAGAAGCTCGAGGGAGTCGAGATCTATCGATACGGGATGCCCTTCGACCCGAAGACGAAGCTGGGGTTTGTGGGCGAGTACGTCTACGCCTTCCTCCGAACGTTCCTCCTCAGTGCCCGGGTCGCCCTGGCCGGCAGAAGATTCGATGTGATCCACGCCTGCAACCCGCCGGAGACGTCGTGGATCATCGGTCGCTTCTGGAAGCTCTTCGGCAAGCGGTTCATCTTCGACCACCACGATCTCTCCCCCGAGCTGTACGAGGTCAAGTTCCCCGGACGACGGGACGTGATGTACCGCTTCCTCCGCTTCATGGAGGAGCAGACCTTCCGCACCTCAACCGTGGCCATCGCCACCAATGAGAGCCACAAGAAGGTGGCTGTTGAGCGGGGTGAGATGGCTCCGGACAGGGTGTTCGTGGTTCGCTCCGGACCTTCCCCCGAGCGATTCCGTCGTTACCCCGCAGATGAGTCCTGGCGCCGCGGCCGCCGGTTCGTCGTCGCCTACCTCGGCGAGATCGGGCATCAAGACGGGGTCGACGCCCTGGTTAGGGCACTGGCGATCCTGCGCGACGAGTTCGGGAGGGAGGACGTCCAGGGGGTGTTCATCGGTGGCGGAACCAACCGCGGCCAGGTCATCGAGTTGGCCGGCGAGCTCGACCTGGAGGACCGCACCACCTTCACCGGTGTGGTGAGCGACGACGATCTCTGTCGGATCCTCTCATCGGCAGATATCGGTGTCGACCCGGTCCCGAGGAGCGCCTGGTCGGAGCGGAGCACGATGAACAAGGTGATCGAGTACCAGTTCTTCGGGCTGCCCGTCGTGGCCTTCGACCTCACCGAGGCGCGGGTCTCGGCGGGGGAGGCCGGTGCCTTCGCCGAGGGCGACACCGACAAGGCCCTGGCGGCCTGCATCAACGACCTGCTCGACGACCCGCAGCGGCGTTCCCAGATGTCGGAGGCTGCTGTGCGCCACTTCCACGACGACCTTTCCTGGGATCGGTCGGCGCCGCACCTCCTCGCCGCCTACGACGCCGCGTTCGACCGCTGAGAGCGACGCCCACCGGCGCCGGTTTGCATTCCCGATCCGCTCAGGAATCGTCGGTGAGGTTGATCAGCCCGGCTCCGGTCGGGCTGAACCCACACGCCGTGATGTAGAACGGAGCGAGGTCGGAGTCGAAATCGACGTGGAGCCATTCGCACCCCGCCGCGGCGGTGCGTTCACGCGCCAAGCTCACCATGGCCCTCCCGACTCCCCGATGTTGCGCTGTGGCCGCCACCATCACGTCCTGGAGCCAGGCGTGTACCAGGCCGTCCCACGGCACGTTGAGAAAGCCGACCAGGTTCCCGTCGTCTCTGGCCATGACCCAGCCGAGGCTGTGGTCGGACACCTGACGGAGCCAGTCCCACTCCTCCCCGTCGAAGACCCGGTGTCCGAACGCCTCGGCGTGTAACCGGTTCAGCTCTCCATTGTCGAATTCGCCACGCCACGAAAAGTCGGTCGCCATCAACTTCAACGTAGCGGCGGCAGGCATACCCGATGCGACTTGGGGGAAGAATCTCCAAATGGCTGTCGATCTGGGTCATCCCCAATCGACGGTCATATGAAGAGGGGCCCAAACCGGGCCCGGAGAGGAGAGGCGAAGATGCGAGTCGTAGCGCTCGTCAAGTCAACCCCCGAGATCGAGGCGGGAGCAACAGAGCCCGATCCGCAGATGCTCATCGAGATGGGCCAGTACAACGAGGAACTGGCCAAGGCCGGCGTGATGCTGGCCGGTGAAGGGTTGCATCCCAGTTCCAAGGGGGCTCGGGTCGTCTGGAAGCGGCGGCGAGATTACGGTGGTCGACGGCCCCTTCACCGAAGCCAAGGAACTGGTGGCGGGGTACTGGTTGTGGCAGGTGAAGTCGATGGATGAGGCGATCGAGTGGGCGCGGCGCTGCCCCAACCCGACCGGCGAGGACAGTGTGATCGAGCTCCGACAGGTGTTCGAGGCCGAGGACTTCGGCGAGGCCTACACACCGGAAGTCGCCGAGCAGGAGCAGCGCACCCGGGCAATCGTCGAGGGCCAGCAGGGCTGACGCAGAGACCGGTGTTGCGTTCCACGGGGTATGTGCTCTGATGGCACCCCGTGGAACGCACCACCCGTGAAATCGAGGCGGTCTGGCGGATCGAGTCGGCCCGCCTCATTGCATCGCTGGCAAGGATGACAGGGGATGTCGGGCTTGCCGAGGATCTGGCCCACGATGCCCTGGTCGCCGCCTTGGAGCAGTGGCCCGAGTCGGGAGTGCCCGACAAACCCGGTGCCTGGCTCGTGGCGGTGGCCAAGCGGCGCGCCATCGACCGCTACCGAAGGGACGAGCGGCTGGCCCACAAGGTCGCCGTGCTCGGTGGTGGGCTCCAACCGGACCAGGGTTTCGAAGCCGAGGTCGCCGAAGACATCGATGACGACATTGGCGACGACTTGTTGCGCTTGGTGTTCACCGCCTGTCACCCGGCGCTATCGCCGGAGTCTCGGGTCGCTCTCACCCTCCGCCTCCTCGGCGGTCTGACCACCGAGGAGATCGCGCACGCCTATCTGGTCCCACCGACGACCATTGCCCAGAGGATCGTCCGCGCCAAGCGGACGCTGGCACGGGAGGAGATCCCCTTCGAGGTCCCGTCGGGAGATGAGCTCCCCAACCGGCTCGGCTCTGTGCTCGAGGTGATCTACGCCATCTTCAACGAGGGGTACACCGCAACCGCAGGCGAGCACTGGACCCGGCCCACGTTGTGCGAGGAGGCTCTCCGGCTGGGGCGAATCCTCGCCACGCTGATGCCCTCCGAGCCAGAGGTGCACGGACTGGTGGCGCTGATGGAGATCCAGGCGTCGCGACTCCGTGCCCGTTCGGGACCCGACGGGAGGCCGGTCCTGTTGTTCGACCAGAACCGTGCCCACTGGGACCGCCTCCTCATCAACAGGGGTCTCGTCGCCCTGGAGAGGTCCGAAGCGCTCAGCACCAGCCCGGGGCCCTACACCATCCAAGCGGCGATCGCCGCCTGTCACGCCCGTGCCATGACGCCGGACGAGACCGACTGGGCACGAATCGCCGGTCTCTACGACGAGTTGGCTCGCCTCGTGCCCTCACCCGTCGTGCAATTGAACCGGGCGGTTGCGGTGGGGATGGCCATCGGCCCCGAAGCGGGTCTCGAGTTGGTGGACTCGCTCACCGAAGACCCAGCCATGGGCGGATACCACCTGCTCTTCAGTGTCAGAGGGGATCTCCTCAGCCGTCTCGGACGGACCCAGGAGGCGCGCGCCGAGTTCGCACGGGCAGCCCAGTTGGTTCGGAACATCCCGGAACGGGACTTGCTTTTGGAGAGGGCCGGACAACCCTGAGCCAGAGGCGCATGCATGCCGTCAATCCAATAGTCGGGCGACTTCCGCCTTCCGTCTACCGTCTTCCGTCTCTTCTTCTGCCGTCCGCCGTCCGCCCTACTTGCCGATACATCTTGCCCAGCTGGCGTTGGTAGGCGACGACGTTGCCCACGCCTTGGAAGAGGCGACCGAGTGGCCGGGCGTAGGCCAATGTCCAGCCCGCGGTGGCTGCCAGGGCGACGGTGAGAAGCGACGTGATGGACTCGATGGCAGCCACGGCCGGCGCCCTGCCCCCGCCCCACAGCTCTGCCCGCTCGGGGAAAACCGAGCTGTTGAGGGCGTTGCCGGCCGCAGTCAGCAGGACGAGTCCCGGCATCACATATGCGGACGGAACAAGGTAGGTGAACGGGTTGAGCGACCAGTCCCAACCCACCAGTGCCATATAGAGAGCGGTGCCCCCGAATAGCAGCCGCCGGTACATGCGTGCGTTGCGCCGTCCCCATTCGACGCTGTGGGTAAGGCCTGCCTCCACCGATCTCGGTCCCAGCACCCGCAGCAGACCGAGCCCGAGCACGATGACCGGTTGGCTCACGGTGCGCGCCGCTTCGGCGTATCCGAGGAACTCTGGGCCGGCGAGCCTGGTTACCAGGGCCGAAGCTGCAAACAGTGAGACCATCGGTACCGCCCCCTGGACCAGCATCCAGCGACCGGTGCGGATCAGGGCTACGGAGACGAAGGTCGATCCCGGCCACACGTCCGATGAACCCGGAGCGGGCCAGCAACAACCCGGTGATGAGCGAGGCCAGGTTGCCCGCAGCGAGGGCGGTCTGCGGTATCCAGACCCGGTCGATCGGGGTAAGGGCGAGGCCGACGATGACCAGCCCGGATGCGACCAGCATCGCCGTTGCCGCAGCTACCGCGGCAAGAGACCGACCCTCCAGGTGGAGCATCCTCCTGATGTGCTCTTCGGGCGGTCCCAGCGTGGCGGCGACGACGGTGGGGATCGCCAAGGCGAGAAGGTGGCTCGCGCTCGTCACCCCAGCAGTGACCGGTACCGCGATGAGTGTCAGCAGCCCGGCGAGAAGCGCCGGCAGGACACCCACTCGGAGCGAGCGGGGAAGCACGACGAGCCGCTTCTGTTCGGGGAGCGACACTGCGGCCAGCTCCGCCGGTATCAGACACCAATTCGGAGGGAAGAGCCATGGCGAGCTGGCAAGCGGCGTAGAAGACGGCGTAGACACCCAGGCTCGCCGGGTCGAGCATCGTGACGGCAGCCAGACCGACGGCGAAACCTTGGAGCGACGAGAGCCCGGCATCGACCACGCCCGCCGAGATTCGGACCTTGAGCGATCTCAATTGATCCGCCCAGACCGTGCGGCACAGTGCGCGGACACGTCGAATCCGCCGCGTCATTGGTGACGTGTCCGAATTGTCCGCAAGACGCGGTAAGCCGCTTCAGGTCGGCCACAGAGTCCCCACTCCTCGACAGTTGACGACAACGACGATGCTGCCGTGCCGTCATAAGATATTCGGCTGTATCGGCCTCGAATTTGAGCGGAGATGGCGGATATCACCAATGGTTCGCAAGTCCGCCATATGACCGCCGACCGGCAGTGAGCCTTCGGGCCCGCAAGGACAGGCCTCGGGCCCTCACTTTGATGTTCTCCAAGTTCACAACCGATACCGCAACCCGGGGGGCGAGGACGCCGTAGTTGTGGCCGAGCGCGAGGTACTCACCGGCGCCGGTCATCGGGTCGAGTTCCACGAGGTACTGAATCCATCAGGTCCGCTTGCCTCGGCAACTGCGCTGGCGCTCTCACCGTGGAACCCCTTCTCCGCCGCGGCACTGAGTCGGGTGATCGACTCGCACCGACCCGACCTGGCACACGTCCACAACACTTGGTACTCGCTCTCCTCCTCCGTGCTTTCGACGCTGCGCCGCCGGCGGATACCGACGGTGATGACACTCCACAACTACCGGGTCGCATGTCTCAATGGCCAGCTCTTTCGCGACGGTGAGATCTGCCAGCTCTGTGTTGGCCGGGCTCCGCTCCCGGGAATCAGGTACCGCTGCTATCGCGGGTCTCTTCCGCAGTCGATTGCGGTCGCAGGTGCCATCGGGCTCCAACGAGTGCTCGATTTGTGGGAAGGGGCGGTCGATCTGTTCGTGGTGATGAGCGAGTTCGCCCGTCAAGTTGCTGCTCGACACCGCACTCCCGCCTGAGCGGATAAGAGTGAAGCCCCATTTCGTTCCCGACGCCGGCCCCCGCACCTATCCCCCGAGCTCATCGGGCACCGTGCTGTTCGTGGGCCGGCTCAGCGCAGAGAAGGGGATCGGGATGCTGCTGGATGCATGGTCGGTCAGCGACACCGGCGACCTCACGCTTCGGATCATCGGGGATGGGCCGCTCCGCGCCGATGTGGAGCAGCGCAAGATTGGAGGCGTCGAGTTGGCCGGGTGGATGTCCCCGGACGAGTTGGCCAAGGAGTTGCGGTCGGCTCGGGCGCTGCTGGTTCCCTCGCTCTCGTACGAGCCGTTCGGTCTCGTCCTTATCGAGGGAATGGCGGCGGGAATGCCGGTCGTCGCTTCCGGATGCCGGTGGGATACCAGAGGTCATCGGCGACGCGCATCCGGCCCTTCTTCCCGGTCCGGGCGACGTAGCCGCCTGGTCGGAGACGCTGTCGATGTTGGCCAACGCAGGAATCGAGTTGGACGCGGTCGGTGAGGCGAACCGGGATCGCTACTTGGAGCGATACACACCGACGGTCGGTTTGATGGCTCTCGAGCAGACCTACGCCGAGGCTCTCGAGCGGAGTGGGCGCTGAGCCAACGTCATCTGCTGGCCACCGAGGCGAGCCCGCTTCTTGACTGCGGCGCGTGCTTCGAGACGAGTGCTGCTGCGGTATACGTCGGCGAAGGTGACGAACAGGAGAAATCCGACAGCCTCGTATCCGACGTGACCGCCGATCCCCGGCGAGATCACCCCCATGAGAATTATGAGAACGAACATGGCAGCGATCTCCGGTGCCACCGAACGCAGCGCCGAACTGCGGCGTGACCTCCAAGCGCGGACAAAGGCGACCACCGACACCGCAAGCAACGTGAGGAAGACGACCAAGCCGGCGATCCCCATGTCGACTCCGATCTCGACAAGCACGTTGTGCCCATCACCCGCCCACTGGGAAGTAGGTGGTGAAAATTGGGCCCGCCATGATGTAGCCGTGGCCGAAGAGCGGTCTCTCGGCAAAAAGATCTCCAGCAATTGCCATCAACTCGGTGCGCTGTGAAAGCGACGTGATCTGTTCGGTGGTCTGACCTCGGGTGAGCACTCGCTCGGCGACTTCTTGCCCGGCCGGTGTGGCCAACGCCATGGTCAACGCCAGGATGATGACGCCCAGCGCCATCGTGCCGAGGCGTTTGGCCGGCCCGCGCGGTGCCAGCGCGAGCAGCACCAACGCTCCAAAGACGAAAGCCAACAGCCCGCCCCTGGTGCGTGTGGCCACCAGCGCCACCGCAAGTGCCGGGACGGCCAATATCGCCAGAAGCCTCCAGACCCGGCCCACGGTGCGGTCGGGTAGGCCGAGCTTTGTCCCCATCAGCATGAGAATCGCCACACCTGTCATCCCGCCGACCGGGATGGGATGTACGGCAAACCAGCGGTAGCGTGCGTAGCCGTCGACATCGATGTGCGGCTCCCAGATTGGGAGCACGGCCGAGATGACCATCGAGATGACGATCGTCGCCACGAAGCAACGTCGCACCCAGATCCACATCGCCGGAAAGAACTCGGGGTCGCGCCGGGTCTCTCCGAAGATCAACAGCAACGTCATGGCGAGGACGAGGAACTGGATGCCGCGGATCACCGACCGGATCGAGAAGGAGACGGCCGCGGTGAGCAGGACCAGGACTACAAAGATCAATACCAAGCGGAGGGGTCCGCCCAGGGTGGCGAACGAGTAGGTGCGCGCTGCCAACCCCTTGGCGAGGATCACACCAACCCAGGCGCCGATCGCGATCCACAGGGCCAGTTCCACCAGGATCTGAAGGTCGACCGAGCCGCCGAAGGCAGATGCAGCGTCGCGGATCCTCATCTTGAGTTCCGGGCTGAGCGCCAATATGACGAGGATGATGCCCAGCAGTGCCGGTGTCGGGCGCTCGAGCCGGCGGAGCAACCTCATGCCGGGGCGAAGGTCTGCAGTTCTTCCCCGGAGAGCACCGGAGAGGAGAGCAATCCGAGGCGTTGGATTGGCGCGATGTTCGGGCGTATCCCCTCGCTGAACTGCGGATGCCATCCGGCCGGCTGCGCCTTGGAATCACGCCATGGATAGAAGATGCGGGCATCCGGGGTGGTGCCTTCGTCGAGCCATCCGAGGACGATGTGGAAGGTGCGCAGTTCCTTGAGCCGGGCGTCGATCTCGGAGATCTCCATCTCCCTGCCCGCCTCCACCGCCGTCCTCAGCCTGCGGTTGAACACCTCGATCAGGTCGCTCAGCATCCCAAGTCGCAGCTGTTCGATGCTGGCGCGGGTGCAGGCGGTGGAGTCGACAAGTGCCTGGAAGGTGCCCTGGCTGCTCCTGATGTGCCATACCTCGGGGTTCCGGTCGGTGAGCTCGACATGCCGGGCGAAGAAACGGTCTCTCGCCCAGTTGTCGATTGCGGCCGCAGCGTCGGCCGCCGGGTAGTCGAGCGCCACCACCAGTTCCTTCTCCAACGTCCTTGCGCTCGGCGTGTCAAGACCGTCTTGGAGACGACGAAGGACGATGGTGCCCAGCGTGGGCCAATCCTTGATCCTGAGCAGAGGGGTGAAGGGCTGGGTCTTCACCTCGGGCGCCGGCCCGATCAGCCGCCCCGCTTGGTCGACTCCCCCAAGGACGGACTCGAGGACCATTGTGTACAGGTAGTCCTCGAGCTCGGAGGAGGCACCGGTGCCGAGCACCAACTCGGAGAGGACGGGTGCCTGCGGTCACGGCGACAAGGCTCCCGTTTCCCGAAGCTTGGCCGGCTGGCTCGGGTGGGGCGGTTGCCGCCGCCGCGAGGTCGGCGGCCGGCTCCTTCGTCTCGGGAGTCTCGGGCCGACGAAGTGCAGTTCGCCACGACTTCTTGGTCGGTCGGTCCGGGCTGCTTCCATTGCTCGGTTGCGGGGCGGCCTCCACGGGCGTGTCCGAGCTGCGGAGGCGCTCCCGATGGAACACGGTGCTCGCCCGGACCGACACCGAGGCCATCTCGCGGCTCAGTGGTGCGAGGTTGTATAGGTACCCGAGCAACGGAGCGCGGTTCAGCTCGACTCGGTCGCGGACCTCTTCGTAGCGGACCACCGGGCTGCCATGCGGCACCACCGCGATGACCCCGTCGACGTGACCGAGGAGAGTGCTCGTGTACGCCACCGTCAACAGGGGTGGTGCATCTATGAGGACGAGGTCGTAGTCGGCGCGCAGTTTCTCGAGCAGTCCCTCGCCCTGCTCCGAGGCGAGCATCTCGAGCCCGCCGTCGGGAAGATCCGCCGCACCGACCAGATCGAGCCGCCCGCCATCGACCAGAGCGAGGCGATTGGCGGTGATCCCCGCCGCGGTGCCCACGGTCTTGGTGTCGCCGCCTTCGAACAGTGCGCTCAAGCCCTGATGTCCCAGGTCGGCATCGAGGGCGAGCACCCTTGCTCCCTCGGCGGCGGCGGTCAACGCGGTGTTGGCCACCATCACCGACTTCCCGGCGCCGTCGGTCGCCGAGACGATCAGTACGACCAGGGAGTCGGCGCTGTCGTTCTCGGGACGCACCGCCTCATGTCGTCTGCTCATGAGTGCCGAAGCGGCGAACCGGAACGCCTCGGCCGACGCCGAGGTTGGATCGGTCATGACCGGCAGCACCGAGCGGATCTTCTCGTCACGGAAATCGGGGACTTCGGCCAGGAGGGGAGCGCGCAGCACGACCTCGGGCTGGGTCTTGACGGTGAAGGACCGCTTCCGCAGCGCGAAGTAGTAGGCGCTGCCGATACCCATCACCAGCCCTAGTGCACCGGCCAGGCCGATGTTTCGGACGAACTCACGCTGTGGCGGTGGCGTTGCGTCGACCGCTTCCGAAGCGAGGATCACACCGCTCCCCGCAACCTGCGTGTCGACCTTGGCCTGGGTCGCCTGTTGGCGGAGAAGGTCACGGTTGGCGACCTCTGTCTGACGCCTCTGGACCAATTCGCCGACGACGGGGTCTTGAGTCTCGATGGCTCCGGCCGTCTGCAGGTTTATGAGCTGCTGGCCTATGGAGGCCAAGTCGGCGTCGATCCGCTCCTTCTCGGCCTCGCTGGCCCCACGGCGAGCCTCCTGCAGCTCCGCCTGGCGGGCGAGGAGGTCAGAAACACCCTGGCCGGAGCCCGTCTCCACCGACCCTCCCTGCTCTTCGATTTGGCTATCGAGTTCGGCGATTCGCTCATCGCTGTTGGCGATCAGTTCCTCGAGCTGAGCAACAACGTCCTCCAGGCTCTGCTCCGCTTCCTCGACCACCACCTGCTTGTAGGCGGCGATCACCGCGTTCACGCCCTCGATCGCATTGGGTTCCCCGTCTGCGGAGAAGGTGAGCCGGATCACATCGTTCTGGGCGCTGGCGAGCACGGTGAGACCTGCGGCGACTTCCTCGGTGGTGAGGTCGACGCCGGGCTCCCGGCTGGCGATCTGGGCGGCGCGCTTGGCAACAGGAGTGGACTCGATAAACGCCACCTGGTTTTCGACGTATCTCCCCGGCTGGGCGTTGTTCTGATCGAACAGCGCTCCAGTCTTGGGATCCTCGACTACGAGGCTGGCCTCTGACGTCCAGATGTCGGGCAACGGCTGGAGACGGGTGCCGATGAGTCCGAGCATGAGGAACAACGCGAAGACAACGACGACGACACGCCAGTAGCGCCTGACCGAACCCAAGATCGTCGGCTCGAAAAGGCCGGTTTCTTCACCCGTTGGCATCCCACTCCCGGTGCTCATGCGCTATGTCGAACCGTTCAGGACCGAGAACCACCGGTGCCCCCGCACCGGATGAGTTCTCAGTTGTCGAATCGGCACCCGAGCCGAACGACTTGAGTCCTATCGCCAGCTTCAGCCGGGCAGGTACGACTCGGAGCGGTGGAGAAAACCCGCCATCTGGCCACGGGTCACCGCCGCAGCCGGGCAGTAGCTGGCGCCATCCGAGGTGCACCCGCGGGTGATCCCGGAGGCGGCGAGACGGTTGATGTTGTCCTCATGGGTGGACCCGTCATCGTCGTCGAAGGCGTCCCCGGAAGCAGCGGGCAGATCGAACGCCCGTGCCAGGAACGAGGCCATCTGTGCCCGGGTCACCGGGTCGTTTGGACAGAAGCTGCGGCCGTCCGTGGTGCAGCCGAGTGTGATCCCAGAGGCAGCGAGACGGTTGATGTTGTCCTCATGGGTCGAGCCCTCGTCGTCGTCAAAGACGTCGGCGCCGGCGGGCAGATCCATGGCGCGAGCCAGGAAGGAAGCCATCTGACCGCGGGAGACGTCCTCCTCGGGGCAGAAGCGGGTGTTGTCGGGCGGGTTGCACCCGAGAGTGATCCCCTCCTGCTTGAGCCACTCGATGTCCTCGAAGAAGGTGTGTCCGGGAAGGACGTCGACGAAGGCGACCTGATCGCTCCCCGCGTCCTGGCGGTATGGACCCGACCGCCAATCGCTCCATCCCATCACGTTGCCGATGTCGAAGGCGACGAATTTCCACGAGCCGATGTAGGTGTTGTCGCGGAATACGTTGTCCTGGTCGAACGTGATCGCCTGCTCGATGACATCTCCCATGTACGGCGACCAATCGGGACTGGTGCCGTAATTGGAGAACAAGGCGTTCTTGCCGCAGTTTTCGTCGCACCCGTCTATCGCGGTGCGGTCGATCTGGAAAACGTTGCCGTGGATGTCGACGTTCTGTGTCTTCCACCGGCAGTCGTCGTAGTTGGGCGATTGCGAAATCGTCCCTTCCTGGCACTGGTCGAAATCGGCGACGAGGGTGCAGTAGTCGCTGCTCGAGTTGTTGGGGGAGTTGCAGAACCGGTCGGCGTTCTCCCACAGCGTGATTCCGTTGTAGTTGTCCTTGAACCAGTTGCCCACGATCTCGATGGTGGCCGGCCCGGCGACGCGGCTGTCGCCCCCGGACTCCGATATGTAGATGGCGCCGGTGGGGAACCCGTTGCCGCGACCCACCTCGTGGGCATTCTCCCTGAAGGTGTTGTTGCGGATGATGGCGTTGTAGCTGATCTCGTAAAACAGCCCGACGTCGTCGTTGTCCTGGATCAGGTTTCCTTCGAACCGGAAGTCCCGGTTGTTGGTGTCGGCCCACAGGCCGACGCCGTAGTTGTCGTGGACCCAGTTGTTGGTGATCTCGGCGCCGTTGACGGCCCAGAACTTGGCCCCGCCGGAACAGCCGCAATCGGGATCGACCCGGTCGGTGTTGTTACGGACGATCTCGTTGTGGTCGACGACGACGTCCTTGATCCCGTCACCGGTCTGGAAGTAGTTGAGCCCGTACTGGCCGTTGTGGGCGATGCAGTTGTAGCGGAGGACCTGGCGAGCACCCCCCATCAGAGCGGCACCCGAGTTGTTGGCGATGGTGTTGTGCTCGATGAGCCAGCCGTTTGCTTGGTCGTGGTTGACAACGCCTTCCTGGTTGGGGGCGACGAAATTCTGGATGGTCAGGTAGGCGATACGGACCCCGGTCTCCTGACCGGTGAAGGCGTAGGCGTTCACTCCTTTGCCGTCGAGCACGGCGCCGGGCGCCCCGATGTACTTGTTCCCCTGTTTCGGAGTGATGTTGTCGTACTGGCCCGGCCCGGTGGTGTGGGTACCAGGCGCCAGCCAGAAGACGGTGCCGGCACCGTGATTGTTGGTGACATCGGAGACGTTGGTTCCCGGTTGGATCACCACCGCCCCGTCGGGCGGACTGGACGGGCCGTCGAGCTGCGCTTTGTTGCCACAGATACGCGCCGGAGGGTCGAGCAGCTCAACTCCGCCGATCGGCGCCACGCCCTCATCAGCGGCGGCGACTGGAACCGGGAGCAGCAAAGAGGTGATCGCCCCCACGGTCACCATCAAGGTGAGCGACGCCCTGAGGCGCCGCAGATCGAGAGTCATGGCCTCTCCTCGTCCGTCAGCCTCACCTGGCATCGGCGAGGACGGGGCAGCGACCATAGCCCTCGCATCCAGCGAGGGCGGCGATCGCCGCGGTCAGTAGGCGCCGCGGCCGGTGAGCACGGCGGGAACCGTGCGGAAGAGCAAGGAGCAGGTCGCCGGACACGGTCCACTCCTCGATGTACTGGATGTCCATCCGCACCCAGGTGTCGAAATCGAGGTCGGAACGACCGCTCACCTGCCAGATGCACGTCATGCCTGGCTTGACAGATAGCCGCTGCCATTCGAACTCGCTGTATGTGGCCACTTCCTCCGGAAGCGGTGGGCGTGGCCCGACTAGCGACATCTTGCCCGACAGCACATGAATCAACTGGGGCATCTCGTCGATGCTCAGCTTGCGCAACACGTGGCCCACCTTGGTCATCCTCGGGTCGTCTCGCACCTTGAAGATCGGACCCGTTGCCTCGTTCAACTCGACCAGCCGGGGCTTCTCGTACTCGGCGTTGCTTCGCATCGACCGGAACTTGGCGAAGCGGAACACCTGCCCGTCCTTGCCGACCCGGTCGGAGACGTAGAACACCGGTCCCGGCGAGGACAGTTTGACCGCGATGGCGGCGGCCAACAGCACTGGAGAGAGAAGCACCAGCGCCAGCGAGGCGCCGATGATGTCGATGGTCCGTTTGATGGCGAGCTGCCAGCCAGCCGCAGCGAGCAAGCCCGTCCGGGGTTGTAACCGAAGAGGCTCGACCGGCAACGCTTGTGGAGTGGTGGGCACGGCCGTCAGCGAAACGCCGTCGAGCGCCCCTGCGACCGGAGTCAACGCCGCGACTTCACCCCCAACCCCCGCTGCGATGCCGCTCGCCCGTGTCGTGTCGAGCCACCATGTCAGCCTCCCCACCCTTGCGTCACTCCCCCACAACGCTGGCCGAGAATCCCCCGAAACCCGACCGCAATCGATCCTACGACCGGGATGGGTCCCCCGACAATGGGTCCAGCGACTCAGTCTGCAGCTGGTCGAGACGGCTCCGACAGGCGCTCCGCCATCGATCGGCGACGTGTTCCGCTGATCGTTTGGTCCCTGCCGGTTCGGGGTAGATCACCACGACGTCCTCGAGCACACCGAGATCGATCACGAGTCGGCTTGACGTATTCCCACTCCCTGACCACGCCCACGCTCCATCCCCGACCAACCACTCTAAGTGGCCGATACGGAGTCTTTCAACTTCCGCGTCGGCGCCGCCGTTAATCAGCCCATGCAATATTCACGAGCAATCGGTCGTGTGGATCTGTCTCCGGGTTATGGTCGGGCTCGCGCCGCTCCCGCATTGGAGAAGCGATGGGCGCAACCGCCGACGGCAGGGTGGTCAGAAATCCGAACGTCGTGTACCGCGTCCTCAAGGAACACGGCCCGGTGCTGTTCGACACCGTCTCGGGGCACCACTTCGCACTGAACGAAACGGGTCGGATCATCTGGCTTGCCGTTCAGTCCGGCGACGAGACGGTGGCCGACCTGGTGGCAGCGGTCACCGAGGCCTTCGAAGACGCTCCCCCTGAGACCGGCGACGACGTAGTCGAGTTCATCGACGCTCTCGCCGCACGGGGACTCGTCGTCCTGGAGTGAGAGTCCCCCGTCGGCGGGCTGATTGCTGGGGTGGTGGAAGCCGCTGGCTAGGGTCGCCCTGCTGTACGAGCCGGGACCGGGGCGGTGGCTGATCAAGCGAACTTCGAAGACGACGCCATGGGGTTCGCTCCCCAGCTCTACTCGGCGGCGCTTCGGATGACCCGCAACCCGGCAGACGCCGAGGACCTCGTCCAGGAGACCTTCCTCAAGGCGTACCGGGCGTATCACAGTTTCGAGGAGGGCACCAACCTCAAGGCGTGGTTGTACCGCATCCTCACCAACACCTACATCAACCGCTACCGCAAGCAGATCCGGCAGCCATCAGAGGTTGACCTGGGTGAGGTGGAGGATCTTTATCTCTACCGACGCATCGGTGCCGGTGAAGCGGGTGAGGCGGCGAAGAGCGCCGAGGAGCAGGTGCTCAACGGTTTGGTGGATGCCGACGTCAAGTCGGCGCTCGAGAGCCTGCCGGAGCATTTCCGGCTACCTGTGATCCTGGCCGATGTCGAGGGTTTCTCCTACAAGGAGATCGCCGAGATCATGGATATTCCTATCGGAACCGTCATGTCTCGGCTCCATCGCGGAAGAAGAGCGCTCCAACGGGCGTTGTGGGAGTTCGCGACACAACGCGGACTCGTGAGCCCGGAGACGGCAGATGGCTGACCACAAGTGCGACCAGGCGATCGCCAAGGTCTACGACTACCTCGACGATGAGATGACCTGGTACCGCAAGGTCAGGATCCGCTACCACCTGCGACGGTGTCCGCCGTGCGAGGTCGCATTCGTCTTCGAGACCAGGCTCCGCGAGGTGGTCAGAGAGCGCAGCCAGGACGAGTGCCCAGCCGAGCTGTTGGAGAAGCTGCATCGAATGCTCCGAGAGGCCGGAGCCGGGAGCGAGGCCTGACCTGGCTCGACCCCTGATCCCGGCATCGGTATCCTCGGCCGGGATGCGGGATCGCCCCACCCGGTTTCTCGGGTTCGTCACCATCACGGTGCTCGCCGTTGCGTTGGCTGTTCCTTTGCTGGCCGGTGGCGGTTCCGCTCTGGCTCAGGAAACGACCGTACCTGCGGAGACGCCGACCACCGTCGCCGGCGAGGAGGGGACGGGAACGACCGTCGCCGGCGAGGGCGGTGGTGCCGAGACCACTGCTCCGGGTCCCACCATCGTCCCGGCGGCCCCCGTCGAGGAGCCTGCTGTGCTCCCCGAGGACGTTCCCTGGACCTACCGCTACCTGATCCCGACGGCGCTTGTCATCGGTGGCCTGGCCGTCGTGGTGACGATCATCCAATACTTCGTCCGGGTGGTTCGGGCCAGGTATCGGCCGGTGCGGTGACCTCGACCATTCCCTGGTCGAGCGCCTCGCGGGTCGCCGCTCGGCTGGCAGGCAGCTACCCACTCGAGGGCTCGTACCACTTCCACCACCTCACTGAACAGGCACCAGATCTGGTGGCGAAAGCTGCGCTGCTGGTCGAGGAGGAGACGGGGCTGCGCAGCCGAGGAATGCCCGAGGTCGTGGTGGTCACCCGGTCGGAGTGGGCGGAGCGCAATGTCGCCTCGTTCGCCGTGCTGTTGGCACCTGCCGAGGAGCGCCTCGCCGCCGCCGCCGGTGATTCCAGCACTGGCCTGAGCCGGCGGGTGCTCGCCGCCGAGACCGGGGCTCTCCTCGGGTTGCTGGCACGGCGGGTGCTGGGCCAGTACGAACTGGTGCTGCCGACCGGGTCGGAGGCCGACATCGTGACCTTGGTTGGCGCCAACATCCTCGCCCTGGAGCGGACCCACCAACTCGACCCCGCCGAGTTCCGCACCTGGCTCGCCCTCCACGAGTGCACCCACCGCCTTCAATTCACCGCGGTCCCATGGCTGCGCGACTACTTCCGCGGTCTGGTCAACGAACTGGTGGAGAGCGCCCAGCCCGAGCCGGGCCGTCTCACCAGGGTTGCCGCGGAGGTCGCCAAGGCACTGCGCACCAAGCGGCCCGTGGTGGACGACACCGGTCTCATCGGGCTCTTCGCCTCGCCGGAACAGCGTGCCGTCTTGCGGCGGGTGCAGGCGCTGATGTCGCTGCTCGAGGGTCATGGCCACGTGGTCATGGACCGGGTGGGGGAGCGTGTCCTTCAGACCCAGGAAAGGATGTCGCGCCTCCTCAAGGCGCGCCGCGCCGACCCGCGGCATGGCCGCCCTGTTCCGGCTCACCGGGCTCGACCTCAAGATGAAGCAGTACGAGTTGGGTGAGCGCTTCGTCAACGGGGTGGAAGCAGCGGCGGGGTGGGACGCCCTCGACGCCGTCTGGGAGGACCCGGCGAGCCTCCCCTCGCTCGACGAGATCGAGCAGCCGGGACGGTGGTTGGCTCGGGTCGCCTGACCCGGCGCTGATGGACCCCATTCGCCGCCGGGTGCTCGGCGCAGCGGCCGGTCTCCCTGATGGCCCTCTGGTCGTTGCTTTGAGCGGAGGGGCCGACAGCGCGGTTGCCGCCTGGGCGGCCTGTCAGCGAACGCCTGATGTGGTTGCCGCCCACGTCCATCACGGGCTGCCCACCTCCGATGAGATGGAAGCCGCCGCCACGGCCGTCGCGCGGCAACTGGGGATCGATCTGCTGACACGGAGGGTCACCGTCGACCCGATCGGGTCCTGGGAGGACGCCGCTCGAAGTGCCAGGTACCAGGCATTGGACGAGTTGGCCGGTTCGGCCTGGTTGCTGACCGGACACACTTCGGACGATCAGGCCGAGACCGTGCTGATGGCGGTGCTGCGAGGGGCCGGCCCGCGCGGCCTGGCCGGCATCCCGGTGCGTCGCCAACGGATAATCCGGCCGCTTCTCGGCATCAGCCGCTCTGAGACGCGCCGTCTTGCAACGGTGCTGGGGCTTCCATGGCGAGACGACCCCTCCGATGTGGGGTTGGCCGGGAGGAGGACCGACATCCGCCGCTACCTCATCCCCGAACTGGAGAGCCGCTACAACCGCGGACTCCGCCCTGCACTCAATCGCATGGCCGATGCCGTCGGTCTGCAGGCGGACGTGGTGGAGGACCTGGCAGATCGCGTTCACATCGGACGTGGTGACGCCGCAGTCGCCGTCGCCGCAGCCGACCTCACCACCCGTCCCGAGGCGGTCGCTCGTGGAGTGGTGCGCCGGGCGATCCGGTTGGTGAGGGGTCCACATGCCGGAAGCCACCAGGAGGTGCTCGCCGTACTGGATGTGGCGCGTGGATCCAGGAAGGGGGCGACCCTATCCGGGGGACTGGTTGCCTCGAGGCGTGGTGCCCTGCTGGTGATCGAGGCGCCGAAGGAGGGCGTGGCGCCATCGCCGGTCGATTGGGCGGTCCCAGGACCGGTTCGTTTCGGGTCTTGGGAACTGGACTCATGGGTTGAGACCGCCCCGCCCGTCGCCTTCCCACTCGGAGCGGGATGGGCGGTGCTCGACGCTGACATGGTCGGCGAGACCCTCGTGGTCCGGCCGCCCGGAGAGGGTGACCGGGTCGTTGTACCCGGTGGCCACGCCCCGCTCTCCGATGTGCTGGCAGCCGCCGGGGTCGACCGCCTGCGACGACGGTCGTGGCCGGTGGTGGAGTCGGGGGGCGACCTGCTGTGGGTCCCGCGTGTTCGGGTGATCGGGCCCGGCGTAGGGCAGACGACGACCCGCTACCTTTGGCTGGCGGTTCAACGAGGGGAAGCATGGAGGTAGGCAAGGTCCTCATCTCGGCCGCCGAGATCGAGGCGAAGATCACCGAGATGGGCCGGCAGATCACCGAGGACTATGAAGGACGGGATCTGCTGGTCGTTGCTGTCCTCAAGGGCGCCTTCATCGTCATGGCCGACCTGGCCCGGGCCATCGAGCTCCCCGTCCAGTTCGACTTCATGGCGGTGTCCTCGTATGGGGCTGCAACCCAGACCTCGGGGGTCGTCCGCATCCTCAAGGACCTCGACCAGGAGATCGCCGGGCGTGATGTGCTGGTCGTCGAGGACATCATCGACTCGGGGTTGACGCTCAACTACCTGCTCAAGAGCCTCCGGGTTCGCCGTCCGGCGTCACTGGAGGTAGCTGCGCTTCTGGTCAAGGAAGGCATCCAGCGTGTGCCGCTCGACGTCCGCTACGTGGGCTTCAGCATCGGCCCACAGTTCGTCATCGGCTACGGCCTCGACTACGCCGGCCGCTATCGGAATCTGCCGTATGTCGCTGTTATGGACGAGTAACGCTTACCCGGCGGCAGGCCGCCGGGTAGTTCGAGGCGTGCGGCCTTCGGCCGCGCTCACCGATGCTGGTCGGGCTGTACACGCCAGCCCGACCAGGGCCGAGGGGGCTGGCAGGAGCCACCCCCTCGGGCACCCCCAATCGAGGTGGCTTCGACTCCCGAGATCGCGCCCCTCCCTCCGGGGACTAGACACGCGGAGTAGTCTGCCGTCTGCCAAGTACTGCAGCAGCGGCTGCTGCCGCTGCATAGCTCCGTACTTGCCATACGATGATCGGCAACGAAACCTGCCGGACGTGGCGTGATAGCTTTTCGACGCACGCTCGTGTCCTGGTCCCAAAGGGAGAACGGTGAACCGGACGCTTCGCACCATCCTCATTTACGGGCTGGCCATCCTCATGATCGCCGTGGTCGGCCAGCAATGGTTCAGCAATGCCGTCGAGCCGGACGAGATCGGGCTCGATGAGTTCTTCACCGCGGTCGAGGAGGGCGATGTCGTCTCGGCGACCATCTTCGAGCGGTCCCAGGTGGTGAAGGGACAGTACGAAGACACCGCCGGAGACGACTACGACTTCATGGTCCGTTACCCGGACGGATACCAGGAACCGTTGGTCGACCAGCTTCTAGCCGGCGGCGTGGAGTTTGAGACCGACGCCGAACCCCCGGGACTGCTCGACATCCTGATCAACTTCCTCCCCTGGCTGTTCCTCATCGGGTTCATGATCTTCATCTTCATGCAGATGCAGGGCTCGGGGAACCGGGTGATGCAATTTGGCAAGGCGAAGGCCCGCCAGATCACCAAGGACACCCCAAAGGTCACCTTCAAGGACGTCGCCGGTCTGGATGAGGCGATCGAGGAGCTCGAGGAGATCAAGGAGTTCCTCCAGCACCCGGACAAGTTCCGCGCCATGGGCGCCAAGATCCCCAAGGGAGTCCTCCTCTTCGGCCCACCGGGGACGGGAAAGACGCTGCTCGCCAGGGCGGTGGCCGGCGAAGCCGGCGTCCCCTTCTTCTCCATCTCCGGGTCCGACTTCGTCGAGATGTTCGTCGGTGTTGGCGCTGCCCGGGTACGCGACCTCTTCGAGCAGGCCAAGAACAACGCCCCGGCGATCGTGTTCATCGATGAGATCGACGCCGTCGGCCGTCATCGCGGTGCCGGTCTCGGTGGCGGCCACGACGAGCGGGAGCAGACCCTCAACCAGTTGCTGGTCGAGTTGGACGGGTTCGAGGCGCAGACCGGTGTGATCGTCATCGCCGGCACCAACCGGCCCGACATCCTCGACCCGGCACTTCTCCGTCCGGGACGGTTCGACCGCCAGATCGTCGTCGATCGCCCCGATCTGGTCGGAAGGGTCGCCATCCTCGGGGTCCACTCCCGGGGCAAGCCGCTCGAGGAGGGCATCGAGCTCGAGGTGCTGGCCCGCCAGACCCCGGGCTTCACCGGAGCCGACCTGGCCAACCTCATCAACGAGTCCGCCCTGCTCGCCGCCAGGCGCAACAAGCAGCAGATCGGGATGCCCGAGATGGAAGAGGCGATCGACCGGGTAATCGCCGGGCCCGAGCGCAAGAGCAGGATCATCTCGGACGAGGAGAAGCTGGTCATCGCCTACCACGAGACCGGTCACGCCCTCGTGGGTTGGGCACTGCCCAACGCCGACCCGCTACACAAGATCACCATCGTCTCCCGTGGTCGTTCGCTTGGGCACACCTTGGCGCTCCCCACCCAGGACAAGTACCTGATGCGGCGGAGCGAGTTGGTGGATCAGCTCGCCATGCTGCTCGGCGGCCGCACCGCCGAGGAGCGGATCTTCACCGACCCGACCACGGGCGCGGCCAACGACATCGAGAAGGCGACCGAGATCGCCCGGCGGATGGTGATGGAGTACGGGATGAGCGACCGGCTCGGACCGATGCAGTACGGACGCCCCTCGGGTGAGGTGTTCCTGGGGCGTGACTACGGCCGCCAGCCGGATTACTCCGACGAGGTTGCCGCCCATATCGACGAGGAGGTGCGCCGGCTCATCGGGCAGGCCCACGAGGAGGCGCGCGAGATCATCGAGACCCATCAGGACGCCATGGAGCGGATGGTCAAGGTGCTGCTTGGAGAAGGAGACCGTGGACGCCAAGGAGGTTGGGAAGATCTTCGCCGACGTCCCCAAGTGGGAGCACGCCCCCAACGGCGCCATCCGCATCCAGCACCCCAACGGGAGGGCCGCGGTAAACGGGGTGGCAGCCGCCACCTCCGCCACCCACGAGGCCCTACCCAGCACCTGACATGGACCCGGGCGAGCCGGGGCAGATCGACCAGACCGCCATTGCCGACGCAGTTCGGCAGATACTCAAGGCGATCGGTGAGGACCCTGGGCGCGAGGGTCTAGTGGAAACGCCCGAGCGGGTGGCTCGGCTCTATGCCGAGATCTTCTCCGGTCTCCAGGAGGACCCGGACGAGGTGGTCGACGCCTTCTTTGGCGAGGAGCATCACGAGGAGATCGTGATGGTCCGCGACATCCCCTTCTATTCGTGCTGCGAGCACCACCTGGTGCCGTTTCACGGTCGGGCGCACGTCGCCTATCTGCCCAAGGGCCGGGTCACCGGGCTGTCAAAGCTCGCCCGTCTCGTCGACGTCTACGCCCGTCGTCCGCAGATGCAGGAGCGGCTCACCGCCCAGGTAGCGGACACATTGATGGACGTTCTCGAGCCTCATGGGGTGTTGGTCGTGGTCGAGGCCGAGCATCTGTGCATGAGCATGCGCGGGGTGCGCAAGCCTGGGGCCATGACTGTCACCTCGGCGGTGCGGGGCATCTTCGCCGACAGCTCCTCCACCCGCGCCGAGGCCTTCGCGCTGCTCAACGGCGGGCGGTGAGTGTCCGCGGGCGGCTCGTCCGGTGATGACCGGAGTCCAGCCGTAGCCCGAATTGGTACGACTCACGAGCCATGGCGGGTCGGGGAACGGATGCTCGGCGATGCCGGGCGGGTGGCCGTCATGGGGATACTCAACGTCACCCCCGACTCGTTCTCCGACGGCGGCCGCTATGCCGATCCCGACTCGGCGGTGCGTCGCGGTCTCGAGCTGTGGCGCCAGGGCGCCGACCTGGTCGACGTGGGGGGCGAATCGACCCGCCCCGGCGCCGATCCGGTCGATCCGGCCGAGGAGCTGAGGCGGGTCGAGCCGGTGGTGGCGCGGCTTGCCGAGGCAGGTGTCGCCGTCTCGATCGACACCGGGAAAGCATCGGTGGCCGGAGCGGCGCTCGATGCCGGTGCGCTGGCGGTGAACGACGTCACCGGGTTGTCCGACCCCGACATGGCCGCAACCGTTGCGGAGAGCGGTTCGTCGCTGGTGGTCATGCACATGCCGGGTGATCCCCGGACCATGCATCTCGCTGCCAACTACACAGATGTGGTCGGAGAGGTGCGTCGCCATCTCCTGACGCGGGCAAACGCCGCCATGGCAGCCGGTGTCGACGCCGAGAGGATCTGTATCGACCCGGGCATCGGCTTTGGGAAGACTGGCGACCACAACCTCGAGCTCTTGGCGCGTCTCGGTGAACTCGCATCGTGCGGCTTCCCGGTGATGGTGGGGACATCACGAAAGTCGTTCCTAGGTCGACTGCTCGACCTACCCGATCCAGAAGGACGGGATGTGGCCACCGCGGTCA
The DNA here is from genome assembly GCA_963733905.1 of uncultured Actinomycetes bacterium. Taxonomy (GTDB): domain Bacteria; phylum Actinomycetota; class Acidimicrobiia; order Spongiisociales; family DATADW01; genus DATADW01. The sequence continues at coordinate 61,153 of CAVTEU010000003.1, read as the reverse complement.
CGGTTGCGCTGGCGGCGGAGCGGGGTGCGGCACTCGTGAGGGTCCACGATGTCCCGTCCGCACGCCAAGCCGCGGCGCTGGTGTTCGCTATGGTGCCGCACGGCGAGGACGGCGGGTGAACGGTGACTGGGCTCAAACCTAGGGGTTTCGTCTGGGTCATCTCAGGCCGTCTCGCTACCTGCGAGAGGATCGGCGGCACCGGTGTGCAGCACCGTCGGGTGCGGCGCGAAGAGGAACTGGTGTGGCTGGCCAAGGAGGCCGGCGTCACGACGATCGTCTCGCTTCTTTCTGGTGGCCAGAACGTCGCCGCCTACCAACAAGCGGGGTTTCAGGTCCACGAGGTCCCGGTGATCGGGATCGCCCTGCCCAAGGACACGGAGGATGTCTTCGAGGTCCTCGACGGTGTGCTTTCCGAGTCGAGCGAGGTCGTGTTGGTCCATCGTGACGGCATCGACGACACGGTGGCCGGGATCCTCGGCGGGTATCTGGTGCACTCGGACCTGCTCGACAATCAGGTGATGGCGGCTGCGGTGATCCAGGAGATCATCGGCCGGCCGCTCGGGCCGGAGGGTCGGGCTCTGATCCCGACTCCCGAGCCCACCTGATGTTCGAACGCTTCACCCAGCAAGCCAGACGAGTTGTTGTCCTCGCCCAAGAGGAAGCGCGTCTGCTCGACCACGGCTACATCGGGACCGAGCACCTGATGCTCGGGTTGATCGCCGACCAGGAGGGCGTTGCCGGGAGCGTGCTCCGTGATCTGGGGATCGAGCAGGAGACCGCTCGCCAGCAGGTGGTCGAGATCATCGGCAGAGGCGAGCCCGGCGGGACCGAGGGCCATGTGCTGGTCAAGATGACCCCCCGAACCAAGAAGGTGCTGGAGCTTTCGCTGCGGGAGGCGATGCAGCTGAAGCACAAGCACATCGGGCCCGAGCACATCCTCCTCGGGATGCTCCGCGAGGGGCGAGGGTGTCGGGGCGCAGATCCTGGTGGCGTCGGGGGCCGATCTGGCGACGGTGCGGGAGAAGGTCGTCGACGTTGGTCGGAGAGCCTCCACCGGAGACAGCCACCCGCACGCAGCGTGCCGGCGCGGCAACCGTCGCCGCGATGGCGACGAGTTCCAAGGACGAGATCCGCCTCACCGGGATCAGCGTGCGTGCCCACCACGGGGTTTACCCGGAAGAGCAGGAGAAGGGTCAGGAGTTCGTGGTCGATGTCGTCGCTCAGATAGACCTGTCGGCAGCGGGGGAGAGCGACCGATTGGAGGACACCGTCGACTACGGGGCACTTGGCTCAGAGGGTCCACGACCTGGTCGCCACCGAACGGTGGAACCTGCTGGAACGGGTCGCAGAGCGCGTGGCGAGGCTGGTGTTGGACGACGAGCGAGTGCGCGCCGTGGAAGTGACGGTCCACAAGCCGCAGGCGCCGATTGCGGTGCCGTTCGACGACGTCTCGGTGACGGTCAGGCGGTGGCGCTGACACGCGCTGCCGTGGCTCTCGGGTCGAATCTCGGTGACCGGACCGCGACGCTCCATTCGGCAATTGCCGCGATAGCGCAACTGGGTGATGTGGTGGCCGTTTCCGGATTCCACGAGACGGCTCCCGTGGGCGGCCCCGAGCAGGGCGACTTCCTCAACGCTGTGGTCTTGATCGACACCGCGCTGGGACCCGAGGAGCTTCTTGCCGGGCTGCACCGCATCGAGGACGACCACGGCAGGGTGAGGGTCGGAGAGGTGGGGTCCTCGCACCCTCGATCTCGACCTGATCGTCATGGAGGGGATGCGGCGCGACACCGCCGAGCTGACCCTTCCCCACCCCCGAGCATGCCGAGCGTCGCTTCGTGCTTGTGCCGCTGGTCGAGGTATGGCCCGACGCCGAGGTGGCGCCCGGGCTAGCCGCATCCCGAGCCCTGGATCTGCTGAGTCCATCCGAGGATTGACCCGGACCGGTGGGGGGTATCTGGCCAGGGCACCACAAGGAGGTGACCGAATGCCCAAGGGCAAAGGCAAGCGCAAGGCCAAGAACCACGGGCCGACGATCCAGGATGACCGGCGGTACGAGGCTCTGCGCGAGCAGGGAATGAGCAAGAAGAAGGCCGCCCGGATCGCCAACACGCCTGCATCAGTGGCCGGCAAGCGCGGCGGCAAGGCCAAGAACTACGACGACATGACCAAGGACGAGCTTTACGCCCGCGCCAAGAAGGTCGGGGTCCCGGGTCGTTCCTCGATGAACAAGAAGGAACTGATGAGCGCCCTCAGAAGCGGCAAATGATCGGTTTTGGCGTCACTTCTGGGGCCAGGACCGCGTTTGGTGACGCCAAAACGGGGTTTAGAGCTCGGCGAGTTTCCACACCGCCGGCTCGAAGGCTCCCGGCTCGGTCCCCACCTCGGCGAAGATTGCGACCGCCTCCTTGAGGTGGGCCATCGCCTCTTCACCTCTCCCTGCCCTGTGGAGTAGGTCGGCGAGATTGTTGTGGACCGCCGCCGCCCGGTGGCGGTCACCGGTCCGTTGGTAGACATCGAGCGCCTCCTCCGCCGCAGAGATGCCCTTCTCGAATTCACCCTCGGCGAGATAGGCGAGCGCCAGGTTGTTGAGGACGCCCGCCAGCAGCCTGGGGTCATCCGTCTCTGCCGCCAGTCTCCGGGCGGTGGCGAGGTGGTCGAGTGCGGCCTCCGGGTCCTCCGACCGGCGGAGGATCCCGAGCAGGTTGTTGACCCGTGCACGGCCGCCGGGATCCGCAGTGGCGTCAGCCGCCTCCAAAGCGGCGCCGGCTAGTTGCGCAGCACGCTCGTCATCGCCGCTCCGATGGGCGATCAGCGCATGATCCACCGCCACCGTCATCCGTTCGGGGTCGTCCGGCGGCCATTTGGCGCTGTGCCTCCAGGATGTGGGCTTCCGCCACCTCCCAGGCGCCGAGGTAGGAGTAGACCTGAGCGAGCCTCCGCTCGACCTGTGGTGACGGACCCCCCAAAGCGAGCGCCGTCTGGTACGAGCCGACCGCCGACCCGTAAGCACCCGCCAAGGCCTCGAGGTCGCCGATAGCGATGTGGAGCATCGCCGGGTCTCGATTCCCCAATGCCAGCGACCGCTGGTAGAGATCGAGGGCTTCGCGGTTGGCGTACAGCGCGGCGGCACGCCCCGCCGCCATGGCGTATTGATCCGCCGCCTCCTGGTCGTTGCCTGCCGCTTCGAGATGGAAGCCGATCTGCGCCGCCATCGCCCCTGGGTCGCGGCGATGTCGTCCTGCCAGCACGGCCGCGGTCCGTTGGTGGAGCAGGCGTCGTCTCGCCAGCGAGGTCGATTCGAGCACATGTCGCCTGAGCAGTTCGTGCGAGAAGTCGTAACCGGTGACACCACCGCTCGGCTCCCTCACCACACCGTGCTGCACCAACTCCTCGAGGGCTGCTACCACCTCGTCGTCGCTCCGCCCGCACACGGACCTAACAGACTCGACATCGAAGGATCGACCGATCACCGCCGCGGCCGAGGCAACCTGTCGCGCGATGTCGCTCAGCCCGGCCAGCCTCGACTCGAGGAGGTCGGGCACGTCAGCAGATTCCGGCCGACCTTCCTTGATCGAGGTGAGGTACTCGACGACGAAAAACGGGAGCCCTTCGGTCTCGGCGAAAACGACATCCACGACCTCTGGGTCGGCGTCATCACCGAGCACCGCTGCTTGCGAGGTGCCCCACCGCCGACGCATCGAGCCGGTCGAGCTTGATCAGCACACCATCGCCCTGACGGTGGGCGGCACTCACCACCCTCCGCAGCCCGTGGCCGGGGGGGAACTCCTCGGTTCGCCAGGTGACCACGAGTGTCATCCCAAGCCGGTCAAGCCGCCTGATGAGATAGGAGAGAAGTTCGATCGAGGCTTCGTCCGCCCAATGCACGTCGTCGATCACCAGCACACTTGCCTCGCAGAGAGCGGCGAGGGTCCGGCACACGCCGTCGAACAACCGGGTGCGGGCGGCGGCGGCGTCGGTGTCGAGCGGGGGCAGTGGCCCAGGCGCGAGGTCGGGGAAGAGGCGCGCCGCTTGGCCGAGGGCATCGGGCGAGACCGCGGCGAGTCGCTCGTCACCCCCGGCGCGGAGGGCACTTGTCGATCGCCTCATGGATCAAGCCGTATGCCAGCCCCGATTCGCCCTCGTATGCCTGGACGACGACGGGTTCGTCGATTCTGTTGACGAGCTCTTCGAGGAGCCTTGTCTTGCCAATGCCGGCCTCTCCCTCGATGGCGAGGACCGCACCAGACCGCATGGCCGCGGTAAGGACGGCTAGATCCGATTCTCTCCCCACCAACGGAATCACCGGAGGCCCGAGCGGGAAGCGAGGTCTCTCGGGAGCGGCTATCACCCGTCGTCCCGCCGATGGAGCCGGGGGGATGTCGTCTTCGAGGATGGCGTCGTTGAGCTCGGTGGTCTCGGGCAGCGGCGCAACCCCCAGCTCTTCGTCGAGGATGCGGACCGCCTTGAGATATTGCTCCAAGGCCGAGGCGCGATCCGCCGCCCAGGCATATAGCAGCATCAATTGACGGTGTGCCGCCTCGTCCAGCGGATCGAGCGAGAGCCAGCGCTCCGCAGTGTCGATCGCCTGCCGGTACATCCCAGCGGCGGCCTGGCCGATGGCGAGCCGCTCCAGTATGTCGGCGAGAGTCCGTCGGCGCATCTCCGCTTGGGCCGACTGCCAATCATCCCAATCCGGGCTGTCGCGCAGGGAGAACCCGGCGAGGAAGTCGCCACGGTGTTGATTGGCCGCATAGGTCAGGATCGGCACGCATAGGGCGCAAACCTCGCGCTCGGGGTGGCCGTGGTCCCCGATATCAGCGATGCGATCCCGGACGGAATCGAGGTCTACGAACACCTCGTTGTTCGGCTCGAACGCGACCCACTCCCGGTCGGCGCGGACCCATCGGTCGGCTAGCGCCGACCGCAAGGTGGAGAGGGTGCGGCGCAGGCTGCCCCTCGCCCGGTCAGGATCGTCCCCCGGCCAGAGCAGGGTCGCAAGGACATCGCGGTTGTGCGGGGTGCCGGTGACGGCGAGGTAAGCGAGCAGAGCCACCGCCTTCCGCGTGTCGACCTTCATGGGGTGGCCGTCGACCAGGATGTCGGGCGGTCCCAGCAGATGCACCCGCAGGGCAACGGAGTCTTGGCCGGCGGCGTGACGATCTCCCATCCCGAGCCGAGATCGTAACGATGGCCCGATATTTCGGGGCGTGATCATTGCGGCGGTCGGTCGACCTGGGCTGATCCCGGCAGTGGCGGCAACTAGGCCCTTCATTTGCTTCGTCCCCGATGCCGATGATCCCTTGGGAGCGCCTCGGCTCAAGTACCAACGCAAGAGTCCGGCGCTCTCTGCACGACATTTCAACGATCACGGGCCCGGGCCGGTCGGTCTTGGGCCTGATTGTCGTAACGGCACCGTCACGGGAGTAGGGGACCCTGACGCTGACCGCAGCCAGGAGATCGAGTGGTACGGCGCGGTGAAGAGATGACGGAGAGGGAGTGGGCTATCCCGTCGCGCCCGCTTCGGCTACTGGCGATGGTCTGCCTCGCCCTGGCCGTAGCCAGCTTTGTCGTCGCTGTGGTCTTGCAGTCGTCGGGCGAGTCCCCAGACGTCGAGGGGATCACCATTGGGATCGCCTTCGTTGCGCTCAGCACCGTGGGGGCCCTGATCGTGCTGCGGCGGGGGAACCCGGTGGGTTGGCTCATGTTGCTCGACGGGCTCGTTGTATCACTGACCGCCGCAGGGGCGACTTGGGCGATGACCGGTGGCCCGGGGGCCGCGATCGGCCAGTGGTTTGCCGTCTGGGGTTGGAACGCCGGGCTGGCCATGATCCCACTGCTGTTCCTGCTGTATCCGACTGGCCGGCCGCCAAGCACCGGCTGGCGCTGGGTGGTGCGTGTAACCGCAGCCGCCGCCGGGCTGCTCGTGGTCCTGAGCGCCTTCGGGCAAGTGGAACCCGGCTTCGTCAACCCGATCGGCATACCGGCGCTGGTCGAGGTGGGCCTGGCGATTGGTCCCCTTCTCCTGGACGGATTCCTCGTTCTCGCCGTGGTCTCGGTAATCGCTCTCATCGTGCGATTCATCCGCTCTGACGGGCTGGAGCGCCGACAGATCGGGTGGCTGCTCTACGCCGCGGCTGTGTTCATCCTGGTGGTCACCGCCCTCGACCTGCTCGAGCTCAACGAGACCCTCGAAAGCATCCTCTACGGCGCGGCCTATCTCTCGCTCCCTGTCGCGATCGGGATCGCCGTCTTCCGCTATCGGCTGTACGAGATAGACCGGATCGTCAACCGCACCGTCACCTACGCCGTTGTGGTGGTGGCGCTGGCTGCGGTGTACCTGGGTGGCGTCGCCGCCTTGGGCGCCCTGGTGGGAAGCGAGAACCCGCTTGCGGTTGCCGCGGCCACGCTCGCCGCTGCCGCGCTGTTCACACCGGTGCGACGGCGGGTGCAGGGGTGGGTTGACCGGCGCTTCTCCCGGTCGAGGTACGACGCCCAGATGGTGGTGGAGGGGTTCACCGCCAGCCTTCGCAACGAGGTCGATCTGATTGGACTCAACTCCGAACTGACGCCGCGTGGTCAACGTCACCCTCCGTCCGAACTCGGCGTCGCTGTGGCTCCTGGAGGAACGATGAGCCCGCGCACCCAGTCAGTGCTGGCGTGGTCGCTCTTCGTCTTGATCCTGGCCGGCGCCGTAGTTAACCAAATCGCTCAGCACACCTTCGACTCGCTCTCCTTCCCGTACCTGGCCATGGCGCTCGTTGGGGCGGTGATCGTTTCGCGCACCGGGGGTAACCGCGTGGGATGGGTCATGGTTGGCATCGGGTTGATCGCGGTGTCGAGCGCGTTGACTGGAATCCTCGCCGATCGGAGCAATGTGCCCGAGTGGTCGTTGGTGCTCGGTTCGCTGTTTTCCGATTCGATGTTCTTCGCCACCCTCGCCGGGACCTTCGTGTTCCTCCCCCTCCTCTTTCCTAATGGGCGCCCCCCGACTCCCCGCTGGGGCTGGGTTGCGTGGGTGGCCGTGGGCGCCGTAGTGGTGAACGCGGTGCTCGTAGTGATCCAGCCCACCGTGGCAGGCGGGGTCCCCAACCCGCTCGGAGTCGCCGGAGCCCCCGGAGCCGAGGACTCGGGAATCGGCACAGCCGTGATCGTCGTCCTGCTGGCGTGCATGGTCCTGGCCGCGGCGAGTCTCGTGGTCAGGTTCCGGCGCTCTACAGGCGTCGAGCGCAAACAGGTCGCCTGGCTGACGTACGCGGTGGCAATGATCGCGGTCACGCTCGTCGCCCAGGAGGTTGCGCCCATCTTGGGTCTCGAGGTACCGGATTGGATTGGGAATTCCTCGTTCGTGTTCGCAGTGTCCGTCTTCCCGGTGGCGATCGGGATAGCAGTGCTCCGCTACCGCTTGTACGACATTGGCCAGTTGGTCCGACGGACGGTGAGCTACACACTTGTTGCCGTGCTCCTTGCGGCGATGTATCTCGGCGGCGTCGCCGCCATCGGGGCTTTGGTGGGGCGAACCAGCCCACTCGCCGTGGCCGGCGCCACGTTGGCCGCCGCGGCACTGTTCAGCCCGGTGAGGCGCCGCGTCCAGGCATGGGTCGATCACCGCTTCGACCGGGCACGGTATGACACCGAGCAAGTCGTGGAGGGCTTCTCGGCTCGACTGCGCGACGAGGTCGACCTCGACGGGCTCACCACGGACCTGACCGGCGTGGTGACGGTGACGCTCCGCCCGGTTTCCGCCGCCGTTGTACTGATAGGGGAGTCGGGACGATGAGCCCCATCGTGCTCCGCCGTTGGGGCCTGGTGATGGCGGCGATCTCGGTCGTCAGCGGTGTCTCGGCTCTTGTCCTCTTCGCAACCGGGGATGAGGGTTTCTCCTCCGAGGTGCTGGTCTTTTGCTGGATGCTGGTCTCGTTCACGCTGACCGGAGCCGTTCTCGTCGCCCGCCGCCCCGAGGAGCCGGTTGGGTGGCTGGTTGCGCTTGTCGGGTTTCTGGCCTCGCTCAACGTCTTGGCCGACGAGGTGATGGAGGCCTTGGCCACCGCCGGTGTTGCGGCGCCTTGGCCGCAGATCTTCTACTGGCTTGGCGGCGTCGGATTCTTCGGCTGGGTCACCGTTCTGACCTGCCTGCTCCCGCTCTTGTTCCCCGACGGCCGACCTCCGACACCCCGCTGGCGTTGGATCGCATGGATCGGTGTCACCGGGTTCGTATGCCTCGCGGTTTCCGGGCTGCCTGCCGCTCTGAAGCTGTCACCGGTCCAACTCTTCACCGGCGACGAGCTACAGCCGACCAACCCGATCCTCGCCGTGTTGAACACGGTGGGGGTGCCGCTCATGCTCTTCGGGGCGGTTGCGGCGCTCGTTTCGCTCGTATTGAGGTTCCGCCGCTCGCACGGGATCGAGCGGGCCCAGGTCAAGTGGTTCCTCCTCGCCGTCGCCGTGGTGGCGGCGGGAATCGTTGCCGAGTTCACCGCCCAGGGAAGCGTGGTCGCCGAGTTTCTCTTTCTTGGCCTCGTCCTCCTTCCGGTCTCGATCGCGGTGGCCGTCTTCCGCTACCGCCTGTACGACATCGACCGGTTGATCAGGCGGACGGCCGGTTACACGCTGGTGGCCGTCGTGCTCGCCGGGGTCTACCTGGCCGCTGCCGCCGCGGTGGGCGCCGTCGTGGGAAGCACCAACCCGCTGGCGGTCGCAGGCGCAACCCTGGCCGCGGCGGCGCTGTTCAACCCGGTGCGGCGCCGGGTCCAGCTATGGGTCGACCGTCGGTTCGACCGGACCAGGTACGACGCCCACACGGTCGTGGAGCAATTCTCGGCGAGGCTGCGCGACGAGGTCGACCTCGATGGTCTCACCGGCGACCTCACCGCGTTGTCGGCGAGACCCTGCGACCGGCCGGAGTCTCGCTGGTCCTGGTGGGGGAGCGGGTATGAGACGCCGGCTGATCGCAGGGAGCGCCACGATCCTGACCCTGTCGATTGGTGGCCATGGCGGTTTTGGGTATCTGGTCGGCCTTGGCTAGTCGGAACTTCCCGGCAGTGGCCGACGTCGCCCCCTGGGCTACCCGCCTTTCCTCGTACCCGAGCGGGCTCGCCATTGCTGCGGTCGGCTGGCTGCTGGTAACCCGTTTCCCAGACAAAAGGTACGGATGGGCCTGGTTGGGTCTGGGTTTTGCCCAGATAATGCAAATGGCGTGCCGTGACTACGGGGTTCTCCTGCTCGCCTCGGGGCAGACAGGACCGCCCTCGACCGGGCTGCTCGGCCTGATCGGCGACTACGGCTTCCTCTTCTCGCTATGGCTGATAGGTCTCGTCTTGCTCCTCTTTCCCGACGGCAGGCTTTCCTCGAAGTTCTGGCGAATCGTGGCCTGGACGACTTCCATCGCCGTGGGGCTGATGGCGGCAGGGACATGGATGCTCCCAGGTGAGAGCGGGACCCTTCCGGCCACGTGGAGCGGCGTGGTGAGCGAGACATCCGCTCAAGCTGTCGAGCCGGCGGGGAGCGTGCTCTTGGTAGTGCTCTTTGCCGGAGTGCCGCTCGGGGTCCTGTCTGTGCTGCTCCGTTACCGAAGAGCCTCCGGGATCGAGCGACGGCAGATCAAGTGGCTCGCCTTGGCGGCTGTGTTCAGTCTCCCAGCCTGGGCCATCGACCTTCCTGGCGCGCTCGACCAGATAAACGAGGCGATTGCGGGTGTGTTGCTCCCCGCGGCAATGGCGATCGCCATCTTCCGGTACCGGCTGTACGACATCGACCGATTGATCAGCCGGACGGTGAGCTACGGATTGGTTGCTGCGGTGCTCGCCGCGGTTTATCTGGGAGGAGTGGCAGCATTGGGGGCGGTCGTGGGGAGCGACAACCCCTTGGCTGTGGCGGGGGCCACATTGGCAGCGGCGGCGCTGTTCACTCCCGTCCGCCGGCGGGTCCAGGGTGGGTCGATCGGCGATTCGATCGAACCCGGTATGACACCACCCAGGTGGTCTCCGCCTTCTCGGGACGGCTGCGCGACGAGATCGATCTGGAGGGCTCACCACCGACCTCTCCGCCGTCGTGGGGGCCACGTTGCGCCCGGCGACGGTGTCGCTGGTGCTTGTCGGGGAGGGAGCTCGATGAGACGGGCAGCCCTGGTCGTCTGGCTGGCGAGCATCGTCTCCTGGTCGGTAGCCGCTGTGCTCGGCGCGTACGCGCCATCGGTTGGTGCCAGCCCAGTGCTCGAAGCGGTCGAGCTGTTCGCATTCGTCATCCTCGGGACGTTCGGCTATCTCATCGCCCGCCGTCAGCCGACCAACGCAGTGGCTTGGCTGGCCATCATCCCCGGCCTGGTCTTCCCGCTGGAAGCACTGCTCTCGGACATCGCCCACTTTGCCCTTACCAATTTGGGGCCCGATCATCGGGTGACCGCAGTGGCGGGGTGGTGCGTCCTCTGGGTGTGGATCCCGGGGCCCTACTCGATCCCCTTCCTCCTGGCGCTCTATCCAGACGGCCAGCCCGCTTCTCCCCGATGGCGGCCGCTGTTGTGGCTGCTCTGGACGCTGGTAGCACTCACCTTTCTCATCAGCGCCTTTGCCCCGGGACCGGTGGACGAAGAGCTATTGCCTGGTTTGAACAACCCGCTGGGTATCGCCGGCTTCACTGCCCATCGCAGAAGCGCTCGCACCGATCGTCTTCAACGCCATACCCGTCGCCTCGCTGATCGGCGTCATCTCGCTCATTTTTCGCTTTCGACGCGCAGGTACGGTGGAGCGCCAACAGATCAAGTGGCTTGCATGGGTCGGCGTCGTCGCGGTCATCTTCTTCGCCGTGACCATCCCCGGCGACGTACCCCCGCTGCTCTCCTCTCTCATCAACATCGGCTTCGTCATCCTGGTTGGCGGCACGCTGTTCGTCGCCGTGACGCGCCTTGGTCTGTACGAGATCGATCGGCTCGTCAGTCGCGACCCTCGCCTACACGATCGTGGCCGTCGTCGTCGCCGCGGCGTATCTCGGGGGGATAGCTGCGCTCGGCGCCATCGTCGGTCGCGACAATCCTTTGGCTGTGGCGGGGGCCACCCTGGCGGCCGCGGCGCTGTTCAGCCCGGTGCGACGGCGGGTCCAGGCGTTGGGTGGACCGACGCTTCGACAGGGCGCGCTACGACAGTGAGCAGGTCGTGGCCGGGTTCTCGGCGCGGCTGCGCGACCAGGTGGAACTGGATGGACTCACCGCCGACCTGGAAGGAGTGGTGAACCGCACGCTCCGTCCCACCATCACCGGGGTGTGGCTGGCATCGACAAGGAGTGACGCCTGATGGCCGGCCCGGACCGAGGGGCACTGCCCGCGGAAGAGGAGGTGGTGGGCTTCGGCTGGCGGCGACCGCTGGCCTGGGGCATCGCTGTGATCGTTCTCGCCATCTCGGTGTCCTACATCTTCATCACGATCCGCCAGGGTGAGTTGGACCGATTGGATGGGGATCCGGTCTTGGTGCTCATTCCGCTAATCACCGCGGTGGCGGCGATGCTCATCCTCGCCTCCCGGCCCCGCAACCCGATCGGTTGGCTGCTACTGGTCTGGGCCCTGGGAGCCTCGTTGTCGGGTCTGACCGCCATCCCACTGTCGTCCATGACGGCTCCGCCGACCGTTGACCTCGGCGTCTGGCTACTGATCTGGTTTCAGGGCTGGTCCTGGGTTCTGTTCATCTTTCCGATCTTCCATCTGCCCCTGGTGTTCCCAACCGGCACGGTTCCCACCCCACGCTGGCGGTGGCTGGTGGCGTTGGAGGCGGGGATGCTCCTGGTCTTCACGCTCCTCACCGTCTTCTCCGCAGAGCTCGAGCTGGTAGTTGGGGAAACAACCATCTGGTCGGTGCCCAATCCGATCGGGTTCATCACCGATGAATTCTGGGAGGGGGGCTTCTCGCCTGTGTGGGGGGTGGGGTTGGTGATCCTGGCTCTGGGGAGCGCGTCGGCGGTCATCGTCCGCTATCGCCGCGCCCGGGCGGAGGAGCGCCAGCAGATCAAGTGGCTCGCTTACGCCGTCGGCATGTTCGCCGTCGTCTACTCCTCCATGTTCGCATTCTCCGGTGGAGAGGAAACGCCGGCGTGGCTGGACCTCCTCTTTGTCATCTCGATCGCCGCTATCCCGGTGGCCATCGCCGTTGGCTGTGATCCGCTACCGCCTCTATGAGATAGATCGACATCGTCCGCCGCACGGTCAGCTACGCGGCCCTGGCCGCACTGCTGGCATTGGTCTATCTGGGTGGCGTCACCGCCTTGGGCGCGATCATCGGGCGCGACAGATCCCTTGGCGGTGGCCGGGGCCACCCTGGCGGCGGCGGCGCTGTTCAACCCGGTACGGCGCCGGGTGCAGGGATGGGTAGATCGCCGCTTCGACCGGGAACGCTACGACGCCCAGCAGGTGGTGGAGCAGTTCTCTTCTCGCCTGCGCGCCGAGGCCGACCTCGACGGCTTGCGAGCCGACCTGACCGGTGTAGTCGAGGAGACTCTCCGCCCGGCCACGATGTCGCTTTGGGTCCGGGAGGCGGAGACGTGAGACGGTTTGTCTACCCCATCGCCCTGGCGGTGGTCGTGGCGAGTGTCGCCCTTTTCGTCGTCTCGCTCCCTTACGCCTACCGGGCCTACGCCGAGCCGTGCACCGTGGACCCAGACCTCACCACGGTGGAAGGCACCGAGGAGTGCGAGAACTGGGGCTTCACCGAGGCTCAGTTCGAGGAGTGGACGGCGATGGGTGCCTCCCCCGAGGCCTACGCCGCCCTTGCAACGGGACGCGACGTCCTCGTTGCACTCCCGTATCTCGTGGTGGGACTGGTGCTGTTGACACGTCGCAAGGACGACTGGTTCGCCAGCTTCACCGCTGGGTGCTGGTCGCATTCGGGCTGACCGCGTTCGGATCGGCGACGTTCCAGCTGATCGCGTCCGGCGTGCCGATTTGGCTTGAGTTGGTGACCCGAACTCTTCAGTGGCTGGGCGGGGCCGGGCTGTTGCTCGTGCTCTGGATGTTCCCCACCGGCCGCTTCGTACCGCGCTGGACGCTGTGGCTGGCGCCCATCTGGGTCTTGTACCAGTTCGACGAGAGCCTGCTTCCCGAAGTCAACGTCCTTCCAACGGTCATCAACGACAACCTGTTCAACCTCCTGGTCGTCACGGGCATCGTCGCCCAGGTATACCGATATCGCAGCACCTCGGACCGGGTGCAACGACAGCAGACAAAGTGGGTGGTGCTCTCGGTAACGACTGGCCTGGCTCTGTTCATTCTGCTGATTCTCGCCGTGGAGCTGACTCCCGTGATCGAAGCCGGGTCCATATTCGCAACCATTGTCGGCGAGACCCTGATCGCGGGCTCGCTGGCCATCATCCCTCTCTCGATGGGTCTGGCGATCCTGCGATACCGTTTGTGGGACATCGACGTGATCGTCCGCCGCACCGTCACCTACGCGGTGGTCACGGCTCTCCTTGCGGTGGTCTATTTGGCCGGTGTGCTCGGGCTACCGGCACTGATCGGGTCCGAGAGCGAGCTGGTCGTGGCGGGCTCCACATTGGCAGTGGCCGCCCTCTTCAACCCGGTGCGGCGCTGGGTGCAGGGCTTCGTGGACCGCCGTTTCAACCGCTCCCGCTACGACGCGGCACGGGTGGTGGAGGCTTTCTCGACTCGTCTCCGCCACCAGGTCGACCTGGCTGGCCTCACGAGCGATCTCACCGGAGTGGTGAGCAACACCCTGCATCCGGCGACCTTGTCGATCTGGGTGCGCCACGGCGTAGGAGCCGAGGAAAGCAGGGCTGGATGAGAAGCCTCGGGCCACGCCTCATCGTCGCAGCCATGGTCATCGTCTATCTGGCCAGCGCCGTCCTGATCGAGGTGCTCCACGCTCGGAGCGGTCAGGTCGAAGACGACCCGGTAGGAAGTATCGCCCTGCTCCTGGCGTTCACCGCCTACATGGCGGTCGGGGTTCTAATCGTTCTCCGGCGCCCCGGCAACGTCATGGGTTGGATCCTCTCGTCTGTCGCATTGCTGGTGACGACGGGCGCCTTTGCGTTCGAATACGCCGTCTACGCATTGGAAGAGCTGTCGAGAGATGCACCTGGATTGATACCGGCGGCGTGGCTGGCCGAGTGGTACTGGTACCCGACGCTTGCACTTGTGCTCTTCTTCACTCCATTCCTCTTCCCGAACGGCAGGCCGGCGTCGCCACGGTGGCGACCGGTGCTCTGGTTGGGGATCGCTGATCACGGGTTTGACAACCGCCATGGCCGCCCTCTCGCCGACGCTCGGCGAGCCCGATTTCTCGCTGCCCAATCCCATCGGGGTTGCCGGCATGCCCGATGTGGAGGCAAGCGCCATCGGCAACGTGCTCTTCATCCTGCTGGCTGCGTTGATCCTCGCTGCGGCGGCCTCGGTGGTGGTGCGTTACCGGCGTTCCCGAGGCGACGAACGGCAACAGCTGAAGTGGTTCACGACTGCCGCCGTTGTCACCGCGCTGATACCGCTAACCGAGGACCTCCTCCAGTCGGTGGCAGATCTCTCGGTAGAAACGGACGTCCCCTTCGCCGTGGCCATCAGCCTGTTGCCCATCGCCATCGGCGTGGCCATCTTCCGCTACCGCCTCTACGAGATTGATCGGCTGATCAGCAGGACCGTTTCCTACGCGGTCATCGCTGCCGTCCTGGTAGCGGTGTACGCCGGTTCCATCCTGGCTCTCGGATCCCTGGTGGGACGGGGCAATCCGCTGGCGGTAGCGGGTGCCACTCTGGCGGCGGCGGCGTTGTTCAACCCGGTGCGACGTCGGGTTCAGTCGTTTGTCGATCGACGATTCAACCGCTCCCGCTATGACGCTGCCCGCGTGGTCGACGGCTTTGCCTCGAGACTCCGCGAAGAGGTCGGACCTTCGGGGGCTCACCACCGATCTCACCGGGGTAGTGGGCAGCACCCTCCACCCGACGACGTTGTCGCTCTGGCTCCGGGAAGACGAATGAGCCTGCTCCAGGCGACGCGGCGATTCGTGCACGGGCTCGGGCTGGCGCTCGCCTTCGGCTTGCGCTCGCCGGGCTCATCATCGGGGCGATCACGTTGCCCGACAGTTGGTGGCTTCTCAGCTGGGTGGGATTCGCGACCATGGGTGCGCTTCATCCTGTGGAAGAGGCCGGGGCACAGGATGGGGCGGCTCCTGCTTTTCATCGGGCTGGCCTGGAGCCTCACCTTCTTCCTCGAGGCGCTGCTCGATGGGGGAATGACCGACCTCGTCAGCGTCTGGGTCGAGATGCTCAGCTCGATTCTCGGCTACTCGGCATTCGTTGGCGCTCGCCCTCATCCCGGTGCTGTTTCCGCACGGTACGCCCGCCACCGGGTTCGACCGGTTCCTGAGCCGAGCGCTTCTGGTCGTCTGGGGGGCGGTGGTTTTCGCCGAGCTCATCAGCCCCGCTCCCAAGGAGATCACCGGTCTGGTGAGCCCGCTGGCCCTAGACCGGGGCTCTCGCGGCTTCTCGGCGTTCATGCTCGACCAGGGGTTCTTCCTGATCCCGCTACTCCTCCTGGTCGCCCTGGGCAGCCTGGTACGGAGGTGGCGGGCCAGCAGCGGAGTGGAGCGGCTCCAGTACCCATGGCTGATGACGGCGATCGGTCTTCGTGATCGTGATCCTGGTAACCACCCAGGTGGTCCCCGAGAGCGTCATCCTGGATGTGTCGCTCGTCTTCATCGCACTCAACGCCATCCCAGCCGCCATCGGTGTTGCCATCCTCCGCTACCGGCTCTACGACATCGACAAGCTGATCAGCCGCACCGTGTCATACGCGGTCGTGGCGGCGGTCCTGGTTGGCTGTGTATGCCGGATCTGCCCTCGCCCTGGGGGCGCTTGTCGGTCGGGGAAACCCGCTGGCAGTTGCCGGCGCCACGCTGGCCGCAGCGGCGTTGTTCACCCCTCTTCGCCGCCGGGTGCAGGCGTTCGTCGAGCGCCGATTCGATCGATCCCGCTACGACGCCGGCCGGGTGGTGGACGACTTCTCCTCGAGGCTACGTCAAGAGGTGGATCTCGACGGCCTTACCACCGATCTCACCGCAGTTGTCAGCCAGACGCTCCGACCCGTCACGGTGTCGCTTTGGCTGAGGGGAACGGGAACTATGATCCGCCGTTGGTCTCGGCGTCGTTATGGGGCTCGCCAGCCTCAGTCGTCATCGTCTATGGGCAGACGCAAAGTCCCCAGGTCGAGAACTGGCTCCTGGATATCCTGGGGCTCCTGGCGTTCGCCTCTCCAAGCGGCATCAGGTGCTTATCTGGTCGTGGCGGCTCCCCGGCCAATCCTGTGGGGTGGATTCTCGCTGGTTTCGGACTTCGCATTCACCGTCGGGGTCATCGGGGAAGACATCCTGCCCAGACCGGTGGCCCTCTTGGCGGGCTGGGGAGCCTGGCATCGGGACCTGGGAATGGGCCCTTTCCATGGCGCTCCTTCTGATCTTCCTTCCGCTGCTCTTCCCCGACCGGCCCGGTATCCCCTCGTCGGACGTTTCCGATGGGTCCCACCGATAGCACTTACCGGACGCTGGCATTGGTTCGTCTTCGGCCTGAACGCCTCACTTGCGAGCCCAACTGGCCGAGGTGGCTCATCCGGCTCTTCTGAGATCGTTGTCTCTCTTCCGATCAGCGCTCCGCAATCTGACATCGCTCTTCGACCCGGCCGCATTGGTCGGAATGGGTCTCATGCTCATATCGCGTGATCGCGGCGCTCGTCGGGGCAGTCGGGCGATTCCGTCGGTCGATCCGGGATCGAACGTCAGCAGATCAAGGTCTTCGCCGGCGCTCTCGTCGTTGGCCTCGTCGGCGTCTTGCTCAACCTGGTCCTCTACGAAGTCCGGGTTTCGAGATCCTTGCCAACATCGTGTCTCGCGCGTGGTGGTCGTCACACTGGTCACTTCGATCGCGGTTGCCGTTCTCCGTTATCGCCTTTACGACTTTGGTCTTGTGATCCGCCGTACCGTGACATACGGTCTGGTGTCGGTCGTCCTGGCGGGCGTCTACGTGGGCTCGGTCCTTGGATTGCAGGGGCTTCTCGGCTCAAACGACCCCCTCGCCGTTGCCGCTTCCACCTTGGCGGCAGCCGCCCTGTTCCAACCGGTGCGGCGCCGGGTGCAGCGCTTCGTCGAGCGCCGATTCGACAGGTCCCGATACGACGCCGAGCGTGTGGTGGACGACTCTCTCATCGAGGCTGCGCCAAGAGGTGGACCTCGACGGGCTCACCACCGACCTCACCGCGGTGGTCGGCGCAGACACTCCGACCGGTCACGGTGTCGTTGTGGCTGAGGGGAACCGATCGTGATCCGCCGTTGGCTCGGCGTCCTCATTGCGTCTGGCGAGCCTCACCGTCCTCATCTATGGGCAGACGCAGGCGGTCCAGAGTGACGGTGGCTCGTCGACGTCATGGCGCTTTTGGCCATCGCCTCGCCCACCGTGACCGGCGCCTATCTGGTCTGGCGGCTCCCTGAGAACCCGGTGGGCTTGATACTCGCCGGTTTCGGCCTCACCTTCACACTTGGCGTGATTGGTGAGGGCGTTGCTGCAGCCGGAGGACCGATGGCGGGATGGGGTGCATGGCTCGGGACCTGGCAGTGGGCGGCCTCACTGGTCCTGCTGCTCGTATTCCTTCCGCTCTTCTTCCCCGACGGCAGACTGCCTTCCGCCCGCTATCGGTGGGTGCCCCGGTGGCGCTGACCGGGCTGGGGCTGGTCGTCTTCGGGAACGCCTTCGTACCGTCGGTGACGCTGGACACCGTCACCCCTCCCACCACCATCGACCTTCCCATCAGCGCTCCCGAACTGTCATCGCTCTTCGAGCCTGCCGCGGTGCTGGGCATGGTGATGGTGTTGGTGGCGGTTGGCGCGGCACTGTTCGGGGCGGTGCAGCGATACCGCCGATCTACGGGGACCGAGCACCAGCAGATCAAGGTGTTCGCCGGTGCCCTGGCTGCTTCGGTGACCGTGATGGCCCTCAACCTCGTGCTCTACGAACTCGGCTACTTCGTGGTCGCCAACGTGGTCTTCACGCTATTTGTGTTGATGTTGGTCGCCTCGATCGCCGTTGCCGTGCTGCGCTACCGCCTCTACGACTTCGACCGGGTGATTCGACGCACCCTCACCTACGGAATGGTGACCGTGTTTCTCGCCGGCGTGTACGTCGGCTGCGTACTCGGGCTCCAGGCGCTTCTCGGCTCAAACGACCCCCTCGCTGTTGCCGCCTCCACCTTGGCGGCAGCTGCCTTGTTCCAACCGGTGCGGCGCCGAGTGCAGGGATTCGTCGACCGCCGCTTCGATCGACAGCGGTACGACGCAGGAAGGGTCGTCGACAACTTCGGCACCCGCCTGCGGGACGAGGTCGATCTCGACGGTCTCACCACCGATCTCACCGCGGTTGTCGGCAGCACCCTGCGGCCGGCAAGCGTCGCCCTGTGGCTGCGCGAGGAAGCGCGATGAGACGGCGAGTGTGGTTGGGAGTGGCCGCCGGCTTTGCGGTGGCTTGGGTCGCCATCGTCGCTTTCATGGTCGACCGGTCGGCCACCCTCACCGATCTCCGGCCGCTGGGCGATGCTCTTCCCTGGCCGGCGTTCGCCGTGGTGGGGGCGATCATCCTCGCCCACCGCCCGGGTAACCGTATCGGTGTGCTCTGCATCGTGGCCGGCGTGGCGCAGACCCTGACGTCGATGGGGCAGGTCTACGTCCTCTCATCGCTGGCTTCCGCCACAGCATGGCCGTTGGAGCATCTGATCGCCTGGTATGGCTCTTGGGGGTGGGTGGTCAGCATCTGCGCGTTGCTCTTGTTGCTGCTGATCTTCCCGACCGGCGAACCGGCCGGTCGGGGATGGCGCTGGGTGGCGTGGTTCCTGGTCGCCTGGTTCGCGCTGGCCCTCGTGGTGGGGGTCCCCCGGCTGTGGCCGCTCTCCTCGCAGGCCCTGGTGACGGGGCTCGACTCAGCGCCCGAGTACGACCTCCTCGACGGGATGGCGCTCATCGTGTTCCCGGCGCTCCTGGCGTGTTCGGCCTCGCTCCTCCTCAGGCTCCGTCGGTCGTCGGCTGCGGATGCGGGCCCAGATCATCTGGCTGCTGTGGGCGGCTGCACTCAGCTTGGTGGTCATCGTCCTCGACCTGTTCCTCGATCTCGAGTCGATGCGTTCGGTGCTTTCGTCAGCTTCGCTTCTCGCCATCCCGGTGGCGATCGGGGTCGCCATCACCCGGTACCGGCTCTTCGAGATCGACCGGATCGTCTCCCGGACCGTGACCTACGCCTTCGTCGCCGTGGTTCTGACCGCCGTCTATTTCGCCGGTGCTGCGGCACTGGGTGCCCTGATCGGGGAGGCCAACTCGCTCGCCGTTGCCGGTGCGACGCTGGCGGCAGCCGCCCTGTTCAACCCGGTGCGCCGAAGGGTGCAGGCGTGGGTGGACAGGAGGTTCGACCGCGCCGGATACGACGCATCCGTGGTGGCGGCGGCGTTCTCCGCCCGGCTCAGGGACGACATCGATCTCGAGGGGCTTTCGACCGACCTCACCGCAGTCGTCAACAAGACGTTGCGGCCAGCGGCGGTCTCTCTCTGGCTCAAGGGAACCGCACTGTGACCGATGTAAAGCCCATGAGAAGGTGGGCGCCGTGGGCGGCCGGTTTGTTGTTCGTCGTCGCAATCGCCTCGTGGTTCCTCGGCATCGTGGTCAGCTCGGGCGCCGGCTTCAGCGTCGATGACGTGATTTGGGCGTCCGCCTTCATGGGATTCCCGATCGTCGGGTTGCTGCTGGCTGCTCGCCGACCCGACCATCCGTTGGGATGGTGCTGGCTGGCGGGTGTCACCGCGCTCGGGCTGGGGGTCAACCTGCAGAGCATCGCCGAATCGGTGTGGTTCCCGGTGCAGACCGCATCGTGGGCAGGGTGGGTCGCCCTCGTCGGTGCGATTCTGGTGCCTCCCGCCTTCGGCCTCATCGCCTTCCCGGCGACGTTCTATCTTCCCGGATGGTCATCTGCCCGGGCCGAGATGGAGACCGGTGGTGTCAGTCGGCTACGCCGCTCTCGTTGTCTTCGCCCTGGCACTCGTTCTTCAAACCCACGATCGTGACCCCTTCGGGTGTGGGCGACAACCCGATGGGCATAGACCAAGCGCCTTGGTTGGAGTCGGTCGTACCAGTCGCCGTGGTGATCCACGGTCGTGGTGATCGTCCTCGGTGCCCTGTCGCTGATCGGGCGGTACCGAAAGGCGTCCGGCGTGGAGCGCGGCCAGCTGAAGTGGGTCGCCTTGGCTCTGGTGGCGGCGCTGCTCGGTTTGGTCTTCATGCTCGTTTCCGAATTGTTGGGTTTCGAGGGCGACCTGGTCGGGCTGGTCCCTTGGCTAGTTGCCGGGCTCGGCTTCCCGATAGCGGTCGCCATCGCGATCCTCCGTTACCGCCTCTATGACATCGACCGGCTCATCAGCCGCACCGTCTCATATGCGATCGTGGCCGCGGTGCTGGTGGCGGTCTATGCCGGGTTCGCCGTGGCCCTGGGTGCGGTTGTCGGTCGCAGACAATCCGTTGGCGGTGGCCGGTGCCACGCTGGCGGCGGCAGCCTTGTTCACCCCGGTTCGGCGCAAGGTCCAAAGCTTCATCGACCGTCGCTTTGATCGGTCCCGGTACGACGCAGGTCGAGTTGTCGACGAGTTCGCCTCCCGGCTGCGTAGCGAGGTCGATCTCGACGGACTCACGGACGATCTCTCCAGCGTCGTCGGCCAGACGCTCCGCCCGGCGACCGTCCGTCTCTGGATGCGCGGGGAGGGTGGCTGATCAGGCCACCCTGCCTCCACGTCTTGCCTCCACCAGACCTTCCAATGGCATGAAGAACCAGTGTCCCTCAGCGCGACGGAGCGAACCGTGTCCGACCGGCCCCGCGGTCGACGCGATCTCCATCGTCTGGTCGATCTCTGCAAGTTGTATGCAGCCTGGTTGCGGACAGGCCACTAATGGGTATCGAATGCTCATGCCTCCCCTTGTTTGTAGGCGCCCTTCCCTCGGTGCGAGTCACCGAGAGTGTCGCCGAAGTGCCGTTTCGATACCGTTTGACCCCCGTTTCGACCGCACCGTCGCCCCGAAATCTCGGCGATCCCGCTCTCAGTCGACCGTTTAGGACCGCGGCACCATCTGCCGATACAAGACCAAGCGGTTTTCAGGTTTGATGTTTCGCGTCCCCAGTGGCATAGGACGGGTCATCCGTAACGATGCCGTCACGAGGGCGGGGTAGAAGAAAGGCAACATGGTGGTCCTGTCACGAATCCGCAAGGGTCGTTCCGCGGCCGAGTCCGAGCCGCAGGAAATGGAGACGGCGCCGGCGGCGTCGATCCAGGTCGATATCGCTCCCAACGATCCGCTGCTGCCCTATCTGCAGACGGCGGGTGCACCTGTCGAGTTGGAGCGGCTCAACCTCGACTCCCCGGCGGTGGCGGAGCTGCGCGAAGCCGGGGTCGAATTGGTGGTCCCGCTCATCAGCCAGGGCGAGCTCATCGGGATGCTCAACCTGGGCCGCCGTCTCTCCGACCAGCCGTACTCCTCCGACGACCGCAAGCTTCTCGAGGGACTCGCTTCCCAGGTGGCGCCGGCGATCAGGGTTGCCCAACTCGTCCGCCGCCAGCAGGCCGAGGCCAAGGAGAGGGAGCGGATCGAGCACGAGCTGCGGGTCGCCTCGCTGATCCAGCAGACGCTGCTGCCCCGCCAGCTCCCCACGTTGCCCGGTTGGGAGATCGAGGCCTACTACCGCCCGGCCCGCGAGGTCGGAGGCGACTTCTACGACTTCATCCCCCTCGACGGGGGCGCTTCGGCGTCGTCGTGGGCGACGTCACCGACAAGGGTGTACCTGCGGCGCTGGTAATGGCAACCTGTCGTTCGGTGCTCCGCGCCAACGCCACGTCCGGTGCGACTCCAGGCGAAATCCTCGCCCGCGCCAACGAGATCCTTGTGGCCGACATCCCAGAGGGGATGTTCGTGACCTGTCTCTTCGCCATCCTCGACCCCGCCACCGGCGAATTGGACTTTGCCAATGCGGGCCACGTCCTTCCCTATGTGCGGAGTGACACCGGCGTGGTCGAGCTCAGGGCGACCGGGATGCCCCTTGGCCTGATGCCCGGGATGACCTATGAGGAGAAAAAGGCCACGCTGGGAACGGGAGACGTGATGCTGCTCTCCAGCGATGGTCTCACCGAAGCCCACTCGCCGGATCGCGAGATGCTCGGAGTGTCGCGAGTCATCGACACCATCGGGTCGCGTCCCGAGGGCGAGAGCCTCATCGGGGTCGTGCTCTCCGAGCTCGACACCTGGACCGGGCCAGATTGGGAGCAGGAGGACGACGTGACGCTCGTCCTGGTCAGCCGCTGCTCGTCGGCCGAGCAGAGCGCCCGCGCCTTTATCGACGGCGGGCGACTGGCAGTCACTCGGCGAGTTCTCGCTCCCGAGCATCGCCGGGAATGAAAGGGTCGCCATGGACCGGGTCGCCGAGTGGGTGAGCCCGCTCGGTATGGAGCCCGGTCGCATGGAGCGACTGAAGACGGCCGTAGCCGAGGCGACCATGAATGCCATCGAGCACGGCAACGGCAACGAGCCGGACAAGCCGGTCGAGATCGAGGTGTGCGCCAACGTCGGGGCGGTGAAGGTCCGCATCGTCGACCAGGGCGGCGGACGTGAGGTCCCCGACCCGGAGACCCCCGACCTCGAGGCAAAGCTGGAGGGATTGCAGACGCCGCGTGGTTGGGGCCTGTTCCTGATCCGCAGCATGGTCGACGACCTGCGGGTCCACACCACAGATCGCCATCACACTCTCGAACTCGAGATGAGCCTGGAAGGAGAAAGCGATGCAGGCGAGCGCCTTTGAGGCGACCGTGCACGACGAGGAGAGACGGGCGCTGATCCGGCTCGAAGGGGACCTCGACGGGAACGCGCGGGAGCGCCTCGCCGCCGCCTACGAAGAAGCGGCGGTCCTTCAGCCCAGTTTCGTCGTGCTCGACTTCACCCGGGTCGGGTACATCAACAGCACCGGGATCGCGGCGATCGTGGGAGTGCTCGCCCGGGCCCGTGCCGAGCAGCGCGACATGTCGGCCTTCGGGCTGAGTGACCACTACCGGGAGATCTTCCAGATCACCCGGCTGGCCGACTTCGTGCACATCTATCCGAACGAGGAATCGGCGCTAGCGGCAAACGCGGCGTCCTAGGTAGGGAGTGGGGAACATGCCACAGGCAGAAGTTGCAATGGAAGTGAGAGAGGCGGCTCCGGGGGTCCGGGTCATCGATATCGATGGCGAGGTCACGGCGTTTTCCGAGGGTGTCCTCATGGACGCCTTCGCCGAGGCCAGCGGCGATGGGGTGCGTGCCGTGATCCTCAATTTCGAGGGGCTGCAGTACATGAACAGTGGCGGGATCGGTCTGCTCGTGACCGTGCTCATCCGCGCCAACCGCGCCGGTCAGCAGTTGCTCGCATATCGGCCTCAACGAGCACTACCGCCAGATTCTCTCGCTGACCCGCCTCGACGAGGCGATCGGCATCCATCCCGACGAGGCGTCGGCAGTAGCCGCCGCCCGCTGAGCAGTCCGACGACGTCGCCGCCGGTCTCCCGACCGGCGGTGCCGCGTCCGTAACGATGTCCGGACGACCTCGCGGTACAACCACCGAAGGTCGATCCACTTGGAGGAACGATGACCGTCAATGACCAGTCGCCCAACGGGAGCGACACGGCAGAACTGGGCGCAGCCAGTCGATCGCCTCGTGGTGGGACCTGCCTCGCCCGGAGCGCTTTCGCTCAACGTCGCAGGGCGCCGCCTCACCGGTCCCCTGCAGGGATTCGGCCGGCTCTGGCAGAAGACCTACAAGGTGAACGTGGGCGAGGTCACTCCGAGCGGAGTGATCTCGGTCTGGAAGGAGAACTACGGGGACTTCTGGCCCTCGTACAACCGGTTCTACGCCCCGATCGCCGGGATCAAACCGGGCGAGGTGGGGACGATCAACACCGTCCAGGGCCCGATGACGCTCTCCACCGGGGTGATGGTGCTCTACGCCGACGACGTCTCCTTCACCTTCATGACCCCCGAGGGACATCTGTTCGCCGGGTGGGTGACCTTCAGCTCGTTCGAGGCCGAAGGCGGGACGATCGCCCAGGTGCAGGTGCTCATCCGGCCCAGCGACCCTCTCTACGAGCTTGCTTTCATGATGGGTGCGGGTCGGATGGAGGACAAGATCTGGCTGCACACCCTCCGCTCGCTGGCGGCCCACTTCGGTTCGACTGCCGAGCCGGAGCTTGCGGCGACGATCCTCGACAAGCGCCGCCAGTGGCGCTACGCCGGGTACATCAAGCACAACGCCGCCATCCGCTCGGTGCTCTACACGATGGGCACACCGTTCCGGGCGATAGGGAGAGCCTTCAAGTCCGCTTGATCTGACGCCAGAATCACCCGGGTGATCCGGGTCGGGACCAGCGGCTGGCAATACGACGACTGGCGGGGGACCTTCTATCCCGAGGACCTGCCCAAACGGCGGTGGCTGGAGGTGTGCTCGAGGCGGTTCCCCACCATCGAGGTCAACAACACCTTCTACCGCCTTCCCCGAGCGGGGCACCTTCGAGCGGTGGCGTGAAGAGACCCCAGAGGGGTTCTGTTTCACGGTCAAGGCGAGCCGATACCTCACCCATGTGAGACGGCTCGCCGACCCCGAGGAGCCGGTCCAACGCCTCTGGGAGCGCGCCTTGGGGCTCGGGCCCAGGCTCGGACCGGTGCTCTTCCAACTCCCTCCCAACTACAAGCTCGACATCGACCGGCTTGCCGGCCTGCTCGAAGCGCTCCCCTCCGTCGATGCGTCCCGCCCTCGAGTTCCGCGACGTCTCGTGGGACGTGCCCGAGGTCCACGAGCTGCTCGACCGTTCCAAGGCTGCACTGGTGTGGGCCGACCCCGGCCCGATCGCACGCCAAAGGGTCACCGGTGGCTGGCTCTACCTCCGATTCCACCGCGCCGACTTCATTTCATGGGAGTACGGGCGCGACCGGCTCCGCCCTTGGGCGGAACGCATCGCCGGAAGCGACGCCGAGGACGTCTTCGTCTACTTCAACAACGACCCCGGTGCAGCCGCCATCAGGGACGCCGACACGATGATCGATCTCCTCACCGAACTGGTGCCCGAGCGGATGGCGCCTAGGTGAACCGAGACGGCAGACGGCAGACGGCGGACGGCAGCCAATCCCCGCGGTAGGGCGCCCCGCCGCGCCATTCTCTCCGTCCCCCCGAAGCGGGGGAAGGGCCCCGCTGCGGAGCGGCGGGTAGGGGTGAGCCCCAAGCTGCCAACGGAGGGCACCGCTCGGTGCTGCGCTCGGAGGCAGCCCTCCGTGGTCAGCGCCTGGTGCGGACGAGGATCTCGACACGGCGGTTCTGGGCGCGGCCGGCGGCGGTGTCGTTGGAGGCGCGTGGGTCTAGCTCGCCGAACGCCTCGATCGTTATCGACTCGATGCCGCCCTGCTGATCGAGAATGTCGGCGACCGTCTCAGCTCGGCGCCTCGAGAGCTCTCGGTTTGCCCGGGACCCTCCCACCGAGTCGGTGTGGCCGCGGACGATGATCGGTCTTCCGGGGAATCGTTCGGATATGTCCCGGGCCACCTCTCCGATGATCACGGCCGAACCTGGGCGGAGCTCGGTTTCACCGCTGTCGAAGAGGAGATCGGCGGGGAGGGTGTAGAGCGCCGTCCGGGGGCCACGGTGCACCTCGACCTCTCTCCGCAGCCGAGGTGGCGGATCCGGCCGGGTCGGCACGGTCCGCGTCGTTGAGGTTGCCTCGGTTGAGGTGGTGGTCGTCGAGCTCTGAGAGGTCGTCGCCGGCGCCGTGGTGCTGCTCGGTTGGGTACCGGTGGCCGACGGTCCCTGCTTGCGTGGTGTCGCCCGGAGCAGCCGAACACCCGGCCACGAGGACAATGACCAGGAGAGCGGCTTCGCCTCGCATCCTCGGGGAGCGTAGGACGGGGCATTCGGCGCCCGAGGGAAGCCAAGCCCTGCGTTAGCGTCCGGCGCGATGAAGGTCATCCTCGTCGGCCCGGGGCGCGCCGGGATGTCGCTCGGTATTGCGTTGACCGAAGCCGGGCACCGGATCGTGGGGGTGGTGGGACGCAGCGACGCCACCGGATCTGCCGAGCGGCTCGGAGCCGAAGTCCTCGGACCGGACAGCCCGCTACCGCCGGCGGACCTGGTGGTGGTGGCGGTCGGCGATGAGGCCATCGCCGAGGTGGCGGAGAGCGTCGCTCGGCGGGTCACCGATGTGGGCGGTGCCGTCCATCTCAGTGGCGCAGTCCCGGTCTCGGCGCTGCACCCATTTGCCGCGCGGGGGATAGGGGTGGGTGCGTTCCATCCCCTGCAGAGCCTTCCCGACCCCGATCGGGGAGCCCAAGCGCTCGCCGGTTCGGCTGTGGCGATAACCACAACGGACCCGGGCCTGCACGAACTGCTCGAGGGTTTGGCTTCCGACCTAGGAATGACCGCCTTCGATCTCGGTGACGATCATCGGGCGCTCTACCACGCGGCGGCGTCGGTGGCTTCGAATGCGGTGGTGGCTGCGCTCTGGCTGGCCGATCGGCTCTTCGAAGCCGCCAGGGTCGATCCCGAGTTGGCCCGGCCGCTGGTGGAGAAGGTCGTTTCCCACAGCTTCGGAGGTGGCGCAGCCGCAGCTCTCACCGGCCCGGTGGCGAGGGGTGACATGGCCACCGTGACCGCGCAGATCGATGCGGTTCGCTCCGCCGACCCGGAGGTGCTCGATGAGTTCCTCGCCGCGCTGCGGCTCATCGCCGGAGCAGCCGGACGGAGCGAGGAGATCGCTGAGGTGATCTCTTGATCGAGGCGGCCACCTTCGCCGAGGCCCGCAAGGAGGCTTCCGGTGTCGGTCGGGCTCGTCCCGACCATGGGGTTCCTCCACGAGGGTCACCTCTCGTTGATCGAGGCGGCATTGGCATCGGCCGACACCGTGATCGTCTCGTCGTTCGTCAACCCGCTCCAGTTCGGCCCCGCTGAGGACCTGGAGAGCTACCCGCGGAACCCCGATCGTGACCGCGGGCTGATCGTCGCCACCGGGGCACACATCCTCTTCGCTCCTTCGCTCGCCGAGATGTACCCGTCCGAGCCCAAGGCGGCGGTGCATGTTGCGGACCTGACCGAGAGCATGGAGGGCGCTCACCGGCCGGGCCACTTCACCGGTGTGGCCACCGTGGTTACCAAGCTCTTCGCCGGGCTCCGACCGGACATGGCGTTCTTCGGTCGCAAGGACGCCCAACAGTTGGCCGTGGTCCGGCGACTGGCGCGTGATCTTTCCTTCCCCCTCGATGTGATCGGCTGCCCCACGGTGCGCGACGCCGATGGGCTCGCTCTGTCGAGTCGCAACAGCTACCTGTCGGCAAGGGGAGCGTGAGGAGGCCCTCGGTTTGAGCCGTGGTCTGATGGCGGCGGCGGATGCCATCGAGGCCGGCACCGCTTCAGGGCCGGCGCTCGAGGCCTTGGCAGCCGGCGAGTCGGGGCTCGACCTCGACTACGCCGAACTGCGGTCCCAGGATGAGGTCGCTCGGCTCGATGTGCTCGATCGCCCCGCCTTCCTGGCAGTTGCCGCCCGGGTCGGTGGCACCCGTCTCATCGACAACATCCATGTCGATTGGGTGGACGGCCGCCCCAAGGTCGACCGTGGCCACCTGCTCGGTCAACGCATCGGGGAGGTCTGAAGGTGCTGCTGGTGGTTGACGTGGGCAACTCGACCACCGCGGTGGGTGTGGTCACCGACGACCGGGTGGCGCAGCGCTGGCGGTTGTCCACCATCGCCGAGCGCACCGCCGACGAGTACCGCCTCCTCTTCCATGGGCTTCTCGCGTCGAGCGAGTTGCCCCTGGAAGGAGCGGCCGTTTCGAGCGTCGTCCCGGCGGCAACCGCGGCGGTCCAGGTCGCTGCACGGGATCTGGTCGATGGCCCGGTGGTCGTGGTCGGCCCGGGGGTGCGCACCGGTATCGCCATACACACCGACAACCCACGCGAGGTCGGTGCCGACAGGGTGGTCAACGCCGTGGCGGCCGTCGAGCGATACGGCGCCCCCGTGGTGGTGGTCGACTTCGGCACGGCGACGACAGTGGACGTCGTGGGCCCGGCCGGTGACTATCTCGGGGGGATGATCGCACCGGGTCTCGAGGTGTCGATGGATGGACTCGTCGGTCACACCGCGGCGCTCCGCCGGGTGGAGTTGGTGGCGCCTCCACAAGCGATCGGGCGCAACACGGTCACCGCCATCCAGTCTGGGCTGCTCTATGGGCACGCCGGGATGATCGACCGGGCCATCGAAATGATCACCAGCTGAGATAGAGGCTCAGCCGGCGGTGGTGGCCACAGGAGGGCTGGCGCCGGTGGTGGCACCGCTCTGCCGCGCCGAGATCCTTGTCGACGACTCGCTCACCCTGGACGGGTTGCGGATCATCTACCGGCTGCAGGGTGCGCCGTGAACCGCGATGCCCGCTCGGTACCCTCCGCCACGCCATGAGCCGGATACCCCCCGACGAGCGCCAGGTCCGCCTGGCCAAGCACAAGGCACAGCTCGAGGCGGGTGGCTACCCCTACCGGTTCGAGCGCACCGACGACCGCTGCCGACCTCCAGCGACGCTTCGCGGATTTGGAGCCCGACAGCGACAGCGGTGAACGGGCGGCCGTCGCCGGTCGGTTGATGCTGCAGAGAAGCTTCGGACGGCTGGTCTTTGCCACGCTCCAGGACGGCACGGGGCGGATCCAGCTGATGGCGGATCGGTCCGAGCTACCGGCCGAGCAGCTGGACGCTTTCGCCGAGCTCGACGTCGGCGACTGGGTGGGAGCGGAGGGCCGGATGGTGACCACTCGGAAGGGCGAGCTCACAGTCCGCATCGAGCGCTTCGAGTTGCTGGCCAAGGCGCTTCGGCCGCTACCCGAGAAGTGGCACGGCCTGTCCGATGTCGAGGTGCGGAGCCGACGGCGGTATCTCGATCTGATCGTCAACGAGGAGGCACGGGAGGTTGCCCTGCGCCGAGTATCGGTGCTACGCGCTCTGCGCAAGGCGTTCGAAGACCGGGGATTCCTCGAGGTGGAGACGCCGACCCTGCAACTGCAGGCAGGGGGCGGGCTGGCCCGTCCCTTCGTCACCCATCACAACGCACTCGACGTCGACATGTATCTCCGCATCGCCCTCGAACTGCCGCTGAAACGGCTGGTCGTCGGCGGGTTGGAGCGGGTGTTCGAACTGGGCCGGGTCTTCCGCAATGAGGGCATCGACTCGACCCACAACCCAGAGTTCACCATGCTCGAGGCCTACCAGGCGTTGGCCGACTATGAGGACGTGCTCGATCTCGTCGAGAGCGTGATCGCCGAGGTCACCGCAGCCACCATGGGAGGCACCGAGCTCACCTACCAAGGACGCCCCCTCGACTTGACCCCGCCGTACCGGCGCGCCCGCTACCTCGACCTGGTCCAGGAAGCCGTCAACGAGAGCATCGGCTTCGAGACACCGCTCCACGAGCTGAGTGCGCTCGTAGAGGCCGCAGGGACCGAGGTGCACCCGGCTTGGGGGCCGGGGCGGCTTATCGCCGAGTTGTTCGAGCAGCACGTCGAGCCCTACCTCTGGGAGCCGACCTTTGTGCTCGATCACCCCGAGGAGACATCGCCGCTGGCGAGGGCCCACCGCCAAGGCGGGTCGGTGGTGGAGCGATTCGAGCTGATCGTCGCCGGCGCCGAACTGGTCAACGCCTTCTCGGAGTTGAACGACCCCATCGAGCAGCGTGCCCGGTTCGAGGCGCAGGCGGAGGCGAGGGCCGCCGGGGAGGCGGATACCCACCCGCTCGACGAGGACTACCTGTTGGCGCTGGAGTATGGGCTGCCGCCGACCGGTGGGCTCGGCATCGGGGTGGACCGGCTGGTCATGCTGCTGGCCGACCAAGCGTCGATCCGAGAGGTGCTGCTCTTCCCGGCGCTGCGGCCGGAGGACTGAACGCCGTCAGCCCTCTTTCCCCAACGTCCACGAAGGGGGGTCGGAGGCGGGGAACGATTCGATCGCCGCTTCGTCGACGCGGTTGGGGGGAGGCGCAGGCTCGGCTTTCACACCGTCGTCGTCCCGGCGCACCCTTACCCAGAGGCCGTTGACCCGGCGGTGCGAAGGGAGCAACTCGGCCACGGCTTCGGACTCGTCGTGCTCCAACTCATTGAGCGTTCCGTCGGCGCCGACGAGGCACCAGACCCGACTCGGACTGTTCGATGGCGTGCCCCACGTTGTGCGAGCGGGCACGCTCGACAAGCTCCTCTTTGGTCGAGTCAGAGGCACAGTCGCGGTCGATGACGAAACCGGTGGCGACGACATCGGGCTTGTCCGCCATGGCCCCGACGATACCCTGCCACCACGACTCTGAGCCGAAGTCAGAAGCGATCGATCACAGTCACGCCCGTGCCATCGAATCGGCTCATCCTCTCGAGGGCGTCGGAGGCATCACCCGATGGCGATGCGCCTGGTCACCAGACGAGCAGGGTCGACGCCACCATCGCCTATCAGGGCAAAGATGCGCTGATAGTCGGTCGCCGGCATCCCCCGGCTGCCAACCACCTCCAGCTCCCACATCACCACACGCTCCCAGGGGAGCACCAGCCGGGCGTCCTCACCGTGGAGTAACCCCACCTGGACATGGCGGCCTTGCTTGCGAAGCGATCGGACAGAGTTGAGCGCGGTGGTGGTGTTGCCCAAGGCATCCACCGAGACGTCGGCACCGCCCCCGGTGAGCTCACGGACCGCAGAGCTGACACTCTTGACGGAGGTGGCATCCACAGTCGCCTCCGCCCCGAGCTCGGCGGCGAGGTCGAGGGCGGCCCTGTTGATGTCCACCGCCACCACCCTTGCCCCAAGCGCCGCGCCAACCATCACCGCCGAGAGACCGAGACCGCCGCACCCATGCACCGCAAGCCATTGGCCCCTCTCGACCCGGCCACGGTCGGCGACCGCCCGGAACGCGGTCACGAAGCGGCACCCGAGGGCGGCGGCATCGACCGCGTCGAAACCATCGGGCAATGCGATGAGGTTGGTATCGGCGTGGTCGAGGGCGATCAGCTCGGCGAATGAGCCCCAAGTGGTGAACCCGGGCGTGAAGCCTTCGTCGCAAGTGTTGAGATGTCCGGCCAGGCACGAAGGGCAGCTTCCGCAACCCATCGAAAAGGGGACGGTAACCCGGTCGCCGACTCGCCAGCGCTCGACTCTCGACCCAACCTCGACCACCGTCCCCGCCATCTCGTGCCCGGGTACGTGAGGGAGCCCGGGCAGCCGCTCGTGGCCCATCCAGGCGTGCCAGTCGCTGCGGCACACTCCGGTCGCCTCGACACGGAGAACCACCCCGTTGCTCGGGGACCACCGGGTCGGCCACTTCGGTGACTTCCAGTGGCTCTCCGAACGCCGTGATCAGCGCGGCGCGCATCGTTCACCGCCTATTGAGCACCTCGCCTTTGCAAGTCGGATCGATGCCGCGAGCTTCATTACGCACTCATCCGTGTGTCAGGTTCCAGCTTGGGACGGGGGTGACGGATGAAGGCTACGACGGTCGAAATAAACGTGTATCGCCGCCGCTTCGCCGCTCCTCAGTCGAACGTCCACCCCGCCAACCGGACGGGGATGTGTGCGTCACCCAGGGAGGGAACATGCGCGCTCGATGGGTTCGTTTCGTTGCCACAGCCGGCTTGGTCGGCTCGTTGGCATTGCCGGGGGGAGTTGCCGCCGGCGCACAGTCGGGTGCACCCGACTGTTCATTGGTACCGCAGGGCTCGAAGACCGAGTTCGCCTCGTGTCTGCGGGTCACGGCAACTCTCGACCGGGCTCCTTCGGTCGGTGAGACGGCAACGCTCACCGTCGACGTGGAGAGCCAGGTCGACCTCGGCCCGGTAGAGGTCGAGATCAGCGTCCCCACCGCACTCGAAGTGGCATCGGGACCGGGCAGCAACGGTCCGGCTTCCGCCGCCCCCAATGGTGCCGGTGAGGTCGTCCCGCGAGTGGCGGTCCTATCGCCCGGAGCGGGAACCCAGCGCGTCGGCTTCGAAGTGCGTGCCGTCGACGAGGGAAGCGCCTCGGTCGAGGTGCGCGCCACTGCGCAACTGGCAGATGGAGTCGGCGATGGGGCGATGGCGGTGGTCCCGCTGACGGTCACGTCCGGCAAGTCGCAGTTGTCGGTGGCCACCGAGACCTCAGGCGGCACGGCGCAGGCGCCGTCGGCGCCTTCGACGCCTTCGTCTGACCTGCCCCATGTCTCTGCTCCGCTCCCTGCCGACGTGGCGGGCATCGGCTCGCTTCAGACGCCGGGGATCCCGGGCGGTTCGTGCATCACCGGTGTCTGGGGCTACCAGCACCCGACATTGGGTTACACCGGCGTAGGCAACTACCAGGTGCAGATCTGGGACGACGACAGCGGCACCGACGACCTGATGGCGACAGTTGTGACCTCTGGCGGTAGCTACTCGGGGTGCTTCACCACCGACGACGAAGAGGGCGCCGGGACCATGGAGGTCTACGTCCGCTTCATCTCGGAGAACTCCGTATGGCGGGTGCGCGATACCGCCGCCTCGAACACCAACTACGTCAACACCACGGGTGTGGTCAACGTCAACGAGGGCGTCGACTTCAGCTTCGGCAATCTCCAGCCGAGCAACGACATCCATCGTGGGATCCACGCTTTCGATGCCGTCAACAAGTTCTGGCTGTGGGGCCACGACCCAAGCGGTCTCTGCTTCGACTGGGGCGAGTCGCCCTGCCGGCAGATGATCGTCAACTGGACCGGGACGTCCACCGACGGGACCTACTACTCGCTGGCCGGCAATGACATCCACCTGGCGGCGGCCGATCCGGACGCCGAGCACGTGGTCATCCATGAGGCGACCCACGCCGCCATGGACGACGTCTACAACGACAACTACCCGGCGTTCCCCAACTGCAGCCCTCACTTCGTGAACGGCGACAGCTCCACCGGGTGCGCTTGGACCGAGGGGTTCGCCGAGTGGGTGCCGGCTGCGGTGCTCAACGACCCGTTCTTCCGCTGGCCAGCCGGGCAGTTCCTCGACCTGGAGAACGTGGACGCCAACTCGGCCGGGTTGGGCCGACGGTGACGACGTCGAAGGCCGGGTAGCCGGTGCGATGATCGACGTCCAGGACTCGGCCAAGGCGACGCTGGACTTCTACGACTTCTGGTCCGAGGGTGACTCGGTCCAGTACGGGGACTTCCAGAACCACGCCTTGACCGGAGTTCGTCCAGGCACGTATCTCGAGTACTGGGGCGACCGCGCCGCACTGGGCCATAACACGGCCAACAACGGCGCCAACGGGTCGAACTTCCAGAACACGATCGACTACGGGTTCGCGGCTCCGGGCTGCGGTGGCTTCACCGTCACCCAGTTCGGCACGACTTCATCCGATGTGATCACCGGGACCGAGCGGTCCTGACGTGATCCACGGGTCTGGCCGGTGGCGACACCATCTACGGGTTGGCCGGCAACGACATCGTGTGTGGTTCGGGTGGTCCCGACACCGTCTTCGGTGCCGGCGGGGCGGACACGCTCTACGGCAACGAGTCGGGTGACAGCCTCACCGGGGGCCTCGGGAACGACAACATGAATGGCAACAGTGGAAAGGACACGCTCAACGGCGCCCAGGGCAGCGACGCGCTCTACGGCGGCGACGGCAACGACACCGCCAACGGCGGTCGACGGCAGCGACACCGTCAACGGTGCGACCGGAAACGACACCCTGCGGGAGGGAACGGCGCCGACACCGTCAGCGGCGGCGACGGCAACGACGGCATCGCCGGCGGATCGGGTCACCCGACGCCTGCAGCGGCGGTGCCGGAACCGACACCAACAACGGTGGCTGCGAGATCGATCAGCAGCATCCCGTAAGGGGAAACCCAGTTGGGGATGGACGAGGCGCCCTTCGGGGCGCCTCGTCCGCGTCGTTCCGTGGGCTCGAAGCGTTGCGGTGACTGTACTCGAACCCTGGGTTGGCACCCGCCGTTAGCCTTGAATCGGGTCGACCCAGCGAGGTGATCATGCAGCGTCCCATGAGCCGCAGGCTCTTCCTGGCCGACCTGGGCAAGGGCGGTGTGGCGGTCCTGGTTCTGAGTTTGATCGCCTGCTCCGATGCGACTGGAGGCGGGGACATCACCACCGGTGACGGTTCTCCCACCACAGCAGACCCGACTACTCCGCCGTCTCCGGGGACGAGCGCGCCGGAAACCACACCACCGGCCGGCGCGTCGGTCGATCTCGAGTGGCACCGGGTCTCGCTCGGTTTTGTCTCCGCCTATGTGCTGGCGCGCCAAGGCGAGGCGGCGGTTGTCGATACCGGCGTCGACCGGCAGCGCCCCGACATCGAGGCGGCCCTCGGTGAGATCGGGCTTGGCTGGGACGCCGTGGGGCATGTCATCCTGACCCACAAGCACGACGACCACGCGGGGAGCGTCACCGAGGTGCTCGAGTTGGCCGACGCCGCCACCGGGTACGCCGGCGCCGACGACATCGGGTCGATCACTGCTCCCCGGCCGCTCACACCGGTCGGCGACGGGGACCGCGTCTTCGACCTCGAGATCATCGCCACCCCCGGACATACACCCGGGCATGTCTGCGTGCTCGACAGCACGGTCGGGTTGCTGGTGGCGGGCGATGCCCTTTCGGTCCAGGGGGGAGTGGTCGCCGGCCCAAACCCCTCGTTCACCGAAGATCTCGATCAGGCTCACGAGTCGGTTCGCAAACTCGCCGGATTCCAGTTCGGAGTGTTGTTGGTAGGTCACGGCGATCCCATCGAGACCAATGCCTCGCAGCAGGTCGCCGAGTTTGCTGCTCGGCCTCTGACCCGCAGCAGTGCCAACCCGGCCGTCAGACCCTTTCCAGGACTATCACCGGGATCTGCCGCTCGGTGCGTCGCTGGTACTTCACGTAGTCGGGCCAGATCTCGGCCATCATCCTCCAGAGCCGCTCACGCCGAGGACCTCCGGCCGTGGACGCCCGGGCGGCAAATGTCTCGGCCTCGATCTGGACCTCGACATCCGGATCAGCGACCAGGTTGAGGTACCAGGCGGGGTGGTCCTCCGAGCCGCCCTTCGAGGCGACGATCACGTAGCTGTCGCCATCCTGCCCATAGATCAGTGCGCTCCGCCGCAGTTTGCCCGTCTTCCTGCCTCGTGTGGTCAGCAGAAGGGTGTCCACCCCGTGCCACCGGTGGCCCTGCTTCCCGTCGCTCTCCACGTAGCTCTTGATGTGCTGGTTGACCCATCCGGTCGGGCTGTCGTGGACTTCTTCGGTCGGTGGCATCGGCGTGGTGCTATCTCGCCCGGTCGCCACCGGCGCACGAAGGCACGTTGTTCGGTGCGTCTCGGGTGAGCGCCGATGGCCGGCGCCGCGGTCGGAGGCTCGCAGCTCGGTGAGCAGATCGAGCGCCTGCTCCGGTGCCGTCACCCCGTGGCGGACCAGCCAACTCCCGACGACCGTCCCGGTGCGCCCGATCCCGCCCCAGCAGTGGACGTAGACCGTCCGCCCCTCGTCGAGCAGCCGGTCGATCGTGTCGAGAGCCGCCACCATTTCGTCCTCTGTGGGGATGTTCAGGTCGAGGATCGGGTGCCGTACCAGCACCGAACTCGGTGCGAGCCGCTCCAAGTCGTCCTCGTAGGGCCGTAGGTGGGAGTCGGTCGAGGCGGGGTCGAGCCTCTGGGTCAGGTCCACGACAGCATCGACACCGGCATCGATGAGCTGCTGAAGCAGCCGGACGCCGGCCTCGGCGTCGCCACGAACAATCACCGAGTTCGTCCAGGCGCTCAGTTCGTCTTTATAGGGCTTCAGGTGACTGTCGGTAGAGGGGTGGGTGAGGTCTACGACTGCATCACGCCGGCCCTGAGCAGGTCCCCAATCATTGTTCTTGCTCTCTACATGGGAGGGGTACGCCCCGGCCAGCAGCCGGTCTTCGACCACCCAATAGGAGCGGCTGGTGGGCGACTCGGCGGCGCTTGGCGCCACACGCCCCCATCGGGTTTCGCCCTGGCCGGCTACTGTGAGGTTGGCATCGACCGCTCCCGTTCCCGCGCTCGGTAATGGAGGTGCTTGCTGGCTGCGGAATCATATGAGACCGCCATGGCAGTGGCGCTCCTCTCGAGATCGGCGGCATCGTCTCGAAGCTCGACGGCGCGCGCCGAGCCCGGGGCCATGGCCCGCAAGTCTTCGGCGCTCTCCCGGAGGATGGCCGACGCCCCCTGGATGTCGCCACTGTCGGCCCGATCACGCGCCATGCGCCGTGCCCGGACCGCCGAGAGCACCGTCACCTCCTCGATGACCTCCAGGTCGGGTTCGCCTCCCCGGCCTCTGCAGCGGTGACGACATTCACCCCGATGGGGACGGTCTTCTGGACCATCTCGACGGTCTTGGCGCCGAGGGCGGTCCAACGGATCACCACCTCACCCAGCACCTTGGGACCGAGCTCGGCGATGCCGGGCACGTGGAGTCGGAACACGAGACGACGCAGTTCTCCGCCGTAGATGTCACCCAACTCGACCTGGATCCCACCCTCGACCACGATCGGCGGCAGGTCGCTGATCACCGAAACTCCCTCGACTTCGGGGGCGGGACGGATCTCGACCGACAGGTTCTGCGCCTGGATCGAGGCAAGCCCCTCGAATTCCTCGGCGAAGATCCCGGGCGCCTCGTCAGGCCCGCCGGCGTAGTAGGCGCGCCCCCGTGCCGGCATCGGCCATGGCGGTGAGCAGGTCTTCCTGGAACCCGTCGCCGTACCCGATGGTCGTGGTGGTGACCCCGAGCTCGGCGGCGCTGCGCGCCGTGGCCGCCAACCGCTCGGGATCGCTGATCCCGACGTTGGCCATCCCGTCGGTGAGCAGCACCACTCTTCGTACCCCGTCCGAGACCCGCCGGAGCTCCTCGAGCCCCTTGAACCAGCCGCCCGAGAGGTTGGTCGACCCACCGGCGTCGATCTGCTCTGCAGCGCCTCGCGCACCTCTGGGCGGGCGGGCCCGAGCGATGCCACCAGCCGCACCTCGTCGTCGAAAGCGACCACGGCGAGCGAGTCGTCGCTACCCATACGGTCGTGGAGGAACGTCGCACTCCGCTTCACCGTGTCCAGCTTCTCGCCCGCCATCGACCCCGAGCGGTCGATCACGAGAGCGAGCCGCAGCGGTGGGCGTTCGCCCGCCGGTGCCTCGGGCGCCCGAAGCTCCACCATGGCGTGGAGCGTGTGCTCCGACTCCACCGCCAATACAGAGTGATCCAATTTGATTGCCGCATCCATCCCGTCACTCACCTCCGCAATCGGAGGGTACGACGGGGGTGTGACATTCTTCAGGGCGGTGCCGCCGAGGTGTGCCCCAAAGCAAGACCTGGCACCATTGGCGGCGATGAGACGGCTTCTCAGCGCCATGCTCCGCTTCCGGGGGTGGACCTTCGAGGGCACCATGCCCCCCGACCCCAAGGTGGTGATCCCGGCAGCCCCTCACACCTCCAACTGGGATTTCATAGTCTTCCTTGGCGCGGCCTATACCCTGGGGATCAGGCCCCGCTTCATCGCCAAGCACGGGCTCTTTCGCTGGCCGCTCGGATGGCTGATGCGGCGGCTGGGGGGCATCCCGGTTCGGCGCGACGCCAGTTTCCGAGTGGTTGATCAGGTTGCCGCTCAGATCCGTGAAGCACCCGGTCCGATGACGCTGCTCATCACGCCCGAAGGGACCAGGGCGGCTGTTCCCTACTGGAAGTCGGGCTTCTATCGGATCGCCGAGGCAGCCGACGTCCCGATGGTGCTCGGCTTTGCCGACTATCCGTCGCGTCGCGCTGGCGTCGGTCCCGCCATCCAGCCGAGCGGTGACCTCTCGTCCGACATGGATCTCATTCGCGCCTTCTATGCCGACAAACGGGGCTTGCGACCCGAGGGTGCCGGCCCCGTCCGGCTCCGCGAGGAGGGCCGCCCGGCGAACCGCGCCTGAGCAGGATCTCCCATCTGGTAAGCTCTCCTACACCGCCAGCGGTTCGAGGCAGCGCCTTTACGCGCTCCCGTGGCGGATTCAGAACGGTCGCCTCGACCGATCTCTCGATTTCGTTGCACTGCTGTGGCGACGCTCGAGCGAGCAACCCACTGTCCAGGAGCAACGATTTCCATGTCAACTTTCGCCGAACTCGGCGTGCCCGCCGACCTTCTCGGCATACTCGACCGGGCCGGGATCACCGACCCGTTCCCAATCCAGGCGGCCACCATCCCCGACGCCATCGCCGGCCGGGATGTCTGCGGCCGCGCTCCCACCGGTTCGGGCAAGACCCTCGCCTTTGGGCTCCCAATCATGGCCACCGTGGCCAAAGCCAGACCCGGCCGTCCACGGGCGCTGGTGCTAGCTCCCACCCGTGAGCTTGCCGAGCAGATTCGCAACGATCTGGCGCCTTTTGCGAAGGCAAGACAGCGCTGGGTGGGCACCGTCTACGGGGGTGTCTCCTACGAGAGGCAGCGCAAGGAGTTGAACAGGGGAGTGGACGTTCTCGTCGCCTGCCCGGGACGTTTGGCAGATCTGATCGACCGGGGTTGGGTCCGGCTCGACCAGGTCGAGACGGTGGTGGTGGACGAGGCCGACCGGATGGCGGACATGGGTTTCCTCCCCGAGGTGAGGCGTTTGCTCGACCAGACGCCGTCCGACCGCCAGACGATGCTGTTCTCGGCGACGCTCGATGGAGAGGTTGCCC
This sequence comes from uncultured Actinomycetes bacterium, assembly GCA_963733905.1. Taxonomy (GTDB): domain Bacteria; phylum Actinomycetota; class Acidimicrobiia; order Spongiisociales; family DATADW01; genus DATADW01. Next base: position 22,426 of record CAVTEU010000003.1, on the reverse strand, counting down.
AATTGACCCGTCGCTACCAGCGGGAACCGGTCCGCCACGAAGCAGGCACCGCCGAGCCCGAAGGTATCGACGTCAGGCACTTCTTCTGGCGAGCGGCGCCCGAGGAGCGCTTGGAGCACACCGCAGCGGCGGTGGCCGCCACCGGGTCCGCCATCGTCTTCACCAGGACCCGCCATGGTGCGGACAAGGTGGCCAAGCAACTCGCCCGGCTCGGTGTCGAGGCTGTTGCCATCCACGGCGGGCGATCGCAGAGCCAGCGCAACCGTGCCCTGAACGCGTTCTCCACGGGGCGGAGCCAGGTGCTGGTCGCCACCGATGTCGCCGCCCGCGGGATCCACGTCGAGGGTGTCGCCTGCGTGATCCATTTCGACCCGCCGGTCGACGCCAAGACATATCTCCACCGATCGGGCCGCACCGCCCGAGCCGGAGCGTCGGGTGTCGTCGTATCGATGGTTTCCGGCGACCAGGCTCGAGCGGTTGGCCGCATCCAGAAGGAACTGGGACTGGTGGGGCCGTTGCGCCATCCCGTAGCCACCGAGCTGGGATCGGGTGGGCTCCGAGTTGGCGCCTCGCCCCAGGTCAGGACCCGGCCGGAGACGGTCGGTGACGTCCGAGGCAGAGGCCCCCACCACAACCGCCGCCGGGCGACGACGGGGCGCAACCACGCGCCGATGACCCGACGTCGGGTCCGGACGACCCGACTCGACCAGCCCCTACGATGCCAACGGTGACCCAGTCGGAGCAGTCACCGCCCGCTCTGAGAGCCCTGGGGCGGGTCGAGTTCACCTCGCTGCTGGCCATGACCATGGCTCTGGCAGCACTCGGCATCGACCTCATGCTGCCTGCCTTCGGGGCGATCAGGGCCGACTTCGGGCTGCAGCCCGACTCCACCGCGGTGGCGGGGATCGTCACCGCCTACCTGCTCGGGTTGGCGGTGGCGCAGTTGTTCTACGGGCCGCTGGCGGACCGTTTTGGGCGCAAACCGGTCCTCTACGTCGGCTTCGCCATCTACATCCTCGGTGCGGCAGCCTCTGCACTCGCCCCCAGCCTCGGCGCCCTCTACGCCGCCCGGTTCGTTTGGGGGATCGGGACCGCCGGCCCTCGGGTCATCACCTTGGCGGTGGTGCGCGACACGTTCTCCGGCGCCCGGATGGCGAGGGCGATGTCCTTGATCATGACTGTTTTCATCGTCGTCCCTGTGGTGGCGCCCAGCCTTGGGGCACTGATCGTGTCGGTGGCCGATTGGCGCTGGGTGTTCGGTTTCTGCGTGGTTGCTGCGCTGGCCGTCGCCATGTGGTCTCTCCGCCTCCCCGAGACGCTGCGGCCGGAGTTCCGGCGTGACCTGCGCCTTTCATCCCTGCTCCAGGGCGCCCGCGCCGTGTTGGGCAATCGGCAGACCCTCGCCACCACCCTCGCCATCACCGCCCTGTTCGGTGTGTTCACCTCGTACCTGGCGAGCAGCGAGATCATCGTCGCCGACGTGTTCGGCATGGGGGAGCAGTTCCCGCTCGTTTTCGGGGGCTTCGCCGTCGTGCTGGGGGCGGCGATGCTGGTCAACGCCCACGTGGTCGGCCGGGTGGGGGTGGGTCGGCTGGTGAGGATGGTCTTACCCGTTTACGTCGCCGTGGCCGCCCTGATCGTGGTGATGGCAGTGGCCAGCGGCGGCCATCCCCCCTTCTGGGCATTCGCGCCGGTTCTCGCCCTTCTCCTGGCTGGGCACTCGCTCCTGATACCGAACCTCAACACCTTGGCCATGGACCCGATGGCGGCGGTGGCCGGGACCGCTTCGGCGGTGATAGGGACACTGTCCACTGCCGGTGGCGCCGCCATCGGCTGGTTGATCGACCGGTCCTTCGACGGGACGATCATCCCGATCTCGATCGGCTTCCTGGCGTGCGGGGTCGTGGCCATGGGCTTGGTCTATTGGGCGGAGCGGGGAAGCAATCTCGAATCGACCGAGGATGTGCAACCCGAGCCCTCGTTGCGGTGATTTGGCCCGCCCAGAGGGACGGATCTCTCCAAACCGGTCAGTCGTCTAGGCCGCCGACTCCCTGACCGCCTCGACCCGCTCCACCAGGTAGGTCCCCATGGTGGTGAGGACGTCGCGAGCCATCCCGGCGGGGAGAGACGCCGTCGCCTCGGTGGCCATCGTCGAGCGACGCAGCGCCTCGTCGAGCACCCGGTCGACCGAGCCGGCGCCTCGCACCAGGGAGATCACCTCCTCGACCACCGCGTCGGGATAGGGCCGCGGTTGCGAGAGAAGCTGGCGCACCCTGGCGCCGTCCGGAGCCTCGCGGGCGAGGAGGACGGGGAGGGTAAAGGTGCCCTCCCTGATGTCGGACCCCGCCGGCTTCCCGATCGACTCCTCGGTCCCCACCAGGTCGAGGGCGTCGTCGGTCATCTGGAACACGAGCCCGAGCTCCCAGGCCCATGTGCTCACCGCCTCGACGGCCGACGCCGTGGCATCTGACGGCCATCGCCCCCAGGCGGGCCGAGGTCCGGATCAGGCTGGCGGTCTTGCCCCCGATCACCCGGTAGTACTCCTCGACGGTGTGATCCAGATCGCCGACCAGTTGCAGCTCTCTGGTCTGGCCCTCCACCAATTCGGCGTATGTGCGGGCGAGCAATCGGACCGATTCCTGGCCGAGCCGTGTCGCCGCCACCTCCGAGGCGCGCGCCATGAGAAAGTCGCCCGCCAGGATCGCCACCGTGTTCGTCCAGTTGGAGTTGACCGATGCCGCCCCGCGGCGGGTGTCCGCCTCGTCGATCACATCGTCGTGGTAGAGGCTCCCGACGTGGATCAGCTCTACGGCGACCCCGGCCTCCACCGGACGGTCGTCGTCAGCCGGGCCCGAACTCGGCTGCCAGCAGAGCCAGCAGCGGGCGGAAGCGCTTCCCGCCAGCCTGGAGCAGATGCTGGGCAACCTTGGTGAGGAAGCCGTCGTCGGACAAGGACGCTTCGAACAGCCGCTCCTCAACGCGTTCTAGTTGATCCCAAACACCGTCGATGGGGACCAGGTCCTGGAGCGATGGCTCGGTGGTCGTCACGGCGGGGGATGGTAGTGATGGGGGGCGGCTCGACCGCCGGCGCGGCGATGCCCTCCTACGACGCCCGATCACCGGCCTCCGCGGGGTTGGAGCCGATCTGGAGCGCCCCTCGATACGTTGCCCAACATGCCGGGCATTGGACCCGGGCAGCGGGGAGGTGTGATTGACCTCCGCCACCACATCGAGGAGGAAGCACCTTCTTGGTGCGCCGAGAAACGAGGGGCACGGCGTGTCCCGAAAGGGGTCCTCATGAGACATCGGTTGCTGTTTTCAATCGTGGTCGTGAGCCTGGTGCTCGCGACCGGCTCGGCCGCCGGTGCCGCCGGGTACGCCCCGGCGACCGGTCGAGATTCCCATGATCCGGACGCGGTCGTCGCCTGGAGCGAGAATGCGGGAGAGGCCTCGGTTGCGGCGTGCTTCATCGGCGGCTACGGGCCGCAGGAAGCGCGCATGTACGCCATGATGCACGTGGCCATCCACGATGCGCTCAACGGGATCGACCGTCGCTCCCGCCCGTATGCAGCAGACCTTCGGGCAGCACGCCGGACCTCGGCCGACGCCGCGGTGGCGGCGGCGGCGCACGATGTGCTCGTCCCGGTCCTCAGCTCCTTCTCCTTCTTCCTCCCCGAGGAGTGCATCGACGCCGGGGTGGCCAGCGTGGAAGCGGACTACACCGCGGCGCTCGACGCCATCCCCAACGGCATGCCGAAAAGGCGGGGCATCGAACTGGGACAGCGCGCTGCCGAGGCGATTCTGGAGTTGCGGGCGGACGACGGCTACGACACGCCGACGATCGACCCGGACTATCGAGGAAGGGACTGCCCCCGGCGAGTACCGCTACACACCGGGCACCCCATTCGCCTTCGCCCCGCATCTGGGAGAGGACCTCATCCCCTTCGCCTTGCGTGACGGATCGCAGTTCCGCCCGGGCCCGCCGCTACGGCTGACCAGCCGCGGGTACGCCGCCGACGTCAACGAAGTTCAGCGCCTCGGCGGTGACGACGTCACGACTCCGAGCGCTCGTACCGACGACCAGACCGAGATCGCCCTGTTCTGGGTGGAGAGCTCGCCTCTGCAGTGGAACCGGATCGCCCGGACGGTCTCGACCGCCGAAGGCCTCGATCTCTGGGAGAACGCCCGACTGTTCGGGCTGTTGAACATGGCCTTGACCGACGGCTACATCGGCACGTTCGAGACGAAGTACCACTACCGCTTCTGGCGACCGGTGACGGCGATTCGTCTCGCCGACATCGACGGCAATCCAGCGACCATCGCCGACCCGACGTGGACGCCCTTGTTGCCGACCCCGGCCATTCCGGACTACGACTCGGGGCACGCCGTCGAAGGAGGAGCCGGGGCACAGGTCCTGAGGCGGTTCTTCCATACCGACCAGATGCGGTTCTCGGCATGCAGCTTCACCCTGCCGGAGGGGGAGAGATGCAGCGATCCGACCCCCACACTCCGTCATTTCACCCGGTTCTCGCAAGCGGAGAACGAGAACGCGGTGTCCCGAATCTACGTGGGCTTCCATTTCCGGGACGCGGTGGTGACGGGGAACCGTCATGGCGAGAAGATCGCCAATTGGACCGTGACCCACGTTCTGCGTCCCGTGAAATAGGGGTTTCAATCCCGAGACCCTGACGCGCATCCGGGGTGGAGCGACCACGGCGGTCGGCCCACCCCGGATCGCGTCGTCCGTCGCCGGAGACCTGATATCACTGGGTGCCGCCGGGGCAACGACACCGCAGCGGATCTGGAGCGCTTCTGGAGCGCCGCCCGATACGTTCGCTGGATGGAGCCCTTGGACTGGGAGCAGGATTCGGGCCGGCAGGCCGGTACCGCACTGGAGTACGGTTCCGCGGTGGACTTCGCGGTCCTAGGCCCGATCCGGGCCTCTATGGGGGATGAGACGGTCCGTCTTGGGGGTCCGAGACCACGCACCGTGCTCGCCGTGCTCATTGCCGAGGCGGGGCGGACGGTGATGGCCGACGCCCTGGTGGAGGAGGTGTGGGGGGAGGAGGCCACCGCCGGGTCCCGGAGCACCCTCCAGACCCATGTCTCCAACCTGCGGGCCCAGTTGGGTGACCGGCTGGTCACCGAGGGGGGCGGTTACCGCCTGGAAGCGCGCCCGCGACGAGGTGGACGCCTTCCGCTTCGAGGACATGGTGGCCGAGGCCCGGTCTGCTCCTCGAGTCCCAGCCGGCCGAGGCGGCGGATCTGTTGGGCGAGGCGCTGGCGCTGTGGCGGGGTCATCCCTATGCGGATGTGCCCGGGTCGGCGCGGTTGGAGGCGGAGGCGCGCCGCTTGGAGCAGCTGCGGTTGGGGGCGGTGGAGGATCGGGTGGAGGCTGAGCTGGCCCTGGGTCGCCATGCCGAGTTGTTGCCCGAGTTGGAGGTGTTGACCGACGAGTTCCCGCTCTCGGAGCGTTTCCGGGCCCAGCAGATGGTGGCGTTGTATCGGGCGGGGCGCCAGACCGAGGCGTTGCGGGCCTATCAGAAGACCCGGCTGTTCCTGGCCGAGGAGATGGGGATCGACCCGTCGCCGGAGCTGCAGGGGTTGGAGCAGCGCATCTTGGAGCACGACCCCGGGTTGGAGGCGGAGAGCGCCCCCCGGGTGCAGACGATGTCGTTCCTGATGACCGACATCGTCGACTCGACGTTGCTCTGGGAGCTTCACCCCGCCGAGATGCCCGAGGTGCTCGCCCGCCACGACCGGCTGCTCACCGAGGCGGTGGAGCAGGCGGGGGGCCGGGTGTTCAACCAGGCGGGGGATGGGGTGTGCGCCGCTTTCGCCACGGTGGGGGAGGCGGTGACCGCGGCCCGGAGCGCCCAGGAGGCTTTGGCGGCGGCGGATTGGGGAGACACGGGTCTCTCGGTGCGGATGGCGGTCGACACCGGTGAGGTGGAGAGCCGAGGCGGCGACTTCTTCGGTCCCCCGTTGAACCGCTGCTCCCGGATCATGGCGGCGGGTCACGGCGGTCAGGTGCTGCTCTCCGAGGAGGCGAATCTGGCCCTGGCCGGCGACGTGTCGGGTGGTTTCCAGGTGCGGTCGTTGGGCGAGCACCGTTTCAAGGGGTTGGGCCGCCCCGAGCATGTCTTCCAGCTGGTCTCGGAGGGACTGCCCGGCAGCTTCGGGCCTCTCCGCATCGATCGGCAGCCGGCCTCACTGCCCGGTGGCGTCCGCTCGGTGCGGGGTTATGAGCTGCGGGAGCGGGTGGGGGCGGGCGACTTCGGGATCGTCTACCGGGCCTATCAGCCGTCGGTGGGTCGGGAGGTGGCGGTGAAGGTGATCCGCCCCGAGTTCGTCAACCGGGCCGAGTTCGTGCGCCGTTTCGAAGCGGAAGCCCATCTGGTGGCCCTGCTGGAGCATCCCCACATCGTCCCCCTCTACGACTACTGGCGGGACCCCGACGGGGCCTATCTGGTGACCCGCTGGCTGCGGGGCGGGTCGCTGCGCGAGGCGCTGGACCGGGGACCGTGGAACCCCGAGCCTGCCGGCAGGCTGATCGGCCAGGTGGGTGCGGCCTTGTCCTACGCCCACCGCCGCGGGGTGGTGCACCGCGACGTCAAGCCGGCCAACGTGCTGTTGGACGAGGACGGCAACGGCTATCTGGGCGACTTCGGGATCGCTTCGCGTCTCACCGAGGACAACGAGCGGACCCCGGTGAGCTCGTCTCCCGCCTACCTGGCCCCCGAGGAGCTGCGGGGCGAGCCGCTGTCTCCCCGCTCCGACATCTACAGCCTGGGTTTGCTCACCTTCGAGCTGCTCTCGGGGACCCGGCCGCCGATGGACGGCGAGCTCCCCTCGGTGGCCAGCCTCCGCCCCGGGGTCCCGGCTGCGGTCGACGAGGTGATCGCCCGGGCCGGGGCGGACGACCCCGCCGATCGCTTCGACACCGCCGAGGGGTTCTTGGAGGCGCTCTCGGCGGCGCTGGGCCGGCCCACCGCACGGAGGAGGTGGCGGAGGCGGCGCTCACCGCGGCCCGCAACCCGTACAAGGGCCTGCAGGCCTTCCAGGAGTCGCGACGCCGCCGACTTCTACGGCCGGGCCGATGTGGTCGACGAGCTGTTGGCGGCGGTCTCATCGGATCGGCTGGTGGCGGTGGTGGGCCCCTCGGGGATCGGCAAGTCGTCGGTGGTGCGGGCCGGGCTGGTCCCGGCGCTGCGGGGCGGTGCCCTCGAGGGGGACTGGCTGGTCACCGACCTCTACCCGGGGAGCTTCCCCTTCGACGAGCTGGCCGCCGCCTTGTTGCGGGTGGCGGTGCGCCGCCCCCCCAGCCTGGTCGACGACCTCGCCGCCGACGAGCGGGGGCTGCTGCGTTCCGTCAGGGAGATCCTCCCCCCGGGGTCCCGGTTGCTGTTGGTGATCGACCAGTTCGAGGAGCTGTTCACCCTCACCCCCGACGAGGACACCCGCCGCCGCTTCCTCGACAACCTGGTCACCTTGTCCCGGGACGAACGTTCCCCGGTGACGGTGGTGGTCACCTTGCGGGCCGACTTCTTGGACCGGCCTCTCCGCTACCCCGAGTTCGGTGACCTGTTGGGCGCCTCCACGGTGATGGTGGCCGCTCCCGGTCCCGACGAGTTGGCCGAGGCGATCACCCGACCGGCAGAGAACGTCGGGGTCGGCTTGGAGCCGGGGCTGGCGGAGCGGATCGCCGGGGACGTCGCCGACCAGCCCGGTGCTCTCCCCTTGCTGCAGTATTCGCTCACCGAGTTGTTCGAACGGCGCAGCAGCGACCGGCTCTCCGAAGCCGACTACCTGCGCTCCGGTGGGGTGGTGGGGGCGCTGGGGCGGCGGGCCGACGACATCTACCAGCAGCTGGACCACGCCGGGCAGGAGGCGGCCCGCCAGGTGTTCCTCCGGTTGGTCACCGTCGACGAGACCGCCCAGGACACCCGCCGCCGGGTGGCCCGCCGTGAGCTGCGGGGCCTTCCCATCGAAACCGCCGCCGTCGACCAGGTGTTGGACCGCTACGGCGAGCACCGGCTGCTGACCTTCGACCGCCATCCCACCACCCGCGCCCCCACCGTCGAAGTCGCCCACGAGGCGCTGCTCACCCACTGGGACCGGCTGCGGGGCTGGATCGACGAGCGACGCGAAGACCTCCTCTTGCACCGCCGCCTCGCCGAAGCCGCCACCGAGTGGGAAGGGTCGGGCAAAGAGCCCAGCTATCTGCTCGGCGGGGGCCGTCTCGAACAGTTCGAGACCCTCGCCGCCTCTTCCGACCTCGCCCTCAGCGGCGACGAACGCGACCTCATCGAGACCAGCCGCATCGCCGACGACGAGCAACGAAGCAAACGCCGCCGCCGCCGCCAGGGCATCCTCGCCGGCTTCGGGGCCGCCGCCCTGATCTCCCTCGCCGCCGCCGGAGTCGCCTTCACCAACCAGCAGCGGGCCGCCGACGAGGCGGACAGGGCCACCCAAGAACAAGCCCGCGCCGAGCAGGAAGCAGGCCGCGCCGAGCAGGAAGCGGCCCGCGCCGAGGAGGAGCGGCCCGCGCCGAGGAGGAGACGGCCCGCGCCTGACCGCGAGGGCGAGGGAGGCCACCGGCCGGGAGCTTGCCGGCGAGTCGATCCTCGCCCTCGAAGAGGACCCCGAATTGGCCATCCTGCTCGGCCTCGAAGCCGCAGAAGTCACACAGTCCGTCGGTGAACCGGTACTGCCCGAGGCGATGGGCGCCTCTGCAACGAGCGGTTCAGACCTCCAGGCTCGAGTTGCGACTCGAGGGTGGGTCCGAAATCGTGGCGGTCAGCCCCAACGGCGATGGATGGTGGCCAACGCGGTCGACTTGGGTCCCGATGCGGTCGTGTGGGACGCCTCCGGGACAGAAATTGGAACACTGGTCGGGACCGGGAGGTCTACTCAGCGGGATGGCGGCCAGTCCGAGATGGAACCTTGCTGGCGGTGAGCTACGCCACCGATCCGGCGGTATTGGAGGAGTTCGACTACGTCCCCGCGACCAGGTGACCAACCCGCCGTCATCATCTTTGATCCGATGACCGGCGGCGAGGTGTAGCGGATACCAGGCCCGCCCGGGGTTCTACGACGTGCAGAATTTCAGCCCAGACGGGGACTTGGTCGCCCTCGCGCACCAGACCGAGGCGGTATCCGGGGTGACCGCTTGGGACCTGAGCTCGGGGCGAGAGGTGTTCTCGTTGACGCCGGAAGGCGGGGCAAACAAGATGCTCTTCCTACCCTGACGGTGACACGATTGCTGGTCCTGAGATCCGGTGCAGAGCGGGTCGGGTTCTACTCGACGGTGGACGGCGCCGAGATCGGGGCAATTGCCGATCTCGGCTTCCAGCCGGCCGACATGGCGATCGACCCGTCGGGTGAGCGATTGGCACTTGGTGCTCAGATTTCAAGGGAACTCCAGATTTGGGATCTGGAAAGCCGTGATCGCTCTTGAGCGAGACATATGCTCTCCGAAACGGTCGCCTTGGACTGGAGCCCCGACGGACAACGCCTGGCATCTCCGGAAATCAGGGAATCGTCATCCTGGTCGACCCGGAGACGGGCGATGATCGTGATGGAACTCCCCGGGAGCGGGTCGCCGGTCTTCGACCTCGCCTTCTTGCCCGGAGGCGAGCGGCTGGCGAACGTGTCACTGGAAGACGGTGACTCGGGTCTGGGACGTCAGCCCCGATGGCCCGCCCGAGCTGGGAGGCCTCTTGCAACCAGACTGCGGGCAATCCCAATCTCCCGAGGATCTCACCCGACGGGTCGCAAGTGGCGGTGACCACACCGTGAACCCGAAGGCTTCGAGTTGCTCGACACCGACACCGGGGAAACCCTCGCATCACTCACCGACATTGAGGTCTTTCCCAACGGTCCAGTCGTCAGTCCTGACTGGCGATATCTCGGGTCGCTGCGTGGTAGCGAGGCAGGAACACGAGGCGACGATTCGGGATCTGGCCTCACCACAGCTCGAGGTGGTGACCGAGCTTCCCCCGTGCACCAGCGTGAAGGCCTTCAGTCCCGACAGCTCGCTTGTTTTGCTCAATCGGCATCTATGTGTGCAACGAGGATCCGTCCGCCCGGACGCCGAGTTGAGAAGTCGGGTGGTCGAAGTTGAGTCTGGCCGTGAGGTGCTCGATCTTGGGCGAGGCTTGGGGTGTATTCCGCAGCGTTCAACCCAGCCGGGCAATTCGCTGGCGGCTCGCTACCTGGCGGTCAGCCACGACCAAGGCTTCGAAGTGTCCATCTACGACTTGGAGACTGGTGAGATCATTGGCACCCTGGATTCACGGGGATGTAGGTATTCACCACTTATCTCAGCATCTCCTTTGACCCGACGGGAAGGTTCCTTACGGCGGGAGCCTCGACGGCTGCGTGTGGGTGCTCGACCTCGCCGAGGTGGTCTCCGGGGCCAGCGCCGGTCGACGCTATGGTGTTCAACGAGTTGACGCACACCGGCCTCGTTCCGGGGCCGTCGATCACCAGCGATGGCATCCTGGCCACCGCCGGCTGCCGACTCGCTCGATCCGGCTCTGGGACATCGATACCGGCGAGCTGATCCGTCGAGTTCAGGTCCGATCATCGCGGACGGATTGCCCCGGTGGTCTTCGCGCCCGACGGGAGCTACCTGCCCTCTACCCCGACGGGCCGTTGATCCGCCGGTTCTATCTCGACCCCGAACGGCTCATCGAGTTGGCTGAGAGCCGGGTCACCCGCGAGCTCACCCCCGATGAGTGCCGCCGCTACCTCGACCCGGAGACCTGCCCAGCCGAGGCAGCCGGCTCGAGTCGACCGGGAAAGGCTGCTTGCGTCACTGGCGTGCTAGCTACTCGACCAATCGCCAGACCGACAGGATTCTCGCAGCTCAACGGTGTGGCGAATTCTCCTAGTGCCGCGCCCAAGCAACCGGTGCCCGTCGTGTCCTTGCACCACTCGATCCACAGGTCACGGCGTCATCTCGGCATGGCACGCCGGCCCGGGATCAGGTTGAAAATGACGGCTTAGCTCATTCTTGGAGCGGGAACTCGCATGCTGCGGGCATGGTGAGTACCTCCGGAGAGTCGGTGTCATCGGGGAAAGATCCCGGCACACGGGTGGCTTGGCGGCGTACGGTTCCGGTGTGGGGTTTCTGGTCCTGGGGCCGGTTTCGGCCCTCGAGGGGGATGAACCAGTCCGTCTGGGGGGTCCAAAGCAGCGCACCGTGCTGGCGCTGCTGCTCGCCGACGCGGGTCGCACGGTTTCCACCGATTCGCTGGTGGAGGAGGTGTGGGGAGAGGAGGCGACCACCGGGTCGCGCAGCACCCTGCAGACCTACATGTCCAGTCTCCGCGCCGTGCTGGGGGATCGGCTGATCTCCGAAGCGGGCGGTTATCGGCTCGATGTGCCCCGCGACGAGGTGGACGCCTTCCGCTTCGAGGACATGGTGGCCGAGGCCCGGTCTCTCCTCGAGTCCCAGCCGGCCGAGGCGGCGGAGCTGCTGGGCGAGGCCCTGGCGCTGTGGCGGGGTCATCCCTATGCGGATGTCCCCGGGTCGGCGCGGTTGGAGGCCGAGGCGCGCCGCTTGGAGCAGCTGCGGTTGGGGGCGGTGGAGGATCGGGTGGAGGCCGAGCTGGCCCTGGGTCGCCATGCCGAGCTGTTGCCCGAGTTGGAGGTGTTGACCGACGAGTTCCCGCTCTCGGAGCGTTTCCGGGCGCCAGCAGATGGTGGCGTTGTATCGGGCGGGGCGCCAGACCGAGGCGTTGCGGGCCTATCAGAAGACCCGGCTGTTCCTGGCCGAGGAGATGGGGATCGACCCCTCACCCGAGCTGCAGGGGTTGGAGCAGCGCATCTTGGAGCACGACCCGGGGTTGGAGGCGGAGAGCGCCGCCCGGGTGCAGACGATGTCGTTCCTGATGACCGACATCGTCGACTCGACGTTGCTCTGGGAGCTTCACCCCGCCGAGATGCCCGAGGTGCTCGCCCGCCACGACCGGCTGCTCACCGAGGCGGTGGAGCAGGCGGGGGGCCGGGTGTTCAACCAGGCGGGGGATGGGGTGTGCGCCGCTTTCGCCACGGTGGGGGAGGCGGTGACCGCGGCCCGGAGCGCCCAGGAGGCTCTGGCGGCGGCGGATTGGGGAGAGACGGGTCTCTCGGTGCGGATGGCGATCGACACCGGTGAGGTGGAGAGCCGAGGCGGCGACTTCTTCGGTCCCCCGTTGAACCGCTGCTCCCGGATCATGGCGGCGGGTCACGGTGGTCAGGTGTTGCTCTCCGAGGAAGCGAATCTGGCCCTGGCCGGCGACGTGTCGGGTGGTTTTCAGGTGCGGTCGTTGGGGGAGCACCGCTTCAAGGGGTTGGGCCGCCCCGAGCACGTCTTCCAGCTGGTCGTCAGAGGGACTGCCCGCCAGCTTCGGGCCTCTCCGCATCGATCGGCAGCCGGCCTCACTGCCCGGTGGCGTCCGCTCGGTGCGGGGTTATGAGCTGCGGGAGCGGGTGGGGGCGGGCGATTTCGGGATCGTCTATCGGGCCTATCAGCCCTCGGTGGGTCGGGAGGTGGCGGTGAAGGTGATCCGCCCCGAGTTCGTCAACCGGGCCGAGTTCGTGCGCCGTTTCGAAGCGGAAGCCCACCTGGTCGCCCTGTTGGAGCACCCCCACATCGTCCCCCTCTACGACTACTGGCGCGACCCCGACGGGGCCTATCTGGTCACCCGCTGGCTGCGGGGCGGGTCGCTGCGCGAGGCGCTGGACCGGGGACCGTGGAACCCCGAGCCCGCCGGCAGGCTGATCGGGCAGGTGGGTGCGGCCTTGTCCTACGCCCATCGCCGCGGGGTGGTGCACCGTGACGTCAAGCCGGCCAACGTGCTGTTGGACGAGGACGGCAACGGCTATCTGGGCGACTTCGGGATCGCCTCGCGTCTCACCGAGGACAACGAGCGGACCCCGGTGAGCTCGTCTCCCGCCTATCTGGCACCCGAGGAGCTGCGGGGCGAGCCGCTCTCTCCCCGCTCCGACATCTACAGCCTGGGTTTGCTCACCTTCGAGCTGCTCTCGGGGACCCGGCCGCCGATGGACGGCGACCTCCCCGCGGTGAGCAGCCTCCGCCCCGGGGTCCCGGCCGCGGTCGACGAGGTGATCGCCCGGGCCGGAGCGGACGACCCCGCCGATCGCTTCGACACCGCCGAGGGGTTCTTGGAGGCGCTCTCGGCGGCGCTGGGCCGGCCCACCGCAGCGGAGGAGGTGGCGGAGGCGGCGCTCACCGCGGCCCGCAACCCGTACAAGGGCCTCCAGGCCTTCCAGGAGAGCGACGCCGCCGACTTCTACGGCCGGGCCGATGTGGTCGACGAGCTGTTGGCGGCGGTCTCATCGGATCGGCTGGTGGCGGTGGTGGGACCCTCGGGGATCGGCAAGTCGTCGGTGGTCCGGGCCGGGCTGGTCCCGGCGCTGCGGGGCGGTGCCCTCGGGGGGGACTGGCTGGTCACCGACCTCTACCCGGGGAGCTTCCCCTTCGACGAGCTGGCCGCCGCATTGTTGCGGGTGGCGGTGCGCCGCCCCCCCAGCCTGGTCGACGACCTCGCCGCCGACGAGCGGGGGCTGCTCCGTTCCGTCAGGGAGATCCTCCCCCCGGGGTCCCGGTTGCTGTTGGTGATCGACCAGTTCGAGGAGCTGTTCACCCTCACCCCCGACGAGGACACCCGCCGCCGCTTCCTCGACAACCTGGTCACCTTGTCCCGCGACGAACGTTCCCCGGTGACGGTGGTGGTCACCCTGCGGGCCGACTTCTTGGACCGGCCTCTGCGCTACCCCGAGTTCGGTGACCTGTTGGGCGCCTCCACGGTGATGGTGGCCGCCCCCGGCCCGAGCAGCTGGCCGAGGCGATCACCCGACCGGCGGAGAACGTCTCGGTCGGCTTGGAGCCGGGGCTGGCGGAGCGGATCGCCGGGGACGTCGCCGACCAGCCCGGTGCTCTCCCCTTGCTGCAGTATTCGCTCACCGAGCTGTTCGAGCGGCGCAGCAGCGACCGGCTCTCCGAAGCCGACTACCTGCGCTCCGGTGGGGTGGTGGGGGCGCTGGGGCGGCGGGCCGACGACATCTACCAGCGGCTGGACCACGCCGGGCAGGAGGCGGCCCGCCAGGTGTTCCTCCGGTTGGTCACCGTCGACGAGACCGCCCAGGACACCCGGCGCCGGGTGGCCCGCCGTGAGCTGCGGGGTCTCCCCATCGAAACCGCCGCGGTCGACCAGGTGTTGGACCGCTACGGCGAGCACCGGCTGCTCACCTTCGACCGCCATCCCAGCACCCGCGCCCCCACCGTCGAGGTGGCCCACGAGGCGCTGCTCACCCACTGGGACCGGCTGCGGGGCTGGATCGACGAGCGCCGCGAGGACCTGCTGTTGCACCGCCGCCTCGCCGAAGCCGCCACCGAGTGGGAAGGGTCGGGCAAAGAGCCCAGCTATCTGCTCGGCGGGGGACGTCTCGAACAGTTCGAGACCCTCGCCGCCTCCCGACCTCGCCCTCAGCGGCGACGAACGCGACCTCATCGAGACCAGCCGCATCGCCGACGACGAGCAACGGAGCAAACGCCGCCGCCGCCGCCAGGGCATCCTCGCCGGGTTCGGGGCCGCCGCCCTGGTCTCCCTCGCCGCCGCCGGGGTCGCCTTCACCAACCAGCAGCGGGCCGCCGACGAAGCGGACAGGGCCACCCAAGAACAAGCCCGCGCCGAGCAGGAAGCAGGCCCGCGCCGAGGAGGAAGCGGCCCGCGCCGAGGAGGAGACCGCCCGCGCCGACCGCGAGGCGAGGGAGGCCACCGGCCGGGAGCTTGCCGGCGAGTCGATCCTCGCCCTCGAAGAGGACCCCGAGTTGGCCATCCTGCTCGGCCTCGAAGCCGCCGAAGTCACACGGTCAGTCGGAGAGCCGGTGCTCCCCGAAGCGATGGCGCCCTGCACCGAGCGGTTCAGACCTCCCGGCTCGAGATGCGGCTCGAGGGCGGCTGGACTCTTGGCGGTCAGCCCCGACGGCGTGTGGATCGCCACCAACGGCGTTGACTGACGGCCCCGATGCAGTCGTTTGGGATGCTTCAGGGGTCGAAACTGGCGACGCTGGCCCGGACCGGGAGCCGGGATACCGGGATTGGCGGCCAGCCCGACGGGAGTTTGGTGGCGGTCAGCTACGGCACCTCCGCGGATCATTGGACGAAGTCGGCTACGACGTCGCCGACCGGGGACCATCCCGCCGTCATCCTCTTTGATCCGGCGACCGGCGACGTGGTGTCCCGGATTCCGGGTCCCTCCGGGGCTCATACGCCATCCGACCTTCAGTCCAGACGGCGAGCTAATGCCGCAAGACCGACGACGGCACGGGGTGACCGTGTGGGAGGTGCGCTCGGGGAAGGAGCTGTTCACGATCGAGCCGGAAGGCGGAGCCGGCGAGATCGCTTTCCTGCCCGGCGGTGAGACGATGGCCGTTTACGAGCCCGGCGCGAGCGGGTCGGGTTCTATTCGACTGCGGACGGCGCCGAAGTCGGGTCGCTTGACGGCTTCGGTTTCCAGCCGAACGACATGGCGCTCGACCCCTCGGGTGAGCGACTGGCTCTGGGTGCCCAGAATCCCAGGCGACTGCAGGTGTGGGATCTGGAAACCCGCCACCTGGTGTTGGATGAGACCTACCTGACCGAAACGACCGCCTTGGACTGGAGCCCCGACGGGCAGCATCTCGCCTTTTCGGGGAACCAGGGAGTCGTCACGCTGGTCGATTCGGAGACGGGCGAAATCGTGATGGAACTCCCCGGGAGCGGGGCGTCGACCTTCGACCTCGCCTTCATGCCCGGCGGAGAGCGGCTGGCGAACGTGTCGTACGACGGGGTGACTGCGGGTCTGGGACGTCAGCGCCGACGGCCCGCCGGAATGGGAAGCGCTCGCAACCCGCACCGGCGCTCCAATGGTCCGCGGATATCACCCGACGGGTCACAAGTGGCGGTGACCACACGTGAACCCGACGGCTTCGAGTTGCTCGACATAGACACTGGCGAGACCCTCGCTTCACTCACCGACATCCAGTGTTTCCCTTCGGTCCAGTCGTCAGTCCTGACTGGCGGTATCTCGGGTCATTGCGCGGCAGCGAGGCAGCGGCGCGGGCCACGATTCGGGATCTGGCTTCACCGCAGCTCGAAGTGCTGACCGAGCTTCCCCCGTGCACCAGCGTCAAGGCATTCAGTCCCGACAGCTCGCTCGTCCTGCTCAACGGCATCGGAGTGTGCAACGAGGATCCTCCGCCCGGAGCCGAGTTGAGAAGCCGGGTCGTCGAGGTCGATTCTGGCCGTGAAGTGCTCGACCTGGGCGAGATCAGACGTCTGCCGGGGCGTTCAACCCGGGCGGGGAGTTTCCAGCCGGACGGTACCTGGCTGTCACCGAAGATGTTGTGGCCCGGTGAACATCTATGACTTGGAGAAAGGGGAGAAAATCGCCACCCTGAATACCGGCGACATGGGCATCACCGCCCAGTTCGGTCCTTCGTTCGACCCTCAAGGCAGGTTCCTCGCCGGCGGCACGCTCGACGGCTTTGTCTGGGTGCTCGACTTCGCCGAGTGGTCGCCGGGGCCAGCGCCGGTCGACGCCATCGTGTTCAATCAGTTAGCGCACACCGGCACCTGCTCCCGACCCCGCGATCACCAGCGATGGCATCTTGGCCACCTCCGGTTTCGACTCGCTGGTGCGGCTCTGGGACATCGACACCGACGAACTCATCGTCGAGTTCAGGCCCGTCGGCGGCCAGCCTCAAGTGACCCTGTCGCCCGATGGGAGCTATGCCCTCTACGCCGACGGGCCGTTGCTCCGCAAGTTCTATCTCGACCCTGAACGGCTCATCGAGTTGGCTGAGAGACCGGGTCACCCGCGAGCTCACCCCCGATGAGTGCCGCCGCTACCTCGACCCGGAGACCTGCCCCGCCGAAGAGCCGGCTTCCTGATCACGTCCTCGTGCCCGACTGGCCCCGCAAACGCTGCCTTCGGCGACGCCGACGGGCGCGGCGCACCATCTACATCACGGCCCGAGGAGTGGTCTACGGGGTGAGGCTGGCGAACCCCGGGATCTACTAATCCCGGGTCGATTCGGTTGGGAGCGAAGCGAGATCGCCTCATCCGCAGCGCCCTCGGTGCCGATAACCATGTAAGGCGCTCGGGAGCCCCCCGAGCTAGACAGGGTCGAGCGGTATACTCGGGGTACCCCAGTAGGGGCTCGATCGGAGGAGATCCAGACTTGTTCGAACGCTTCACCGACAGAGCACGAAGGGTCGTGGTCCTCGCCCAGGAAGAGGCGCGCCTCCTCAACCACAACTACATCGGCACCGAGCACATCCTTCTCGGGCTCATCCACGAGGGGGAAGGCGTCGCCGCCCGCGCCCTCGAGAGCTTGGGGATCAACCTCGACGGCGTCCGTCACGAGGTAGTGGAGATCATCGGCCAGGGCCAGCAGGCGCCGAGCGGGCACATCCCCTTCACCCCCCGGGCCAAGAAGGTTCTCGAGCTGTCCCTCCGCGAGGCGCTACAGCTCGGTCATAACTACATCGGCACCGAGCACATCCTTCTCGGGCTGATCCGCGAGGGCGAAGGGGTCGCCGCCCAGGTCCTCCAGAAGCTCGGCGCCGACCTCCCCAAGGTGCGGCAGACAGTCATCCAACTGCTCTCCGGTGTCCAGGGCTCAGAGGAGCAGGCCGCCGGTGCCTCCGCCGGCTCCGGTTCGCGGGAGAGCAGCTCGTCGGGATCCGCCGTCCTCGACCAGTTCGGGCGCAACTACACCCAGCTCGCCAGGGAGCGCAAGCTCGACCCGGTTATCGGCCGTCAGCGCGAGATCGAGCGCGTGATGCAGATCCTCTCCCGACGCACCAAGAACAACCCGGTGCTCATCGGCGAGCCCGGCGTCGGCAAGACCGCCATCGTCGAGGGGCTGGCGCAGCGCATCGTCGCCTCCGAGGTCCCCGAGACGCTCCACGGCAAGCAGCTCTACACGCTCGACCTGGGGGCGCTGGTGGCCGGGTCGCGCTACCGCGGCGACTTCGAGGAGCGGCTCAAGAAGGTCCTCAAGGAGATCCGCACCCGCGGCGACATCCTGCTCTTCATCGACGAGATCCACACCCTGGTGGGTGCCGGCGCCGCCGAGGGCGCAATCGACGCCGCCTCGATCCTCAAGCCGATGCTGGCCAGGGGAGAGCTGCAGACGATCGGCGCCACCACGCTGGAGGAGTACCGCAAGTACCTGGAGAAGGACTCGGCGCTGGAGCGCCGCTTCCAACCGGTGCGGGTCGAGGAGCCCACCGTCAGCGAGACGATCCAGATCCTCCACGGGCTCAAGGACCGCTACGAGATGCACCACAAGGTCCGTTTCACCGAGGCCGCCCTGGTGAGTGCGGCCAACCTGGCCGACCGCTACATCTCCGACCGTCACCTCCCTGACAAGGCGATCGACCTGATCGACGAGGCGGGGTCACGCATGCGGATCAACCGCTCGTCCAACCTCCCCGAATTCAAAGAGATCGACGAGCGGCTCGGTCAGTTGCGCCGTGACAAGTCGGAGGCTGTGCAGGCCCAGCAGTTCGAGCGGGCGGCACAGCTGCGCGACCAGGAGAGGACCCTGATCTCCGAACGGGCCAGCAAGGAGGGCGAGCTACGCGCCTCCGGCGAGGAAGTTGGCTGGCTCATCGACGAGGAGGAGATCGCCGAGGTCCTTGCCTTGTGGACGGGGATCCCGGTCCACCGCCTCACCGAGGAGGAGACCGCCCGCCTGGTGGCCATGGAGGGCGAGCTCCACAAGCGGATCATCGGGCAAGAGGACGCCATCGTCGCCGTGTCGCGGGCCATCCGCCGCACCCGCGCCGGGCTCAAGGACCCCAAGCGGCCGTCGGGTTCGTTCATCTTCCTCGGCCCATCGGGGGTGGGGAAGACGGAGACCGCCAAAGCGCTCGCCGAATTCCTCTTCGGGAACGAAGACGCCCTCATCCAGCTCGACATGTCGGAGTACATGGAGAAGCACACCGTTTCCCGGCTGGTGGGATCGCCACCCGGGTACGTCGGGTACGACGAGGGCGGTCAGCTCACCGAGGCGGTGCGCCGCAAGCCCTTCTCCGTTGTGCTCTTCGACGAGATCGAGAAGGCCCATCCCGACGTGTTCAACACGCTGCTCCAGATCCTGGAGGACGGGCGGCTCACCGATGCCCAGGGGCGCGCCGTGGACTTCAAGAACACGGTGATCATCATGACCTCCAACCTGGGCACCCGGGACCTGCGCAAGAAGAGCATCGGTTTCCACGCCGACTCCGACGAGGTCACATACGAGAAGATGCGGGCCAAGGTCAACGAGGAGCTCAAGCGGCATTTCCGCCCCGAGTTCCTCAACCGGATCGACGAGGTCATCGTCTTCCACGAGCTGTCGCTCGACGAGGTCAAGCGGATCGTCGACCTGATGCTTGCCAGGGTTCGCAACCAGCTCACATCGCAGGGTCTCGACCTGGTGCTCACCGATGACGCCAAGGGCTTCCTCGGCACCAAGGGTTACGACCCCGAGCTCGGCGCCCGGCCATTGCGCCGGGCCATCCAGCGGCTGCTCGAGGACCAACTGTCCGAGCGGGTGCTGCTGGGCGAGTTCAAGGCCGGTTCGACCATCGTGGTCGGATTGGACGAGGAGGCGGGCGAGTTGACCTTCGAGGCCATCGAGGCCCCCGACCAGCCGATCGTCGAGATGGCGGGCAGCGCCGAAGGCTGATAAACCCGGGTTCCTATCCGTCCCCCTCGTTGTGGGGGAACACCGGATCTTCCAACGGTTCTTCGACCCGCCGCCCATCACACCTCTGGGAATGAACCATTCCCGAGAGCCTCGCCCCCAATTTCCTTCAGCGGCTCCTGCCCGCTTCTTTCCTTCGCCCGCAGCGGCACGCCGACGTTTGGGTCTAGCGACTCATGTAGACGCCAGTTCTCGGGCCGATAGTTCTCTCAGGCGCACCCGGGGGGGTGCGGCGGTAGGGGGCGGGATCGCGCCTCGGCGGGAATGAGGCCGAGGTGCGATTCCGCCTGTTCTGAGGAGTTCAGATGCGTTGGCTTCGTGTACTGGTCGTGGTCGGTGCGCTCATCGGTTCCCTGGTTCCAACCATGGCGGTGGCCCAGGAACCTGCGACACCCAAGTCTGAAGCGGTGATCGAGGGACGGTGGAAGTTCACATTCACCCGCCAAGCCGTGAACGAGCAGTGGTTCGACGCCCCTTCCTGGGCCGTTGATCAGGCTCGGGCCGACTCGCCGCCGCTGAACGCGGTCGGCAGCAAGGAAAGCCGCACCTACGATTTCTCCATGTCCTGTGAGGGTGACGCATGCACCCTCACTCTCGAGCCCGACTGCACCTGGACGCAGAGCGGGAAGCGCTGGTCGGGCATGCTCCCCTCGCGTGATCTGGGGGGATGTCATCAGGCTGGTTACGACCGGACGATCTCGTCCTTCACCTCGATGAGCGTCCGAGTCACCAAGGCGATCGAAACCTCGGACGGTCTGGTGGCGACGAATCTGGAGGGGGAGGGCACTTTCGCCGATTGGGTCTGGCACTGGTGGATGGACGAAGGCTCAACTCGAAACGTCACCTACGCCCAGACCGCCGAGGTGACCGCGGTTGCGAAGCGTCTCGATCCGCCGGAAGCGCTGCCGACGACCACGATACGACCTCAACCACGCAGGCACCGACCACGACCACGGAGGCGCCGACTACGACTACGCAGCCAGCCACGACCACGTCAACCGTGGCGCCGGCGACGACGTCCACGACTGTGGCGGCGGTGGCGGTTCCTGCCGGCTGGTGGTGGTGGTCCGGTGGCGCCGTCTGGTGGGGCTGGCGGTCCGGTTGCTCCCGGCTGGTGTGCCTTCTCTGGCTGCTTCTTTGCGGGGTCCGGATGCGGTGTCGTGGGCGATTCCGGTGGTGGCGACCAACGCCCTGTTGGCCTTGTTGTTGGTGTTGTTGATGCCTTTCCCTGGCGAGTTGTTCAACCGGACGCTTGATGAGCATTACGACGAGGTGACCGGCTGGTTCCGCCGGCTGGTGCCGGGGGGCCGTTCGGAGCGTTCCTCGGAGCGGCGGTCCCGGGTGCGGGGTTCGTGGTGGACGCTGGGGTTGGTGTTGGTGGCGGGGACGCTGCTGGCGGGGCTGTTGGATCCGGGGTTCGGGTGGAACCGCTCGACGGGGGCGCTGCTGGTGGGGGCGGGGTTGGGTCTCCTCGGGGTGATGGCGGTCGGCTTGGGGGTTTCGGCTTGGTTCGTCCGTCGCCGTGACACCGGTGTGTCGTTGTCGGTGCGGGCGCTCCCCGGGGCGTTGGTGGTGGCGGCGGCTTGTGTGCTGTTGTCCCGGGTGGTGGGGTTCGAGCCGGGTTACCTCTACGGGGTGTTGGCCGGTCTGGTGGTCGGTGGTGCCCTCTCCGCGGTGGATGAGGGCAAGCAGGCGGCGCTGGCTTCTGGGGTTACCGCTCTGGTGGCGTTGGCGGCGTGGCTGGGCTGGACGTGGTTGCAGCCGTCGCTGGGGTCGGACCCTTCGTTCGGGTTGACCGTGGTGGACACCGCTTTGGCCACCCTGTTCGTCGCCGGGTTGGAGGGTTTGGTGTTCGGGTTGGTGCCGATGCGTTTCCTCGCCGGCGCCCAGGTGTTGAAGTGGTCGAAGCTGGTGTGGGGGTTGCTCTTCGGGGCTGGGGTGTTCGCCTTCCTCCAGTTGCTGGCCCACCCCGGGGCCGGTTACGGGCCGACCGAGTCGGCGGTGCCGTTCCTCACCGCGGCGGCGTTGTTCGCCGGGTTCGGGCTGGTCTCGGTCGGCTTCTGGGGCTGGTTCCGCATCCGCGACCGGCGCCAGACTCCCCAACCCGCCCAACCCACACCCGAACAAGCCTGAACGGAGCGACCGGGAAGATGGGTAGAGGTTCCGGGAGGCCGGGGATGCGGTGGATTCGAGCAGTCGTGGTGGCCGGCGTGCTCGTCGGAGCGCTGCTCCCGGCGACGGGGGCCTTGGGGCAGGAGACGGTAAGGGGGGAGAAGGCATCTGACGCTGACATTTCGGGTGAGTGGGTGTTGGCGGGGACGATTGTCAGCTCTCGCCAGGTGGGCGAGTGGGAACAGGTCGGCCCTGAGGACGATCCGGGCTCGATCCAAAGCACCCGCCCGGTCATCGTCGAGTGTGACGGTGGCGACTGCACAATTGCTCTCCAAGAGCCCACGCCGATGGGGATGGCCGCGGGCGCATCGTGTCCCCTCGTCCGTTCGGGGGATGTCTGGCGTGCCGATGTCATCTGTGTATACGAAGACTTCGATTGGGGGTTGGGCGAACTTGCCCCGATCGAGTTTCGGGTCGTCAAAGCGGTGACCACGGCGGCCGGGCCGGTGGCAAGCGCAATCGAGGGAACTCTCGAGTACCCGTGGGGAAGGTATCTCG
>CAVTEU010000002.1:0-43000 GCA_963733905.1 uncultured Actinomycetes bacterium | reverse complement strand
GTAGCTCAATTGGTAAAGCAGGGGACTTTTAAGCCCGTTGGCGTCACCGCTGAGCTAAACCACGTTCTACCAGGCACTTCGCGCTCGGGCGACCACCGTCTAGGCGCGAATCCCTTGCTCTTGGCCATGGCCAGAAGTCCCTTGCTCTCCGGACTTGGAATCAACGGAAAATTCACGCCATCCAATCGGACCGAATTCCGTGGGTTGGACCTGCGGCCGAAAAGTCGATGCCGCCACCCCTGATGAAACAGGGACTCGAGGCGATTGGGTCGTCACACCGGCCTCCATCGGTGCAGGACACGGATCGCCAAGGGAGCGCCAGCGGACAGCGCCTGGAAGGAGCCCGTCAAGGCTAGCCAACCTCGACCGCCGTCCGGCCGAGTCGGACCCCGAAGAGCCGAAGTCTGCGATCCGAATGTGCTCTGCAAGTCGGAACTCGGAACGGGTCCTAGCATCTAAGGAGTGCCAGGGCGCGAGGATCATGATCTGGCCGGGGTCGGGGTTGCTCGCAGGCGATTGCCTGGCGAGGAGTGGACTCGACGGGAGCGCAGCCTGCTTGTCGGCCGTGAGGTCGAGGTCGCGGTGCTGGCGGACTTTCTCGTGGCTGGGTCGTCAATGCCCCAAGGGCTTGTGATCGACGGTGAGGCGGGGATCGGGAAGACAACGCTCTTCGACGCAACGTTGACGAAGGCGAGGGAGCACCGTTTTGCCATCTTCTCGTGCCGTCCGGCGGCTGCCGAGGCGGCCTTTTCGTTTGCAGCCCTCGCCGATCTCTTGAGCCCGGTGTTGCCAGAGGGGCTAGGGCGGTTGCCGGGGCCACAGCGTCGTGCGCTTGCGGCGGCTTTGTTGCTGGACGAGCTCGAGGGGTCGGCGCCGGATAAGAGAGCGATCGTGTTCGCCGTGTATCAGCTTCTCCGTGAGCGTGGCGGCTCACCGCTGCTTATTGCGGTGGATGACGTGCAGTGGCTCGATGCGGCGTCGGCTTCGGTACTTGCGTTCGCGCTTCGGCGGCTGGCGGCGGCACCGGCTGCGATTCTCGTCGCACGCCGAAGCAGCGGCGGCGAACTAGCTCCCCTCGGGCTCGATCGCACGCTTCCGAGCGAACAGCTGCGGCGGTTGCCGCTCGGCCCGCTGAGTCTCGGCGCGACTCATCGGTTGCTCGCGAGCGTGTCGGTGTCTCATTTCCTCGACCGACGCTTGTCCAGCTTCATGAGACGTCGGGCGGGAATCCGTTCTATGCGCTCGAGCTTGGCGCGCGCTCCAGCAGTCGGGTGGGCGCGTGGGCGCCGGTGAGCGGCTGACGGTTGCGACGTCAATCTCCGGTCTCGTCTCGGCTCGCTTGGCGGCGCTGTCGAAGGACGTTCGCGAGGTGCTCGAGCCGGTTGCGTTACTCAGCCAGCCGACGGTCTCGATCGTCGAGGCCGTGGCATCAGACACCACGACCGTGCTCGGGCGGCTTCGCACCGCGGAGGCTGCGGCGGTCGTTGATCTCGAAGACGAGCGTGTTCGTTTGAGCCACCCCCTTCTGGCTGCATGCGTCGAGGCGGAGCTCGACCCCCGCCGGCGGCGATCGCTCCACCGCCGGCTCGCAGAGCTGGTCGGCGATCCCGAGCAGCGAGCGCGGCATCTTGCCCTGGGTGCGAACGGGCCGTCAGGTGAGGTGGCCAAACAACTGGAAAGCGCCTCGGCGATTGCGGCGCTGCGTGGGGCTTCCCTGGCCGCAGCCGAGCTGGCGGAGCTCTCGGTCTCGCTCACTCCAGGCGATGCCGGCGAGGAGGTCCTGCGCCGCCGGCAGTTGCTCGCGGCTGACCATCATTATGCGAGTGGGGATGCGGAACGCCCGCGTGCAATCCTCGAGCGGCTCCTCGACCAGCTCCCCGCCGGTTCCGAACGCGTGAAGGTGTTGCGGCGGCTCGGCGAGTACTCACCGAACGACCTCGAGAAGTCGGAGCTACTTCTCGAGCAGGCGTTCCTCGAGGCCGCCTCCGATCCTCGGCTGCAGGCGGAGATCGTCATGCCACGAGTGAGTACGGCGGCTCTTCGCCACGGGCCGGCGGCAGCCGTGCAGCTGGCGTGGAACTTGGCTCGAGTCGTTGAAGCAGCGGCGATCCTGTCCTGCTCGCCATGTTTCTGGCGGAACTCAGCTTCTCGGAGCTGCTCTCCACTGAAGGTTTGACGCCGGGCGTGCTCGAGCGGGCGCTCGAGCTTGAGCAGCATGTGGGGCCGCTTCCGTCACCCACCACACCTACCTTGATCGACGGAGTCCGCCTGATGTTCGCAGACGAGCGCGTGTCGGCGTGCGAAACCCTGCAGCGGGCGCACGACGCCGCTGTAGCCCTCGGCTCCGAGTCCGGAAGGGACCGTGCCTTGCAATTTCTGACCGTGCTCGAGTGCCGCGGGTGATTGGAGACGCGCCGACGAGTATGCCGAGGCAATGCTCCAGGCGGGGGAACAGTGGGGCCTCGAGCTTGAGGGCGCGCCGACGCTGTGGCTCCGGGGCCTGGTTGATGCCTACCTCGGCCGCCTCGACCAAGCTCGAGCCTGCGCACGGAAGGAGTTGCGCGCTCGCGCGCCTGGAACGAGCAGGCGTTCCTCGCGCGGAACCTCGCCGTGCTCGGCCTGATCGACCTGTTCACCGGCGACTATCCGGCAGCGGCGGAGACGTTGGGTCCGCTCGTTCGCCGGAGGCAGGAAAGCGGTGCGGGCGAGCCGAGCGCATTCCCGCCCCGGGAGCTCGCGATCGAGGCGCTGGTTGCGGTCGGCGACCTGGAAGAGGCCCGCGTCCAACTCGAATGGCTGGAGGAAGCCGGGCGCCGCCGGGCGACTCCCTGGCCGCTGGCGATGGGGGCGCGCTGCGGGGGTCTCCTCCAAGCTGCCGAGGGCGACCTCGAAGCGTCGCTGGCAAGCTGCGAGCAAGCGCTGAAGGTGCATGAGCGGATGCCAGTGCCTTTCGAGCGCGCTCGCACACTGCTCATCTACGGCACGATCCTTCGTCGCGCCAAGCGGCGACGTGCAGCAAGGGAGGCGATCGAGGAGGCGCTTTCGATCTTCGAGTCGCTCCCGGCACCGGTCTGGGCGGAAGAAGCGCGCGCCGAGCATGCCCGTATCGGTGGCCGTGCGGCGGCGGGCAGCGGATTGACGCCGAGCGAGCGGCGGATCGCGGAGGTTGTTGCGGAGGGCAAGACAAACAAGGAAGCCGCGGCGGCGCTGTTCATCAGCGTTCATACCGTCGAAGACGCCCTGAAACGGATCTACCGCAAGCTCGGAGTCCGTTCGCGCACCGAGATGTCGCGCCGGCTCAACGGCAACCCGCAGAGCAAAGACCCCTGATTTCAGGTCTTTCGGGGTGATCGCTGCTGGCCCAAACTTCGAGCAATGCCCGAATACCTGGTCGAGCTCTACTCAGCCGCCGAACCGGATCCGGCAGCGCTCGCCCGCCTCGGCGACGGATCGGTCCGATACCTGCGCTCGATCCTGATCCCGAGCGACGAGACATCGCTCCACCTGTTCGCAGCCGAGTCCGCCGCGCGCGTCGCCGAAGCATTTGAGCAAGCCGGTCTGACGGCAAACCGGGTCGTGGCAGCCGTGAACCTGCCAGCGCCTACGACCGTAGGCAAGCAAAGGAGGAAGACATGACCAAGATCAAGGCAATCTTCGGATGGCGTGGGGCCGTCCTGGCAACGGTCTTAATCGTCGCGACTGGTGCGGCGCAGGCGTCCGCGCTGAGCGCGCCGATCGTGATCACGTACGAGAAAACGTGCATCGAAGCGGCCGGTACATGCAGTGGGACCACCGGAAACGGCGACACGCTGACGATGTTGGTTACGGGCGGGCGTCCCACCGGCAAGGCCGCCCAGCTGACTATGACCGAGTCGATCGTCGGAGAGATCATGTTCGCCGCCGTGCTGAGCGGGCATTTCACCCCGGCGGGGTTCATTGTCATGAACGGCACAGTCACAGGCGGCCCGCATGCGGGGGCGCAGGTCCACCAGCGAAGCAACCTGACGGGCGTCAGCAGCGACGGAACCACGACGACTTGGGAGGGAGAGCTCCGGATCATGCCAGCGAGCTCGTGAACCGGGACATCGGCGCCACTCGGCCGTGGCTGGGGTTCGTCTTCGTCATTGAGCATGCCCGCGGGTCGACGGACCCGGTTAAAGACCAAGACACCCCGGTCTACCCGACAGACCGGGTCATCGACAGAACCTCCTACACCGACCGATACGGGCTCCTGTTCGAGCGCCTGCGCGCGAGCGGCTCTACGACGCTGCCTGCCTCATTAGTACGGAGCGCAACAAGGGCATCCACAGCGAACCCGCACCCGAGGTTTCGACATACACCTGACGGCAGCAAATCTCTGGCCGAGTCGCCTCATCAAGGGCTTGCTGTAGGAGCCTGCCATAGGAACGGTTGTCGGGTGCCGGGGGAGTGGCAAAGCGGTCGGAGTGGTGACACGTTCCTGCTGAACCTGGGTAGGAGTGCCGGTGCCGTTCGTGCCGGTGGGGATAATCGTGACTATCTGCCAGACGGGTTGGGACGGTCGAGCCGGTGTAGAGGCGACAAGTAGCCGTGGTACTACGAGGTCGTGGACTCGGACGATGTTCGTGATCAGCGCCAACAAAGCCCCTGGTAGATAAGCTAAAACGCCGGGCCTGTAGCTCAATTGGTAGAGCCGGGCTGTAGTCAATTGGTAGAGCAGGGGACTTTTAAGCCCGTTGGCGTCACCGCTGAGCCAAACCGTGTTCTACCAGGCACTTCGCGCTCAGGCGACCACTGCCTAGGCGCGAATCCCTTGCTCTAGGCCATGGCCAGAAATCCCCTGTTCTAGACGAGCATCGCAACGGCGCGAATCCTCCGTTGTCCGTAGCCGAGTCGAGCGTCGATCTTCTCTCGATGGGCGTCCCGGTGAGGTTGAGGGATCACATGAATCTCACTCCGATCATGCGATGCTCTAAGAGAATGTCCCGTCCTAGCGTGCAAACCGACGATCATCAGTCGAAGGCGGCTCGGCCAGGGAGGATGTGATGGGGCCGACCGCCGTTCCCCGGACCTCCTATTTCGTGGCCACAGCGGACCAACCGAGGGTGCGCAGGCCGAGGGACGTCCTCACCGCAATTGTCGGGCTGCTGCTGGTGGTCTGGGCCGTGGTCTCGATCGACCAACCGGCGAGCTGGGAGCAGTCACTCACGGCACTTGTGCAATCGAGTCCGCCCTGGCTTCAAACGCTGCTGGAGAGCGCCTACTCGTTGAGCCTGATCTACTCACTGGTCCTCCTCGGTGCCCTGTTGTTCGGTGGGAGCGAACGACGCACAGCCCTCAGGGATGTGACCATCGTGGCGCTCGGGGCGGCCGCCCTCGTGGTCCTGCTCTCGTTCCTCATCAATGACGCCTGGCCCTATGTCCTGCCCGAGATCGATCTCGATGATCCTGTGCCCCGATTCCCCGTGATGAGGGTGGGGCTGGTCACTGCGATCCTCATCGTCGCCAGCCCGTATGTCACCAGACCCCTCCGCCGCTTCGGCTGGCTGGCGATCATCACCACCGCCTTCGCCTCCATCAGCCTCGGGTATGCAACCCCGTCGCACACGATTGGCTCGTTTGGAATCGGGCTATTTACTGCGGGACTCTTGCTGGCTGCGGCTGGCTCGCCTCGCGGTTATCCAAACCCAGAGATGGTGGCGGCCGCCTTGACACAACTTGGTGTCCCAAATCGAGAGATCAGAGCCGCTCCGTATCAAACATGGGGTGTGGTCCGCTTCGTGGCGACCGACAACGACGGCGAGCTCGTGGAAGTCAAGGTACATGGTCGCGATGCCTTCGACTCCCAACTTGCGGCGAAGGTTTGGCACACACTCTGGTACCGCGAGACCGGCCCAGCAGTCAGCTATTCCCGGCTCCAGGCGGTCGAGCACGAGGCGCTCATGACCGTCGTGGCCAAAGAGGCCGGCGTGAACGTGCCCCGGCTCGCCGCCGTCGGTGCCGCCTCTTCTGAGATCGCATTTATCTCCTTCGGAGGCTCGGGGGTCCCCCTCGACGACATCGACCCTGACAAACTCACCGACGATCACCTCGTCGGAACCTGGTCTCAGGTCAGGCTCCTCCACGAGCGGTCCATGAGCCACGGTTCGCTTCGGACGTCGGCGGTGCACGTGAGTCGGGACGGTCTCATGATCACCGACCTCGCTCTGGGCTCCCTAGCCGCCGATGAAGCTGACCAAGCGAGCGACACGGTCGAGCTGCTGTACAGCTTGACCGCATTGGTTGGGGAGGAGAGAGCGGTTCGCAGCGCCCTCCAGGGACTAGGACGCGAGCGGTTGGTGGCTGCCTTGCCCTACCTGCAATTGGCGGCAGTGAGCCCAACCAGCCGCCGATTGGTGGAGAAGCCAAAGCAGCTCATGACGGCCCTGCGCGCCAAGGTGGCCGAACTCACGGGATCAGAAATGCCAGAGCCCGTCAAGTTGCGCCGGGTGACCGTGCGAAGCCTCGTCATGGCAGTGCTGCTGCTCCTGATCATCTCGGCCCTGATTTCCGCATTCACCAACGTCGATTTCGACGCGATCTGGGTTGTCCTCGAGACAGCGAACTGGCCATTGATCACCCTGGCTCTCATCGTTGGGCACACTCAGTTCTTTCCCCAGGCAACAGCGACTCTGTTTGCGGTGCCCACGAGACTTCCTTTCTGGCCGCTGTTGATCCTGCAGACGGCGGCCCAGTTCATCAGTCTGGCGATCCCCAGCGTGGCTGGCCGGGTGGCGATGAATGCCGCTTTTCTCCGCAAGTTCGGCGTCTCGGCCTCTGAGTCGGTGGCTCAGGGCGCCATCGACGGGTTCTCCGGGTTCCTGGTCCAGGCCGCGATCATGCTCGTCGTACTGATCGGAGGAGATGTCGACTTGCAGGTCGACATCGACACCACCGATGTGCAGTGGCTGTTGATACTCGCGGTAGCGGTGCTCGTGGTGGTGGGAGTCGTCGTAGCGGTCATGCGGATCGAGGCGCTACGGAAGCGGGTAGTTCCAGTGATAAGCCAGGCGTGGGGAGCCCTGATGGTGGTGTTCAGACAGCCGATGCGGGCGTTTGGCCTCTTGGGCAGCAACTTCGTCTATTGGAACGTGCTCGGGATCACCCTCTGGCTGGTTCTGCAATCCGTCGGCTCGGATCTGAGTTACGGCTCGGCCCTGTTTGCCGCAACGGCCACCAGCCTTCTCATCGGAATCGTGCCGATCCCCGGTGGGGTTGGTGTGGCCGAGGCGACGATGACCGCCCTACTGGTGACTTTCGGTATCGACGAGTCGACTGCGTTCGCCGCCACCGCTGTATACCGGGTAATCACTTTCTATCTGCCCGCCCTCGAGGGGTTCTTCGGGGCCCGCTGGTTGGAACGGAACGAATACATCTAGACAGGAGATCGAGAAAGTGTCGACGCCGCTGATTCGCCACCGCGAGCACCACCCGCACAATGGGATCCGTCCGTGATCGCGCTGGCGATCCTGGCTGCGGTGTTCATCTGCTACTCCCTTGTGGCAGCCCGTCTCGACAAGTTGTCCGTCACCGCTCCCATGGTCTTCGTCCTGATCGGAGCCCTATTGGGGCTCGGAGCTCCCGACTGGCTCGGACCTTTGGGCGACCCGGAAACGGTGAAGCACATCGCAGAGCTGACCCTCGCCCTCTTGCTCTTCGCCGATGCCTCCACGCTCCGGTGGCGGGAGCTGCGCGAGGACGGTGGCCTTCCGATCCGCCTGCTTCTTATCGGGTTCCCGCTCACCGTGCTCGCCGGATTCGGGGTCGGCATATGGCTGTTTCCTGCCGCCGGTTGGGCGGCGGCAGCACTGGCGGCCAGCATCCTCGCCCCCACAGACGCCGCCCTCGGGCTGGGTGTCTTCACCAACCTGTCGGTTCCGGGGCGAATCCGCCGTGCGCTCAACGTCGAGAGCGGCCTGAACGATGGGATGGCGACGCCGTTGGTGACCCTCTTTCTCGCCGTCCTCGTCGCTCAGGAGGGAACCGGCCCAGAAGACTGGGTCAGCGAGTCCCTGCGTGAGCTCGGGATTGGTGTCCTCGTCGCTCTCGCCGTGGGATCCGTCTCGGGATGGCTCATCCGCGCCGCCCATGATCGGGGTTGGATGTCTCCGCTCTCCGCGCGGCTCGCCGTTCTGGCCACGGCGCTGCTCGCTTACGGTGGCGCGGTGGCGGCGGGCGGGAACGGCTTCGTCGCCGCCTTCGTCGCCGGAATTGTTTTCGCCGTGGCGTCGAGAGGGAAGCTCCACGAGCCCGTCGAGTTCACCGAGGACCTCGGTATGTTTGCCTCGTTCTTGGTCTGGGCGATCTTCGGCGCCTTGCTCCTCGCCCCCCAACTGGCCGGCGGGGTGTCATCCACGGCGATTGTCTACGCAGTGTTGAGCTTGACCCTGGTGCGGATCGTCCCCGTGGCCCTGGCGATGATCGGGACGGGCTTGCGACCGGCAAGCCTCTTGTTCATGGGGTGGTTCGGTCCCCGCGGATTGGCATCCGTCGTGTTCACCTTGATCGCGTTCGAGTCACTCCACGAGGGTGGGATCGTCCCAGACACGCTGATCGAAATCGCCACATGGACCGTCTTCCTCTCGGTCATCGCCCATGGTGTGACCGCCGGATCGCTGGCCATCAGGTACGGAAGGAGTGTCGCCGACGAGCCAATCGAGCAACTGGAAGCCGGAGCCCACCTCGGCGATCCGGTCCCCCGCGCCCTCACCGAGTCGGCGTCGCCATCGTCTGCCCGTAGTCGGATAGGGTCAGGCGGCTGAGGCATTCGATCGCCATCACCCTGATCGAGCGATGCGGGGTGCTGTTCCATCCGTTTGAATGAAGGCTGTAGCTAGACGTCCTGTCACGAGGAGATGAGGATGCCGAACCAACCCGACCGTCACCTGCGCGCCTCGTTGCCCATCCCGGACCGACCGGCTCATGGCCTGACGACGTACGACGCCAAAGACCCCGACACCAGTTACTCGCCGATCCAGCCGCTGCTTCCTCCCGAGGGGGCGCCCAATGTCCTGGTGGTCCTCCTCGACGACGTCGGTTTCGGCTCTTCCAGCGTTTTTGGCGGCCCGATCGACACCCCCACCGCAGAGCGGCTCGCCGCCGGCGGCGCCCGATACACCCGCTTTCACACCACGGCCCTGTGCGCCCCCAGCCGACAGGCCCTCCTCACAGGACGAAACCACCATTCCGTGGGGATGGGGGCGATCACCGAGCTCGCCACGGCGGCTCCGGGCAACAACTCCCTGCGCCCGAACACGAAAGCGCCGGTGGCAACGAGCCTCAAGTTGAACGGATATTCGACGGCGCAGTTCGGCAAGTGCCACGAGGTGCCGGTCTGGCAGTCCTCACCCATGGGCCCATTCGACGCCTGGCCGTCAGGGGGTGGAGGCTTCGAGTACTTCTATGGGTTCATCGGCGGTGAGAACAACCAGTACGACCCCGCCCTCTACGAGGGGACTACGCCGATCGAGCCGCCCAAAACCGCCGAGGAGGGTTATCACCTCACCGAGGACCTCACCGACAAGGCCGTCGGCTGGATCCGCCAGCAAAAGGCCCTCATGCCGGACAAGCCGTTCTTCGTCTACTTCGCCCCGGGGGCCACGCACGCTCCCCACCACGTCCGGCCGGAATGGTCGGACAAGTACGCCGGCAAGTTCTCCGACGGCTGGGACCGCTTGCGCGAGACCATCTTCGAACGGCAGAAGGAACAAGGCGTCATCCCGGCCGACGCACAGTTGACGCCCCGCCACGAAGAGATCGCCGGGTGGGACGAGATGGATGAGGAGCTCAAGCCCGTCCTCGAGCGGCAGATGGAGGTCTATGCCGGCTTCCTCGAGCACACCGACGTCGAGGTTGGGCGGCTCATCGACGCCATCGAGGATCTGGGAATCCTCGAGGACACCCTCATCTACTACATCATCGGCGACAACGGTGCCTCTGCTGAGGGCACCATCAATGGCGCGTTCAACGAGCTGTCGAACTTCAATGGCATGGCCGCCGTGGAGACGACGGAGTTCCTGCTTTCGAAGATGGCCGAGCTCGGGACCGAAACCTCATACAACCACTACTCCATCGGGTGGGCATGGGCATTGAACACGCCATACCAGTGGACCAAGCAGGTGGCGTCGCACTGGGGTGGCACCAGGAACGGGACCATCGTGCATTGGCCCAAGGTCATCACCGACGGGGGCAGCATGCGTCACCAGTTCAGCCATGTGATCGATGTGGCGCCCACGATCCTGGAAGCCGCCGGGATCCCCGAGCCGGCCTTCGTCAACGGTGTGATGCAGTCACCGATGGAAGGAACCAGCATGCTCTACAGCTTCACCGACGGCGAGGCTCCGGAGCAACACGACCTGCAGTACTTCGAGATGTTCGGCAACCGGGGCATCTATCACAAAGGTTGGAGCGCGGTGACCAAGCACAAGACCCCGTGGGTGCTTGTCGGTGGAGCCACTGCCCGCATTCGACGACGACGTCTGGGAGTTGTACGACGGGAACTCGGACTGGTCCCAGGCGAAGGACCTCTCCGGGGAGATGCCCGACAAGCTCCACGAGTTGCAGCGCCGCTGGCTGATCGAGGCCACCAAGTACAACGCCATCCCGCTAGATGATCGGTCAGGTGAGCGTCTCAATTCTGACCTGGCAGGACGCCCGACATTGATTCGCGGTAACTCCCAGATGTTGTTCGAAAACATGGGACGGCTATCCGAGTCCAGTGTTCTCAATATCAAGAACAAGTCGTTCTCGATCACAGCAGAAGTGACGACTCCCGACGAGGGAGCCGAAGGTGTGATCATCGCACAGGGGGGTCGTTTCGGGGGTTGGAGCGTCTACACCCGCGAGGGGCATCTCAAGTTCACTTACAACGTGCTCGGGTTGCACGAGTTCACCGTGTCAGCCACGGAGGCGGTGCCGACAGGCAGGCACCAAGTGCGCATGGAGTTCGCCTACGACGGAGGTGGGCTGGCCAAAGGTGGAACGGTGACGCTGTACCACGATGGGAAAGCCGTTGGGGAAGGACGAGTCGACCTCACGCAACCGATGATCTTCTCCGCAGACGAAACCACCGACATCGGAAGAGAGACCGGGACGACCGTGTCCTCGGAATACACCCCGGCCTCGAGTCGCTTCAACGGGCGAATCGGGTGGGTGCAGATCGATATCGGTGCCGACGACAATGACCACTACATAGACGACGACGAACGCCTCCGCATCGCGATGGCTCGTCAATAACCTCCACTGAGGAGCCCGTTGGGCGCTGGAGCTATGCCAGCGCCCGGCGACATCGAACCCGACAACGGCTCCGCTCCCAGAACCTCCCTGCGTCTGTCCCCTCTCCAGCTCCGGCCCGTTGCGCGTGACATCATCCGACGCGGGGATAGAACGATCACCCCAAACGGGCGGTGACGATCGGATCGCCGAACTCACATGATCTCGATACGGAGGACAGTCACATTGAGCTCGATTACGCCTGAGCAAGTCAAGCTGCTGAGAAGGTTGACGCTCAACGACGAGGGTGTGATGGCGGAAGCACTGACCGGGCACGTTGACGAGTTCTAGGGCCCCCGATGGGTGTACCTCCCAAATGAGATTGCGTGGTCACGCAGACCGCTCAGTGTGCGAGACCGGTACTGCGCGGCTCCCCGCTCCCTCACTTCCAGTGAAAGATCCCTAGGTATCCATGCCGGGCTCGCGATCATTCATCGAATTCGGGGGAATTCGGCGAGCACGGCCCAACAGGATGATGGACAGCACCAGCACCCAGAGCGGGAACACGAGGATCAAAAAGCGAGCCAGGCTGGCGGTGAGAGCCAAGAAGAGGCCGACGGCGAAACTGGTCCAGACGAACCAGCGGGGCAAGACCCCGGTCGTCCGCCCGATGTTCGAAGTGGTGAAGACGAACATGGCGCCCATCCTCGCTGCGAAGACCAGCAACAATGTGCTGCCGTACTGCGGGAACTGGCGGGCAAGGAACAGGTCGACTTCGTCGCCTGCATTCTCCACGCTCGACGCCAACACAGACGACGCCCCAGAGGCAGCCAACAGAAGCGTGACGAACGCGATGCCGCTGACCAGCTGAATGTTAGAAAACAGTGCGTCCTCACGAGAGCCGGAAGCGGCGATCCACATCCGCAGCGCAACGATGAACCACATGAAGGCGATAGCGGCGAAAGGGATCAGGTACAAACCCACCAGCAGCACCACCCGACGCTGGTCGGATCCGTAGTAAGCAATGAGTTCGGCATCTGTCGCCTCGGGCCCCGGCACGTTAACGGTCAATAAGAACGAGACAATCACCAGCGCCGAATGCGTCAGCCCCATAACCGCGGTAAGCACAGCCGACTTGCGCAAGGACCGCTGATGCTTCGGTGTTGCCGGCGTGTGTGAGGGCTCCGGTCCGTCGGCGTTGCTCAACGAGTCACTCTTGAGGAGACGATTCGTTGCCGAATCTCCCTGGGTGCAATTCGCTCATGCGTGCAGAGACACCTTTCTCTCCTCGGATGCTTGGGTCGCTCATTGTCGCGCAGCGAGCTGGCGATTCACCTTCATACGGTGATCTCACAAGCCGGCCCACACAGTCGACGTCTGGGGGATGCGGTAGTAGTCGCTCGAGACCGCCGCTAGGTGGAAAGAGGAGCGTGTCAATGCCGCTGTCGAATTTGTTTGGGCCAGAGGAGAGCAGGTTCAACGGAAAGGTCACGTGGGGGCGCTCGATATCGGCGAGGACGCCGAAGATTCGAACGCCTGATCACCCCGGATGAGCGGCTACACATCGCCATGGCACGTCAGTGGGAATATCAGACTGAGTCTGTGGGCAGGTTTCCACAAGCCAATTCGACGAGGAGCTGCACCTAGAGGACGCAGCTGGGTGGAGGCTCCTGACCTCGATGTCGAAGGCGCCGACCGCTCCTCTTCGCTGTCCCTGCTCACCATCCTCGCCGAAATCGTCAATGATCCTCGCCGGTGTCCTCCGGCTGCCCTCTTCCCGGCCCTTGTTGCTGCAAGCATCCAATTCAGTCAAGGATGACGCAGAAACGCCTCGGTAGGCGAGGAAGGGAAGGACTATGTCGACTCAACCGGGCAAGGTCACGCCGAGCAGCCACGCCTACGACATCTTCATTCTGGTTCTCACCGTCTTCTCGCTGGTCATCATGGTGGCACTGCTGTTGCCACTCGATGAGGCGACGATCAGGTTGCTGACGATCTATGACAACCTCATCTGTGTCATCTTCCTCGCTGATTTCTTCGGAAGGCTGAGGCGGGCACCCTCCAAGAGGGACTACTTCATCGGCGAGCGGGCTGGTTGGACCTGCTCGGTTCGTTTCCCAGCCTCGGGTTCTTCAAGTACACGGCTCTCTTGCGTCTGGCGCGGATCAGCCGTCTGGCGCGGATCGGCCGGCTACTCCGAGGCGAGAGCAGACGGGAACTCGTCAACGATGTCATTCGCAACCGCGGCCAGTACGCCACGTTCGTCACGATCATGGCGGCGCTCATCGTGCTGACCGTTGCCAGCGTCCTCGTGCTACAAGTCGAGAGCAAGACGCCCGACGCCAACATCACAACTGGTGGCGACGCGGTCTGGTGGGCAGTGGTGACGATAACCACAGTCGGGTACGGCGATCAATACCCGGTCACGGCTGCGGGTCGCGCGATAGGCGTTTTGGTGATGTTCGCCGGCGTCGGCATTATCGGAGCTCTGGCCAGCATCTTCGCCAGCCTTCTTATCCCTTCACCGGAAACCACCGAGAACACCGAGAGAACGGACCAGATCTCCACCGCCCTCCACGATGACCTCGAGCAAATCAGGTCCGAGTTGGCCGCACTTCGCGAACACGTCACCACCACTGGCAACAGCGCACCCACGTGAGGTCGAGCACCTGAGCTGAAGCTCCCAAACCACAGGTGGTCGCGTGGATCGAACCGCCGGCCCGCTTGGACTCCTCACCGCTCAAGAGCGAGGCCATTTTCTCGCCTCCCGTATGCGGTGCGTTCACGTTCCAGTCGTGCCCGGCGTTGAGCGATGAGCTGTTGGATGCGCCGCTCCCAAGGGGGCATCTCGTCTGGGTGTTTCTGTTCTGCTTCGGCGAGGCGGCGCTGGTCCGTGAGCCACATGTCAGTCGGTTCCTGCGGACCCGCGCGGGTTCGGGGCGGGGATGTCGGATTCTGCTGGAGGTGAGAGTCCAGTTGGGCTCGGCGGGCGATGGCGGGTTGGTCGATCCAGTCTCTCGTGACGGCGTGAGCGAGCACGTCAACTGGGGTTTGGTTGTCTTCGGTGACCACGTAGGCGTGGTTGGCGTAGCGTCCTCGGGTCATTGGGGTGTAGAGCGCCGCGGCTGTCGGTGGGTCCGTCGATGAGGAGCAGGGCGCTGTCGATGGTGCGGCCTTGGTTGGCGTGGCTGGTTTGGGCGTAGCCAAGCTCGAGGTGCTCAGCTACATAGTCGGCGGGCGCTCGGATGCTGCCGGTGGGTCCATCGAGGGTGACGCTGCGGTCGTGGTGGATGGCGGTAACAGTCCAGTGGTCGCGGTTTTTCACCATCAGGTCTCGATCGGTGCGGAGGCTGCGGTTGTTGCGGCGGGTAACCACTTCGTCGCCCACCAATACGAGATGGTCGCCGAGGCGGAGCCGGGGTCCTTTCGGGTTGAGTTCGCCGGCGTTGATGCGGGTTTGCTGGGCGAGGCGGTTGAGCCGATCGACGGTGTCGTTGCTGTTCGCCATCAGCGCCACGGTCTGACCCTGCTGCCGGGCCTGCTGCCAGGCGCCGATGATCCCGGTCTCCATCTCCTCGGCGGTGCCGCCGTGGAGGCGTCCCTGCCGGTGGTATT
Organism: uncultured Actinomycetes bacterium; assembly: GCA_963733905.1. Taxonomy (GTDB): domain Bacteria; phylum Actinomycetota; class Acidimicrobiia; order Spongiisociales; family DATADW01; genus DATADW01. The sequence goes on along the minus strand of CAVTEU010000002.1, from coordinate 28,156 downwards.
CGGTAAGGACGGTGGGGTCTCCTTGGCGGAGCCGGAGGCTGGCTTGGCGTTCCCAGTGGTGGGTGAAGCGGTGTACCTGGTCGAGTTCGACCGCCCCGTGGGTGTTGACGAGGTGTCCGAACATGCCTCCCCTGCCCACCGCGGAGAATTGGCGGGGGTCGCCGACGAGGATCACCCGCCAACGCTGTCTGGTCCGCGAGTTGGGCGAGTTGGGCGAGTTTGGGGGTTGCGACGGCTCCGGCCTCGTCGACCACCAGTGTGGCCCCAGCGGGGAGAGCGAATCCGGCATGGGGCGGCCGGTCGGGTTGGTGGTGTTCGTGGAGGAGTTTGTCGAGGGTGTCGGCTGGCATCCCGGTTTCGGCGGCGAGGACTTGGGCGGCGGCGGCGTTGGGAGCGACCCCGAACACGACCCGTCCCGGTCCGGTGGAGGTGGGTGACGGCGGGGGCGAGGGCGGTGGTCTTCCCGGTCCCGGCGGCGCCGACCACCAGTTCCAGGGGCGGCCGGAGGCGACGACGGCAGCGACCGCGGCCTGTGCCAAATCCAATCCGCCCCGCAGTGCCGCCGGCAGCGGACCTGGTTGGTGGTCGGGAGCGAGGCGCCGCTCCGCCCACTTCAGGATCCGTTCCTCCTGGTCGAGGATGGCCGTGGTGCTCAGAGCCCGGTCGGTGGCGGCTTCGCTGATCGGTCTCCCGTCTCGGCGCCGGGGGACACCGTCGGGGACGGGTCGGGAGATGTCGACGCAGCGCGTCGCGGCGACTTGGTCGGCGAGGCGTTCCAGCCAGCCGACGAGTCGTTCGGGGTCGACGGTGATGGTGGTGGGGAGGTGGGCGGCGAGCTCGCGGACCAGCTCGGCGGGCCGCCACGTCGACTGCCGCTCCGTCAGCGAGACGAGGGCTTGGTCCACCAACTGGGCGACCCCAGCCCGATCCAGTCCCACCCGCCGCCGTTGGCGGCCGAGCACACCGGCGAGGAGACGCTCCGGCTCGAACCCGAGCGCCTCTAGGCGGCCGTCCCACCATTGGTGAAGCCGTTCAGGGGTGTGGCCGTGGGGTTTGGCCGGTCGGCTGTCCACTACCGCCTCCCGCTCCAGCCGCCACCGCTCCCTCGCCGTCGCCGGTCGGCCCAGGGCGGCCTCAAGGCTCTCGAGCTTGTGGCCGAGGCGGCAGGCGACTTGGCGGGCCCGCTGCGAGAAATGTTCCAGCACCGCTCGGGAGATGCCGTCGATCTCGGCGATGCCGTTCTCCGGCTGCCGCCAACGGACCCCGAGAGTTCGGGTGAGCTGGGAGCGGAGGTTGGCGTGGTAGAGAGCGGAGAGGGTGCGCTGGTCCACGATCAGAGAACGGGCATCCAGCGACAGCCAGCGGCCATCGCCGGTCGGGACCCGGTTGGCGATAACGGCGTGGGTGTGCAGCTGAGGGTCGAGGGACCGGCTGGTGTGCTGACGAAACAACCCCACCACGATCCCCTCGGCGTCCACCGTGACTACCTGGCGGTGGCGGCGCATTCGGGTGTGGGCGTGGGACTCGACCCAGGGAGCACCGCCTCCACCGCCCGGTCATGCGCCTCCACCACCCGTCGCCGCAGCTCGGGGTCGGCGAAGGCGAATAGCAGCGACACCGACTTGGGAGCTGAGAAGGTGGCGTCGTAGCCCCGCACCGACCCCTCCCCGAAGCGGCGGCCCAGATCCCGGCCGGTCCGCGGGTCGACGCCGGCCATGACGTCGAGGAACGCCTGGTCTTCAACCGGCCCGTCGAGTCCCAGCGGGCGGGCGGCCCGACCCCACCACCGACCCGTCGGTTCACCGTCGTCGAGGTAGTAGCCGCCCAGACCGGCACTTTCCAGGTAGTAGCGGCCGGCGTCTCCGCCCTTCAGGACGGTCACCCGCACCGTCACCGCAGCCCCCCACCGCAGGTGTGCAACCGTCTGTCGCTGACTGCCGTCGCGCGGGCGGTTCGGTAGGAGCGGAAGCCGATCGGGTTTCGCTCTTGGATGGGGAGTAGTCGTCGAGCTGATCGCAGTGGAACCGATGTGGCACGGGATCGGATATGCCTTCGTTCTGTGGCGCAATCTCCGGCCGCGTCGGGTCGCTTAGCTCCTGTAGCCGTCCAGCCGTGGTTCATGACAGTGGCGACTACCACCCTCCGGTGACACCAGACGATCACCACAGCGACAAACTGCTGGCATATCGCTGTAAACCCGTCCGCCAGGCCCCGCCGATGTGGCGAAGCTTTAGGAGCCAGACGGTTCCGGCCAAGCGGTAGTCGCCGCGTGCGACAACCCATCCACCAGGGTTTTGCCGCGTTTGTCATCCCCGGTGTCACGGAGGATGACCATCTGCCTACCCGCCCGGTGCCCGCTTGCTGACAGTCTGGTGCTACCGGCCAGAGGGACCATCTGCAGCGTGAACCAGTCGGAGCGGATCCTGCGAGCTCGACTCGCCGCCCACGTCCTCCATTCCAAGGTGGACAGTCGGGCTCACACCGCTCCCGCTCGTGAGGCTTTCAACGCCCGCTTCGAACGGGAGGTGGACCCCGATGGCGTGCTCGCACCTGCAGAACGGGCGCGACGAGCCGCGCAGGCCCGCAAGGCTTACTTCACCCGGCTCTCCCTCAAGGCTGCGCAAGCGCGGCGGGCGGCCCGTGAGCCTCCGGCCCGTTAGCCCGATGTCGAGCCCTATCCCTCGATGACTCGCTCCACAAGGGACAGCTTCCTCGCCGCCTCCCGCGCTCGCTCGGCGGCGGCCGAGGCTCCATACCGGTGGGCCATGGCCGCCGTCTTCCACCCGGCCAGGTACATGAGATCGCCCTCCGACCCTCCGGCTGCTCGGAAATAGTGCGCCCAGCTGTGGCGGAGGCGGTGCGGGTTGATCCTGCCCAGACCCGCCTCGACGCCCCGCCGGGCGAGGATTTGGGCGACACCGGACTCTCCGAGCCGGCCCCGCTTGCCCAGCCACATCCAATCCAGCCCCGCTTGGGGATGGTCGGCCCGGGACCGCACGTAGCGGGCCAACGCCTCGCCCACCGGAGACGAGACCGGAACCACACGGAGCCCGGTCTTGCCGTCAAGGGTGAGGAGGTCGGTGCGGCGATCCCAGTCATCGGTCCTCAGCCCAGTTAGCTCACCTCGCCGAGCACCGGTGTCCAACAGGGTGAGGATCACGGCTCGGTCGCGCCGATCCTCGAAGCTGCGTCCGCCGCAGGTGGCGAGCAGGGCCCGAACATCCTCGGGCACCAACACGTCCGGTGGGGGTGGTGCCGCCCTCGGCTGGTCGGTGCCGTCGAATGGGTTGGGGCGATCGGTTTCGTTGGCCCACCAGGCGAAGAACGGTCGAAGGTTCCGCCAGCGGAGAGAAACGGTCGACGGAGCCAGCCCGGCGTCCTGCAGATGGTCGAGGTAGGCATTGACCTCGGCGCGAGTCACCTGCTCGATCGCCTCGAGCTGGCGCCGCTCCGCCCAGTGCCAAAACTGGTCAAACGAGCGGCGGTAGAGTGCGATCGTGGCCTGCGATCTTCCACGCCGACGAAGGCTGCGGGAGAAGTCGGTGAACCAGAGATCCCGCGAATCCCTTGCTGTATCTGGCACTTCGCTAATCGCGAATCCCTTGCTGTTGGACCACTATGCCAGGGTATCAGCAGGCGGTGTCGCCGACAAAACCCCTGGTAGATAAGCTAGAACGTCGGGCCTGTAGCTCAATTGGTAGAGCAGGGGACTTTTAATCCCAAGGTCGTGGGTTCGATTCCCACCGGGCCCACCTCCCCGCAGGACGGTGCGACCGCGGCCGCAACATGCCGCCGTGGTATCCGTCAGGCGATCACTGGATTGCGACGACGCACCGCAGGCAGAACTGGTGCATCATGTTCCACATGCAGCGGGTAGACGGCATCGGCGGGATCTTCTTCAAAGCGGCGGATCCAGCGACGCTCAGCCAGTGGTACGCCACCCACCTTGGGATCGATCCGCCGCCACAGTCGTACGAAGAGCCGGTCTGGTTGCAGGCAGAGGGCCCCACGGTCTTCGCACCGTTCGCGGCCGAGGATGGCGACAACCCCTATCTGGGACCGACAGGCTGGGGCATCAACTTCCGCGTGTCAGACCTCGATGCAATGGTCGTCCAGCTCCGATCGGCGCAGATCGAGATCGAGGTCGACGGGGAGGTGTACCCGAACGGGCGCTTCGCCCAGTTGCACGACCCCGAGGGCAACGCAATCCAACTCTGGGAGCCCGACAGCCCCGAACCGGCAGCCTGAGCTACGGGTCGGTGGTGCGTTAGAAGCCGGCGTAACGACAGGAATCGCGACATCGCCGAGCCGTACCCGCCGATCGAACCTTACGACCAGGGGATGCTCGACGTGGGCGACGGCAACCTCGTCTACTGGGAGACGTCGGCAAACCCGGAAGGCAAGCCGGCGCTCGTGGTCCACGGCGGCCCGGGCTCCGGCTCCGGTCCGGGAAATCGCCGCTTCTTCGATCCGGAGCGCTACCGGGTAGTCCTCTTCGACCAGCGCGGGTGCGGGGGCAGCACACCGCACGCCAGCGACCCGGCCACCGACATGGGCGTCAACACCACCGAGCACCTCCTGGCCGACATGGAGCGGCTGCGCCAGCACCTGGGGATCGAGCGGTGGCTGCTCTACGGAGGGTCATGGGGATCGACGCTGATCCTCGCCTACGCCGAGCGCCACCCCGAAAGGGTGTCGGAGATCGTCATTCCTGGGGTCACCATGACCCGCCGGTCCGAAGTCGACTGGCTCTATCGGGGCGTCGGCCGCTTCTTCCCCGAGGCGTGGGAGCGGTTTCGGAGCGGCCTGCCGGAGGCCGACCGCGATGGCGATCTCGTCGCCGCCTACGCCCGGCTGATGGAGGCACCAGACGCAGATGTTCGGGGCAAGGCGGTGGCCGACTGGCTGGAGTGGGAAGACGCCGTCATCTCGCAGGAACCGCACGGGACACCCAACGCCTATAGCTCCCGTCCCCCGGCCGCGCAGATCGCCTTCGTCCGGATCTGCGCCTGGTATTTCTCCCACGGCGCCTGGCTGGAGGAGGGAGCGCTGCTGCGCGAGGCGGGCCGCCTCGCCGGCATCCCAGGCGTTCTGATCCATGGTCGCCTAGATATGGGATCCCCGGTTGGTACGGCCTGGGAGCTGGCCCGCGCCTGGCCGGACGCGCGGCTGGTGGTGGTCGACGACTCCGGGCACACCGGAAGCGAGACGATGAGGAACGCGATCCTCGACGCCCTCAACGAGTTCGCCCGACGCTGACTCAAGTCCCCAAGGCAAAGGCAGCTCCTGGGCCCTCGACCGGCAGACGGAAGCGACGCGAGAGAGGGAGTTGGTCACCGCATCCCATTCCCTCTGTGCGCGTCAGCACCGATCGCCCTCGCTGCGCGGTGGAGGTCCGAAGACCCACCGTAAGGCGGGAAGCACGCTTCCGTTCGACAACGGACCATGGGAGCGGTTGCTGATCGGAGCCTGACGGCTCCACGAAGACCTAGGTGACTCGCCTACGAGGGAAGCCCTGCCCATCGCGCGGTCGGAACCCGGGACCGCCAACGGTCGGGTAGCTTCCCCCGGTGGCCGAGGTCGCGGTCGTCCTGTGAGTACGGGGGCGATGTCCATCGCACGGAAACGGCTCGGCCATGGGTGAGGCACTGCTCTGGGGTCTCGCCGCGGGCGCAGCATTGGTGGTCGGAGGTGTCGTTGCGCTGCTCACCGAGATGTCCCCACGTTTGCTCGGGCTTCTTCTCGGTTTCGGCGCCGGCGCCTTCATCAGCGCAGTTGCCTACGAACTGATCGGGGGGGCCGCAACTGTGGCCGAACGGAGCGGACGGGTTGCCTCTGGTCTGGCTGTGGGGGCGGTGCTGAGTTACGTGGTGGCGACAAGAGCCGACCGCTCTGCCGATTCGGGTGGGGGGGTGCTCCCTGGGATCGTCATCTCGGTGGTTCCCGAGGCCGTGATCGTCGTCGGCGCACTGCTATTGGGACACGGGGTCGACATCGCTGTGATCGCCGCAGTGGCGTTGTGCGGCTTCCCCGAGGCTGTGGCTGCGACCGAGCGGCTCCAGAAGCAGGGGATGTCACCGAGCCGGATCATCCTCCTCTGGGTGGGGATGGCCCTGCTGGTCGGGATCAGCGCCGCTGTCGGCTACACGCTCCTGGAAGGAGCTGAACAGGGTGCAGTGGCGTTTGTGCTCGCCCTCGGCGGTGGGGTGGTGCTCACCCAACTGGTGGCGGTGATGATCCCCGAGGCGAGTTCGCTCAGCGGACGGGCGGTCGGGCTTGCCGCCACCGCCGGGTTCGCCCTCTCCGTGGCGCTCGTCAGTCTCGGCTAGACGGCCGGGCCGCTCTATTCGAAGCTGACCGCCATCTTTCCCCGAACCGATCCGTCGAGGAACCGCCCCAGACCGTCGGCGCAATCATCGAGTCGGTAGACATCGCGCACTGGGATCTCGAGCGTGCCGTCCACCACGTAACCGGCCAGCGTGGCGAGCGTTTCCGCATTCGGATATGTCGCCAGGTTGGTGGCGGCAATATTTCTCTCCGCCAAGGCGTCGACATCGGCGGCCGACAAGCTGCTTGCCACCTTTCCACCATCGGAGACCACATCGGCAAGCGCCGACAGCGTCGCCCCGTCGCTGGCCAGGTCGATCAATCCATCGACGCCTCCCGGGTGTGACTCCCTGACAGCAGCGGCGATGTCGCCCCCGAAGTCGACGACCTCGTCGGCGCCGAATCCCCGAAGGGTCTCCTCGTCGTCGGCCAGACCGGTGGCGATCACGGTTGCCCCTCGGGTGTCCGCCAACTGGATCGCGTAGTTGCCCACACCGCCGGTCGCCCCAACGATCAACACGACCTTGCCAGGCCCTGCCTCGACCCACTCCACCGCTGCCAGGGCAGTCGACCCGGCGAGTGGCAGCGCTGCCGCTTCGGTGAAACCAATCGTCGCCGGCTTGTGGGCGAGGTGCTGGTCAGAGACGACTACATGATCGGCCAGTGAACCGTTGCTCAGCACCATGTTGCCGATCATCCCGAGTACCTCGTCCCCAACGGAGAACTCGGTGACATCGTCGCCGATCGCTTCGACCACGCCGGCAAAGTCGCGGCCGAGAGTGACGGGGAATTGATGCTCGAGCATCCCCTGCATGAACCCCGCAGCAACGACGGCATCGAACCGATTGAGCGATGCCGCCTTCACCGCGACCAGCACCTCGTTGGGTGCGGTGATCTCCGGTGTCGGTGCCTCGATGACGGACGGCGCCTCTCCGAAGTCGCCAAAGGCCAATCCGCGCATTGCCAGCTCCTCTCGATCCCCAACGGAGCCACCGGCGTCACACCGGCGGATCTCACCGTGCCACTCCCGAGACTCGCAGCATTCCCCGAGGGCACGCCACGACCCACTCGGACGCTACACGATGGGTCCCCGAAGAACGATGCCCCTCACGACAGACCAATCGCTCCGCAATTGCAGGAACAGGCATGTCTTCGGCCCGGTTAGCCTCGCCCGGCTCATGGAGATCCCCGAAGGCATCGAGTTGCGCTCCATCACCCCCGAGGACCTGCCCCAGGTCCATGGTGTGATGCGCCGCAGCGAGGTCGCCGACAACGAACCGATGGTGACGCAGTTCGATGAGGTCGTATCCGAGTACGAAGCGCCCTTCTTCGACCCAGAATCGGACTCCCGCCTTGCCGTCGATCTCGATGGCCGGGTGGTGGCATGGGCCAAGGTCTGGTACCGGCCAAGCACAGAACGCGAGCACCGCGCCTATCTCTTTGGCGGCGTCGACCCCGAATGGCGGCGGCGCGGCGTCGGGACCGCGGTGTTCAACTGGCAGTTGCAGCGCGGCCGGCAACTGGTGACCGAGGCGGAACCAGACCTCCCTCGAGCGGTCCGTACCAACTCCTGGGACTGGCTCGAGGACGCCATCGCCCTCTATGAGCGGTTTGGGCTGGAGCCGGTCCGCTACTACGACGTCCTCTCCCGGTCTCTGGCTGAACCGATCCCACCGAAGGCGATCGACGGCGCCCGACTGGTGCCATGGGGTGAAGTCGATTCCGAGCGGGTGCGTCGGGCCCACAACGAGGCCTTCGCCGACCATTGGGGGTCAACGCCGATGCCCCGAGAGTCGTGGGATCACATGAACGGGGAATCCGACTTCCGGCCCGACCTGAGCTTTGTGGTGCTCGACGGTGATGAGGTGGTGGGATACGCCAGGAACGCCGTCTATCCCGAGGACTGGGATCTCATCGGGCGGAAAGAGGGTTGGGTCGAACAGCTCGGGGTCAGACGGGCCTGGCGCAAGAGGGGCGTGGCCTCGGCGTTGCTCGCTGCCTCGATGATGGCCTTCCTCGAAGACGGGCTCGACCACGCCGCACTGGGTGTGGACACCGACAACCCCACGGGTGCATACGGGCTCTACCAGCGGCTCGGTTTCCTCCCGAGACACCGCAGCGTCACCCATCAGCTGACCATTGCCGACTGACCGCGACACCCGGCGACTGTCCGCTGAACATGCGTGGTGGTCCCTCGACATGCCATAATCGCCGCAACGCGTTCATCGAGAGCGGTCGAGGGACGGGCCCTGCGACACCGCGGCAACCGGCCTCTGGCACGGTGCCAATGCCCGAACGATGAGCCGCCGACAGGCGGGGCTGCTCCCGCCTCGAGGCGCTCACGAGCGCGTCGAGGATGAGAGGAGAAAGCCATGAACGTCAGCCCGTGTTGTCATCGCCCGAGGGGGATAGCGCCGTGATCGTGACCCCCCATCTCCTTGGTTATCCCCGGATCGGACCGAACCGCGAGCTCAAGTGGGCCCTGGAAGGCCGCTGGTCGGGCAAGACGAGTCCCGAAGAATTCGATAAGCGGATCGACCAGCTGAAACGAGACCACCTCGAAGAGCAGCGAGCGCTCGTGGGAAGCGCCACCGACGACTTCTTCCTCTACGACCAGACGCTGGAGACGGCGGTGATGCTGGGGGCGGTCCCCGGTTGGGCGCAAGACGACGACCCTTTCGTGACGGTGTCGAACCTGGCGAGGGGCACGCCCGACCACGAGGCCTGGGAGATGACCAAGTGGTTCGACACCAACTACCACTTTGTGGTCCCCGAGCTGACCGATCCCGCCACAAGGCTGACGCCGCTCCCCTGGCGGGCCCCCGTTGCCGGGACCACCTGGGTGGTTCTCGGGCCGTTCAGCCTGGTCAAGCTGTCGAGGGTCGCAGGGGACCCGGTCGCAATCGCCCAAAGTGCCGCCCGCTCCCTGTGGGAGCTGGCCGAGTCGAGTTGACCGATGTCCAGTTGCAGCTCGACGAGCCGTGGTTGGGCATGGTGCTCGAGGACGACGACCGAGCCATCCTCGAAGCCGCATACGGTGAGCTGCCGGGGGGGATCCGTCCCCTGATAACGGTCCCGTTCGGGTCGGCCGACGCTGCCGCCGCAGCTTCGCTCGCTGATGCCGGCGCCGTCGTACAGACGAAGCCCGAGAGGTTGTCCGAGCAGCCGTGGCAGGGGCGTGACCGTCTGCTCGTAACTGTCATGGACGGCCGGAGTGTCTGGGCCGACCCATTCGAACCGGTCGCCGATTCGCTGGCCGGCTTGCCCGAGGACACCGATGTGCTCGTGGCTCCATCGACGTCGCTCATGTTCCTCCCCGTCACAACTGAGGGTGAGGACCTGCCTGATGGCTTCCAATTCGCCCGCGAGAAGGCCGCCGCCCTGGCAACTTGGGCGACTGCGCTTCAGGAGGGCGGGCACCCGGCGACCCCGGCTCCATCGGTTCCCGAGTTTCCCCCGGTCGGCGAGGTGGAGGCCAGGGCCCCGAGAGAGGAACGGCGAGCCGCCCAGGCCGATCTCGATCTTCCCCCGTTTCCCACCACCACCACAGGGAGCTTGCCGCAGACGGCAGAGGTTCGCCGGCTCCGAGTGTCGCTTCGCCGCGGCGATATCGACCAGCAGCAGTACGACGACGAGATCGACCGATTGATCACCGACGCCGTGCATTGGCAGGAAGAGGCGGGCCTCGACGTCCTGGTCCACGGTGAATTCGAGCGGACCGACATGGTCGAGTTTTTCGGCGAGCGCATGGACGGATTCCTCACCACCAACAACGGGTGGGTCAACTCATACGGCTCGAGATGCGTGCGGCCCCCGATCTTGGCGGCGCCGCCCTCGATCTCCGAGTCGATGACGGTGCGCGAATGGCAGGTGGCTCAGGCGGCCACCAATAAGCCGGTGAAGGGGATGCTCACCGGGCCGGTGACCATCGTCAACTGGAGCTTTCGGCCCCCCGGCGTGCCCGATGACCGGCTGTTCTGGGCGGTTGCGCTACCCATCGCCCAAGAAGTTGACTATTTGGAGCAGGCAGGCGCAAGGATCGTCCAGATCGACGAGCCGGCGGTGCGGGAGAGGTGGCCCCTGCCAACGGCAGACGTCGAGCAATTGCGCGAGGTGTACGCCAGAGGGGTGAGGGCGGCACTGGCGAGGGTGTTCGCCGGGCCACCCCGGGTGCAACTCCATACCCACATGTGTTACGGCGACTTCGCCGACATCGTCCCGCTCTGGGGCGACGCCGGTGTGGATGTGGCCTCGGTGGAGTTCTCCCGGTCGAAGGACGAGAGCTACATCAGGCTCTTCTACGACCTCTTCGACGATGGGCATCTCGCCATTGGGCCCGGGGTGTTCGACGTCCACAGTCCGCACAGCCCCGGTGAGGCGCTCATGGAGGAGCGACTCCGTCATTTCCTCGGGTTCATGGACCCGGTCGACATCTGGGTGAATCCCGACTGCGGCCTCAAGACGAGGACGTGGGATGAGGTGAAGCGCCAGGTGGGTGAGATGGTGGGCGCCGCCCAGGCACTGCGGGAGGGTTGATGCTCTCCACGGCCGGTGGGTTCATCGAGGTAGCGGAGGTGAACCCTCCGCTGCTCCCCGACATGACCCATAGCCACCTTGAAGGGAAATGGCAGCGGATCCTGGTGACCGACAACCCGTTCGGGCAGGTGCGTGTTTCGCCATTCGCCTACGCCGCCCGGATCACCCACGATGCGCCCAGCGTCCGCCCCACGGTCGTCGTCTCCACCAGGGACCGGAACATCCTCGCCATCGAGAGCGAGGTGAGGGGAGCGCTTGGGAACGGGGTCGACTCTTTCCTGGTGGTGGTGGGCGACACCCTCCCCGAGGTCGACCACTGGGCCAACCACTACGAGATCGTCGAGCATCTGCTCGCCCTTCAGGAGCGTATGCCCGCCTTCGAGGTGGGGATGACCACCAGGTTCCGCTCCTGGCAGTTCCGCCGCCGGGTGGAGTTGGGTGCCCAGTTCTTCGTCGCCGGGCCGGTGCTCGACCCCGACACCGTGGAAGCGAGTATGCGCCGCCTTGCCATCGAGGAGGGGGATCCCCCTGTTTTCGTGGGGGTGGTCCCGCCCTTCTCGCCCAGTTGGATCAGCCGGTTGGAGTCGCACGGGGCGGTCCAGGCGAGCCTGGCTCTAAAGGAGAAGATCGCCTCGCTCCCAAACGGCGAGCGCCGAGAGGAGGCGTGGCGTCTCGCCGCCGAGACAACCGAGCGCTGCCGACAGGCCGGAGCGGCGGGCGTTGTCCTGATGACCCTCAAGTTCTCCACGCTGGTCGGCGAGGCCGCCACCGCCTGGGGCGATCACTAGCCGCGTGCTCGTGCCCGTTGGTGAAGAGCGATGGATGAACATCGACGACGAGCTCCGGTTCTAAAACCCAGAACCAGAGCTCTTACCACGGGGGCATACCAACGGGCGCTCGCTCTTTTGGCCGAGCGCGATCCCGACCTGGAGCGGGCCTTGACCGAAGCACCCGACCCGCCGTTCTGGAGGCGCGAGCCGGGTTTCCCCACGCTGATCCTGCTCATCCTCGAGCAACAGGTCTCGATCGCATCGGCGCTGGCCACATACAACCGCTTGATCGCATCGGTGGGCGACCTCACCCCGGTTGCATTGCTCGAGTTGGAGGACGTGGCGATGAGGTCGGTCGGGTTCAGCAGACAAAAGACGGGCTATGCCCGTGCTCTGGCCACGGCGATCATCGACGGGCGGCTCGATCTACCCTCGCTCACGGCAATGTCCGACGAAGAGGCTCACGCAGTGCTGGTCGAGTCTCCGGGGATCGGCCCGTGGACCGCCGACACCTATCTGCTCTCGGCGTTACGACGTCCCGACGTGTGGCCGGTTGGCGACCGGGCGCTCCAGGTCGCCGCCGCCGAGGTGAAGCGTCTCACTGAGGTCCCTGGCCCCGATGAGCTCCTCGCCTTGGCCGAGCCGTGGCGTCCCTTTCGGGCTGTGGCCGCCCGCATCCTCTGGCACCACTACCTCACCATCCGCAGGAGGATGGGGCCGGTCCCCTGAGAACTCGGCTTTCCAAAGCGGACCTCCCGGTCCTCGCACTCGCCTACGTTTCGCCAAAAGGAGGATGTCTTGTCGGTGACCTGGTCTCTCGACGTTGACTCGGCCGATCCGCCGGAGGACGGGCCCACGGTGGCCCTAGTGCTGCGTTCGTACCCACCGGTCGGCCGCTCGTGCATCCACGACTGGCACCGACTTCACAAAGGCGGCTCGATGGCATGTAGTCGAAGCACTGTGAGGTCTGCCTCACTCATCGAAGGGAACCCAGCTTCGATGAGGGCGGTGCGCATTTCTTCGCTGGCGAATCGAGCCCGAAGCACCTCCTCGGACTCCCACACGCCGACGATGAACAACGAGTCGTCGCCCACCGCGCAATGGTGACGTAGTTCGCCCGGTGCACCCCCGGCCTGCATGATCGCCTGATGCGCTCGGTCGTAAGCGAGAGTCAGCGCGTCGACGTCGCCACGGAACTGGGCGATCAACAGCGCACGCATAGGAGCTCCCGCAGCAAGGTGACTGTCACAAACGAGCGTAGACGCCTCTCTCCCGAGCGTCCTCTCAAGTCTGAACTGAAGCCGGTGAGAACAGGACCAACCGGTCTCGGATCGACGCCTCCAACAATTGAGCGCGCACGGTGGTCCCCTCGACCAGGCCCTCGCCCTCGATGCGCGCATGGACCGCCGGTGAGGTCAGTTGCACCCTGCCAACCGAGGTGACGATGTCAAGGTCCACCACGACTCCCTCGAACACCTCGCCGACACGGTCTGTGAGAACCGCCGCCTCGACCAGATCGAGGCACTCGACGGCATAACGGTTCGCCCGCCCTACCCCGCGGGCCATGATGTCGGGGATCCCGGTCATGCCGTGGAGCACCCATTCCGCCGGCTCGGCACCGGCATGGACTGCCAGGCACGTCTCGGCCGCATAACGGTCCACCAGCCGGCGGAGCGGGGCGGTGACATGCGCGTAGAGCGACGCCACGGCGGCGTGCGGTCTTGGAGGCTGCTTCGGACCGATGACCTGGTAGCCGGCACCCCGGAAGAGTCCGGCCGCCTCGGCAAGAACCGCCGCCTCGGCGGGCTGGGAGGCATCGAGCGACCGGATGAATCCGGGGTAGCCAAGGTCCGGCGGCCAGTCGACACCGAGCGCTTTGGCCGAATGACGGAGGCGGTTCACATCTTCCTCCGGGGCCGGCGCCAGAGTGCGGAGCACACCAACGCCTGCCTCCGTCATCATCCGGCCGGCCGCCATCCCCGTCGCCAGCGAGAGCTGAGCGTTCCACTTCTCCACGTCCGGCACCTCGCGGAACTCGAGCTGCCACCCCCCGTCAACAGGCACGACCCGCTGCTCCGGAACCGGGAGCGATACCCCGCCGCGCGCTGCCTCGCGCTCGATTCGGAGCGGGCCCAATTGGCCAAGTGCGACCAATGGCTCGGCAGGGTGTCCCGCATCGAAGCCGGCCTGGACCGACCCGTAATCGAGCTGCGCCCGACTGCGCACCAGGGCTCGACCCACCAGCGTCGACTTCATCTCGCCGTCGAGGTCGAAGGAGAGATCCCAGACCACCGCAGGGCGATCCTCCCCGGCAAGGAGAGACCCGTTCCCCTCGGAAAGGCTGAAAGGATGGAGCGGTGTCCGCTCGTCTGGGGCGTACAACGTCACCGCCCTGAGCCGCGCCTCCTTGTCGAGGCGCGCCCCCAGGGCTGACAAACGCAGCGACATCCGCCACCGCGTACCGAAGCCGGAACCCGGTGGTGGTGCGCTCCAGATGGATGGCCTGGTCGAGGTCCCGCGAACCGGCCGGGTCGAGTGTCACGAAGGGGATGTCGGTGAGATCGCTCTCCGGCAGCCGCGGCGGTCTCTCGGCCTCCTGCTCGGCCTCCGCCGGATAACGCTCGGGTATCCCAAGCTCCGCCCGGATCGTCTCCAACCCGGCCCGCACCTCCTGGTCGGGCGCGACAAACCGAAGGCGTCGCTGCGGCATGCTTGCATCCTATGGATCGAGTAGGGGGGGTAGGTGGTGGGACATTGGCTGCCGTCCGCCGTCCGCCGTCTTCCGTCTTCCCTCTTTCACCTGCCGCCTACCCTTGACAGCTCATGGCCGACGCCTATACCGCCCCGGTGCGGGACATGCTGTTCGTCCTCGAGACGGTGTGCGATCTCGAGGGTTTGAGCGCCCTCGAAGGCTACGAGCACGCCGACCCGGAGACGGTGCGGGGGCTTCTCGACGAAGCGGGGAGATTTGTCTCGGAGGTGATCGCACCGCTCAACAGGGTGGGTGATCAGCAGGGGTCCCGGCTGGTCGACGGAAATGTGGTCACACCTGACGGGTTCAAAGAGGCCTACCGCAGCTTCGCCGCTGCAGGTTGGCCCGGAGCACACATGCCGGCAGAGTGGGGCGGAGGTGGGTTGCCGCGGGCGGTGGGGGTCGCCATCCAGGAGATGGTCACCTCGGCGAGCATGGCGTTCTCGCTCTGCCCGCTGCTGACGCAGGCCGGGATCGAGGCGCTGGCGGTCCACGGCACACCAGAGCAGCAGGACACCTACCTGACCAAGCTCGTGACGGGCGAATGGGCAGGAACGATGCAGCTCACCGAGCCGCAGGCAGGCTCCGACGTGGGAGCACTCACCACCAGGGCGGTGCGAGAGGACGACGGAACCTACCGGCTATTCGGCACCAAGATCTTCATCACCTGGGGCGACCACGACATGACCGACAACATCGTGCATCTCGTCCTCGCCCGGACCCCCGGTGCCGCGCCGGGGACCAAGGGGATCTCGCTGTTCCTTGTTCCCAAGTTCCTGGTGGACCCCGACGGCAACATCGGCGAGCGCAACGACGTCAAGGTGGTCTCGTTGGAGCACAAGATGGGCATCCACGCCAGTCCCACCTGCGTTATCAGCTTTGGCGAAGAGGGTGAGGGTGCGCTTGGCTACCTGATCGGCGAGGAGCAGCAGGGGATGCGCTTCATGTTCACCATGATGAACAACGCCCGGTTGGGAGTGGGTATCGAGGGTGTTGCCATCGCAGAACGGGCATACCAGCAGGCTCTCTCCTTCAGCCAGGAGCGGAGGCAAGGCAGGGCAACCGGTTCGACCGAAAGCTCGTCGATCATCGAGCACCCCGACGTACGGAGGATGCTGCTCACCCAGAAGTCGCTGATCGAGGCGATGCGGGCTCTTCTGTACCACGAGGCGTCGCTGCTCGACGTGGCCGACCGCCATCCCGACCCTGAGATCGCCAACCGCAGCGCCGAGAGGGCCGACTTGTTCACCCCGGTGGCCAAGGCGTGGTGCACCGACCTCGGGGTCGAGCTCACCTCTCTTGCGCTCCAGGTCCACGGCGGGATGGGATACGTGGAGGAAACCGGAGTTGCCCAATACATGCGCGACAGCCGGATCGCCCCTATCTACGAGGGGACGAACGGCATCCAGGCGATCGACCTGGTGAGTCGCAAGCTACCGATGAGGGAAGGCGGGGTCATCACCGATCTGATGGAGGACGTGGCGGTGACGGTCTCCGCTCTGCGTGATGCGGGGATGTCAGGCGAGGCCGAGGCTCTCGACAACGCCAACGCCGCGGTGAAGGACGCCACCACCTGGCTGCTGTCCCGCCGGTCGGAAGACCCCGATGATGCGCTCGCCGGAGCCACGCCATACCTCCGGATGCTCGGCTTCACGATTGGAGGATGGCTGCTCGGTCGCGAGGTGCTGGCTCTCGGCGAGCGGGAGGGCGAGGACAGTGGTTGGGTGGGCGCCAAGATGGCGACCTTCTCCTTCTACGCCACCCAGTTGCTCCCCCAGGTGACTGGGCTGACTCCTTCTGTGGTAGCCGGGGCCGCCCCCCTGTTCGCGATCGAGCCCAAGTACTTGGCAGGCGGGTGACGGGTCAGATCTTGTGCAACTGATGGGCGCCGTCGCGGTGGTCACGGGTGGCGGCAGCGGGATCGGCGCTGCGCTCGTGCGGCGCTTCGCCGGCGAAGGTGCCGCCGGGATAGTGGTGGGTGACATCGACCTCGCCGCCGCCGACGCCTTGGCCAAAGAGGTTGGACCCGCGGTCCTGGCAGTGGCGGCCGATGCCGCGATCGAGGACGACACGGTGCGTCTGCTCGAGACCGCAGAGGACCGATTCGGTCCCGTGGACCTCTTCTGTGCAAATGCCGGGATCTTCATCCCCGGTGGACCCGAGGTGGCCGACGATGCCTGGGACCGCATCTGGCGGGTGAACGTGCTGTCCCACGTCCACGCCGCCCGCCACTACGTACCGCGTGTCGTGGCGTGTGGTCGCGGCCACCTGCTGCACACGGCATCCGCCGCCGGGCTGCTCTCAAATCTCGGCGCCGCCCCGTATGCGGTCACCAAGCACGCCGTCGTGGCACTGGCGGAGTGGTTGTCGATCACGTTCGGCGACCGGGGGCTTGCGGTCTCCTGTCTCTGCCCGATGGGGGTCCGCACCGCCATGCTCGACTTCGACACCCGCGACTATGTGCGCCCCACCGCCATCGACCCCGACGAGGTCGCCGAGGCGGTCGTGGATGGCCTGACAGCAGAGCGCTTCCTCATCCTCCCCCACGCCGAGGTAGCGGGGTACGCCATCCACCGCGCCACCGACCCAGATGGCTGGCTACGGGCGATGCGCCGGCTGCAGTCAGACATCTTTGACTGAAGGGGACAAGACGCCGTCAACGACCGCCGTTAGCGTGGAGGGAACGTGACCGACAATCAGAATCTCCCCGAGGACGAACTACCCCCACCCGTGGACTTCGGAACAACGCCTCCTCCGCCGGTTCCCTATGAGCCGGTGCCGGAACGGCCCGTCGTCCTCCGTCGCTGCCAGACTGGCAGGGTCGTCGGGGGCGTGGCCTGTGGCATCGGGCGCTGGCTCGGGATAGACGCCCTCTGGATCCGCATCATCTTCCTGGTGCTGCTCTTCGGTGGGGGATCGGGGCTGTTGCTCTACATCATCGGGTGGATCGCCATCCCCGAGGAGACGTCAGACGAGCCCGTGGGCGTGTCACCGCACGCCTCGTCCTATCGGACCCAGGTGTTCATCGGCGGGGCATTGGTTGTCCTGGGGAGTTGGGTGCTCCTCACCCGGCTGTTCCCCCAGATCTCTGGGTTCGTCGGACCGATCGTTGTGATCATCTTCGGTCTGATGCTCCTGCTCGGCGGGCTGAAGCGGTGACATCGGTAACGGCTGGCCGCTCCCCGCTGCCGGTCGGTCGGTTCGTACTCGGTTTGCTGGTGGTCGCAGCCGGGGCCGTCTGGTTGTTGGACTCGCTCGACGTGATTGAGATCTCGTGGACCATCTTCTTTCCGATCGCGCTGATAATCACCGGAATCGGGGTTCTCGTCGCCAGCCCTGGGCACACCGAGGGTGGGCTCATCGGGATGGGAGTGGTGTTGTCGGTGCTGACCGTGGCGACCGCCCTATCCCCGCTCGACGTCTTCAGGGGTGGGGTCGGCGATCGGAACTTCGCTCCGACCAGCGCGGCTGACCTGGAAGAGGAATACGTGCTGGGCATCGGCGATATGGAGCTCGACCTGAGGGCACTCGAGGTCTCCGAAGGGCACATTGAACGTCAGGGCGAGCGTGGGGATGGGTCAATTGCGGGTGCGGGTACCCGGCGATGTCAATGTGGTAGCCACCGGTTCGGCGGCGCTCGGACAGGTTCAAATGTTCGGGGAGGACCAAGGAGGATTTGGACCGAGCCTGGAGACCAGGATCGATGTCCCCGGCTCCCCGGTGACAATCGAGTTGGAGGCGTCTGTGGGTATGGGAGAGGTGGAGGTGAGCTCGTGAACCTGGGATCTCTGATTGCAGGGATGGTCTTCATCATCCTGGGAGTGCTGTTCCTGCTCGACAATCTCGGCGTGTTCGAGGTCAGCTTCGCCGTGGTGTGGCCGATCGTCCTGATCGGGATTGGGTTGGCACTGCTACTGGGCGGTCTCGGCCGCCGCCGTCAAGACACCCCTCCCATCGATTGATCGTCCAGATCTGGCTACCCTGATACCCGACGCGGGAGCTCGGTAGGACCGGGCTGAGAGGGAGGCTTGGAGCCTCCGACCGTTGGAACCTGGACCGGGTAATGCCGGCGTAGGAAGCCTTTCGGTGCACCCAGCCGCCCGCTCTTCGAGTCTGGAGCGAGCAATGCGAGTGGTGCGAAAACTGGGGACATCGGTCTCCCTCATCTTGGTCTTGGTGGGGTGTGGTGACGCCTCCCCGCCCTCGACCACCGAGTTGGTCGAAGCGCCGCCAGAGTCCCTCGTTGTCGTGTCGCACGAGTCCTTTGCCGCCGGTGTCACCGAAGAGACGTTTGCCCAGTTCACCGATGAGACCGGGATCACGGTGGAGGTGCTCGCCGGGGGAGATGCCGGAGCAACGCTCAACCAGGCCATCCTCACCAAGGATGCACCCCTGGGTGACGTGCTATTCGGGGTCGATACCACCTTCCTTTCCCGGGCGCTCGCAGAGAATCTCTTCGCCGCACACCAATCCGAACTGCTCGCCGATGTCCCCGACGATCTCCAGGTCGACCCCACCCACATGGTGACTCCGATCGACTTCGGCGACGTCTGCATCAACTACGACAAAGAGGGATTGACGGAGGCTGGACTCGACCCCCCGGAGGAACTCTCCGACCTCACCCGGACCGAGTACAGCGCCACTCTCGTCGTCGAGCACCCGGCCACATCCAGCCCTGGGCTCGCCTTTCTGCTCGCCACCATCGCCGAGTTCGGCGAGGACGGGTGGATGGACTTCTGGGCCGGGTTACGGGACAACGAAGTGGCGGTGACTGTGGGTGGGACGAGGCCTACTACTCGACATTCTCCGGGGGGTCGGGGAAGGGGACCGTCCATTTGTGGTCTCCTATGCGTCGTCACCCTCGGCAGAGGTGATCTTCTCCGAGACTCCGATCGACGAAGCACCGACCGGTGTGGTCACCGCGGGCTGTCACCGCCAGGTGGAGTTCGCCGGTGTCCTCGACGGGACCGGCAACGAAGCTGCGGCGGGTGATCTGATCGACTTCATGCTTTCGCCCGCCTTCCAGGAGCAGATCCCACTCGCCTGGTTCGTCTTCCCTGCGAACGAAACGGTGGATCTGCCTCCGGAGTTCGCCGAACACACCGTCATACCCGACTCGCCGGCAGCCATCGATCCCCCCGACATCGAATCCAACCGCGAGTCGTGGATCACGGAATGGGAGGAGTTGATGCAGGGGTGACCTCTGCTGGGCTGTCGCCGCGACGCCCGTTGACGTGGCTCCTGGCGGCGCTACCCGTGGCCTTTCTCGGCTACCTGTTCATCTATCCGCTGATTCGGATCCTGTTCACCGGTCTGGAAGGTGGTGCCGGTTCGGCGTTTGCCGAGTTGGTGAGCCGCCGCTCGCTGATAGGTGTCGCCTGGTTCACCCTGTGGCAGGCGGTGGTGTCCACCGTGCTCACCATCGTCTTGGCATTGCCCATCACCTGGGTGCTCTCCCGATTCACCTTCCCCGGGCGGGGCCTGGTGCGGGCCGCGCTGCTTGTCCCCTTTGTGCTCCCCACAATCGTCATTGGGGCGGCTTTCCTAGCTCTCGCCGGGCCCTCGGGACTTCTTGGTGTCGACCTGACCGGGACCGTATGGATCATTCTCTGGGCCCACATCGCGTTCAACATTGCTGTGGTGACTCGCACCCTGGGCGGCCTCTGGGAGCACCTCGATCCCCGACTCGAGGAGGCGGCCCGTCTGCTCGGGCGAGCCGCTGGCAGGCGTTCCGCACCGTCACCCTCCCGCTGCTCCGCCCCGCCCTTGGAGCCGCCGCATCGATCGTCTTCTTGTTCTGCTTCACCTCCTTCGGTGTGGTGCTCATCCTCGGTGGGACCGAATTCGCCACCATCGAGGTTGAGATCTGGCGCCAGGTGGTCGGATTCCTCGACCTCCCGGTCGCGGCGGCGCTGGCCATCGTCCAACTCGTCGGCGTGACCGCCGCCCTCCTCGCCTACAGCCGGTATCAGCAGCGTCATGCCCTCGAGCAGCCTCTGCGTCCGATTAGCGAGACGCTCCGCAAGCCGGCCACAACACTGGAGAGATCTGTCGTCATCGCCACGGTCGGTATGACCCTTCTCCTGATCGGCGGACTGCCCGCTGTGCTGGTGGCTCGCTCGTTCAGTTCGGGATTCGACGCCTATCTAGGGCTCGGCGAACAGCTACCTGGGTTCCCTGCCGACCCGCTCACCGCGGTGGGCAACTCTCTCGCCTTCGCCGCCGTGGCCGCCGTCATCGCGCTGCTGGTCGGGCTTCTGTCGGCTGCCGTGGTCGCCTACGGCCGTGGGGCACCGTCACGCTGGTTCGACACCGTGCTGATGCTCCCGCTCGGCACTTCGGCGGTGACCATCGGTTTCGGTTTCCTCATCGCCCTCGACATCCCCATCGACCTCCGCACGTCTTGGATCCTGGTGCCGCTGGCCCACGCCCTGGTTGCGATCCCGCTGGTGGTCCGGGTGGCGGTCCCGGTGATGCGGTCGGTCGAGGTGAGGTTGCGTGAGGCTGCCCGCGTGCTCGGCGCATCACCGTTGCGAGCTTGGGGCCACGTGGACCTGCCCATGGTGGCTCGAGCCGGGCTGGTCGGTGCTGCCTTCGCCTTCGTGGTGTCTCTCGGAGAGTTCGGGGCAACCCAGTTCATCGTCCGGCCCGATTCCCCCACGGTCCCCACCACCATCTACAGGCTTCTGTCCCGTCCCGGCGAGCTCACCTTCTCCAGGGCGATGGCCTTGAGTGTCGTGCTCATGGTGATGACAGTTGTCGTGGCGCTCTCGATCGAGCGTGCTCGTCCCGGCGGGCTTGGGAGTTTCTGATGCTCGAGGTCGACGCCGTCTCCGTCGGGGTCGAGGGTCGACCGATCCTCGACCGGGTCGATCTCGCTGTTGCGGATGGTGAGACCGTGGCGGTCCTCGGCCCGAGTGGTGCAGGGAAGACCACCTTGCTGCGGGTCGTGGCCGGGTTGCGGGCTCCCGACGGGGGAACGGTGCGATGGGACGGTTCCGACCTCGCCGGGGTCCCGCCCCACCGGCGGAATTTTGGCCTCATGTTCCAGGACTACGCCTTGTTCCCCCATCTCGATGTTGTCGGCAACGTCGGGTTTGGGCTCCGGATGGCCGGCGTGTCCGGAGTGGCGGCGGCCAACCGTGTGACCGAAGTGCTCGATTGGGTCGGCCTTCCCGGATTCGAGCAGCGTGCGGTCACCTCGCTCTCCGGGGGTGAGCAACAGCGTGTCGCCCTGGCCCGGTCGCTGGCGCCGTCACCCCGGCTCATGATGCTCGACGAGCCGCTCGGGTCGCTCGACCGCAGTCTCGTCGAGCGCCTGGTCCTCGACCTCCGCCACATCCTCAGCGGGGTCACCGCCCTATACGTGACCCACGACCAAGAAGAGGCATTCACCATCGCCGACCGCCTGGCCATCATGCGTGCCGGGCGCATCGTCCGCGTAGGACATCCCGAGGAGGTGTGGGAAGAACCGGGAGACGCCTGGGTGGCTCGCTTCCTCGGCTTCGCCAACCTCGCCGAGTCGGCGCCGACCGATGGTGTCGCCGCTACCCCATGGGGAAAGGTCGCGGTGCCGAAGGGTTCGGCCGGACCGGTGGCGATGCTCCGGGCCGATCGCCTCCTTCTCCGGCCGGAAGGCACGATCGTCGGCACCGTCACCGAGCGGCTCTTCCAAGGAAGCCAGGCGGTCCTTTGGGTCGAGGTGGATGGGGCGCCGCCGCTGCAGGTGGAAGTCCCCGCCCTCGATTCTCCCCACCCTGGTGACGCGGTTCGGGTTGTGGTGCCCGACGACGCGGTGTCGCTGCTCCGAGCCGCCGACGACCGCAGTTGAGCGTGGGGATGCGTTTGGGGGACCGACCGACCGCGGGTCGTAGTCTTCCTGCACCGAATAGAGGAGCAAGCATGGTCGTTCCTTACACCCCACCGCCCGCCGAGTCGGCCGAAGGGCTGGTGACGCGGCTCGCCGGTCGGGTGAAGGGAGCCACAGGATGGATGAGATTCCTTGGCGTGGTCTACGTGATCGGTGGCGCTCTCGGCATGTTGGGCATCATTCTGTTGCTCATAGCCGGTGCCGTCATCGACCAGTTCGAGGGCCAATTGGGCCAGGACATCCCGGCAGGTCTGACCGGGTACCTGATCGCGTATCTGATCGTGACCGTGGGCTTCGTTGCTCTCTACATCTGGCTGGGCGTGGTGCTCTGGCAGGCAGCCGACGGCATCCGCGACGCACACATGCATGGCGCGGTCGCCGAGCTGGAGCGCGGTCTTGGCAAGATTCGGGTCTTCTTCATGGCGGTCGGAATCATCACCCTCGTCGCCCTCATCCTCGGCATCATCTTCTTCGTGATCTCGCTATCGGTGGCGTCGAGCTTCACTCCCAGCATCGGGGCCGCCCCCGTTCTGGCGTGACTGAGTTGTCGATCCGACCGCTGTGCCACGCAAGAACCGATCTCAGGGAAGCCACCGCTCGTTCTGGCGTGACTGAGTTGTCGATCCGACCGCCGTGCCACGCAAGAACCGATCTCACGGAAGCCACCCTCGTTCTGGCGTGACTGAGTTGTCGATCCGACCGCTGTGCCACGCAAGAACCGATCTCAGGGGAGCCACCGCCGTTCTGGCGTGACTGAGTTGTCGATCCGACCGCTGTGCCACGCAAGAACGGATCTCAGGTCTCCAAAGCCTCGGCAAAACCCGACGGTGCGCGGTCCGGGGCGGCCGTTCCGATCGGTGAAGGCAGCTGTGATCTCGAGGGTGGCGATGACATCGCCGTCGCGGTTCATCTCCTGTCGCCAGGTGCTGGCGGTTCGGCCGACCGAGACAACCTCGGTGGTCACCTTCAGCAAGTCGTGCAAACCGGCCGGGCGGTGGAATCGGGCCGTGAGCTCGACAAGCACGATTGGACGCCGTCTTCCTTGATCCGATCGAGGCCGTAACCGAGCGCCTCGAGCGCCTCGACCCGCGCCGATTCGAAGAATGTGAAGGCGCGGGCGTGGTTGAGATGGTCGTACGGGTCGAGGTCGCCAAACCTGACCCGAAGCTCGGTCTCGTGGATCACTCGCTGGCAACGTCGAACACATTGCCTTCCGGGTCGGCGAATGTGCTCCAGCTGAAGTCCCCGATCTGATGGGTCTCGACGAAGCTCCCGCCCAGTTGCTCGATGCGGGTCCTGACGGTGGCCAGGTCGGGAGACGACATGTCGAAGTGAAGGCGGTTCTTGCCGGGTGTCGGATCGGGCACCTTCTGAAAGGCGAGCGAAATCGAGCCGTCGCCGGCCGGGGCCAACCAGATGAAACCCGGGAAGCTCTGCGACACCTCCGTCCCCAGTAGCGCCCCGTAGAAGCCGGCGAGGCGTTCGGGATCGGCGCAGTCGGTCACCACCGACCCGAGTCGCGGCACCACTTCATCCATTTGACCCTCCAATTGATGGTGACGAGATGCTATCGGCCGGGCCTTCGCCGAGGTCTAACGTCGCATCGATGCTTGCCTGGCAACTCCACGAGACAAAAGGACCGGAGAGCTATCGGTTGGAAGAGGTCCCAAACCCGGTTCCGGGCCCTGGCCAAGTGCTGATCCAGCTCCGGACAGCCGCCCTCAACCACCTTGACCTCTGGGTCTCTCGGGGACTCCCTGCCCCGCACAGCTTTCCGCACGTGGCCGGTGGCGATGGCGCCGGCATCATCGAAGCCCTCGGGCCAGGCGTGGCGACGGTGAGCGTCGGTGACGAAGTGGTCATCGATCCCTCGCTCTCCTGCGGCGAGTGCCTGTCATGTCTTTCTGGGAACTCCACCGTGTGCCGACGGTTTGGGATCCTGGGTGAGCACGCCTGGGGAACCCTCGCCGAGATGGTGGTGGTCCCCGCTGCCAACGCCCTCCTCAAACCGGAGCACCTCACCTGGGAAGAGGCAGGTTCCTACGGTCTGGTGACCGGCACGGCGTACCGCATGTTGCGACGCTCCCGACTTTCGAAAGGAGACCTCCTCCTCGTAGTCGGGATAGGTGGAGGCGTGGCCGCGGCGACCTTCTCGCTCGGTCTTGCCCTCGGTGCCGAGGTCCACGTCACTTCGACCGACCCGGCCAAGCGGGAGTGGGCATTGGCCAACGGCGCCATTGGCGCCTACGACTCGGGCGGCGGTTTCTCGTCCGAGCTGGCCGATGCAGCAGGGCGGAAGGCTGACGTGGTGGTCGATAGCATCGGGGAGGCCACGTGGAACCAGTCGATGCGGTCGCTGGCACCGGAAGGACGGCTGGCCATTTGCGGGGCCACCAGTGGGAGCAAAGTCGAGTTGCCGCTGACCGTCCTCTTCTACAAGCAGCTCGAGATCATCGGGTCCACCATGTTCGACCACACCGACTTCGCCGAGGTGACCGAGATGGTCGGGTCGCGTCGAGTGATCGTCCCAATCGACATGGTCTTCCCTTTCGACGGTCTCCCCGATGCACTGATCCGACTCGACGAGGGCAACCAGATGGGGAAGGTGGTCCTCCGGATCCCACGGTGAAGCCGGGGACCGCCGCCCTATACTCCCCGAGCCCGCACAACCGCAGCGGGTGACCGAGGTGGACCGCCTCGGGACCACGGGGGCGTGGTGAAGCCTGGAGTTCACGCCGGCCTGTCAAGCCGGAGATCGCGGGTTCAAATCCCGTCGTCCCCGCCACCGAGCACCGGCCAGGTAGCTCAGTTGGCAGAGCACAGGTCTGAAAAACCTGGGGTCGGCAGTTCGATTCTGCCCCTGGCCACCACTCTGACCAGCCACTTGCAACGTGGCTTGCAACATCGGGCTCAATCGCCGGCTCTCCGGATCGCCTGGCCGAGGCAGAAGCCAATGAAGGAGGCGGCCCCATCGGTCACGTCCCGGGGGGCGATGAGCATGATGCCGAGGATGATCGCCACGATGAGCAGGATCATCCAGAGCGCAGGGCCATGTGACCCGATCTCCCACTTCACTCGGAGGTGACCGCTCGACATAGCGGAAAGCGAAGGGCCAGGATGCCGCGATGAAACGAGCCATCGCTGCCGCCATCGTCCTTCTTCTATGTAGCTCCCTCTTCGTTGTCGTGTCGCCTGTCACGGCACCGCCCGCTGAGGCCGCTCCCCGCTGCCGACCACGGCCCAACAGACCACCACGGCCCTGGTGTCAAACAACAACGACAACCTCAACGACCACGACCTCGACAACGACCACGACGACCACTGTCCCATCGTCGACGTACTACGACTCAGCCGTCGGATTGTGAGGATGGGGTCACTATCCCTGAGGGTGCCGGTCAGTCTTTTGGTGAGTATTTCGTGCACAACAACAACTGGAACGACAACTACGGGGGGGACCACACCATCGAGGCTTGCGACGCCGACAACTGGTATGCGCTGGTGGACGTCCCCGACCACGACGACAACGCGGTGGAGGCTTACTTGAACGTGCACAAGGACTACGACGACGAACCGTTGGCGAACATCACCTCCGCCACCTTCGCCGCCGAGGGGCCGCACTGTGGTGGTTGTGTCTGGAACATCGCCTTCGACATCTGGTTGGGTGATGGTCTCAGCCACGAGTTGATGATCTGGACGGAGAACTTCGGTCAGCGTCCCGCCGGGTCGGAGATAGACACCTTCACCGCCGGGGCACAGCTACGAGGTGTGGCGATCAGGGGATAACAATGGTGGGATCATCACCTACCTCTCCACCACCACCCAAACCTCGGGGACCATGCCCCTGGCGGCGTTCTTCGCCGACGTCGCCGAGCGGGGGTGGACCCCGACCACCACCTGGCAGGTGGACTACGGAGTGGAAACCGTGGACACCAACGGCACCACCCAACGGTTCGACTTCACCGGGTTCTCCATCAACGACTGAGGCCGGCCAGGTAGTTCTCGGCGAGGGAGGAGCGGCCTGCTTGGACCTGTCTGACGTTGTCCGCCCTTTGTCCGCGTCAGCCCCGCGAAGCCGTAGGCTGGCTGCTGATGTCAGGCATGCCGGTTCGCGTCGTTCTCCAACGTGGTCCGAAGGGCAAGAAGTTCGTTGCCTTTGCCATCGACTGGCCGGGTTGGAGTCGCGGCGCCAAGATCGCCGATGGGGCCGTGGAGACTCTCGAGACGTACCGCGAGCGCTACCGGCCGGTCGCGATCGGGCCGGGCCTGGCGACGAGTTCGAGGCGGCCGGGTCCCTGGATGTCTTCGAGGACCAGGTCGGACACCCTCGATCGACTTCTGGGGCATCTCCTTCTCGCCTCGGCTCGTCGAGCACGGCCGATGACCGAGGACGAGCTCGAGCGCAAGATCGCGCTGCTCCGGGCCTGCTGGGCGTACTTCGACCGGTCGCCGGCGCGAGTCTCGGCGGAGATGCGCAAGGGGCCGCGCGGTGGCGGACGGGACCGGGACCGGATCATCCGCCATACGATCCGCACCGAGAGCGAGGACTTCGCCAAGCAAGTCGGCCTCCGCATCCCCGAGGGGGCGCGCGCCGGGCGCCCTGCAGGAGTATCGCGAGGCCTACGTCGTGGCGATCCGGGCGACGAACGCGGCGAGGTGGAGAAGCGCATGCGGTCGTGGACGCTGCCTTTCCTGATCCGACACTCCGCCTATCACACGATGGACCACGCCTGGGAGATGGAGGACAAGGACCTCTCGAGCGAGGCCCAGTCCTAGAACAGTCTCTCCGTCGCCAGCTCTGCACCGTTGCGCATGGTCCTCAATTTCGCCCATACGACGTCTTCGGCGACCCGTCCCCAGCCAGCCGAGGTGTCGAACCCGCAATCGGTGCCGGCGAGCACTCGTGTCGGGTCGCCGATGACCGTGGCGACACGTTCGAGTCTGTCGGCAACGACTTCGGGGTGCTCGACGAAGTTGGTCAACGTGTCGATCACACCTGCCACAAGTACTTGGTCTTCGGCGAGCCGATGATCCGCGAACGATTTGTATTCATGGGCATGACGAGGATTGGCGAAGGGGAGGACGAATCCACCGACATTGGTTTTCATGATGATCGGCAGGATGTCTGCCAGCGGTACATCACTGTCGTGCGGTGACTCGGAATTGCCCCAGCACACGTGGAGGCGGACTCGGTCCCGCGGCACGTTCACGAGTGCCTCGTTCACCACCGCCACCACCATCTCGGCGAACTCCAGGAACGCCGACAGTGGCGCGTCCTTGTACGTGACGTGACGTTCCATCGCCAGATCTGGAGCATCGATCTGCAAGATGAATCCGTGCTCGACGATTGCCTCGTACTCGATCTGGAGCGCCTTTCCCACCGCCTTCAGATACTCCTCGAGCGTGTCGTAATAGGCGTTCTTGAAGCAGCCGCGACGATCCCCGGTGAGGGTGAGCTCATGAACGTCTCTAAAAACACGTCCGGACTCTCGATCAACGCCGTCTCCAGGTCGGAGCACTCCTCGTCGATCGCATTCCTGTCGACGTAAGTGACCTCGCCAATGGCCATGGGTACACCGGAAACGTTGGAAACCTTGTCTGCGCCAGAGGCCTGCTGTGCCCAGCGTTTCTTGAATGCCGGGTAGCGCTCAACGTCGGAACGGCTAGGCCGCTCCCAACTACCCCCGACCCGGTCAGCCGGTCCCGCAGATACAGAAAGAAGGATTCGCGTGGCTGCTCGCCGTTGTTGCCGATGTCCACCCCGGCTTGGACCTGATTTCGGATGCTCATACGGGTTGCTTCCGAACCGGCCCGTGCCAACTCGCTGTTGTCAACAAACTTGCCTTGGCCGGGTTCGATGTAGAGGCGGGTCAACGACTCAGGTCTCGGCAAACTCCCTGTGTG
>CAVTEU010000001.1:0-62521 GCA_963733905.1 uncultured Actinomycetes bacterium | reverse complement strand
CTCGGAGCCGTGAGTTCCCGGTTGGCGATTCCACTATGAGGAAGCCGGGTTGGTGGCCGCCGCTGTCGAGGCCCATCAGCGGGCGGCTGACCACGCCCTACAGCTGTACTCATTGGGCGACGCCATGATGTCCTTGCGGTCCGCTCTCGCCCTGCTGGAGCACCTGCCGCCCGGCGATGGCCGCGACCGGATCGAGCTCGATCTGCGAACCACTTTGGCCGTCGCGGTGGCGGCGAGCGTCGGTTACGCCTCCCAACCGGCCGAACAGCAGTACCAACGAGCTGCGGACCTCTCTCTAAAGCTGGGATTGCCGGTCAGCTCACCGGTCATCCGCGGACTGGGTCTCAACGCGGTGGTGACCTCCAGATTCAGCCGCGCCGACTCGCTTGCCAAGGAGTTGCTGCAGAGGAATGACGAGCCGATCGCCGTGACCGAGGGTCACTATCTCCTCGGCGTCAGCGCCTTCTGGCAGGGAGACCTGACAGGTGCCAGACGAAGTCTCCAGGACGCCATCGACTCTACCGACCCGAACTCGGCCCCGAACACCTCGCCCGGTACGCCCAAGACCCGAAGGCGATCTGCCTGGTCCGGCTCGCCGCAACGGAGTGGTGGTCCGGTGAGCTGGGCAAGGCTCGGGACCTGGCCGAAGAAGCGCGCCGCTTTGCCGACTCGCTCGATCATCCCAACACGCTCGGCTATGTGCTCAACTGGATCGGCTTGCTCGCCGTCGAGGCCGACGACCGGGATCGTCTCTCCGATCTGGTCGATGACCTGGAGACGCTCCTGTCGAGCCACCAGTTGTGGTATCCCCAAACCGGTCAGCGCCTCTACCAGGGCTTGCTCGACGTGATGGATGGGAACCGGAGCGGTGTGGACGGCGTGCGGGCGTCGGTCGCCGGATGGCTCTCCGACAAGGGGATATCCCACCTGTCGTACAACCTCTGCATGCTGGCTCGTAGCGGTCTTCTCACCGGGAATCTCGAGGTTTCCCGAGCCGCCGTGGCGCAGGCGAAGCTACGCAGCGCCGAGCACGGAGAGGACTTCATGGAACCCGAGTTGTGGCGACTCGATGGCGAGATCGCGGCCCGAGACGGCGATATCGAGCATGCCAGTGCCAGCTTTGTATCTGGTGTCGAAGTGGCGCGGAGACAAGGAGCGGTGTGGCTCGAGTTGAGGCTCGCCGAGAGCATCGAGCGCCTCGGCGACGACCCGACAAGCCACGAGATCCTCGCTGCCGTCCTGGCGCGTATCGACCGTGCCGTCGAGGTTCCGTACGTGGATCGGGTGGCCGCTCTGCTCGGCTGAAGACGCAACGACGTTCCCGGAACGGCGCATGGAACGCGCCATGTCGCACTCTTCCGGTAGCCAGAGAGGAGATCCCGTGTCTTCAACGATCGAGCAACTTGGCGAGCCGGGTTCGGGGCGAGGTGATCGAACCCGCCGATGAGGGCTACGACCAGCACCGCAAGGTGCGTAACGCCATGCATGACCGCAGACCGGCGGCGATCGTGCGCTGCGTCGATGCCGCCGACGTCATCGCCGCGCTCGAACACGCCCAACGGAGGGGATAGAGGTGGCGGTGAGGGGCGGCGGTCATAGCGTGCCCGGATTCGGCACCTGGGATGACGCGGTCGGTGATCGACCTCTCTCCGATGCGAGGAGTGCGGGTCGATCCGGCCGATCGGACCGCCCGGGTCGGCGGCGGCGCCACCTGGGGGATTTCGACCACGCAACCCACGCCTTTGGTCTGGCGACTACCGGGGGGATCATCTCCACCACGGGTGTCGGCGGGCTGACGCTGGGTGGTGGGATCGGATATCTGGCAAGGGCGCACGGCCTGTCGTGCGACAACCTGATCTGTGCCGATGTGATCACCGCCGACGGCCAGCAAGTCACGGCCAGCGACTACCAAAATGAGGATCTCTTCTGGGCACTCCGTGGCGGTGGCGGCAACTTCGGAGTGGTCACCGCGCTCGAGTTTCGACTCCACGAGGTCTCGACGATCGTCGGTGGTCCGCTCTTCTACGAGCCGGACGATGCCGCCAACGGTGCTCGATTTCTACCGCCGTTTCGTGGACCAGGCACCCGAGGAATTGGGGATCTTCTTCGGCTGGCAGATCGCCCCACCTCTCCCCTTTGTCCCCGAGGATCGGGTGGGCGATCTCTTCTGCGCCCTGGTGGTCTGCTGGTCGGGACCAGCAGACGAAGCCGAGCGGGTGCTCGCCCCGCTCTACGAGGTGGCGCCTGTGGTGGCGGAGCACGTTGGTCCCATGCCATACCCGGCGCTCAACGGCGCCTTCGACGGGCTCTTCCCACCGGATCTCCATCACTACTGGAAGACCGACTTCGTCACCGAGATCAGCGACGAGGCGATCGCCGCACACGTCGAGCACGGCAAGAAGACGCCGTACGTGAGCTCGACAATGCACCTCTACCCGATCAACGGGGCGGTGCAACGGATCGGGTCGGCGGACACCGCCTTCGCCCAGCGGGACAAGAACTTCGCCGCCGTCATCGTCGGAGCCTGGCCCGACGCCGCCGACACCGAGGCCAACACGGAATGGGTACGGGACTACTACGCCGCCATCCACCCCTACTCGGGAACCGATGCCGGGTACGTCAACTTCATGTCGGGGGACGACGGTCACAAGTTGGCGGCGACCTATGGCGAGAACATGGATCGACTGGCAGAAGTGAAGGCCACGTACGACCCGGACAACGTGTTCCACGTAAACCAGAACATCGCACCGAAATCGACGAGTCAGACCAGGGAGTGGGCGGACGTGGGGCAGTATCCACGTCCCGCCGCAGTGTTACTCAGACCCTGAGGGGGAGGAGGGCGGTCGACCGGTCCCGATGGCAATCCCGGTTGTCAGCGGGTCGGATCGACCGCCTCGATCCTTGGACTGGGCAGGACCTCGATGACGAGCAGGCCCATGCGTCGGGTTTGCTGTGCGTCGACCACCAGCTGGGCTCGGCTCGCGCGAGCTTGCCGAACCGGTCGATGTTTTCAATCGGCAACTCTCGAGGAAGCCCGCCAGGCATTCGGTTCGGTGAGACCGACTGCAGATGCGCCGATCGATGGGTACTCGGACCCCACGGCGAGCCGTGCTCGGCAGAGCACGTGCTCTGCCAGAGCTGGGGTGCGTCCGGCCAGGGATGGGATACTGCAATGTCCCATCGGCTCCACGGGGACGCGGCTCAGCTCGAAGAGTACCTGCTTTGCAAGCGAGGGTCGTGGTTCGAGTCCCACGGTCGCCTTTAGTCATCGATCGCTCCCGGAAGCACCGCGTTGGTGCACGAGCGGCTCCGCGACCTTCACGACGACGCGACGACTCCGCCACGGCCGCCGCACGTGCATGGTGTAGCCTGCCACTGGCGCCGTAACCGATCGGCGCGTCGTCGAGGGTGTCAACGCGTCCCCAGATACGTTTAAGGCTGCCGGCCTGCAGCGGTGATCGGACAGTTCGTCCTACCGCCTTGTCGCCAGGAAGACGTATTCCTTGCCGGGCCGATCGGGAGCGTCACGAGCTTCGTCAACCCGGAAGCCCGCTGCCTCGAGCGAGTCGGCGATCTCGTCGTAGGAGCGAAAGCGCAGCGTCGACTCCGACACCAGGGTGGTGCCGTCGTCTTGGAACACGATCGTGCCGCGGAAGGTCACGAAGGGAAGGGATACGGAGACGACCTCGCTCCAGGTCTCAACCACGCCTATGCCATCGAGCTCGACTCGCTGGAAGGAGTCGACGGCATTCCATTCGAGCCACACCTTCCTCTCGGGCCGCCGGC
The DNA here is from genome assembly GCA_963733905.1 of uncultured Actinomycetes bacterium. Classification (GTDB taxonomy): domain Bacteria; phylum Actinomycetota; class Acidimicrobiia; order Spongiisociales; family DATADW01; genus DATADW01. Next base: position 58,735 of record CAVTEU010000001.1, on the reverse strand, counting down.
TCTCGAACACAAGAGAACCGCCCGGCCGAAGCACTCGGTGCGCCGCCTCGAGCGTCTCGGCCCACTCGTTGTCTTCCAAGAAGACCTGGGCGACGTTCCCGGTCATGGTTGCGAGGTCGACCTGGATCGGCGGCAGATCCGCCGCCACGCCATGGACCCAGCGGACGAGGTCAGCTCCAACCTTTCGACGCGCCACCGCCAGCATCGCCGCCGCGGGGTCCACGCCGACGACTTCGAGGCCCTCGTTGGCAAGAAGGCATGCGAAGGTGCCCGTGCCGCAGCCGATATCGACCGCTGAACGCGCCCCCAGCTCCTGAGCGACGGACAGGTAGGTGTCGAGGTCGCTCCGATCAGAGTCGAGATCGTCGTAGATGTCGGCAAGTCGTGGCTCGTCGAAGATGCGATCAGGCACCGCGGGAGCCTGCCATACGGCGACGACGGTCGGCCGGGCGTTCTCACGTCAGCCGCTTGCAAGCAGGGGGTCGTGGGTTCGAGTCCCATCGTCTCCACCAACACTCAGCCCGGGTCCGGCATCGCCCCCGCGTACCATGCCGACATGGAGTCGCCATACTCGGTTCGCTACCGGGAATATGCCGAGGCGATCTGGGAGATCGAGGAAGAGGGCATCCCGGTCATCCAGGCCCGGGTGGCCGATTGGCTCGGTGTCAGCCGTGCCAGCGTCAACGAGATGGTGCACCGCATGGCCGACGAGGGGCTGCTCGATCTCGACGACCGGATCCGGCTCACCGAGGAGGGCCGGCACCTGGCGGCGGTGATCGTCCGCCGCCACCGGCTGGCGGAGCGTTTCCTCTCCGACGTGCTCAAGCTCCCTTGGGACCGCGTCCATGCCGAGGCCGAGGTGTGGGAGACCACCATCTCCGATCAGGTCGAGGAAGCGATGTGGGCGGTCATGGAGGACCCCAAGACCTGCCCGCACGGCAACCCCATTCCCGGCGCCGGGTACAAGCCGCCGAGGATGAAGCCCATCGTCGAGATGGAGGTCGGCGAGTCGATGCGGCTCGAGCGGATCTCCGAGGAGCTGGAGCTCGACGCCGAGCTGATGGGGTTCCTCGACCGAAACGGGTTGCGGCCTGACGCCAAGGTCGAATTCGTGGGCCACGACGGCCAATCCGGCGTCACGGTCTTGGTCAACGGGTCGGACGTGGCGATCGGCTCATTCGCAGCCGAGCGGCTCTTCGTATCCGAGTGACATCCGGGCATCTTCGAGGTCCCGCCTGCGGTTCTACGATGAGACTTTCGAAAGGCGAGGAGCAGCCATGCGCGATGCGGTGATCGTCGATGCGGTCCGCACCCCGGTCGGCAAGAGAGGCGGGAAGCTCAAGGATTGGCACCCGGTCGACCTGGCGGCACACACCCTCAAGACCGTCGTGGAGAGGAACGACCTCGACCCGGCATTGATCGACGACGTGATCATGGGAACGGTCATGCAGACCGGCGAGCAGTCGGTCAATGTCGGCCGCAACGCCGCCCTTGCCGCCGGCTTCCCCGAAGAGGTGCCGGGGACCACCATCGACCGTCAGTGCGGCTCGTCGCAGCAATCGGCCCACTTCGCCGCCCAGGGAGTGATGGCGGGCGCCTACGACGTCGTGATCGCCGCCGGAGTCGAGTCGATGACCCGGATCCCGATGGGGATCACCACCCAGCAGGGACCTGGCTTCCCCTTCGGACCGAAGATGCTCGAGCGCTACGACCACGGGCTCGTTCCCCAGGGGCTCTCAGCGGAGATGATCGCCGAGAAGTGGGGCACAAGCCGCGCCGAGCTCGACCGGGTCAGCTTCGAGTCGCATATGCGGGCGGCCCGAGCCACCGAAGAGGGCCGGTTCGAAACCCAGATCGTCCCCACTCCGGTGACCCTCGAGAACGGGAACGAAGAGGCGATGACCCGCGACGAGGGGATCAGGGCCGACACCACCGAAGAGAAGCTGGCGACGCTCAAGCCGGTTTTCAAGATCGACGGGCTGATCACGGCGGGCAATTCATCCCAGATCTCCGATGGTGCCGCCGCCGTCCTCATCATGGGCGAGGACACCGCCGACGAGCTCGGCATGCAGCCGATGGCGCGCTTCGTCGGGTTCTCGCTGGCCGGGGTCGATCCGATCATGATGTTGACCGGGCCCATCCCGGCCACGACCAAGGTGCTCGAGAAGACCGGGTTGACCATCGACGAGATCGACCTGTTCGAGGTGAACGAGGCGTTCGCATCGGTGATCACCGCCTGGCGGCACGAGCACGGTGGCGGTGACCCCGACGCGCTTTGGGAGAGGACCAACGTCAACGGCGGCGCCATCTCCCTCGGTCACCCTCTGGGCGCCTCGGGGGCAAAGCTGCTCACTTCGCTGGTGCACGAGTTGCAACGCAGCGGGAAGCGCTATGGGTTGCAGACGATGTGCGAGGGGGGCGGGATGGCGAATGGGTTGATCATCGAGCGGATCTGAGGTGCTCGCTCCTGTCCGTTGACACGACAGTGCTGACAATCGTCTGCTCACTCGGACTCTCCGGTAACTCTCCTTTGACTGCGCGCTCGCCCATCTCGGTTCTTCGCGGGATCGTCTCGCTTTAGTCCGGCCAGCAGAAAGCCCCGGCAGTCCGGGGCTTTCTGTCTAGCGGCTACTGACACCAATCACGGATCGATGACGATCGTACAGACCAGCGTCTGTCGGCTCCTGGTCGTTGAGGACCAGGCTCCCGTCGCCGTCGGGATCGTGTCGTCGGCGTCGTCCACCACACAGTCGATCGTAGAAGCTGTCCCCCCCTCGATCTGGCTGTCCACCGTCACCGTGACGTTGGTCAGCGGCGTGTTGCTGAAGCTCACCGTCTCACCGGCATAGGATCGCCGTCGCAGGTGGCCGCGTTGTCCACCGTCACCGACTTGGTGGTATCACCGTCAGCGACGTAGCCCAGCAGGCACCGTCTCCACCACGTCGTAGTCACCGAACAGCAGCCCGTCGACGCAGGCCTGGCCGTTGACATCGGTGATCACCGGCGTCACCGGCGATGGTGAAGTCGACACCCGCATGGGGCCGGACGCCTTTCTCGGTCAGCGGCGTGCTTCTCGGTCTTGGTGAGCAGGATCGCCCCACGCTGACGCGGGTCGACAAAGGTCACCTCAACTGTCTCATCGGCCACCACCGTCACGTGCTGGAACGCCGGGTCAGCCAGCTCATGTCCCGTTCGGGGCACCGTCTCCACCACCCAGTATTCGCCTTGGCTGATGGCGATGAAGTCGCAGACACCGGCAACCGTCACGCAGTCGTCAACGAAGGTGTCTTCGGCTCCGGGCGAACCACCGACCGGGGCGTTGTCCAACAGCAGGTCGAACTCCGCTCCATCCAGCGAGCGTCGCCGGATCGGCGTCATCGACCTTGATGACATGGATCGCAGCCACAGAGGCTGAAGTTGGTCGCCAACGGGGCGATGAAGTCCTTCAGCGCCGCCGTGAAGCGAGTCGGACGACCGGCTCTTCAGGTAGGCAGATCCGAAGCCAACACACTCGTCCTCACCGGCCAGGGCGTTGAAGTCGATCTGTGCCTCACCGAACGTGCGGGGCGAGATCGCTCCCAGGCCATCAGATTCGGCAGCGGGGATCGCCGTCGTGTTGATCGAACCCGTGGCCAGGCCAGCCGCGGTCAGGTTCACCCTCGTGCCCCAACACGGGGTCGTGTTGTTCGCCTGACACTGGCTCCCCGGTCCGGTGGTCGACCCACCGGGAGAGGAACAGCTGCGGGTTGGTTCCACCCTGCGCCAAGTCGTACTGGATGAGCACGTCGCCCGCGGTGCGGACCGGGGTCACCCCGTTGGACGAGAGCACCGACGACTGGTTGAACTCGAAGTCCATGTTGGTCGTGCCGTTTGGCTCCTGGACTCGATGCCAGTAGATGTTGAGGAACCGATCACCTGTAGGTGTCGTCTCCAGATACCCACCGAACGTGAGCAAGTCGCTCTTGTTGGGCGGGATGCTGCCGTCGACCACCGTCGGGTACCGGCGGTGTCCTCCTTGGTGCCCTGGCCGAACGAGTCGTCACCCGAGCCGGTGGGCAGGTCCGCCTTGCGGCGTTCCTGACCTTGTCCAGTGCCTTGCGGGATGCTGGCCCAGTCCTCTGACGGTGCCGGGTCGTCGAGTTTGAGGTTGGCGTCGGTGTCGATCTCGAAGTCACTGCCGGGCAGCGAGACCTCGGGGTGTGATGCAAGTGCTGTAAAGGTCGGCACGACCACGAGCACCATGGTGATCGCCAGAAGCAAGGGCAGCTTCCTGCGAAGATTGTTTGGTTTCAAAGAACTCACCCCTTCTACAAACCGATTAGCGCATATGCGCTGACTCAAAGATGCTCTTTGAAAGAATCACCTCCCCTCAATGGGCCACTCCGAACATGCACAGAACGCATCCCTAGGCGTTGACCTCGGCCCATCACGCCCTGCACTCCCGCCACAATGCGGGGTCGCCATTTTCCGACGCTGGGACTGCCGAGTAACCCCCCCGGGTCTGCGTCTCCCAAGCGGCAGCATGCGCCGTCCCCGGCCACAATACAATGATAAAGATTTCGCGATCTCAGCCGCGCCCGCAGCACCTTTTGTCGATTCGCACCCGCGTCACGGGCCGCTGACGATCGCGATGAAGGCGACGTGTTCTTAGCCAACTCGGGGACGAACATTGCACGATATATCTCGCAAGGCCGGCGCCACCTAGCGGTCCCTTCGTCTTGACACGCCACACGCCATTCGTCCATCACCGCAAGCTCTTTTCGGGTGTGAAAGTCATGGTGATTTCCTCGCCCTTATGGAATCGCCTGACCTGTCGGGCGTACACTTGATCCTCCGAACGAAGTTGGAGCGAATAGACGCTCCAACCCTCCTGCGGGCTCGACGCTCCGAGCCGGCAGGGACCAGATGGCAAGGCAACGATCATCATCCCGGATGAGCTCCCCGAGGCATCTAGCGGTGGGCGGGACCGACTCGCTCCTGGGTGTGCGAGAAGGCGCCGAGGAAGGAAATATGCTGGATCGTCCGAAAGCTGACCCCTGAGAACCATCAACCCGACGACTCCAATCCGCCGTTCGGATAGAACCACTTGCCACGGATCGCTCGATGTTCTTCGTCAACGCTCCGCTAGCCGCGGCGGGAAGTCGTGACCATCATCGACGTCCTCATCGCCGTGGCGATCGGGGCAGCCATCTGGTTCCTCGGCAGGTGGTTCATCCGGATGCTGGCGACACCTCCTCCCGAGGTGGACCCCGAAGACGTGGTCCCGGTCAGACAGGACTACCGGTGCTCGGTCTGTGGGACCGAGGTGACCATGACCGTTTCCAACCAGGGGGAGTTCAGCCCGCCGAAGCACTGCCGCGAGGAGATGGACCCGGTTTGGCGTCCTTGAGCCGCCCTATCAAGGGTGTCGTGCTCGACGTCGGTGAGACCCTGGTCGACGAGACCGAGTATTGGGGCCGGTTCGCCGACCGACTCGGGGTGTCGCGGCTCACCTTTTTCGCCACGCTTGGTTGGCTCATCAAGTCGGGCGCCCCCCACCAAGAGGTGTTCGACCTGCTGGCGCCGCAAACCGACTGGCGGTCCCTGGTCCCGGATGGAGAGGCTCCGTTCGGTGCATCGGATCTCTACTCCGATGCGCTCCCGACCATCGAGCGGCTCCGTAGGGCAGGTTTGTTGGTGGTAGTGGCGGGCAACCAGCCAGAGTCGGGAGAGCGGGCGCTCGCCGATAGCGGCATCAGGGCCGACCTGGTGATCAGCTCGACTCGCCTCGGTGCTGCCAAGCCCGACCCGCAATTCTTCTCCGAACTGGCGGCGGCGGCCAACTTGGATCCGTCCTACATGGTGTCGGTAGGTGACCGGGTGGACAACGACGTCCTCCCTGCGGTCGAGGCGGGTATGGCCGCCATCCACGTGAGACGCGGTCCCTGGGGCATCGCCCACACCGACCACCCGGGCGCCGCCATGGCCTCCGCCACCGTCGCCTCCCTCACCGAGGTCGCCGACCTTCTTGCACCCGTGTAATCACACATTTGTAGTTATCCAAGGTTGTGGATAACCCTGTGGAAATCGAGTGGTAGGTGGTAAGCGGCCGGTGGAGGTAGTAGACGGTTCATCTCCCCCATGGAAAGGGAGTCCGACGGGGGGCGACGGACTGCCGTCTGCCGTCTGCCGTCTGCCGTCTGCCGTCTGCCGTCTGCCGTCTATCTGTAATTCGTCGTCATCAAGAAGCCGGCGGCCAGGGAGACGAGGCCGCCGATGAGGACCAGATAGTCGAGTTGGAAGACGTAGCGGGCCACGACGGCGAGGACCCCGATGCCCATCAACCCGAACATGGTCACGACATACCAGGTGGGGGACGGGGGCTTCTTCTTGACCGATGGCGTCGCCCGGAAGGGCTGCTGGGGACGCGCCCCCTTCTTCTTGCGTGTCTTCGACTCGGGCATGGGTGAGAGGGTAGCCGCGGGCGTTAGCGTGCTCTCGTGAACAGGGTGCTGGTGATCGACAACTACGACTCGTTCACCTTCAACCTCGTCCAGTACCTGGGCGAGCTGGGGGCCGATCCCGTCGTCCATCGCAACGACGAGATCACCCCCGAAGACGCCCTGGGGATGCGGGCCGGACCGCCTGGTGATCTCACCCGGCCCTGGCCGGCCCGAGGACGCCGGGAACTCGATCGAGGTCCTGCTCGAGTTGGCCCCCGATGTCCCCACGCTCGGTGTATGCCTCGGGCACCAGGTGGTCGTTGCCGCTTACGGCGGGAAGATCGATCTCGCTCCCGAGCCGCGCCATGGAAAGACATCGACGGGTGCGTCACGACGGCCGAGGGGTGTTCTCCGGGCTGGCGAACCCATTCACCGCCACTCGCTACCACTCGCTCGCCGCGGTGTCCCTGCCCGAGGAGCTCGAGCCGTGCGCATGGAGTGAAGACGGTGTCATCCAGGGCGTGCGGCACCGCGAGCTGCCGGTCACCGGGGTCCAGTTCCACCCCGAGAGCGTGCTCACCACAGAGGGCAAGAAGCTGCTGGCGACGTTCCTCGACGATTGAACTGGCCGGAATCGCCCCTCAGGGCTGGGTCGGTGCGACCGTCGATGGAGGGACCGTGGTCGGCGGCAAAGTGGTCGGAGGTGGCCCTTCCCCGAGTATCACGGTGATCACCGATCCCGGTTCGACCGTGTCGCCCGCTGACGGCGACTGGTCGACCACCCGCCCGTCGAGGGCGGGGTCATCCACCGGTCGGGTCCCCGCCTCGGCGTAACGCAGGTTGCTGTCGGCGAGCAGCGCCTGAGCTTCTCCCGGCGTGAGCCCAGAGAGGTCGGGCACCTCGACCGGCTCGGGACCGGAGGAGATGAAGACGGTCACGGTATCGCCCGCCCGGACGGTGGAACCAGCAGGCGGCTCGGTCCGGGTCACCTGACCTTCGGCGACGTCGGCGCTGGCTTCGCGGCGTATGTCGGCGTTGAGACCGAGTGCCCCGAGTTCGGCACGGACCTGATCTTCGGTGAAGCCGCGGTAATCCTCCAGCGTGAAGCTCTGCCGCCCGCTCGACACCACGACGTCGACCGCGGTCCCCTGGGGGGCGTCGGTCCCCGGCGGCGGGTCTTGGGAAGTGATCAATCCCTCGGCGAAGCTGTCGCTCGGCTGCTCGGTCACGTTCCCCAGCTCGAGCTCCTGCGCTTCGAGCAACTGTCTCGCCTCGTCGAGGGTCAACCCGACAACCGGCGGCACCCCAAAGACCTCCTGACCCTGGGACACGACGAGAGTGACCTGGGACCCCTCCTCGATCTCGGTGCCCCCAGGCGGCTCGGTCCGGATGGCGATCCCCGAATCGAACTCATCGCTGAACTCGCGCTCGATGCTGGCGATCCTGAAACCCTCGCCCTGAAGCTCGACGAGTGCTTCCTGCTCGGCCAACCCCTCGACCTGGGGCACGGCGATGAGCACCGGTTCCGGCTCCGCCTGAAGCTGGCGGAAGAGGAAGAACAGCCCCAATCCGAGAAGGAGCAGCAACCCGAAGGCGGTGAGGATGAAGGGCAGTTGACCACCACGGGGCTCGGATGCGGCGCGGTATGCCTCGTCGGGGGGGACGGTGGGAGGGGGAACCTCCGAGCGGCCGTACATCTGCGTCGCCTCGTCGGTGCCAACTGCCGCCGCGGCCATCGGGGATCTCGCCACGGAGGAAACCGAGCAGGTCGCGCCGCATGTCGTCGGCCGTCTGGTACCTGTGGTCCGGGTCCTTCGCCATTGCCCGTAGGGCGATGGCGTCGAGCGAACCAGGCACATCGATGTTCTGGGTGGACGGGGCCGCCGGATCGGAGGAGACGTGTTGGTAAGCGACTGCCAGCGGGCTCTCTCCCTGGAAGGGGGGACGCCCGGCGAGCATCTCGTAGAGCACCACTCCCAGCGAGTAGACGTCGGAGCGGGCATCCACCGGGGCGCCCTGCGCCTGCTCGGGGCTGAAATAGCTGGCGGTCCCGATCACGGCCCCGGTTCGGGTGAGTTCCTGGGAGTCGTCCCATGCCCGGACGATCCCGAAGTCGGTCACTTTCACCGTGCCATCCCGAGCGAGCAGGATGTTCCCCGGCTTGACATCGCGATGGACCAACCCCGCCCGGTGTGCCACGGCGAGCGCCGACGAAGCCTCGGCAGCGATCTCGGCCGATCGTCTGGGGAGGAGCGGCCCGTCGGTGCGCAGCACCTCGCGCAGCGAGCGCCCGTCCACCAACTCCATCACGATGAAATAGGTGGAGCCGTCTTCGCCCCAGTCGTATATGGAGACGATGTTGGGGTGGCTCAGGTTGGCCGCCGCCTGCGCCTCGCGCCGGAAGCGGCGGACAAAGGCGTCGTCGGCGCTGTATTGGGGATGGAGAACCTTGATGGCCACACGTCGACCGAGAAGACGGTCGCGCGCCGCGAACACGTCGGCCATTCCACCGCGGGCGATGAGACCTTCGATCTCGTACCGATCGGCGAGCACCTGTGACTGGTCCATCAAGGATCCGACCTGGGGAGCCGGGCGATTCTAGGGATGGCCCCTCCTAGTCGCCGCTCATGAACCTCGTTCCAGCCAGGTGGCGAGGACACGCTGGGCTATCGGGGCCGCAACCGACCCTCCGCTGCCGCTCTGGCCGGCATCGCCCCCGTCCTCGACCACCACGGCCACCGCGATGGTCGGGTCCTCGACCGGTGCGAACCCGATGAACCACACGTCGGGCGCACCCCCTTCCGGCGCCTCGTCGGTCCCGGTCTTCCCCGCCACACGGAACCCGGGGACGGTGGCGGCGGTACCCGTTCCGGATGCAACCACCTGCTCCATCAGGTCGGAGAGGATGGCGGCGCTCGCCGGGGACAGCGCCCTCATCCACACCGCAGGTTCGACCTCTTCGCTCACCTCTCCGTCGGCGTCGACCACCCGGGTCACCAGATGCGGCTCCATGATCTGACCCTGGTTGGCGATGGCGGAGGCCACCAGCGCCATCTGCAGCGCCACCGCCTGCACGTCGCGCTGACCGATGGCGCTCTGGGCGAGCGCCGCCAGATCCTCACCCGGGTTGGGGTAGCTGGACACGAGCGGCTCCCAGTCGAACGGTATGTCCTGGTTGAAGCCAAAGGCCTCGGCCTGGGCGGTCACCGTGTCGCTGCCCATGTCCATCGCCATCTGGGCGAAAGTGGTGTTGCACGACTTGCGGAACCCCTCGCGCATGGTGACGGAGACACCGTCGTTGCACACCCCGCCGTCGGCGTTGGAAATGGTGGCCGTCGTCCCGGGGAGGTCCAACTCGAGCGGGTCGGGGAAGGTGTCCTCCGGCCCGGCGAACCCGCTGTCGAGCGATGCCGCGGTGACCACCGGCTTGAAGCTCGACCCGGGTGCGTATGACTCCCCGGTGGCTCGATCGAGCAATGGGTCGGATGGGTCCGCCAGAAGTTCCTCGCGGGCGGCGACCGCGCCCGCTCCGACGAAGAGGTTGGGGTCGAACGACGGGGTCGATACCAGGGCGAGGACCTCTCCGGTCTGCGGCTGCACCGCCAGCACGGCACCGCGCTGGTTGCCCAGGCTGTCGAATGCGACCCGTTGCAGTTCGGGGTCGATGGCTAGCTGGACGTTGCTCGGTCGGAGGTCTCTGCCCAGCAGCGCATCGATCAGATCGGACAAGGTGATGTCGCGTCTGGACCGGAGGTCGTCGGCTCTGACCTGCTCGATCCCGTCGGCACCGAAGGCGAGCGATGTGTAACCGACGGCGTGGGCGAAGGCCTCGCCCTCGGGGTACTGCCGTCTGGAATCGCTGCGGGTCGTCGGGGTCGGCCACCGACTCGGCGAGCACCGTGCCGTCGGCGGCGACGATCAACCCTCGCTCCTTCCCCGCCTCGCTGAGTGCGGTCCTGGCGTTGCGGGGGTCGTCGCGGTAGGTCTCGGCGGCGATGGCCTGTACCCAGGTCACCGTGAGCAGACAGCGCGCTGAACCCGGCGAGCATCACCAGCGCCACGCGGCGGGTGGGCCCGTTCATCCCAGCCGCTCCTCGTGCGACACCCTGGCCAGCAACGTGACCAGCAAGCAGACTGGATACCAGCGAAGAGCCGCCGTACGAGACGAACGGGAGGGCCAGTCCGGTCAGCGGGAGCAGCCGGACCACGCCGCCGATGATGAGGAAGGTCTGCAGACCCAGCGTGACCGCCAGACCTGCGGCGAGCAGCTTGCGGAACGGGTCGCGGCTCCGCAGCGAGATCCCGAACCCGATCCCGACGAGAAGGGCGAAGGCGGCGAGGGTGGCGGCGGTCCCCGCCAGTCCGAGCTCCTCGCCGATGGCGGCGAAGACGAAATCGGTCGAGGCATTGGGGATCAGGTCGGGCCGACCCAACCCCAGCCCTGCCCCCGAGAGGCTCCCCGAGGCCATGGCGAAGAGGCTCTGGGCGATTTGGTACCCGCTGTCGGCATAGTCGGCGAACGGATCGAGCCAGGCGCTGACCCGTCTCTGGACGTGGTCGAAGGCGGCCCAGGCGGCCACGGCGCCGCCCAGCGCCAGACGACACCACCCAGGACGTACATCGCCCGCCCCGTCGCCACATAGAGCATGGCGACGAAGACCCCGAAGAGGAGCAGCGAGGCGCCGAGGTCCCGCTGGTAGACGAGGACGGCGAAGCTCGCCGCCCAAGCCGCCAGCACCGGGACCAGTTGGCGGAGCTCGGGGAGGGCGAGCGGTCCCAGCCGGCGGCTCCCCTCCGAAAGCGCAGGCGCCCGCTCGGCGAGGAAGCTGGCGAGGAAGACGACGAGCAGGAGCTTGGCGATCTCGCCCGGTTGGAACTGGAGGGTGAGCGGGCCGAGCACGAGCCGGACCCAGAGTCGTGACCCGTTCTGCTCGAAGCCCTGGAGCGGTAGCGGGCCGTTGCTGGGGAGCAGAGGAAGCAGCAGGAGGACGAAGCGCCGCCAGCAGGAAGATGTACCGGTAGCGGCGGAGCAGCGCCAGACCCGTTCTTCCGCACCAGCAGGAGCAGGCCGATGGAGAGCGCCGGCGGCGATCAGCAGCCACCATCGCTGCAGACCTGCTCGAGCCGGGTCGAGCCGGTAGACCACGGTGAGCCCGATGGCGCTGAGCAGGGCGGCCAGCGGGAGCAACAACGTGTTGGCGTTTGGCGCTGTCTGCCGTATCGCCAGGTGGAGCCCCCCAAAGGCGATGAGGAACATGAGAAACGTGAGCCCGGCTCTGGCGTCGAACCCGGTCCCCGCCGCCAGCCCGACCAGCACCACCCCGAGCGTCGCCAGCCCGGAGGCGGCGACGATCAACCCAGCTTCAGCGGTGCGGGGCATCAGACTCGTTCGCTTCGCTCACTCGAGACGAAAGACGGCAGACGGAAGACGGCAGCCAATCCAATCCGTCCTCCAGCAGGGGTAGAGGATCCGCTGCGACCTTCCAATCCGTCCCCCCGCAGGGGGGAAGGACCCGCTGCGGAGCAGCGGGTAGGGGAGCCGCCGAACCCCCAACGAAGATCGCTGTGGGCTTCACTCGAGGGCGTCGGCGATGGCGACGGTGATGTTGTCGTGACCGCCGGCGGTGTTGGCCGCCTCGATGAGGGCCCAGACGGCCTCCTCTGGCGTGCCGGAGCCGAGAAGCGGTCGGATGTGGTCGTCGTCGATCATCACGGTGAGCCCATCGGAGCAGAGAAGGAGACGATCCCCCTGCTCCAGCGGTTCCTCGAACTCGTCCACCTCGAGGTGAAACTCCAGACCCCAGAGCGCGGGTGACCAGGCTTCGCTGGGGATGGTTCTCCGCTTCCTTCTCGGTCAGCTTGCCGCTGGCGACATACTCGGCCACGACCGAGTGGTCCTGGGTCAACCGGCGCAGATCACCCTGGCGGAGCAGGTAACCGCGGCTGTCGCCGACATGGGCGAAGCGCGCCGAGCCGTCCTCGTCGAGTCGGGCGAGGGTCATGGTGGTGGCCATACCGGCGAGCCGTGGGCGGTTTGCCACCTCCGCCAGGATCGCCCGGTTGGCGGAGAGCACGGCTTCGGCCGGCGACAGGCCGAGATCGGAGGCAACCTCGATCGCCAATTTGCTCGCAACCTCGCCGCCGATGTGCCCGCCGAGACCGTCGGCGACCACGAGGAGGACGGCGTCACCGGTGCCGGCACCGGCGGGATACACCGCATCCTCGTTGATGGGACGCGCCCGCCCCGGGTGGGTCGCCGTCGACCACAGATACCTCACTTCACCTCCAAGACTGTCTTTCCGATCTGAACCGCATCGCCCCGGTTGAGGTCGAGGGGCGACGACACCCTGCGGCCGTTGACGTAGGTGCCGTTGGTGCTCCCCAGATCGTGGAGCACCAATCGTCCGTCCTTGGCGACAAAACGGACGTGGAACTCGGAAGCGTAGGGGTCCTCGATCTTGATGTCGGCCTCGTCGCTGCGGCCGAGGACCATCACGTCGCGCACCGTCACGTCGAGTCCGGGTTGAGCAGTCGGACCTGACCACCACCAGTCGGGCCCCGGCCCGTTTCGCCCTCTTCGGTTCGCTGACCCCGAGATAGCGGACGAGGGCGCGGGCGATCTGCCACACGAACAGGTAGATGAGTGCGAGGAAGATCAGCTTGAGGAGGGTGAGGACCAGCGCAGGCATCGCAGAACCGTCACGCCGTCCGGAAGGTGTACGGGACCGGCCCGAACGAGATCACCGATGTCGCCGGGAGGTTGGTGGGACCATCGACCAGGATGCCGTCGAGCGTTGTCCCGTTGGCCGACCCGAGGTCGTCGATCCAGGCGCTCCCCGCCTCACGCCAGATGAGTGCATGGGTCCGGCTCACCCCGGGGTGGAGGAGCACGGCGTCACACGACGAGGACCGGCCCACAACATCCCTGTTGTGAAGAAGCCCCGCCCGCTCGCGCCCCATCAGGTACGCCCATGCCGGACGGTCGCCGGGACGCGTCGCCCCCGAGCAGCCGACGGTCCCCGGTGTTACGCGACTCTTCGAGGACCACCCGCACCGTGCACGGGCCCTCGAGTCGCCAGCCCCGCTCCGCCGCGGTCTGCTTCGAGTCCGGCGGCCAATTCGGTTACCAGCGGGTCGGGCACCTCGACATCCTGGAGGTCGGCGGGGTTGATCGAGATCGTCCAATCGTTCGAGATGCCGGGCCCCGACGGTGTCTGGTGCACGGTCAGGTCGGCCTCCCGGACGAGCCGTCCCCCGAGTTCCACCGGATGGAGATTCCCCCGGAAGACCCGTCCGGCGAGCCCGTCCATGAGTCGCTCCAAGCGGCGCTCCAGGTCGCGCACCAGTCGCACCGGCGGGAGTGTAAGTGGGGCACTCCCATAGGGCAGACGGCTGGGGAGACGCACGAAGAGGGCTGGTACCATCTCGGTGCCAGATCCCCGGGCGAGTGGCGGAATTGGCAGACGCGCAGGATTCAGGTTCCTGTGGGCTTACGCTCGTGGGGGTTCAAGTCCCCCCTCGCCCACCCCAGACCTCCCCCTCGACCGGAGACGAACCTTGTTCCCCCAGGATCCCCGCCGACGCAGAAGGCGCCGCCGGTACCTGGTCCCCCTCATCGTCACCGCATTGCTTCTGATCGCCTGGGGAGCGACCTCGCTGCGCAGTGACGACAGGACCAGGGTCGGCTTCTTCGACGCGCTCGTGCAGCATGCCGAGACCCAGTCGGCGACCGCCGTCGGCTTTCAACAGCTCCTTGCCACATTGAGCAGTCTCGATCGAGACCTCGTGTCCGACCGGATCGCCGAATTGCGCGAGGAACTGACGGCCTCCACCGAGGAACTCGAGCCGGAGGAGGTCCCAGAAGGTGCCGAGGCCGTCAGCGCCCTGTTCGACCTAGCCCTCGAGGAGTGGGACGCCGGGCTCGGCTGCCTTCGACACTTCGCTGCTCGCCGTGGCCGACGACCCGGAGTCCGAGGAGGCGGTCGAGGGATTGGCCGGCGCCATCCAGCGGATCGCGGTTGGGGACCTGCTCTACCGCCGTTTCCTCGAGGAATCCGAGGGACTGCGCTCCGACCTCGATGTGGCCATCGCATCCACCTATCCCGGAGGTCAGCTTCATACCGGAGCGGTTCGCCGGGACGAGCGCCGCAGCCAGCATCGCCGGAACCGTCCGGGCCAATCCCTCGCTCGACCTCAACCCCGACATCGAGATCAACCAGGTCAGCTTTGAGCCGGAAGCGGTGCTCAACACCGATGATCAACTGGTCGTCACCGCCACCGACGAGATAATCGTCAGCGTCGTCGTCGCCAACGTGGGGAACGTGCCACGGCGAGGTGGCCAGCTTCGGGTCCGGCTGGAGGACGGAGAGGGTGACGTGGTCGAGAGCATGTCGGCCGCCTACCCGGAGTTGGACGCCCGGGCTAGCACCAGTGTCTCCTTCGACCCGATGCCCGTGGAACCGGGCGCCGACTATGTCCTGATCATCACGCTCGTCGCCGGCGACGGGGAGCAAAACCTCGAGAACAACGTCGAAGAGGTCCGTTTTCTCGGTCAACGCAGCGGGCTGAGCCGGCTCCCCCGGTACGATCGAACCCCATGCTCGATCCGGCGCTGCTGCGTGAAGACCCCGACCGGGTCCGTCGCTCGATGGAGCGGCGCGGGGTGCAAATCGACATCGACGCACCTGGTTGAACTCGACGCCCTCCGCCGACAGGCGCGCCACGCTGCCGAGGAGGCGCGAGCCGACCAGACGGGCACTAGGCAAGACCATCGCCCGTCTCGACGGCGAGGCGAAGCAAGAGGCGATCGCAACCGCCGCCAAGCTGGCCGATTCCTACCAGTCGCTCTCCACCCGGGCCGAGGAGCTCGATGCCGGCTTTCTGGCTGATTGGGCCGATCTGCCCAACCTGGTGGACGACACCGCCGCCGACGGGCTGACCGAGGATGACTCGGTCGAGATCCGCCGGGTCGGGAGACCCACCGGTGTTCGAGGGCGAGCCCGCCGATCACCAGGCGTTGGGCGAGGCCCTCGGCGTCATCGACATCGAGCGCGCCGCCAAGGTCTCGGGTGCCCGGTTTGCCTACCTGATGGGTGACGCCGTGCTGCTCGAGTTGGCGCTGTTGCGCTGGGCGATCGATCGTGTCGCCACGCACGGGTTCAAACCGGTGATGCCACCCGTGCTGGTTCGCGAGCAGGCCCTGTACGGGACTGGCTTCTTCCCCGAGGCGAGGGACCAGGTGTACGCGGTCGAGGCCGACGATCTGTTCCTGGTGGGCACTTCGGAGGTGTCGCTGGCAGCGCAGCACACCGACGAGATCCTGGACCTCTCCTCGGCCCGATCCGCTACGCAGGGATCTCGACCTGCTTCCGACGCGAGGCGGGCACATACGGGAAGGACACCCGAGGCGTCTTCCGGGTGCACCAATTCGACAAGGTGGAGATGTTCACCTTCACCCGCCCCGAGGATTCGGTTGCGGAGCACGAGTTGCTGCTCAGCATCGAGGAGGAGATATTCACCGACCTCGGGAATCCCCTACCGCGTGGTCAACACCGCCGCCGGTGACCTGGGGCCGGCTGCCACGAAGAAGTACGACATCGAGGCCTGGTTCCCCTCGCAGCAGCGTTACCGCGAGCTGACCTCGTGCTCCAACACCACCGACTACCAGGCACGCCGGCTGCGGATACGCCATCGGGGTGAAGCGGGGACCGAACTGGTGCACACCCTCAACGGGACGGCGATGGCGGTCCCGAGGACGGTGGCGGCGATCATGGAGAACTTCCAGCAGCCCGACGGCTCCGTCAAGATCCCCGAGCCCCTCCACTCCTACACCGGCTTCGACCGCATGACTCGTCGAGCTGACGGGTACTCGGCGTTCTGTGGGCCGAACCGCGCTCTGCAACACCTCGAACCCAGGGTTGCTCCGACCGTCGACCCGGCGTTCTGTGGGCCCGAACTGCCCGTCTGCACGTCTGCCGTCTGCCGTCTGCCGCCTGCCGTCTCAAGGACAAGGACCGTGCACCCCTCCTTCGAGTACCTGTCCGGTGGTGCCACTCGTCGACCGGCTCCGGTCAGGCGCTCCTGCGGCACCCGGGGCGGACCGCTTAGGGCTGCTTCCTTCCGGACCTGACCCGGTTCACAGCGCCCCGCCGCGCAGGACCCAACCTTCAACACCGATCTTCGAACGCGTGCCATCGGGTGGTGGCCCTCAGGAGGGGAACTCAGCCCCGCATCGAGAGGGTTTCGGGTACAGGGCACCCCTAACGCCCCGCCTAGCACGGTCCTTGGGGGCGATGGTAGCGGTGGCGGAGGGAGCGGGATTTGAACCCGCGAGGCGGGATTACCGCCTACACGCTTTCCAGGCGTGCGCACTAGGCCGGACTATGCGATCCCTCCGAGACCCTTAGTGTATCGGTGGTGGCCGATCCACCCTTCGAGGAGGCGATGCGGCTCGCCCTCGCCCAGGCGGCCCTGGCGGCCGGAGAGAGGGAGGTTCCCGTCGGGGCGGTCCTCCTCGACCCCGACGGCACCCGGTGGACGCCGATCACAACCGTCCCCGCCAGATGAAGGATGCCACCGCCCACGCAGAGTTGCTCCTGCTCTCCCGCGTGGCCAGGGACCGCTCCCAGGGTCGTCTCGAGGGTCACACGCTGGTGGTGACGCTCGAGCCGTGCGCCATGTGCGCCGGTGCCGCCGTGCTCGCCCGACTGGAGAGGATCGTCTACGGCGCGCCAGACCTCAAGGCGGGCGCTTGTTGGAGCCTCTACAACATCCCCCAGGACCGCAGGCTCAACCACCACATCGACCTGGTGGCGGGGGTCCTCGAGGCTGAGTGCGCCGAGCTCCTCAGCGGCTTCTTTGCCGAACGGCGTGCCGATCCCGGCCCTACCGCCGCGCGTAGCTGCCGCTACCCCGCCTCGATCACCGGGACCGCCCCGAGTTGATCAACGGTCAAATCGTCGGCGCTGCCGGTGCTGACCGGCGGAACGGTGAGACCATCCTCCTGGGCACCTCCTTCCGGGGCCGCCACATCGAGGATCCGGGTGTCGTTGACGCCCCCGGCTCCACCACCGATCCGGTACTGCGACGCCTCGGCGGCCACATCCCGCACCCGGCGCACACCGGGGGAAGGGAACCCCTCCTGGCTGAGCAGCGCCACCGCATAGCTCCACGAGGCCGGGTCGCCCTCGGGGAAGAGCTCGCGGGGGAGGCGGGCGACGACCCTGCCATCCTCCGAGAAGACGGTGACCTCGAACGAGGGGCGGGTCTCCTCGATCGCCCCGTCCGTCCCGGCCAGGTACAGGGCCGGCTCCCATCCCTCGATGGTGAGGGCTTGCTCCCACCCGTTTCCCTCGGGGAGTGCGGCGTTGCGGCCGGGGAGGAGTATGCGGCTCCCCGTCCCCTCGCCGGGGTCGGTGTCCACGTACAGGTCGAAGGTCTGCACCGATAGCCCGCTCGGCGACCCCCATGGGTTCTGGATGGGCGCGGCGACATCGAACGTGACGACGACCTCGTCCCCTTCGACGCCGAGCTCGAACCCGGTCAGGTCGTAGCTGCCTGGGGAGAAGACCGGATCGGTCGGGTAGACGTACGACCCGGGCCCATGGTCGTCCCCGGTGGGGTCCTCGATGCTGAGGGCGACGGCCACATCGGAGATGTCGGGGACCTGCAGCCCCATCGGCCCGGCTCGCGGCAAGGGACGTGGCCCGGCGCTGGGATCGACCAGCTTGGCCAGGATCACGTCACCCGACTCGACCGTGTCGTCGAGCGGTACCGCGATCTCGATCACCTCTCCGATGGCCGAAGGAACCTCGGTGCACACCTCGGGGTGACGGACTCCACCCGGCGGACACAGCGAGGCAGCCTCCCCGTCCCAAAGGATCACCGAGGTGGCGCCGAAGCCGAGCGGCACACCATCGAAGGTCGTCGCCACCTTGTCGCCACTGGGGGCACCCAGGTAGATCTCGAAGCCACCCGTTGATGGCAGGTCGAGCAGGAGCGAGAGCGTCTCCTGATCGAACCCCCATCGCAGCACCGATTGATCGACCAGATACGCCCCCGACTGGTCCCACTCCGCTTCCTGTTCGCCGTCGATCGTCGCGGTGAGCAGCCCGGCTGGCTGTCCCTCGGCCGCGATCGGCTCCTCGGCGATTATGGGGACGGCGACGAAGTCCGGGATCTCCTGTCCCAGCGCCAGGTAGACCTCACCGAGCAGGGCGCGGAACGCCGTGTCGAAGTACTCGTCGTCGCCTGACTCCTGGTCGGACCCGTACCACCAGAACCAGTCGGATCCCTCGGCGAAGAGCATCGCCTCGTAGGCATCCTCGAGCTCCGCCGGACTCGAGGTGCCGTCGGTCTCGGCGGTCGCCAGGTCGTCTCTCACCTCGGCCAGGTACTCCCAGGCGGTCGCCTCTTCCTCCTCGCCGATCCAGGTCGAGAAGTTGGGTTGGAACCAGGATGCGGGGAACACCTCCTCGAGCGGCTCGGGCTCACCGAAACGCTCCAGGTACCCGGATGGGGTGATCGTCTCCACCCATTCGGCCTCGGAGATCCGTGTGTAGAGCGCTCGGAGGAAGTCCTTGCCGTCGTTCTCGTAGCTCTCCCAGGCGTTCTCGCCGTCGAGCACCACAGAGACCACCGGCGGGAGGTCCGGGTTGTCGTACCCAAGCTCATCGAGTCGGTCGGCTATGTCCTCGAGCCGGGCCATGAAGTCGTCGGCTGCCGCCTCGGCCCCCATCCCCGAGTACTCGAACCCGATCAGGTCGGAGAGCAGGTTGTCCCGGAAGAAGGTGGGTACCGGGGGGTTCCGGCTGAGCGTCGCCTCCCAGGGCCGGTAGAGGATGTCCGCCTCGGCGACCACGTCGTCGGCGTTCCGGGTGAACGAGCCGATATCGAGCGATTGCCCCAGGACGTCCTCGCCGGTCGCCACCCACTGCACGCCGTTCTTGGAGAAGAGAGACATCACCAACTGGGCTACCGCGCCTTCACCGGGCCACATTCCCTGTGGCCGCCGTCCCAGAAGACGCTCGGCCGTGTCGAGCCCACGGATGACCTGCTCGTCGGCGTCGAGCACCTCGCTGAATCCTGTCTCGGGGAGCAGGGCCGCCGGGTCGCCCACCGTCGCCAGCGATTGATCTGCCACAAGCGGAAGGATGGGGTGGGCGAGCGGCGTCGTGGTCACCTCGATCTGGCCGCCCTCCCACATCTCGGCGTGGAGCGGAATCACTTCGCCGACGATGCGGAGGTGCTCGGCGAGGACGGTCTCCTTGTCCTCCTCGTCGAACCCGCTCCCCTTCTCCACCAGTGCCGCCAGAGGTTCCTGCTCGAGGAAGGACGGGTCGGTCCACGCCAGGTTGAACAGCACCTGGAGGTCGGTGATGTCCTGGTCTTCCCACTCGTCCGGAGGCACCGTCCGCATCGCGGCCAGCTCCCCGTAGCGGGGGAACCGATCGATGATCCGCGGGTTGACGTCGAAGAACCGTTCGACGACGAATCGACGTTGACCGACAGTGAGGTCCGCGGCGGGGATCACGGTGTGCTCCCAGTAGCTGTCGATGGCGCCCTCGGTGAGATCCTCCAGTTGGAGGAGGAGAGTGGGGGTCAGGTTGAAGGTCACCTGGAGCTCGGGGAACTCCCCGACCAGCGCCGCCATGTCCAAGTAGTCCTTGGCGGCGTGCAGCCTGACCCAGGGTCGGGTGACCACACCGTCGAAGTCCTTGGGGTAGAGCGGCTGATGCTGGTGCCACATCAGGTTGAGATAGACCCGCGGCTCGGCGACGACGGTCGAAGAGGAGCCGGCGGTGGTGGTGGGAGCGCCGTCTGCCGTGTCGGCGGTCACCCCGGTGCAGGCGGCGATGACCACGAGGGCCAAGGCGGCGGCCGTCGCTCGCATCGGGTGAGTGTATGGCCCCCCGCGATGGATCTCGGGGTCAGCCCCGCTTCGCCATCGCCCGAGCAGCCAGGGACCAACCAATCAATGTCCACGCCACCACGACGAGCAGCGACGTTCCAACGTCGCTGACCAACCCTTCGGTGAGCCCGGCGCGCAACAGGTTGGCGATGTGCCAGAAGGGAAGTACCCGCTGGACCGCCGCCAGCCAATCGGGGAACTGCTCGATGGGGACGATGATCGGCGTGAAGAGCAGGACGAAGAAGATGATGACGTTGGTGATCAGATTGGTCACCCTCGGCTCGGGCACCGCCGCCGCCATGCCGAACCCAACCGAGCTCCCCATCAGGGCGGTGAGCAGCGCCACCGGCAACACCCACCAATGCGGCGTCAGCGCCACGTCGTAGCGGGCCGCGGCGACCCAGATCGTGGCCGCCACACCGGGGAGCGCCATGAGAGTGAAGAGCGTGAAGGTCGATGCCACCGTCACGGTGCGAGGGACGGGCAGCGACCAGGTGAACTCGTGGGTGCCCTTGGCCTTGTCCTGCATCACGATGATCGGCACCAGCACGAACCCGATCGGGATCAGAGCCAGCGCCGCCACCCCGGTCACCAGGTAGAGCCGGGTCAGGTCGTCGAGCTGCGGTCCCAGATAGAACCCGTACATCAGCGCCGACCCGACCCCGAGGAGCAGTTGGCTGAAGAACAGGGCGACCAGCATCTGACCCTGGCGGGCCAGGTCGAACCGGAGCATCACCAGGTATGAACTGAGCCAGCGACCGACACCTCGGCGAATCTGGAGCCCATCGATCGTCGATGCCGTCACTTGCGCCTCCCCAGTACCCATCCGGCCACCGCCAGGGCAGCCAGCGTCCAGACGCGTGATCACCGTGTATGCCATCCCCACGTCCTCACCCGTGGTCACCCCGAGCGATTCTCGGATCACCACCCCCATCGGGTAGAACGGGAGAAGTCGATGAATGTCCGCCAGCCAGGTGGGGAGGTTCTCCGGGGGGGTAGTTGATCGGGGTGAAACCCAGGATCCCGAACACGAGCACCTGGGTGGCCAGCACAGTGATGCTCGGCCATGGGATGGCGTGGGCGAATGCGAACCCGATGAGAGTCGCGGCCGCCAATGTCAGCCCGAACGCCGGGACCACCATCCATGACATGTCGTATTGGATCTGGTAGCGCCATGCCGGCCACGAGGAGGGCGGCAATGGCACCGGGCAGCGCAAAGAGCGCATTGACGACCACCCAGGCGGCGGTGGTTGCGGTCCGCGGCACCGGAAGCGACCAGGTGAAGTCGTAGGTTCCGTCCTCCTTCTCCGCCGCAACCAGTTGGGGGCCGAGAACGATCCCGACCGTGATCAGGGTGACGGTGGCCGCCCCAGTGGCCAGGTAGAGCGCGATCTCCTCGGTCATCGTCGGGAAGAAGAGCCCCATCCCCACTGCGAAGCCGACACCGAAGAGGATCTGCACCACGACGATGAGCGGCACGATGTTCCGCAATGTGGTGAGCTGCCACCGCAGCATCACCCCGAGCGAGTTCAGCCAGCGACCCCAACCGCGACGGATCGCTGGAAGGGTCGGTGCAACGGCGGTCATGCCGCCTCCTCGACATGTGTCGAGGTGTGGCCGGTCAGCCGGATGTAGATGTCCTCGAGGGTGGTGGCACCGAGGGCGTACTCCTCAGCGACGCCTCGGGCCATCAGCTGCTGTGCCCAAGCGATCCCGTCCGATGCGGCCCCCTCGTCGATCACCGTCACCAGGTTGTTGACCAACCCGGGCGTGGGTGTGCACCAACGAGGGGAACTCCGGGTCCTCCTGGCCGGGGACCATCATGAGTTGGAGCCGGAGGCGGCCTCGGTCGCCCGCCTTCAACGAGGACGGAGTCCCCTCGGCGACCAGCCGGCCCTCGTTGATGACCGCCAACCTGTCGACAGATTTCTCCGCCTCCATGACGTTGTGGGTGACCAGGAAGACGGCGGCGCCATCGTCGCCGAGCCGGCGAACCTGCTCCCACAGCAGCCGACGACGCAGCGGGTCGACGTCGTTGGTGGGCTCGTCGAGGATCACCACCCGACCGGGCCAAACCGTCACCATCGCGAAACCGACCAGACGGCGGACCCCGCCGGAGAGCTTGGCCCCGACCGTGTCACGCCACTCTTCGAGTTGGAGCTCCTCGATCAGCTGCTCGCCCCGTCGTCGGACGGCATCGTCGGGACCGCCCCGGATCAACCCTCCGAGGTGGACCGCTTCCTTGAGCTTGAAGGAGTCGATCGGTACTGGCGCCTGGGGCAGATAGCTGCACAGTTGCCTGGCGGCGTCGGGGTCGGCGACCAGGTCGACCGGGCCCGAGTGTGATCGACCCCGAGGTCGGCTTGAGCAGACCGATGACCTGCTTGACCAGGGTCGACTTCCCGGCGCCGTTGGGGCCGAGCAGGCCGTAAACCTCACCCGGCTCGACCGTGATGGTGATCTCGTCGTTGGCGAAGGTCTTGCCGTTGTCATAGCTCTTGGTGACCGATTCGGCGTGGAAGGTCCAGCGCTCGTTCACGGAGTTCTCCTCTTGGTCGGGTAGAAGACGAATGCGAAGGCGAAAACCGGGTCCTCGTCGGTCTGGGTGTCCTCTTCGTTCATCCGTCGTACCAGGTCTTCCACCTCGCGTGCGAACCTCTCTGCCTTGGCGTCGGGGAGCCGGACGAGACATCGCCCGACCGCCAGCAACTGGTGCTCTCCGATCTCGTCGAGACGGACGACATCGGATCGGACCGCCCTGATGAAGTCGGCCCGGGTGGTGTCGAGGACGGTGGTGAGCAGCGCCTCGGCCATCTCGTCACCGGTCGCCTCCTCGAGGATTCCGGGCCCTGGTCGGAACTCCTTCGCCGCCGCCACGTAGACCCGCTCGTTGAGTGCCCGGGCCTTGCGCTCCCCGACGACACGGATCAACCCGTTCTGCTCGAGCGTCTTGATGTGGTGGTAGAGACGGGTGCGGGGAACCGCCATCTCCTCGGCGATCTCCTTGACGCTCAGCGGCTTGACCAGCAGTTCGATGATCTGCAACCGGGTCGGATCAGCCAGGGCGCGCAGCGACTCGAGATCCTCGATCCAGAAGGTGTCGGGCAGGTCGGCGATCTTCCGCTTCTTCAGTTTCGCGAGCATTCACTCCCACCTAACGTTCAATCTATCTGAACGTTGAGCAGTATTGAACACGTTGAGCAGAGATGTCAAGAGAGAATCTGGGACCACTCGACCCGCCTCGGAGGGATCGCCGTCTGCCGTCTGCCGTCTCCGGCTGCTACCCCTTCACGGCTCCTGCGGTGAGGCCCGCCGACGATCTGACGTTGCAGCACCAGGAAGAGCAGCACGATCGGCGTCGCACCGACAACCGCTGCCGCGGTGATCAGGCCCCACTTGGCGGTGTACTGGCTGGTGGCGAAGAGGCTCATCCCCACCGCATAGGTGTACTGGCTCGTGTCAGTGAGGAGGAAGGTGGCGAGCAGGACCTCGCCGTAGAACCCGATGAAGCTGATGATGAAGATCACCACGAGAACCGGCCGGGTGAGGGGAAGGATGATCCCCCAGAACACCTGCCAGGAGGTCGCCCCATCGACTTTCGCCGACTCGTCGAGAGAATTGGGGATGGAGTCCATGAACCCCTTGAGCAGGAAGGCGTTGAACCCGATGGCGCCCGCCGAGGTAGACGAGGATCAGCCCGATGTGGGTGTTGAGCCCGGCGGCGGGAATCACCACGCCGATCTGGAGAAGCAGCACGAAGAGGGCGATGAAGCCCAGGAAGGCCGGGAACACCTGGATGAGCAGCAGAGCAGTCAGGCCGGCCCGCCGTCCCCGGAATCGAAGCCGGCTGAAGGCAAATGCCGCCAGCGAGGCGATGAAGAGCGTGACGACGGCTGCCACCAGCGACACCTTCCACGTGTTCAAGAGCCAGGTGCCGAACGGAGTCAGTGGGTTCTCGAACAGACCCTGGAAGTTCTCCAGAGTCGCGCCCGTCGGGGATCAGTGTGCGCCGATGCCAGCGAGTCGACCGGGTTGATCGACGAAGTGACGATCCAGGCGATCGGGAAGAGCGCAAAGAGCACCCCGAGCACCAGCACGAGATGCCGCCACCCCAACTCCCGGATCCAGCGGCGGGAGGCAAGCGAGCCGCGACGTAACGTCGTCATCGAAATCGGGCGTGATCGACCTGTGGAGGAGCTGCGAAATCAGGGACTGCCATATATCTCCTCCAGCCGGCGGGTGAAGCGGAAGCTGTAGGCGGCGATGAGCATCACGATGAGGAAGATGATCACGGTGAGCGCCGAGGCCAGACCGAACTGCTGGCCGGCGCCCTGGGAGTAGGCGAGTCCGAAGGTGAACGTGATGAGGATGTCGGTGTGTCCCACCGGGACCGAGGCGTTGGCGATGGGCGGCCCGCCATCGGTGAGCAGGTAGATCAGGTTGAAGTTGTTGAAGGCGACGGCGAACGACCCGATCAGCAGCGGGGCGATACCCACCATCAGCAGCGGGAAGGTGATCCTGCGGAAGGCGCTGGTGGCCCGCGCCCCGTCGACCCGGGCCGCCTCGAGCAGCTCGGCGGGTATGGCGGTCAGTGCTCCGGTGACGATGAGGAACATGTAGGGGAAGGTCAGCCACATGTTGACGACCAGGACGGCCACCTTCGCCCAGAAGGGGTCGGCCAGCCACGCCGGTGAGCTGCCGCCGAAGATCCCCGAGGATCGGGTCGACGATGTCCCCCACCTTGCCGAACTGCGGGTTGAACAGACCCCGCCACACGATGATGCTGATGAAGGCGGGCATGGCGTAGGGGAGGATCAGCAGCGAGCGATACAGCTTCTTCCCACGCATCCGCTCGTCGTTGAGGGCCACCGCCAAGGAGCATCCCAAGCGCGAGAGAGAACACCACCGAGAGAGCGGCGAACACCACCGTCCAGATGAACACCTGGACGAGCGGGCCGCGCAGCCGAGGATCGGTGATCACCGCGCGGAAGTTGGCGAACCCGATGAAGTCGTGCCAGCCCGGCTCCACCACCTCGTCACCGCAGACGAAGTTCCCCTCCACAGCTGGGCACTCGGTCCCGGTGGTGTTGTCGATCAACACGCCCTTTTCGGCGTCGTAGGTGTAACGCTGGGTGGACGTCACCAACTGGGCGCTCGAAACCGTCACCGGCTGGATCACCCCGACGACCGGGGACGTCGAGCACCAAGCCCCTGCAGCTCCTCCGCCCTGTTGAACAGCTGGAGCGACGGGATGAGGGTCAGGTCGCCGATCTGCTCGGGTGGGCCCTCCGACACGTCGATGCCCGGGTCCTCGAGCGGCGTTCGGTGCTCGGCTCGGCGTCCACGCGGTCGAGGCATCGCCGAAGTAGACCTGGCCGTCCTCGGAGAACGCCAGGAAGGTCAGCTCGCCGGCCGGATCCTCGTAGACGGCCAGCTCCAGGCTGGTGGCGCCGGCATCGCCCGTTGCCGGGACGAGCTTCGAGTTGCTCGATCACCTGGCTCTTGTTGAGGAAGTTCCCGGTCTGCCAGTTGGTGAGCGAGACGTATGCCGTGTAGAGGATGGGGAACACGGCGAACACGGCGGTCAGCCACAGACCGGGTGCCAGCCACCGCATCGCCTGGGCTCGCGGTGAGAGATAGGCCCAGTTGATGAATGCGGCGCCGCCGACCATGAGCACCAGCAGCGGCCACAGAGAGTTGGTGATCATGATCGGGATTGCCCAGATCACCAGCGCATCGAGGATGGCGAGCACCGCCATCTTGATCCAGAAGCCCCGCCCGATACGCGGAGAGGACAGGGTCGTTGCCGGTGCCCTGTCCTCCTCCTTCAGTCACGGTCGCAAACCTAGGTCAGATTCGCGGCACGCGTTCGGCTCAACCAGCCCCAACCGCGGATCTCACCTGCTCGGCGGCGGTCCCCATGGCCTCCTCGGCATTCGACCTCACCGTTGCGGAGCAGGAGCAGTTGGTCACCGAGTGGCCCCCAGACCGCGCCCATCTCCGGGATGTTGGGCAGCGGGTATGCCGTCCGCTGCCGACTCGTTGAAGGTCTGCGCCACCGGATCGTCGGCAGCGGCCGCCTCGAACACGGCGGTGAACGTCGGCAGCCGGTAGTCGGCGGCGTACAGCGCCTCCATCGTCTCCTGCGTCGCCACGTAGTCGAGCAGGAACGAGGTGGCCAGCACCTTGTTCTCGCTGAACGCGTTGACGAAGAAGCCCTGGGCGCCGACGAACGGGGCCGGGTTGTTGCCGTCGATGGTGGGCAGCTTGGCCACGCTCCATGGCACTGTCGACGCTCGTCCTCGTTGAGCGTCCGCCGAGCTCCCACGGCCCGGTGATCCAGAACGGCTGGCTCCCCTCGAGGAACAGGTTCTTGGCCGTGTCGTAGTTGGTCGACCCGATCACGCCATCGTCGACCAGCGTCTGGAGTACCTCGACCCCGGCGAGCGCCTCGGGGGTGTCGAGGCCGACGTCGGAGGGGTCGAACCCAGTGGCGGGATCGAAGCGGAAGATGTACCCGCCACCGGCCGAGATGAACGGGTAGTGGTGATAGGCGTCGGGCGCGTCGCCACCGCCGGGCAGCCCGATGCAGTTCTCGATGTCGGGCAGTCCCTCGCAGATCGCCACGGCATCTTCGATGCTCGCCGGCGGCTCGGGGACCAGGTCGGTGTTGTAGTAGAGGGCGATGGCCTCGTATCCGTACGGGACGGCGTAGAGCTGGCCGTCGATCGAGAAGGCAGTCAGCGAGAGCTCGAAGAAGTCGCCGCTCTTCGAACCGAGGTCGACCGGCTCGATCACACCGTTGGCCGCCAGCTCACCGGTCCAGTCGTTGGCCCCGATGAAGAGATCCGGGCCCTCGCCGGCCGGCGCCTGAGTCGTCACCTGGGTGCGGATGTCGCCGAAGTCGACGATCTGCACCTCGACGCCGACCCCGGTGGCGTCGGTGAACGCCGGGCTGATCTCCTCGATGACCCCGGCCCGCAGCTCGTCGGCCCAGATCACCAGGTTGCCGGCTGCTCCGGCCGTGGTGTCGGTCGCGCCGGCAGTCGTGTCGGTCGCGCCGGCGGTTGTCTCCGTCGCCACTGTTGTCTCTACCGCAGCCGCGGTGGTGTCAGTTCCTGCAGCGGTGGTGGCAGTGCCGCCGGCCGCAGTTGTGTCGGTTGCGTCACCGCCGCCGCATGCGGCGATGACGATGGTCAACACCGCAAGCAGAGCCGAGCAAGGTGCTCCGTGGTCGAGTGTTCATCCGTCCTCCTCTTCAATATGAAGAGCGCCCCCCCTTGAGGCAGGCACCCGTGGGCCGCGGAGTGTACGCCTCGCCGGGCTGACCCATGTGGGCGGGACCCGGTCCACCGGTAGAATCGACCCATCTGGAGGGATCGCATAGTCCGGCCTAGTGCGCGGCACTCGAAATGCCGTAGGGGGTTACCACCCTCTCGTGGGTTCGAATCCCACTCCCTCCGCTGAGCCCTGCTCCGTCAGGGCACCCGATCCCGCTGCCCGGTACCGTCGAGCGATCGGGCGATTCTTGGAGGGATGGCCGAGCGGTCGAAGGCGGCAGTCTTGAAAACTGCCGGGCCCATTCGGGTCCCGTGGGTTCGAATCCCACTCCCTCCGCTTCCTTGAGACGGAAGACGGAAGACGGAAGACGGAAGCAGTCCGCGACGCTCCTCGCTGGGAGATTGACCGATGGTGACGACGCGTTACGCCCGGAGTGGGGACGTCAACATTGCCTACCAGGTGGTGGGCTCGGGGAGCGCGATCTCGTCTATGTGCCGGGGTGGGTCTCCAACATCGAGGTGATGTGGGAAGACCCGGGTCTGGCGCGTTTCCTCAACCGGCTCGCTTCCTTCTCGCGGCTGATCACCTTCGACAAGCGGGGGACCGGCCTGTCCGACTCCGTGCCCTTGGAGGACCTCCCCACCCTCGAGGTCCGCATGGATGACCTCCGGGCGGTGATGGACGCTGTCGGCTCCGAGCGGGCCGTGCTGTTCGGGCACTCGGAGGGTGGTGCGATGTGCATGCTCTTCGCCGCTACCTACCCAGAGCGATGTGACTCGCTGATCCTGACGGGGAGCTATGCAGCCAAGATTCGCAGCGACGAATACCCCTGGGCACCGAGTACCGAGGATCGGCTGGCCGAGATCGAGGCGATCGAACAGACATGGGGCGATCCCGAGATCTTCAGCTACCTCGTTCCGAGCAGAGCGGACGACCAGGTGTTCCAGGCCTGGCTGCAGAAATACCAGCGGTTGTCGGCGAGCCCCCGTGCTGCGGGGGCGCTGATGAGGATGAACTCGATGATCGACCTGACCGCGATCCTCCCCTCGATATCGGGTCCCGACCCTGCTGCTCTATCGAGTGGACGACCTCGACGTCAATATCGAAGAAGGCCGCTATATCGCCTCCAAGGTCCCCGACGCGAGGCTTGTGGAGCTACCCGGCGCCGACCATGCCTTCTGGGGTGGCAACACGGAGTTGCTCCTCGAGGAGATAGAGGAATTCATCACGGGTCATCGCGATGTGGGTGGGCCCGAGAGGGTGCTGGCCACCGTCCTCTTCACCGACATCGTCGATTCGACCAAGAAGGCGGCGGCGCTGGGTGACACGGCTTGGCGAGATCTGCTCGACCGGCACCATGCAATTGTGCGAGCCGAATTGATGCGTTGGCGGGGGCGTGAGATTGCGACAGCAGGCGACGGGTTCCTCGCCACGTTCGATGGTCCGGCGCGAGCAATCCGGTGTGCCCGGGCCATCGCAGATGGCGTCAGTGTCGTTGGGGATGGCGGTGCGATGTGGTTTGCACATCGGCGAGTTGGAGATAAGGGGCGACGACGTGTCCGGCCTGGCGGTCCACATCGGGGCTCGCATAGCCGGCCTCGCCGGTGCCGGGGAGGTCCTCGTATCGAGGACGGTGAAGGACCTCGTGGCCGGTGCCGGTTTCGAGTTCCGCGAACGGGGGAGCCACGAGCTCAAGGGCGTCCCCGACCGTTGGGAGGTCTACGAGGTGGCGAACTAGAGGTAGGCGGTCCTGCCGTCCGCCGTGTCGCTGACTACCGTGGCCATGCCGGGTCCCCTCCCGGCGCAGGGAGAGGTGGCCGAGCGGTCGAAGGCGCTCGCCTGCTAAGCGAGTAGGGGGTTTAAAGCCCCCTCGAGGGTTCAAATCCCTCCCTCTCCGCCCGGTCCCAAGTCGAGTCTCCCCGGCACGGCACGTGCAGTCGCTGCCCTGAGGTGGTGCGACACGATGGCAAACAGCGAACACGACACCGCAACCATCCGGCAACTCCGTTCCGATGAGGTCGAGTTCCTCCGGGAGATGCTCTACGCCGCACTCGACTGGCGGTCGTGACGCCACATTGCCACCGGTGGAATGGGTCCTCGCACACCCGCAGGTGTCGGTCTTCCACGAGGGGTGGGGAAGACACGGCGATGTCGCCCTGGTCGCCGAAGTAGACGACCGGCCGGTCGGGCTCGTCTGGTACCGGTACTTCACCGAAGAAGCCCACGGGGAGGGGTTCGTCGACGAGGAGACCCCGGAACTGGCAATCGCGGTTGTTGACGGCTATCGGGGCCGCGGGATCGGACGCTTACTCATGAACGCAGCCCACGAGCAGGCGCGTGACGACGAAATCGCACGGATCTCTCTGAGTGTCGATCGCCGAGAATCCGGCAAGAGGACTCTACGAGTCTCTCGGATACGTCGACTACGAGCCAGGGGACGGACTCGGCAGGATGGTGCTTGGTCTCAACCGCCGACTGATACGGCGGGACATCGGTTTCCGTCGGCACCGCCACTAGCGTCGGGGCCGAACGTTCAAACCCTCTCGCCGCCCACTCGATGCCGCCCGATCCGGTAGAGGACGTGGCGGCGCAGCGGCGAGTCCTCGGACAACCTGGGATGGTCGAAATCGTCGTCGGAGTCGTGGCTGCATCCCAAGCCGCTCCATGACCCGGCGTGATGGCCAATTCTGTTCGGTGGTGCACGAGACGATCTCGTCCAACCCGACGGCGAATCCGAACCGGAGCGAGGCCAGCCCAGCTTCGGTGGCATAACCCTTGCCCCAATGCTCCTTGCCGAGGCGCCAGCCCACCTCGACCGGCGGAGGATCGAGCGGTATGAACGTCTGGACGCTCAGTCCGACGAACCCAGCGAAGGGGACCTCTCCCGGGCACCTCGACCGCCCACAGCCCGAAACCCCTGTCATCCCATCCCAGTTCGATCGAGTCAGCGAGGGCGTCGGACTGCTCCCGCGTCAGGCTGCCGGGGAAGTACCTCATGACATCAGGGTCTGCGTTGATCGCGGCGAAGATGGCGCGGTCCTCGTCTCTCCACCGCCGCAGGAGAAGTCGCTCGGTGCGGACCTCGATCAATGCGCCTCCACCCACCGTTGCACCTGGTCGCCGAGGACTTCGAGCGTCACCGAGCCGGATGTGAGGACGGTGTCATGGAAGCCGGAGATGTCGAAGTCGGCTCCCCAACCGCCGCTCGGCATCGGCGCGGAGCCTGCTGATCTCCAACTGTCCCATCTTGTAGGCCAGGGCTTGCCCGGGCACACCGATGTAGCGGTCCACCTCCACCTCGATGACCGAAGGTGCGACCGCGCTCCACGAGGTGAGGAAATCGACCGCCCTCTGCCGATGTCCAACCGAGGGCGTGGATCCCGGTGTCGACCACCAGCCGACCGGCGCGCCACGAGTCTGCGGAGAGCATGCCGAGCCGATCGAGGTCGGTGGAGTAGAGGCCCATCTCGTCGGCGAGACGCTCGGCGTATAGCCCCCACCCCTCGGCGAATGGGATCACCAGAGCGTGACGGCGGAACATCGGGAGATCGCTCATCTCGGCGGCCAGGGCGACCTGGAAATGGTGACCCGGGACCGCTTCGTGGAATGCGACCGATTCCGCCTCGAACCTCGCCCGGGTGCCGGGCTCGTGAGTGTTGACGAAATAGGTGCCGGGACGCGAGACCGTCGGGAGCCGGGGGGTAGTAGTAGGCGGGCGGCATGTCGGCGGCCAGCGTGTCGGGGACGGGCATGACCGCGCATCCCGCTTCGGGCATCACGCCGAACCACCTCGGTGCCGCCTCGATGGCCCTGGCGATCACCTCCTCGGCGGCATCGACTATCTCGGCTTCGGTGGTGAATCGGAGCGCCGGGTCATCGCGCAGCCGGCTGCAGGATGGCGTCGAGGTTGGTCTCGTCGATGGCGCCGCTTTCCGACCTCGGCGTACTCGTCGGGCAATTGCTCGGTGGCGACCTCGGTCCCGATCCGGTGTATCTCCTCTGGCGGTGTGGGCAGCGAGGTGAACACCGCTGCCAGCCGCCGGTAGGCATCGTCTCCGCCCTCGAGGTGGGTGACTCCGGGTCGCTCGGCGGAGCGGGCGGCGGGGAGGATCTCGTCGGCGATCATCTCGCGGTAGCGGGCGAACCCGGGTCGGATTTCCTGCTCCACCATTTCGGCGATGCGCGACCTCCAGGCTTCGGCGCCCTCCCAGTCGCTGGGCAGCGTCGCCTGGGTGAACGGGTCCGATTCCACGGGTGATGAGAGGTACTGGTCGATCTGGTGGAGCACCCTCCGCACATTGACGTCTACCGGTGTCTTGCCCGTGGCCAGCTGGTGCCGGTGACGATCCGCCGCCTGCGCCAGCAGCTCAGCGACCCCGGCGTACCGTTCGATCAGCGACTCCGCTTGGGCCGGCTCGGCGACCGAGGTGATGCGCGGCGGCGCGCAGCAGGGTGCTGTGGGGCCCGATCATCGGGTCGCACGGGGCGACGACCAGGTCGATATCGATCATCTCGGCATCGGTGTGGAGCTCGTTGAGCAGCATGGCCTTGGTGACCTCGTCGCCGACGTTGTCGGTTGCGACCGCTGTCACTTCATCGTGCAGCCGGAGCAGGTTCTGACGGTGCCTGTGAGCGGCGGCGACGCTCAGATCGGGGAGCCGGTCGTCGAACCTGTGGTCGCCGAGCAGCGTCGCTCTGACCGGGTTCCACTCCATCTACCATTTCCCAGAACCTCTGGCAGAGTTCGTCGAGCCGCCGGTCCACGCGCGTCTCCTCGAGTCGGGTGACCGATGTTGCCAGAACGGGCCGGTTTGGTTCAGTCGATCCGACTGAACCATTCGAGGACGCGGAGGGCACGCAGCGTGTTCCATCGGCTCGGCTTCCCGGGCCCCGGCTCCATGGCGAAGTGCTCCTTGCCCTTGTGGTGATTCTGGAGCGGCCACCGCCCGTCCTTGGACCGCTTGCTCTCGACCATGGCGATCGCCTCATCCAGACGGTGGTCGGATAGTGCCTGTGCGCTCCGTAGGTAATCCAACCCCCGCAGCACGTCGTAGTGCCACCGAGGCGGGAACGAGAACCGGGTCCATCCTTGGCTGACCACCTCGCCGGTGCTCGCCGACCTGAACATCCCACGATCCAAGAGGTACTCGTGACCCCTCATCCGGGCGGCGGTCACTTCGTCGACCGCGCCACCCCTTGAGCTCTCGTATTCGAGCAATCCCTCCAACGCGAGGATCGTCGTGTTGAACGAAGAGCGGCGCGACCCGCGGACCGTGGCGCAATTCCAACCACCATCGTCGAGTTGCTCGTCGAGGAGCCACTCGACAACTTGATCATCGCCGGCCTTGCCGAAGTACGCCGCCAGCGACAAGACCATCCCGGTGATGCACGTCTCTCCTCGGTAAGAGAAGAAGGGCCACTCGGCCTTCCCCATCTTCACGTGATCGCCCACTAGCTCGACGGCTTTCGTCATCCGTCCGGCTGCTGGATCGACGCCGAGGTCTCGCAGTTGCAGGAGGGTGTACGTGGTAGAGGTCCACTTCGGGTTATAGGCGCCACCATCCCATTGTCCGTCGTCATCTTGAAGGGCGAGAAGCTGGGCACCCCATCCTTCCAACGCCACCCGGGCGCGCTCCGCCGCAACACGTTTCGCCGGCTCGCCGCGTCAGGTCACGCATCACCTGCCAACGGACCGCGGGGTCGCCTTCCAGGAGCCAATCGACCACGTCCACGACGGCAAGGTATCAACTTCTTGGTGGAGCAGCGGCACGGGGCCAAGACAAATCGACCCCCTCTTGACGACCGAACACATGTTCGATATAATGGCTCCAGCGTTCGACCCATGGTGAGCGGTCTCCCCGCTGGTTTCGAGAGCGAACGCCCAGCAGGAACAGCACACGGGAGCCGCCAACATGAGCACTCTTCGCTCCACCATCGATCAACTGGCCTCGATCGATCTCTCCTCGTTGAGCGACGCTGCCCTCGACGAGGAGTTGGTAGAGCAGGCTCGGGCGGTCGACCTCCTCCAGTCTCAGCTACTGAGGATTACCGCCGAGGTCGACAGGCGCCGCTATTTCGAGATCGACGGCATCCTCTCCACAGCCCGGTACCTGGCCGTCGCCTGTGGGATGAGCAACACCGCTGCCCGCCAACAGGTGGCCGTGGCGCGGGCACTCGGAAAGATGCCTCTCGCCGCAGCCGCTCTCGGTTCCGGCGACCTGTCCCTCCCCAAGGTCCGCGTCCTCGCCAAGGCAGCCGCCGCGCATCCCGATACCTACCAGCGCCACGAGGAGACACTGGTCGAGGTTGCCGGCCGTCTCTCGGTGCGCCAGTTGCACCACGCCATCGACTACTGGCGCCAGGCGCAGGACGGGCCGCTGAACCTGACTGAACAGAAGGAGCGGAGCTTCCTCCACGCCTCCCGCACCTGGGAGGGGATGGTCCGAATCGACGGCGAACTCGACCCGGAGTCGGGGGAAGTGGTGCTCACCGCCCTGGATGCGGTGATGGCGGTCCCCGAAGGCGACGCCGCCGGCGACCACCACCCCAGCGCTGGGACACCGCCGCGCCGAGGCACTCACCCACCTCTGCCGTCGGTTCCTCGACCGGGGTGACACCCGGATCGGCGGGGAACCACCCCATCTCAACGTGCTGGTCGACCTGGAGACTCTGCTCGGGGAGGACCGGCACCACCTGTGAGCTGGAGCGCACCGGGCCCATCCCGGCGGAGACGGCCAGGCGCCTCGCCTGCGACGCCAAGGTGAGCCGGGTGATCACCCGAGGACGGTCCGAGCCCCTCGACGTGGGCCGGGCGGTGCGCACCGTGACACCGGCACAGCGCAAGGCTCTGGCGGTGCGCGATCGGTCTTGCCGGTTCCCCGGTTGCGACCGTCCCCCCACGTGGTGCGACGCTCATCACATCAAGCATTGGCTCGACCGGGGCCGCACCGACCTGGACAACCTGATTCTGCTCTGCCGCCGTCACCACACCCTGGTCCATGAGCACGGATTCCGGATCAGCGGTAGCGCCACCGATGCCAATTTCCTCCGCCCCGATGGGACCGCCCTCGGAAGGGACGGTCCGGGGTTGACGCACGGCACACATCCGCCGTGGTAAGTAGGAGGTCATGTCTTCCGTGAGCCTCAGCGACATCGACTTCTCCAGACGTGAGCAGCCGGAGCCG
Source organism: uncultured Actinomycetes bacterium (assembly GCA_963733905.1). Taxonomy (GTDB): domain Bacteria; phylum Actinomycetota; class Acidimicrobiia; order Spongiisociales; family DATADW01; genus DATADW01. Next base: position 23,939 of record CAVTEU010000001.1, on the reverse strand, counting down.
ACAACCGACCTGCGTCGATTGCTCGAGGACTGGCTCTCATATCAGCGGCATGAGTTCCTTCGCAAGCTGCGCGACCTGACACCCGAGGGTCTCGTCGAATGGTCGGTCCCTCCCGTGGAGCTATCGGTGCTCGGGTTGGTTCGACACATGACCCAGATGGAGCATGGCTATTTGGCCTGGGGGCTAGGTGGTGGTGAGAGGAGCATGCTCTACGGGGACGATGACTACGCCGGCGGCTCGGTGGAAACCGTCGACGAAGACCTGGCGACCTACTTGAAGGAGGTGGAGAAGTCGGATCGCGCCATTGCCAACCTCCCTTCCATCGATTCTCCGGGCGCCGGGCACGGGAAACCGCTGGGGGCGACGCTGGTCAAGATGATCGACGAGTACGCCCTCCACGCCGGTCAGGCGCACATGATCCGCTTCGCTGCCCTCGGGGAGATCATCCGCTGATTGGATCCCGTGACAGCTGAGTTCGTCCGTGATGCCGCCGTCAGTGCGGCCATTCTCGGCTTTTTCGCCTCCGCCTGGTTCGGTTGGGCCCAGGAGCAGCCGCCGCCTGGCTGGCGGCGATGGCTCATCGTTGGCGCCGTGGCCGGTTTGCTCACCGCCATCGCCGGAGGGGTCGTCGCTTGGCTGAACTGGGATACCGGGACGGTGTTCGACGCCGACACCGGACAGTCGTTTGGCATCGTGGTTGGCATCGAGGTGGTGCTTGCCGGACTGGGAGCGTGGTACCTGGCCTCCAGGAGGAGGAATGAGTTGATCCCGCCCTGGGTGGCGCTTGTAGTCGGGGTCCACTTCTTCCCGCTCGCCTCGTTGTTCCACGATCCGATGTTCTACGTTCTGGCGGTAGCGGTGACTCTCGGAGCGCTGGCATCAGTCCCACTGGCAAGGTCGCGTTCACGTGGCGATCAGCGCGGTAACCGGAGTGATTACGGGGAGCCTCCTCCTCGCTGCAGCTCTCTTCTCGCTGTTGGGGGTGTGAGACAATACCGAGGTGGCGGTCACAGTTGGCATGCCACGGCTTGGAGGCGCGCATGGGCAACAAGGACAAAGGCGGCAAGAACACCAAGACGGTGGCGGCGAAAGACCTCAAGCAAAAGAGGCAGGACAAGAAGGCCAAGCGGGCGGCGAACGACGCCAAGAAGACTCGGGTCCCGTAGCACACTCCACTCCGGTCGACTCGAGGTCGCGCCAACAATTCGCCGCGACCTGGAGTGTCCCGATGCCGGCCAGCGTCGATTCCGCCCCTTGGTTGAGATTGACTCCATCTGGGTTCAACCCATCGAAGGTGCCGCCGGATTCAGCGTCGTAGAGCAGGGCATCTGTTGTCGTTGTTGCCGAGAAGCCAACCGGCGGCCCGCAGGGCCCTTCTTGCCCATCTCGACTCGCCCGTCACGGACCAGGCTCGATAACAGGCGTCGGCCATGGCCCACGCTTCGATGGGCTGTTGATCGAATCCCGGTTCGCGATGACCGGGCTCACGCCCTCCGACAGGTGTGAAGCTGAACCGGTTTCCTTGGCTCTCGTTCAGTGCCAGCCAATCGAGAAGACGAATCCCCAGGCTCGTCCGACGCGCATCTCCGAGGGCGATCCCCGCAGCGATGAGTGCCTCTGGGATTCGGGCATTGTCGTAAGTAAGCCTGGTCTCCGGCCACCCGATCGTCGCTCGGGCAGCCGTGGCGATCAAGCTGCTTGCTCGATCGAGTAGCTCGACAGCAGGTTGGACCTGACCCCGCCCGGTGACGACTTCTGCCGCTCCCAGTGCCGCGTACGCGTTCGACCTCAGATGCAACGATTGGAAGGTTGCACAGGACTCGAATTCCTCGAGCGCGGCTTCCTTCATCCAGGCCTCCGGCCCCTGTCGGGCGATGGCACCGAGGCCCCACCATGCCCTTCCCTCGCTGTCGTCGCTACCGGTGTCGTCAACCCATGAGCCTCTTGAATCCCGACGGTTGTGGAATCTGCCGTCAGGTTTTCGTGCGGAGAGGACGAAACCGAGATATATGACCGCGAGATCGGTCAGGTCCTCGGTCTGCTCGCGTGCGACGACCACCAGTGCGCGTGCGTTGTCGTCGTTGCAGAACCCATGTTCCGGCCGCGGCGTCGAATAGCGAGCGTGCTCCCAGAGACCACAATCTTCAGTGAGGTCTCGCAGATGCCCGAAAGTCGGACGGGGAAACCGAACGCCGCCTGCGGTGGGGTGAGTGAGATCTGCGAGGTCACCCCGCGGCATGTTGACGATCCAGAGTCAGGGCGGCGTGGAGGTCCGGTGTCGCAATCTCTGACATCGTCGCTGCGAACCGCTCACCGATCGTGGGCCAATACCACTCCCTTGCGAGCTGTTGCGCTCGCTGCGCCATGAGCAACCGTGTCGGTCGATCAGAGAGGATCTGCCGCAGCTCCCCGGCGAGACAATCGGGATCGCCGAAGGGCACGACCGATCCGGTACCCCCGGAGAGCAGTTCAACGGCATGGGGAAATGCGGTGGCGACCACCGGTTTTGCGGCTGCGATCGCCTCCACGAGGACTCCTGAGGTCACCTGTTCGACCGATTCGTATGGGAGGACGACCAGATCGGCACTGCGGACAAGACGGGCGAGATCCGCCCGGCTCAGGTATCGGTTGTCGAACTCGATCATCTTCCCCAATCTCAAGTCCTGGGTCAGCGACTTGAGACTTTCGCGATAGCTTTCACCCGACTCCCGGCGCACGTGAGGATGGGTGGCACCGGCTATCAGATAACGGGGGAGCGGATTCATGTCAACGAGATCGGCGACGGCCGCGATCGCCCACTCCAGGCCCTTGCCCGGGCCGATGAGTCCCCAAGTCAGGATCAAGGGACGATCGCCCGAGACGAGCGACGGACCCGCAAACTCAGGGTCTGCTCCATGTGCGATCACATCGATTCGACCTGGCTCGACGTGGTAACGGTCGACCAGACGCCGGGAGGCGGTCTCACTCATCACGATGATCAGTTCGGCGAAGTCACACAGTCGTTCCATGATCATCCGCTGGTGAGCTGTGGGTTCACGCAGGACGGTGTGAAAAGTGACGGCGGTAGGTACATCCAGGCCCGACATGAGATCGAGCACTTCGATGCCATCTCGGCCGCCGAATATGCCGAACTCGTGCTGGATCGAAACGGTGTCGTACGTGTTGAGGATCGAAGTCGCCGTGCGGAGGGAGGTGTGGTCGCCAGTCCGATGATGGAACACGACGGGCGCGCCAGCATCACCAGCGAATCCGTCGCTCAATCTCACCACGCCCAACCGGCTTGTTGGCTCTCCCCCTACTCCTGCAATGGCCTCGACGAGGGAGGCGCTATATGTGGCGATCCCGCACACCGTGGGCGGGAACGTGGATACAAATCCTATGGATGGATCCGAACCAGGGGTCATGGGACTTCTTCTCCTACGGGCGCGCGTCGAGCAACTGTGGTGGTCACTGGTCCAAGCAGTGGTTCCGGTTCGACGGGCCGGAGGATCCGCGAGCAAAAGTGAGCGGCGCGGTCGGGCCGCAGCTCTCAATCCTAGCTTCGATGTGGCATTGTGAAGAAGTCGACATCGACCTCTCCGCCGATCGGCTGGGATGGCTCGACACCGACGTCGTTACATTCTGAAGCCGAAGAAGGGTCTCATTTCGGCTGGTCTTCGCCGGCAACCCCTGCGAGACTGCGTAATCCTTGCGCCCGTAGCTCAATTGGATAGAGCGTCTGACTACGGATCAGGAGGTTGGGGGTTCGAGTCCCTCCGGGCGTGCTAGCGAAACCCCTGGTCAGCCATGAGTTTCGCCGCGTCGGGGTTGGGCCGTGGGCCGGCCGGCAGGCCGTGGGAGCCATTCTCGGGAGCAGCAGTATCTGGATCAAAGAGGGGAGCTCGGATGGACCCAAGTGATCCGGCATACTTGGGTCAGAGAGGCTACGGGCCGGTGCTTCTCGCCATATACGACTGGTGGGTGCTCGGCTTCATGGCCCAGGTGGTGTTGCGATCACCTAAGTCTCTGTTGGTCGACCGATACCGCCCTCTGTTTGGTGAGCGCCATCTCGACATCGGCCCCGGGACTGGGTACTTCATCGATGTCGCCGCACCGAGCGGCATGGAATTGACGTTGCTGGACCCGAACCGACACGTGCTCGCCCACTGTGCGAATCGGCTGTCGAGGTTCTCCCCCACCCTTGTCGAAGCCGACGTTCTGAAACCCCTCCCGGTTCGCGGTCCGTTCGACTCGGTCGCCCTGAGCGCCGTGCTGCATTGCTTGCCGGGTCCGAACACTGGAAGCCGAAAGAGACAGCAATCAGGAATGCCGCATCCGCTCTCGACCCTGGAGGTGTCCTGTTCGGGCAACGGTGCTCGGAATCGAAGAGCATCACTCTGCACCCGCCCGCGTGTTCTCAAAGCTGCCAACAGACAGGGGGATTTTTGACAACCTCAGCGACACCCGTGACGGTCTCGAAGACATCCCTGTCGGAATCGTTCGTGGACGTCGAAGTCGAGGTTGTGGGATCTCTCGCCCTCTTCGCCGCCGGAACTCCCCTCGCCCATAGCCGACATTCTGCGCTCCCAGCCAAGCGGTCCGCGCCATGTATGGGTCGCTGCAGAGGCCAGTGTCCGTGCTGCGATATCGCTGGCAGGGCTCTAGCTGGGAGTCAAGTTGGGAGCCATCCGGGGTGGATGACGCTGACGGCCGTGGACGCCGATGGAATCGAAAGACTCAGGAAGAGGCCGAACGCGACTTTTGTGGTCCCTTATGGACGCCGTTTGGCAATCTACGGATCAGGAGGTTGGGTGTTCGAGTCGCCCCGGGCGGGCCACTGAAATCCGGCGCGGTAGCAAGGGATTAACGTATCGCGTGCCGTTGAAGGGTCCTGAGCATGGCGACCTTTGGGAGCCATTCGCCCGATCGGACCTCGTCGATTCGGGAGATCACCTTGGCACGTGACACTGATCGTGTGTGTCGGTCTTTGGGGCCTGTAAGCATCGGCCGCTACATGTGTGCCGTCATCCGTGGACGCCGCCTAGATGTTGCCTCATTTGTGCTCCGGCTTCCTCGGGCTTGTCGTACCAGTTGAGATGTCCGGCATTCGACAAGACTTGAATGGTCCCGTTTGGCATGGTCTGGACAAACTGCGTCCACATTTCGATACTGCCTGCCGGGTCGTTGCTGCCGTAAACCATGAGCGTTGGTGCGGAGATGTCTCGGAGATCAGCTCGGCTGAAGGTGAAACCGGGGACGAATCCTTTGCGGTCGAGAATGCTTTTAACCAGATCTCGTTCGTGCCGCATGGCGTCGGTATGGCGGCTAGCTGCGGAATACAGGTCGATGAGCTCGTTCGGTATCAGTCCTTGATCGAGGCTTGACTTGTGCCCCAGGCCCTCCATCTGTTTGCGCACCATGCCTGGCTTCTGTGGGATGCGAATGATCAGATGTCCCAGGGGCGATCGTAGAAGTCTGATGAACGTTGGCGGCCGGACTTCGGCTATTAGCGGACCGCCGCCGACGAGCACTACGCCGAGCACTCTGTCAGGATGGTATTGGGCGAATCGAAGCGCGTACACATCGCCTATCGATCCACCGACCACATGAGCTTTGCTGACCTCCAGTGAGTCGAGCAGATCGGCTTGCATGCTCGCCACGGTGGCTCCAAAGTCACCATCCGAATAGTCAACCGGTGTACTCAGTGTCCATCCTGGTCGATCGATCAGGATGCACCGGAACTGGGGTGCTAGTTCCTTGACGAGGGGTGCCCAGTAAACGCCGGAACCTCCCGAGCCGTGAATAAAGAGTATGGGGTCGCCTGAGCCGACTTCCTGCAACCTCACGACTCGGCCACTGCCGGTGCCGAGGAGGTGCTCCTTCGGCTTCAACCCGTAGTAATCCCAAACCGTTTCTTCTGCCCGTCTGAACCCGGCGAAGCGATCTGTCACTGTCGTCGTAGTACTCGCCATGGTGGTTGACTCCTCCACTCCGAATAGGTCACGGAACGATCCTGCCACATCGGGAAGATGGATGGAAGTACAAAAACTGTATTGACGCCGCAGCTGACTCGGTGAGAAACTTGACATGTGCGGACATACGGCCAGTACTGCCCGATCGCAAGAGCATCCGAAATCCTCGCTGAGCGGTGGACTCCGATCATCCTCCGAGACATTCTCAACGGTGTGAGTACGTTTTCTGAACTTGCCGACGGAGCACCCGGCCTTTCTCGGACCTTGCTCTCAACTCGACTCAGCGAGCTTCACCGAGCAGGCGTCATCAGCATCGAACCCAACCCAGCCGGGCGCGGCAAGACCTACACACCCACAGAAGCAGGAAAGGACCTGGAGCCTGTCATGGTGGCGCTCGGCACATGGGGCGAACGATGGATCGAACTCGCTCCCGAGCATCTCGATCCCGGAGTGGTCCTCGAATCCTGGGTGCGGTCGTACCTCGACTTCGAATCATTACCCAACAAACGAACCATCGTCAGGTTCGACTTTCCTGACCTTCCCGTCAAAGCAAATGAACTCTGGGTGATCTTCAATGGTCCCGACTCCGAGGTCTGCCGCACCCACCCAGGATTCCAGGAAGACCTCGTTGTCACTGCTCAGTCAAGAGCTCTCGCCGAATGGCACCTGGGGCGCATCACGTGGACCGACGCCGTCACAAGTCGCCAGATAGAAGTGAACGGTCCACCATCGCTGGCAAGAGCCCTCCCAACCTGGAGTAGACAGAGCGGATGGGCACATCTCGACGTGGGTCAGCGCAACCCATCAGTAGTGCGCCCATAATCGGCGATCTGCGCCCCAGCCAGACGTTCCGTGCCATATGTGGGTCGCCGCGGAAGCCAGTGTCTCCGCTGCACGTCGCTGGCCAGGGTTCTGGCCGGGAGCCAAGTTGGGAGCCATTCGGTGTGGACTCGCGGCGGGTGTCTGTGGACGCCGGTGGAATCGAAGGCCCTTGCTGATTCCAGGCATGGATCGAATCACGGACAGCCATGGACACCGCTTGGACATCTACGGATCAGGAGGTTGGGGGTTCGAGTCCCTCCGGGCGTGCCAGGAATCCTGTGGCGACGATTGCCGGGGAGACGCTGAGCGCCACCCCTCTCCACTCAAAGCAGTTCGTTTCCCGGATTCCGGCCACCGCTCGAGACGTCCGGGCAGAATGAGCCCGATGAAGCTGGTGGTCACCGCGTTCGTCACGGTCGACGGCGTCATCGAGGCGCCTGGCTTCGACGAGCATCGGGACGGCAAGAACGCCTGGGCGCTCCGGGTCCAGAACGAGGAGGACGGTTGGTTCAACCGGAACCTGTCTTCAGCGCAGATGCCTTCCTCCTCGGTCGCAAGACCTATCAGATCTGGGCCGCCTTCTGGCCGACCGCCACCGGCGACGAGGAGTTGGCGACGCGGATGAACGAGATCCCGAAGTACGTGGTGTCGAACACCCTCACCCGCGCCGACTGGGCCAACTCCACCATCTTCAGCGGCGACGTCGTCTCTCAGATCGCTCGGCTCAAGGAGCGGTCCGAAGGCGACCTGCTGGTGCTACGGGAGCCCCGACCTGGTCGACACGCTGCTCGTCAACGAGCTGATCGACGAGTTCCGGCTCCTCTTCTACCCGGTGATCCTCGGTAGCGGGAAGCACCTGTTCCGGGATGGCATCGAAACCCACCATCTCCGACTGGTCGAGTCTCGAACCTTCAGCTCAGGAGTCGTGCTCCTCACCTACCAGCCCGAGTCGGAAGCGCCCACCAGTCAATTCGTGGAGGACTACTCCTGGACTCAGGAGCAGGTGCGCTCCTTGCAAGCCGCCCAGGACGTGGACCGGGTCCTGGCCACGGTGCTGTTCACCGACCTGGTCGATTCGACCGGGCAGGCCGCCGCCCGCGGCGATCGGGCGTGGCGTCAGCTCCTCGACCGCCACGACCACGCTTCGCGTACCGAGGTCGAGCGGTGGATGGGTCGCTACGTCAAGAGCACCGGTGATGGGATGCTGGCCACCTTCGATGCGCCCACCCGAGCATTGCGCTGCGCCTTCGAGCTACGCGAGGCGGTGGCCCGCATGGGATTGCAGGTGCGGGCCGCCATCCACAGCGGTGAGGTGGAGCGTCGCCAGGACGATGTCGGCGGGATCGGAGTCCACATCGCCTCCCGCGCCCTCGGCGCAGCCGGACCCGATCAAGTGGTGGTGACGCGCACCGTGCGAGACCTGGCCACCGGGACCGACCTTCAGTTCGTCCCGCTCGGCAAGGTCAGCCTGCGGGGTGTTCCCGGTCAGTGGGAGCTCTTCGAGGCATCGCTCTCCTAGGAGGTCGGGGGACGGAAGTCAAGGGGTGGCGACGCGTCGGCCAGACTCGAACGATTCGATAGACGCGTGCGCAAGCTGCAGTGCTCTTCGTCCGGCTCGGGCATGGATCGGGGGTTCCTCGCCATTCGTGAAAGCGACAAGAAGGTCGTCGAGGTATCGATCGAACATCTCATGGAACGCCCGATCCCTGTCGTTGAAGTAACCCGCTTCCCACACAGTGGAGTGCTCGTCGCCCGCCTTGCTCAACACGTAGCGACGAACCGTATCCTCGACCAGCAACCGACCGCTGCGTGCCGTTGACCTCGAGGTAGTGGGTGTTTGGGTAGGCATAAGACGAGTCGTAGCTACCGACGAGGCTCCCGACCGCGCCGGAGGAGAATCTGACGGCGATGGCCATCGTCGAGTTACCTAGTCCGGTGAGATTGTCGACCATCTGGGCCATAACGTTTTCGATCGGACCGCATAGGTACTCGAGCATGTCGAAGCCGTGACATTGGGTCTCGATCAGATTTGCGTGAGGGTGTGCGCTCGTGCCCGCCTCGCCTCCGAATCGCCAGGTGGCAAAGACGGGCTGGCCCAATTCGCCATTCTCGATCGACGTCGCGTGCCCGGCGCACAGGAACGGCGTAACGATGGTTGAAATTGATGGCGAAGAAGAGAGAACGCTCCTGGGCCTCGGCAAGTAGACGGTCGGCCTCGTCGAGATCGAAGACCAGTGGTTTCTCGACCAGAAGCGGGAATCCGGCCTCGATTGTCTTCATCGTCGTCTCGAAATGCCCCTCGTTGGGCAAGCACAACGACACCAGATCAGGTGCCTTCTCTTCTAGCATCTGGTGAAGATCGAGATAGGGCTCGGTTCCAAATTCGGCGGCACGCTGTTCCGTCTTCTCCCGGGTTCGCCCGACGACCGCGACCAACTCGGTGTCGGCACGGCGACTGAACAACCGCGCATGCTCTCGACCCCACCATTCCCCCGTTCCCACCACGGCCACTCGCACCTGGTCAGTCATTGTTCTGGTTTCCATTTCTCAGCCCCTTCCAGGACTCCCGAAGATGAGTGGCGGCTCGCTCCGGGACAACGTCGTTGATGAAGGCGCCTGCGGCAGATTCGCTGGATGCCAGGTATTTCAGCTTGCCCGGTGCTCTCCTCGGCGAAACGACCTCGATTCGGAGATGGGAGAGCTCACGCATCTCATGGATCGGAGCCTGAAAGAGGGTCGAAAGATAGGGCATCGGGTTCGTCGAAGAGCCCATCGAATGCCGCAGTGACATCGGCTTGGAGGCGAAGCAGCTCGCGGCGTTCGTCTCTGGTCAGGTCGCCGAGGTCGGCAACATGTGCTCGTGGCTGAATGTGGGTCTCGTAGGGCCACCGTGCCGCTGACGGCACATAGGCGACAAAGTTGGCCGTCTCGGCAACGATGCGCCGCCCATCCTCGATCTCGGCGTCGAGCACCGCACAAAAGAGACACGTGTCGTGGTCGACTCGAAAGCGGGCCGCCGCTTGGAGAGCCCGTTTCGGCTTCGGCGGGATGAAGGGATAGGCGTAGATCTGCCCATGAGGATGGTGGAGCGTCACTCCTACGTCGGATCCTCGATTCTCGAAGACCAGCACGTACTCGACCCCGGGCAAATGTGACAGCTCCTGCGTCCGATCGACGATCGAATCAGCGATCGTGCCCAGACGCTCGTCCGACAGGTAGGAGAACGAGGTCTCGTGGTCGCTGCTGAAACAGATGACCTCGCATTGGCCCACGCCGCCGGCGACACGAAGGAGACCGCTGTGACCTGTGGTCTTTGGCAATGAGGTCAATGACGGGAAGCGGTTCTCGAAAACGACCACGTCGTAGTCGGAGGCAGGGATCTCGCTGGCGTGGCCGCTGGGTGCTCGGACAGAGCGGGCATTCGTCAAGAGGTGGGAGATGGGTCCTCGTTTGACGGTGCGACGCCACTATCACCCACTCCTCCTGCAGGGGATCGAAGCGCAATTCGGAATCAGTGGAGGATGGCCCGAGATCGCGCGTGTCGACCTCGGGATGGCCACCGGGGGCTCGGTCGTCGAAGTAGATCAGGGCGCGACCATCGGCCAGGCTGGTCGAACTCTTGGCCATGGGGTGGGTGTCCACCAGTGCTAGGTGACCTTTCCTGCTCTGCGGAGCTCGCGTTTGGCGAACAGGCTCTGCGCCGACACAACGATGATGAGGAACGCTCCGCTCACGACCAGCTGGTGGTAGTAGCTGAGAGTTCCGACCTGGTTGATGAGATTCTCGATCACGCCGAGCAGGAGCACACCTGCGAGTGTCCCTGTCAGCCCACCGGACCCTCCGGTGAGCAGCGTCCCCCCGATGACAACGGCGGCTATCGCCTCCAACTCGAGGCCGGCGCCGATGGTGGAGAGACCCGATGACGACCGGGCGGCGACGAGGAGCCCGGCCACACCGCAGAGAAAGCCCATCAGCGTGTACAGGACGATCTTGACCCGGACCACCCGAACTCCCATGAGGAGGGCCGCCTCCTCGGAGCCACCGATGGCGTAGGTGGTGTAGCCGAATCGGGTCCGATTCAGCAACACCATCCCCAACAGGAGGACCGCCAGAGCGATCCAGGCGGGCAGGCCGACGCCGAGAAAGGTGGATTGCCCGAGGGCAACCACCCATTCACCTTCCGGGATCAAATGAGTCGTGTTGCCGTTGTCGGAAACCTTGAATGCGAGCCCGCGGGCGAAGAGCAGGCCTGCCAGGGTGACGATGAAAGGCGGCATGCGGCCCTTGCCGATCAGGAGCCCCTGGATCAGGCCGATCGCGGTACAGACGGCAAGGGGGATGAGGATCGCCGGGCCGGAGCCCCACCTCGACGAGTAAGCCATCAGCACCGCGCCCAATGCCAGCATCGAGCCCACCGAGAGGTCGATTCCGCCGCTGATGATCACAAAAGTCATACCGACCGAGATGATCAGGAGGAACGAGCTCGCGACAGCCATGCTGGCGAAGTTCCGGGCGCTCAGGAACGTGCTGCCGAAGGCAACCGCACCAACTGAGACCACCACGATGAGTACGGGGATCGCGGGAGTGCGTCTGAGATATGCCAGCGTGACTGGGACCAGGCCCTCCTGCTCCACATCGCCCTCCTGCGGGGGCGGGGCGGGAGGTCGAGAGAGGTCGAGCGCGCTCATCTAGCACCTCGATCGCGCTGGAAGTACACCGCGGCGATGATGATCGCCGCCTGGACCATCCTCGCGTCCGAGTCGGATAGGTCATGCCGGATGAGGGTCGAGAAGACCAACTGCATCAGGAGCGCGCCGGCGACAGTGCCGAGGATTCTGACTTTGCCGCCTCTCAGCGGAGTTCCGCCAACCACGACTGCCGTTATCGCGCTGAGCTCGATCAATAGTCCAACGAAGCTCGGGTCTGCGGCGGCCGATCGGGCCGTGACCAACATTCCAGCGATTGCAGCGAAGACAGCACAGACCACATAGACGGCGAGCAGCACTCGACGAATCGGCAAACCGGCGCCGAGAGCCGCCCGAGGATTCCCGCCAATGGCGATCACATTTCTTCCGAACCGCGTTTGCCTCACCAACACTGCAGTAGCAACGGCCAGGGTTCCGGCGATGAGCGCACCGATCGGTACTCCCCAGAGTCTGTTCTGCCCGACGGCGGCCAGCGTCGGATCGAAGATCTCGACCAGTCGCCCGCTGGTGAACGCGAGGGCAATGCCGCGCCCGGCCACAAACAGGCCGAGAGTGGCGATGATGGGCTGGATGCCTAGGAACGCCACCAGAGACCCATTGAGGAGCCCGGCGACCACCCCGACGACGAGCGCCATGGCTATCGCCAGCCATGGACTCTGATCCACGAAGATGGCGACCATCGCAGCGGCCAGCGCCATGACTGCGCCCACCGAGAGATCGATGCCGGCTGTGCCGATCACCAACGCCATGCCCAAAGCGACTATCACAACAGGGGCCACCTGAACCAGCTGGAGCTGGAGGTTTCGCAACGATGCGAAGTTCGGAGTCGCTATGAGATTGAATATGACGACGACGGCAAGGGCAAGGTAGACACCCTTCTCACGGACGAATCTCCAGACCCTCTCCGACGTGATCGAGGGCGCTGAGCTGGTGAGGGCGGTCACGATGACTGCTGCCGAGTTTCCGTGTCAGCATGCGCGATGAGGTCCATCACCGCGTCCTCGCTGATGGCATCAGCATCCAACTCGCCGACGACCACTCCTTCCTTGAGCACGAATATGCGGTTCGAGCCCTCGATGACGTCTTCGAGCTCCGAGGAGATCAGGATGACGGCCAGGCCGTCGATGGCCAGCTCATCGATCAACCCCTGGATCTCGGCTTTGGCCCCGACATCTATTCCTCGCGTCGGCTCGTCGAGCAGGACGACCTCAGGATCGTTGCTGAGAAGTCTTGCGAGCAGGACCTTCTGCTGGTTGCCCCCGGAGAGCTCGTCAACGCTTTGATCCAGGTCGGTCACCTTGATCTGTAGTCGGTCGACGTACTTGCGGACGATCGCTTCCGCCTTGGAATTCGACACGAACCCCCATCTGGCAACTGATCGGCCTGCCGCCAAGGTGATGTTGTCCTTGACCGACATAGTCGGAACGATGCCTTCGGCCTTCCGGTCTTCTGGGAGCAGGCCCACACCCTTGGACATGGCCGCGGCGGGGGAGCCACGCTTGAGAGTCGATTCCTTCACTCTTATGTCACCGTCGTCGAGCCGCAACAATCCGAAGATCCCCTGAACAGTCTCACTACGGCCCGACCCGAGGAGACCTGCCAGTCCAACGACCTCTCCCGCGCGCACATCCAGGGAAACGTGGGTGAGGACGCGGTGCCGAGTCAAACCGTTGGCTACCAGCACTGGCTCGGCGCCGATGCGGCGGCCATCGAGGTTGAACGCGGTCTTGCCCGAAGAGCGAACGTCCTGAACGTCTCGCCCCAACATGGTGGCAACCAGTTCCAGACGGGTGATGTCTGTGACCGGTCCTGTGTGGACCAACCGACCATCACGCAGGGCGGTCACCTGATCGCAGAGCTCGAATATCTCGTCGAGGTCGTGGCTCACGTATAGAAGGGCCACGCCGTCGTCTCGAAGGATTCGGATCACCCGAAACAGCTGCTCGACCTCGTTGGGCTCCAGTGACGAAGTGGGTTCGTCGAGGATCACGACCTTCGCGTCAGTGGACACCGCCCGGACGATGGAAATCATCTGCTGCACGGCGACGCCGACCGAGCCGAGAGGGCGCCGTGCGTCGACAGCGATGCCATATCGACGAAGGAGGCGAGCCGCGTCTGTATTCATCTTCTTGACATCGACCAGCCCAAACCTCCGCGTTGGCTCCCGACCAAGCAGGAGATTCTGAGCGATGCTCATGAAGGGCTCGAGGTTGATCTCCTGAAACGTCGTGCTGATACCGGCTTCCCAGGCCTGACGAGGGCCGGCAAAGGCAACGGGCTCACCCTCCAGTCGCAGCTCACCCTCATCGGCTCGGTAGACCCCGTTGATCAGCTTGATCAGCGTTGACTTCCCAGCGCCGTTCTCACCGACCAATCCATGAACGGTCCCGGGATGGATGTCGAGGGAGACCGAATCGAGGGCGATGACCCCCGGGAACCGCTTGGTGAGTTTGATCGCTTGGAGCGTCGGTTCGCCAGGGGCCACGGGAGTCATCACCCTCGTCGTCGTGGAAGGGCCGGAGAGAGTCTCGCGCGCTTCGGATTGGTTAGTAGGCGTTGGGCAGTTCGGCCTCGGCGTTCTCGGGGGTGTACTCCTTGTCGGAGATGATGGTCACCTCGGGCACTCCCTCTCCGTTGTAGAAGAGGTCGAGAGCACGGAAGGCGAGCGGTCCGAATCGGGGGTTCGACTCGATCACACCAGAGATCCATCCATCGATGATTCCCTGGACCGCACCCTGTGTGCCATCGATCGTGATGATGGCGACATCACCGGGGGCATATCCGGCGGCCTGAAGGGCGGCAACGGCTCCCAGCGCCATCTCGTCATTGTGGGCGTAGATCGCGGTGATCTCCGGGTTGCTCGTGATGAGCTGCTCGGTCACCGTCTGCCCCATGGCCCGCTCGTAGTTGGCCGCCTGTTGGGCGACGATCTCGAGGTTCGAGCCCGCGGTCTCGAGCTGCTCGAGGAAGCCGTCGTTGCGGTCGGTGGTGACATTCACACCAGGTGCGCCGAGGAGGATGGCGACGTTCCCTTCATCGCCGGTGACACGCATCATCGCATCGGCGGCTCGTCGACCTTGCTCGACGAAGTCGGAACCGACCCAACCGATGTAGTCGGTGCATGCTGTCTTCGTCGTCAAGCGACGATCGATCGTCATGATCGGGACACCGGCCTCTTGGGCATAGGTGAGAGCCGGGTCGAGCCCCTCGGAGTTCAAGGGCGAGATGATGAGAGCATCAGCGCCCTGATCCACCATGCTCTGAATGTCCGAGATCTCCTTGTTCAAGTCGGACTCGGCGTTGGTGGTTATCAGTTCGACCCCGAGCCGTTCAGCCTCGGCAACGATCGACTCGGTCTCCGCGATCCGGAACGGGTTTGCTTCCCGTTCTGACTGGGCGAAGCCGACCAGACCACTCAGGAGGTCGACGTGCTCGACACCGCCGTTGTAGTCGCCGTACACGCAGGTGTCGCCCTCGGTCCGGTCAACCTGTTGCGCGGCCTCGTCGGTTTCCAGACCTCCGCTGGCAGTGGTGTCGGTTCCGCCGGCGACGGTGGTGGTCGCGCTGCCGTCGGTTCCGTGGCCTCGGTGGTCGGGGCTGCCGTCGCTTCCGTGGCCTCGGTGCTCGCCGACGTCGTGTCCGTCGCTCCAGCAGATGGTGGTGTCGCCTGCCGTCGTGCCGCAGGCGGCAACGAGCAGGGCGAACATCGCTACCAGCACCACGGTCTTCGCCATGGTTCGGTCCTGTCGCATGGATAGTCCTCCTCCGGTGCTCTGCGGGGCAACTCACGTCGTCCAAAATCGAACGAGAGTTACCAACTACGATCGTTACGGTATCAAGTCTGATCAATAGCGTCAACCGGTGAGACGTTCGGTGTCGGGCTGCGAATTGGGCGCCTGATCCGACCAGAAGCATCAGGATAGGCTTGAAGAGGTGGCCATAGGTCGGAATGACATCCGTTGTTCAGAAACGATCAGAAATGGTATACAATGATTGAATGATCCCGGCTGAGAGACGAAGACTGATTCTCTCGAGAACGAGGACAGCGGGCGTGGTCTCCATCCCATCGCTGGCTGATGAACTCGGCGTCTCTGCGCTGACTGTGCGACGGGATCTGAAGAGAATGGCCGATGAAGGGTTGCTCGTCAGAACTCGAGGCGGCGCATCTATTCGCGATTCGCTGGCCAGAGAGTTGAGCTTTCTGGAGAAGACGGCAGAAGCCCACGAACAGAAAGTGGCGATCGCCACCGCAGCAGCATCCCTGATCGAGCCTGGGGATTCGATAATCCTCGGACCCGGAACATCCACCTTGGAGCTCGCCCAGCAGATCATGCTGGTTCCCGATCTCACGGTGGTCACCAATTCGCTGCTCGTCATCGACGCCATGATGAATGTCTCAGACATCCAGATCGTGGCCACGGCCGGTTCCCTGCGGCGCTCGATCCGGGCGCTGGTCGGCCCGCTGACGGAGGAGAGCCTCCGTTCTCTGCGGGTCAACAAGGTGTTCATGTCGGGTAACGGTGTGTCTCGAAGCCGCGGCTTGACCACCCCTGAGGTGATCGTGGCCTCATCTGACCGTGCCCTAGCCAAAGCCGGCGAGCAGCGGATCGTGCTCGCCGACTACACGAAGATCGGGCGAGACACCATGTGGCAGACGATCAGTGTCGACGCGATCGACGTACTCGTCACGGACGACGAGGCGGATCACGCTGAGCTGGATGCTCTTCGTCGCGAGGGCGTTGACGTGATGATTGCGACCGTGCCTCCATCGTCGGGTCCGAACCGCACAGATGGTGAGTCCCGGCGCGCTCCTCTCGCTGTCGACTGTTGCCGTCGCCGACCCTAGACCCGATTTACGGACCGGCCGCCTAACATGAGCGAGTGCCGCTGGTCTTCGCCGGCTACCCCTGCGAGACTGCACAATCCTTGCGCCCGTAGCTCAATTGGATAGAGCGTCTGACTACGGATCAGGAGGTTGGGGGTTCGAGTCCCTCCGGGCGTACTACCGGAATTCGTGTGCCGCGACATTCAAACGGCAAGACACCGGAGGGGCAATGACCGGGTACGTGACGAGCCGTGGGCATCAGCTTCCCACCAAGAAGCGGGGAATCGAGAATCCGCTCTCGTTCAACATGTGGCACGCCCCGACGCTGGCCATACCGGGAGGTCCAAGAGGGCGACGATCTCTGGTGGTACGAGACTCCCACCGCGGCAATTCGCTGGCTGACGAGGATCGTCAAACTCGAACCCTTCGAGAGAGCCCCCAACGTCATTGACGCAAGCGGCTTTGCCGGCAGTCTTCCCCGTCACTCCGCCTACCGCGGTCTGAGGTATCGACGACCTGAGCCGCCGATTCCCGTCGTTCCCAACGGTTACGCGCATTCGGTGGCATCCACACGGGCCAAGAGGGACATGGCTGGGAGTATCCGCTCGGTCAGAGGGCACGGGACGCACCCGGTCAACTCCGGATTCTCGATGCTGCCGCTTCGTACCAGCCATGGATGGTTCACCGTGGAGGGCCGCCCATCGCTGCAGTACCCCCTCGACGTAGGCGGCGACGCGGCAGGAACTCACCCTGCGGTAGCTGGCCCCGACCAGGTCGGCGATGGTGAGTTCCCACTCCGATGGAACGGGGTCGAGCTTCGGGTACCCGCCAGCGGCGCGTCCCGCTTCTACGGCGGCGACACGCAGCGGGATGGCATCGGCGATCGGCCGATCCTCGATGAGGACGGCGGTCAGTACGACTAGGTGGACCGCCACCGATTGGGTGGCTTGCGGCGAATCGTCACCAGGGTGCTGGGCGGCGTACGCGTCGACCAGCAGTGGCGACCAACGGGAAGGCGGCATCGGCGGCTCGCCGGCGAGCAGCCTCGTGTACAGATCCCAGCACGCCGGATGAAGCGCCGATGTAGCGGTGGGTCGGACCGCCGCACGCCGGGGAGTCGCACGTAAGCAACCGGGACAGGTCGATCCGCCGTTCACCGCAGCGACAGGTACATGATGTGGAGGCCGACCAAACCTTGGCTCGGGGAGCGGAACGCCTCGGGGACTGTCCCCACTATCGCAAACCCGAGGCTCTCCCAAAGCTTGACCGCCGCGGTGTTGCTCTCGACAACGGCGTTGAACTGGATCCCGTGGTATCCCTTTCACGGTGCCAGTCGACGACGTACTCGCCCAGAGACGGCCGATGCCAAGGCCACGTGCCTCGGCGTCACCATGAAGCTGGCGGTTCCGATGTGGTCGCCCGGGCCGGGCCGGTTGGGTCCCATCTTCGCCGACCCGACAATCGTCTCCTCGGTCTTCGAGGACCACCGTCTGTCCCGGGGAGGGCTCCATCCACAAGCTCCGGCCCGCCTCGGACGTGAGGTCCGTCGGGTAGGCATAGGTCTCCCCTTCACGGACGATGGCTTGGAAGAACGGCCAGATCGAAGGCCAGTCCTCGTCGGTGGCTTGACGGATGATCGGTGGCATCAACCTGCCGTATTTGGCCGTGTAGCGGAGATGGGCCCGACCACTGGCGGCGAGAACACCTTGGTCATGTCTTCTCCTCGCCAGTCGCATCCCCGCTTCTCACCGCCACGAACTCCGCCAACCGTCCCAGGGTCTGCTCGGTAGCTTCGATGGCGCCGTGATCGACGGCGCTATCGCGTTGCGCGGTGGTGTCGAAGACGGATCGCAGCGTGATTTCAGTTCTGTCCCCCCGAGAGGCGATGGTGACGGTCGATGTGAAGACTTCCCGATCGTCACGATCGCGCCATGCCGGTATTCGATTCGCTCCGGGGGGCTGATCTCGAGCCACTCGATCCAGTTGGGTAATCGGTTCCATCGGGTCCATGCATGATGAAGTCCCATACACCACCTGGCCGGAACTCGAAGGCGTGTGTCGTGACCGTGAACCCGTTTGGTCCAAACCAACGACCCAGGTGTGCCGAGTCGGTGAAAGCCTCGAAGACGAGGTCGGGGGGGCCGTCGATCAGGTGGGAGACGACGATCTCCCGGTCAGTTTCCGTCTAGCGGCTAGCGGGACTCTCCATGTGTGCTCCTCGCGTTGATTTCCTTCAAGTATTAGTTGTCAACCCTGGGTTGGGCCAACGACGCCGACCGGATGGTTCGTCAGATCTTCGGGAGTTTGAAGCCCGACTTCTCGACCACGTAGTCGCGGACTCGACCACCGTCCGCTTTACCGCCGGCCAGTCGACGTGGAGCAGCTTGCCGTGGCGCTTCATCACCCGCCCGCCGATCAGCACCGTGTCGACGTTCCCGGTGTCCATCCCGGCCACCACGGCGGTCGCTGGGTCGTTGAGCGGGGTGACATTCATCCGGTCGGTGCGGAGCATGATGATGTCCGCCTTCTTTCCCGGGGTCAGGGTGCCGACCTTGGATTCCAGCCCGTTGGCCCGGGCCCCTTCGACTGTGGCCCACTCCAGGACTTCCCGGGTCGAGATCGGCGGCTTGCCCTCGGCGGCTGCCAGGGCCCGCTGCAGGGTCAGCACCGAACGCATCTGGTTGAACATGTCGCCCGGGACGTTGGTCTCGACATCGATGCTGAGACTGGGACGGAGACCCCGGTCGAGGAACTTCTGGATTGGGGGCATCCCGTGGCCCATCATCATCTCCACCGGCGAGGCCAGCGAAACGGTGCCTCCGGTGTCGACGATCATCTGGATCTCCGTGTCGTTGAGGGTGGTGCAGTGGATGTAGGTGGTGTCGGGGCCCAGCAGCCCGGCCTCACCCATCTCCTGGACCTTTTCGTCCTGGCCGTAGGTCCCGACACCGACGTGGGCGGTGATCCGTGCCGCCGGTCTCCCGGGCCAGCTTCCAGTGGTCGCGGGCCACCTCGAAGTCGGTGAACTCGGGCCCGGGTGCGGCCAGGGCCAGTGTGAGCATCTGGTCCTTGGTCGAGAAGTGCTCGGTGGCGGCGCGGACGAACCAGCTCGGCTGACGCTCCTCCCATTTGCCCCACCAGGGGAACCCATAGGCGAACACTGCCCGGAGACCCGAGTCCTTGAGAGCCTGGATCACGGCGTCGGTGTGGGCCGGCGAGGCCTGGATGTGCGACCAGTCGAGGAGGGTCGTGATCCCGGCGTCGATGGCGCCCAGGGCGCTGACCAGATCGCCGACATAGGCGTCCTCGGGCCGGAAGGCGGGCGCCAGCTTGTGGAGGACGAATGAGATGTAGCTGGTCCTCCCCTCCAGAGGAACGTCGGTCCCGATGTTGCGAAGGATGCCCTCCCAGATGTGACGATGAGTGTCGACGAACCCGGGCATGACGATCATCCCCGAGGCGTCGATCACCTCGACTCCGCCGTTTGCCAGACCCGGTCCCACCGCGAGGATCCTGTCCCCTTCGATGAGGACGTCCCCGTTGGCGAAGTCACCGACCTTGGCGTCAAGGCTGAGCACAGTCCCGCCCTGGATCAGCTTTCTCCCTGTCGACACCACACTGAAGTCGGTCCCGGACGGGTAGAGGGCGGGAAGCGCGGCGGCCTTCGGTGGCCGGCTTCCGATCACCGAGCGGCGGGCCCGCCGGTAGTTCCTCTTGACCAATTCCTTGATGTCCCCCACCTGGAAGAGGATGATCCCGAGCAGGACCAGCACGCCGATGATCATCAGACCGTCGTCGGGTGACAGACCCAGGTAGGGCAGGACGGTGAGGATCAGGGCGAGGAGCAGCGCGGCCACCATGCCACCTATGAACGTGGCCCGGCCACCGGCCAGAGCCGCGCCTCCCAGCACGGCTGCGGTGATGCTGTTGAGGGCAAAGGTCGAGCCGATCTGGGCATTGCCGATCGCGGACCGCGCCATCACGAAGAAAGAGGCGACCGCGGCCAGGACGAGCCGACAGGAGGAGCGCCCGTACCCGAACCCAGTTGGTCCTGATCCCACCCCGTTTCGCCGACCGTTCGTCGAACCCGACCGACCGCAGCTGCAGACCCGATCCGCGACGTGCAGCCAGACATCCAAGAGAGCCGCCCCGACCACCACGACGATGAAGGCCACGGGAATCGGCCCGATACCGTCCGCGAGCACCGAAACGAGGTCGGGATTGATGATCCCCTGGGCGGTGGGCCGCATGGTCAGGGAGATCCCGTCGAGGATGCTGAGGGTCGCCAGCGTGGCGATGATCGAGGGGATCTTGACCCCGCGGACCAGACCGGCATTGACCAGGCCGACGCCACCCCGGCGAGAAGGATCGCACCGCTGCCGATCAGGATCCGGGTGCGGGCTCGTGCCGGCGCCGATCAGGAAGGAGGCGATGACCACCCCGAGGCTGATCATCGCCCCCACCGAGAGGTCGATGTACCCGACGAGGAGGGCATGGGTCTGGGCGATGGTGGCGACCATCAGCGGGGTCGCCAGGATGAGGATCTGGGAGACGTTGGTGGTGTTGACGAATCCGGGAAACCGGGAGTTGGTGTACCAGACCAGCGCGCCCAGAGCAGGATCTGAAGAGCCACCGGCATCCAGAGTCGGACCTTGACGATCTTGCGCCACTTTTTGACGTCGCGGGCGTTGCGGAGGACCCTGCGGACGAGCTGCCTCGAGAGTCGACCATCCCCGTCGAGGGTCTCTGTCATGAGGCCGGGCGGCGGCCGCTTTGGGCATCGCCACACCGAGGGCGAGCGGCCGGCACGGGACAGCCCGGGTCCACGGACGATGGCCTCGGTGATGCGACGCTCATCGAGCTCGTCACCGGGGATCTCCTCGATGATCGTGCCCCGCGACATCACCAGCACCCGGTCACACAGCCCCGATAGCTCGATGGGGTCGCTCGACTTGACGAGGAGCGCCGCGCCGGCGTCGGTTCGGGACCGCAGGGCCTGGTAGATGTCGAATCGCGATCCGACGTCCACACCTTGGGTGGGCTCGTAGGCGAGGATGACCGAAGGCTTCCTCAGAAAGGTTCGCGAGACCGAGACCTTTTGCTGGTTGCCACCGGACAGGAACTCGACCGGCTGTTCCAGCGAAGGCGTGCGCACCTCGAGCCGGTCGACCAGTTCCTTACCGCCCGGCGTTCCGCTCGTCTTCTGAGGAAGCCGAAGCGGGTGAAGCGCCGGAGCGACTGGATCGTTGAGTTGACCCGGACCCCGAGCACCGGCATCAACGCCTCGTGCTTGCGATCACCGGGCAACAACATGATCCCCGACCGGACCGCTTCGTGGGTTGAGATCAAGCTGAGCTCTTTGCCGTCGCACACGACCCGACCCGCCCGAGGTGGAGTTCTGCCGGCGAGACAGTCGAAGAGCTGGGGTTGCCCGTTGCCCTCGGCCCCGGCGATCCCGACGACCTCGCCGCTCTGGAGGGTGAAGCTCACCGGACCGAACGACTGACCCTGCAGACCGTTGACCACCAGAACTTCACGAGCCTCGCCGGATCGGCGGACCGTGTCGGGAACGCCGCCTCGAACGGGCGGCCGACGATCAGTTCGACGAGCTCGGACTCGGTAGTCGACCTCGCATCGAAGGTACCCCGAGCCGACCGTCCCGGAGCACGGTGATCCGGTCGGCGATCTCGAGGACTTCGGGGAGCCGGTGGCTGACGTAGACCACACCCATCCCGCGCCGCCTGCAGGCGGCGACCGCGCGATGAAGCGCCTCCACCTCGTCGGGGCCCAAGAGCGGTGGTGGGCTCGTCGAGAAGCAGCACCTTCGGATTGGAGACGAGGGCCTTGGCCACCTCGAACAGCTGACGATCGGCGAGGGTGAGGAACCCCGCGGGAGCGTCGGGGAAGAGCTCGAGGTCGAGGTCGAACTCCGCCAGGAGCTTGCGCGCCCACTTCTTCCGCCGCCAGAAAGGCGGTCGCTGGTCGGGGGGCGCCGCCAGATAGAGGTTGTTCTTGACCGGCTGGGCCAGGATCAGCGAGGTGTCCTGGTAGGCCATGGCCAGACCCAGCTTCCGGGCCAGCGCCGGCGAGTCGGGCCGCGAGGGTTTGCCCCCGATCCGGACGGTGCCCAGATCGGGGTCAACAAACCCCTGGCGATCCCGAGGAGAGTCGACTTCCCCGAGCCGTTCTCGCCGACGAGGGCGTGAACCTCGCCGGCGCGGCAGTCGAAGCTGACATCGGTCAGCGCCCGGACCGCCCCGAACTGGCGGGAAACCCCGCTCAGTTCGAGGACGATGTCCGGGGTCGCTCTCCTCTGGGATTGCCTCAATCATCCTTCCGGCAAACATCAGCGCGAGCACCTCGTCGGGCACCAGCGACGTTCCCGACACGATCGGGGTCACCCGATCCGGGTTGCAGTCGTCCTCGGTCACCTGACGCATCACGTGGGGCACGACGATCTCTGCCGGGATCTCGGCGCCGGCGATGTTCAGCATCGCCGCGGTGACCGCGGTCCGTGACTGGAAGTTGCCACCGGCCGAGAACCAGATGTTGTACTTCGGGTCGTTGCGCTCGGCCCAGTCGCAGAACAGGGTCTGCTCGTCGGTGCGCATCGCCACGGTCAGGTTCTCCGGGATGTCGAGCTCTCGTATGCCTGAGCGCGGTGAAGAGCCCGTCGGCGTACTCGTAGCTGCATCCGGCCATTTCGGGGTTGGTGGTCAGCAACCCTCGGACACGTCGCGGGCGAAGTCGTTCACCCAGTAGGTGTCCCCGGTGGTCGTGTTCTCATCGGCCGGTGGATTGACGACGTCGATCCCTTCGGCCAAGGCGGGGATGTGCACCGCTGCCAACCGAGCGTCAGGGCGTTGCCGGGTGTCCCGCCGAGCACGCCGACCGTCCCCTGCCGACCCCTTCGTTGATCACTCCGGCGAAGCTCTCACCGAGGGCACAGAGGTCCTCACCGACCACGGCCAGGTAGTCCTGACCTGGGACGAGGGCGCCCTCCTGATCGGGAAGACCCACCCAGCCCGCCGAGAACGGGATGTACGGGATCCCGGCCGCCTCGGCCGCCTTGATGGCATCAGCGATGGCCACACCCCTGTCGGGATAGCCGACGATGAAGTCGACCCCTCTCTCGATCATGAACCTGATGTCACTGGCGGGGACCGCAGGGTCGGTGGACATTGGGCGTCAGGGAAGACGATGGCCCCGATCTCCGGGTAGGTGAGCGCCTGGAGGATGGCCTCCATCTGGCTCACCTGCCGCCACACGTTGAGCCCGCCGCCGTCGGCATAACCCATCACCACCTCGCCACCGCTTCCGGTGTCGCACTCCTGCGGTCGAGTTGTAACATTCCATCGC
Source organism: uncultured Actinomycetes bacterium (assembly GCA_963733905.1). GTDB lineage: Bacteria > Actinomycetota > Acidimicrobiia > Spongiisociales > DATADW01 > DATADW01. The sequence continues at coordinate 276 of CAVTEU010000001.1, read as the reverse complement.
CTTGTCGATGGTGGCCTGATCCAGGTCCTGATTGGCCCGGGCGATCGAAGCCAGGATGATTCGGCTCGGTCAGCTCCACCGGGCCTAGGGCCTTTTCCACCAGCGCCGGATCGGCATCGGTGCTTTCACCGTATGCGGAGAGATCGTCCGCTGCGGATAACCGTCGTCTCCGTGGCCACGGTTGTCTCCGTTGCCACCGTGGTCTCTACCGCTGCCACGGTGGTCTCCGTGGCCACGGTTGTTTCGACCGCCGCCGTGGTGGCGGCGGGGGCTGCC